>JAUYNO010000083.1 GCA_030696045.1 Stagnimonas sp. | reverse complement strand
CAAAACCGCGTCATGCCGCGTTGCCGGCCTAGCCAAGGCTGTAAGCCTTGGCGTCGTTCGGCGCCTTGCCTGACGCGGTTTTGACTCGCAACGCAGCGATGAAATGAAGGTCAACACACCCTAGGGCGTGCCACCAATTTTTTCCGGCAACGCAGACGCGATTTATTTGCGGACAAATTCTAAGTTCCGCAGCGATTCACCGGCTTCGGCGCTTCCTTTTTCTTCGCGAACAGCGAACCCAGCATGTCGGCCGGGACCAGGCCCTGGAACTGGCTGGGTAGCTGCTCGGTGAGCTTGCCCTGCAGGCGCTTGAGGCCTTCGCGCTTCAGTTCCTCGATCTGGCCGTCGAAGCTGCCGGACTGGAACAGGCCGGGCGGCGGGCGGATCAGGCCCCATTCGCGCGCCTTCGAGAGGCCCCTGGCGACGAAGTCGGCATTGGTGGTGAAGGCGGTCTGGCCCTGGGCGACCTCGATGCTCTCGCCGTTCTCGCCGGTCAGCACCGTGCCGCCCTCGGTGACGCAGGTGTAGAGGCCGGCATCGGCGTCGTCGCGCGGCTGTTCCAGGAACACGGTGTCGAAGTCGGTGCCGCGAATACCAATCGTGGACATCGGCGTGTAGATCTTCACTTCCTCGCGATTGAGCTTGCCGATCAGGCCGCTGACGAAGCGCAGGCCGCCCTTGAGCAGCTGCACGGCGCTGGCGCTGCTGTGGTCGCCGGCCGCGAAGCGGTAATAGTTGACGTCGATCTGGCTGTTGGGACGGATCACCAGCAGGGCCTCGTCGACGAAGTGGATCACCACCTCGCCGTCGGCGCCGGTACGCAGCCGCGCCTTCTCTTCGATGGCATCGCCGACCTGCAGCGGTTTGGCAGGCTGGCCGATGATCTCCAGCTGCACGCTGCCCTTCACCCTCTCGGCCCAGCCGACCCGGGCCCAGGCCTCGCTGCCGGTCAGCATCAGCAGCGCCATCAGCGCCCATTGCACCCATCCTGCTCGCTTCATGCCGCCCCTCCCTGCGCGACCTCCCGCCGCGACCGGAATCCTAGCGGCAAGCGGCCTCGGCAGGCTGTGCGGCATCTCCCGTAATCGGATGAGTCCGGGCCGGGAGGGCGCTGGCATCCTCGTCGCAAATCCGAATGAGCGAGGAGAGGACATGAGCAAGCCATTGGCCGACGTGGTGGCGGTCGTCACCGGCGCGTCGCGCGGTGCCGGCAAGGGCATCGCCATCGCCCTGGGCAAGGAAGGCGCGACGGTCTATGTGACCGGCCGTACCGTGAACGAAGGCGACGCACCGCTGCCGGGCACGGTCGCGGGGACCGCCGCCGAAGTCACCAAGGCCGGCGGCAAGGGCATCGCCGTCGCCTGCGACCACGCCAAGGACGCCGAGGTGAAGGCCCTGTTCGAGCGGGTCGCGAAGGAGCAGGGCCGGCTCGACATCCTGGTCAACAACGCCACCTTCCTGCACGACCAGCTCATCGACAAGGGCCCGTTCTGGGAGAAGCCGCTGGAGCTGGTGGACATCCTCGACGTCGGCCTGCGCAGCGGCTACGTCGCCAGCTGGTACGCGGCGCCGCTGATGGCGAAGCAGAAGGACGGCCTGATCGTCTTCACCTCATCGTTCGGCTCCAGCTGCTACATGCACGGCCCCGGCTACGGCGCGCAGAAGACCGGCGTCGACAAGTTCGCCAAGGACATGGCGGTCGACTTCCGCCCCTACAACGTCGCCGCCGTCTCGATCTGGATGGGCATGCTGCGCACCGACCGCACCCGCCGCGCCATGGACCGCGCCGCCGAGCAGTACGCGGGCTTCTGGGAGATCGCCGAGACGCCGGAGTTCACCGGCCACATCATCTCGGCGATCTACCGCGACCCCAAGCGCGCCGAGAAGTCGGGGCAGGTCATCATCGGTGCCGAGATCGCGCCCGAGTACGGCATCAATGACGAAGGCCGGCAGCCGCCTTCGCACCGGCCGATGCTGGGCTCGCCGGCGCAGGCGCACCCGGCCATCGTCGATTAGGGTCTGATGGCGGCAACGGCTTCGGCGCGGATATCGAAGTCGATCGCCACCGCGTCCTGCACGGCCAGCAGGCCGCCCAGCACCGAGAACGGCGTGAGCCCGAAGTCGCTCTGGCGCAGGGCGAAACTGCCGCGCGCGCGCAGGCCCTGCGCATCGTGCTCGACCCTTAGCACCACCGGCTGCGTCGCGGTGAGGCCGTGCAGCGTGGTCGCCAACTCGACGACCAGCACCGGCCAGTCGCCGGCGATGGCGACCGAGTGCAGCCAGAGATCCGGAAATCGTTCGGCGTCGAGCCCCTTGGCGCCCAGCAGGTTCTGGCGGGTGCCGGCGATGTCGTCCGCCGAGCGCGGGCTGATGAAGTTGCCGCCGGTCGCGGCCCGCGATGCTGTGTCGTCGATGACCAGCGCCGACAGCGGCACCCGGATGGCGAAGGCCGCGTCGGCCGGATTCTCCGACGGCAGCAGGATCTCGCCCTCGAACTGCGGAACGCCGAGCACATGATTGTGTCCGGCCTTGCGCGCGGCTCCGGCTCGGAAGGCGTAGATGCGCACCTGCGAGGCGGCGGCGTTTATTCGGTAGCGCTGGCCGGCATTGGCCGAACGGGACTGGAAGCTCTGCTGCAACTGCGCCAGCTGGAGCGGCCCGGCCCGCTGCGCCGGCTCCGGTGACAGGGTCTGGCAGGCGGCAAGGCCGCAACACAGCAGCAACACGCAGGAGGTTCGCATGCACCGATTCTACGGAGTCCGTGCTGCATACGGACGAGGCCCAGCCCCGGCGCCGGTGGAATGCTGCGGCAAACCAATCAGCAAGGAGGAGAGCCATGGGCCGTCTGCAAGGCAAGGTCGCGATCATCACCGGCGGTGCGCGTGGCATGGGCGCGGCGACGGTGCGGCTGTTCGTGGCGGAAGGCGCGAAGGTGCTGATCGCCGACGTGCTGGAGGCCGAAGGCCAGGCGCTGGCGCAGGAGCTGGGCGCCAACGCCGCCTTCCTCCGCCACGATGTCACCGACGAGGCCAGCTGGCAGGCGGTGGTGGCCAAGGCCAAGGCCGCCTTCGGCGGCATCGACGTGCTGGTCAACAACGCCGGCGTGCTGCTGTTCAAGACCATCCAGGCCACCGAGAAAGCCGAGTTCGAGCGCGTGCTCAACATCAATCTGCTCGGCACCTTCCTCGGCACCCGCATCGTCGGCGCCGAGTTGATCGCCAAGGGCAAGGGTTCGATCGTGAACATCTCCTCGGTGGACGGCATGAAGGCCGCGAACAGCCTGGGCGCCTACTGCGCCAGCAAGTGGGCGGTGCGCGGCTTCACCAAGGTCGCGGCGATGGAGTACGGCCACCGGGGCGTGCGGGTGAACTCGGTGCACCCGGGCGGTGTGGACACCGCCATGGGCAATCCCTACGCCGAGCAGAAGGCCGAGGTGAACAAGCGCTACACCATGGTGCCGATGCAGCGGGTCGGCGAACCGGAAGAAGTGGCGCGCACCTCGCTGTTCCTCGCCAGCGACGAGTCCAGCTATCTCTGTGGCGCCGAGATCGCGGTCGATGGCGGCATGCTCACCGGGCAGTACTACGTGGGGTTCCCTGGGGCGCCGGGCGTGTAGGCTGCGCGGCACATCCATCGCGAGGGCTGCACGCATGAACACCGACCTCAGCGCAGTCCAATGGCACCAGTACACCGTCCTCGGCTACTTCATCGCCGCCCTGTTCGTGTTCCTGGTGCTGCAGTTCGTGATGAAGGCCGCCTACGGCCGCCACAAGGGCGAGAAGACCGCCTGGTTCTGGGGGCCGGGAGTGCCCACCCGCTGGGCCTGGGTCATCATGGAAGCGCCGTCCTCGCTCGGCTTCGCCCTGATCTTCTTCCTCGGCACCGAAGCCCTGAACGCGGTGCCCCTGCTGCTGTTCGCGCTCTGGCAGGCGCATTACTTCCAGCGCAGCTTCATCTTCCCGTTCCGGCTGCGCACCAAGCCCGGCGACACCACGCCGCTGCTGGTGCCTGTGCTCGCCTTCACCACCAACCTCGGCGTGTCGTTCGCCAATGCCGCGATCCTGTCCTGGCCAGGGATCAGCCGCCCGTACGAACTGGGCTGGCTGGCGGACCCGCGCTTCCTGCTCGGCGCGGCGCTGTTCGCCGGCGGCTACTACGTCAACCGCCGGGCCGACGCCATGCTGGCGGCGCTGCGCAAGCCGGGCGAGAGTGGCTACAAGATTCCGCGCGGCTGGTTGTACGAGAAGATCACCTGCCCCAACTACCTGGGCGAACTGATGATCTGGAGCGGCTGGGCCATCGCCACCTGGTCGCTCGCCGGCCTGAGCTTCGTCGCCTGGACCGCCGCCAATCTGGTGCCGCGCGCCTACGCCAACCACCGCTGGTACCGCGAGAAGTTCCCGGACTATCCGCCGCAGCGGAAGATCCTGATTCCCGGAGTGCTATGAGCGCGAAGTCCGAGCAGGTCAGCCCCACCGCCTACGCCACCGGTTACTTCTGGTACCGGCACGGCCTCTCGCATCCAGCCTTGGCGACGCCGCAGGGCAAGCGACTGGATCGCGGCTTCCGCCTGCTGATCGGCGCCGCCAAGGCCTTGAGCGGCATCTCGCTGGAAGCGCTGATGCTGGCGCGCCATCGCGGCATCGACGCCCTACTGACCCAGGCCATCGAGGACGGTCGCGTCGGCCAGGTGATCGAGATCGCAGCCGGCCTGTCGCCGCGCGGCTGGGCTTTCGCTAACCGCTACGGCAAGAAGCTCACCTACCTCGAAACCGATCTGCCGCAGATGGCGGCCACCAAGCGGCGCCTGCTCGACGACGCCAAACTGTTGAGCAAGCAGCACCGCGTACTCGATCTGAACGCACTCAGGAGCGAAGGCCCGGATTCGCTGGCCGCGATCGCGGCGACGCTCGATCCCAGACTGGGCACGGCGATCATCACCGAAGGCCTGATGAACTACCTGTCGCCGGCCCAGGCGCGTTTCGTCTGGAGCGAGATCGCGACGACGCTGAAGCAGTTCCCCCAGGGTCTGTACCTGGCCGATGCCTACCTGATGAACGAGCAGCGCAGCGCCGGCATGGCCGCCTTCGGCGCCGCCCTGCAGGTCTTCGTGCGCGGCCGCATGCACGTGCACTACCGCACCGAGCCGGAGGCCATCTCCACCCTAAAGGCGGCCGGCTTCGACACGGTCGCCATGCACCGGGCGGCGGACCTGCCGGTCAACCGCGACATCGCCAGCACCCGTGGCGCCGACCGCGTGCGCATTCTCGAAGCCCGTACCTGCCCCTCTCACGCCGGATTCCCATGAGCACCCCATTGAAAAGCGCCGCCGACCTTCCCAACCAGCAGGGCAAGCTCGCCCTCATCACCGGCGGCAATCGCGGCCTCGGCTACGAGATCGCCCAGGCGCTGGCCGCCGCCGGTGCCCGCGTGGTGCTGGGCTGCCGCGACCTGAGCCGGGGCGAGGCCGCCGCCGCGCGCCTGCGCCAGCAGCTGCCGAGTGCGACGGTGGAGGCGATGCAGCTGGATGTCGCCGACCTCGGCTCGATCCGCCGCTTCGCCGAGGCCTTCAAGGCACGTTTCAGCCAGCTCGACCTGCTGATCCACAACGCCGCAGCGATCCTGGCGCCGCAGGGTCAGACCCGGGACGGCTTCGAGACCCACCTGGGCACCAACCATTTCGGCCCCTTCGCCCTCACCGGCCTGCTGCTGGAGCCGCTGAACGCCGCCCCGGCCGCCCGCGTGCTCAGCATGTCGAGCATGGCGCACCGCCTCACCCAGGGCCTGGACCTGGGCGACCCCGGCCTGACGGCGCGCCCCTACAAGGAAATGGACGCCTACGGCCGCAGCAAGCTGGCCGCGCTGCTGTTCAGCTTCGAGCTGGACCGCCGGCTGAAGCGGGCCGGCAGCCGCGCGCTGGCGGTCACCGCACACCCGGGCTATGCCGCCACCAACCCGGAGCTGGGCGGCTACTTCATGCGGCTGGCGACCCGCTTGTTCGCGCAGGCGCCGGCCCTGGGCGCCCTGCCGGCGCTGCACGCGGCCACCGCCGCCGAGGTGCGTGGCGGCGAGTACTACGGCCCCGGTGGCTACAAGGAGCTGGGGGGCTTCCCGAAAGCGGTGGAAAGCAGTCCGCAGGCCCGCGATCCAGGGCTGGCGCGGGGCCTGTGGGAACTGTCCGAACGCCTGACCGGGGTGCATTACCTGGCCGACTGAACCGGTCGTCGCCTTCCGTCGGGCCGTCGCTTCCGCTGGCGGCGATAGCTGCTGCGGGCCGCCCGGTTTTGCGCTCTCATGGCCACATTCAGCCGGCGGCAGCCGGCGTGTCCGGCCCGCAGGAAGCCCATGTCACAGACCCTCTTCATCCGCCGCTACCCCGATGGCCTCGCCGTGACGGCAATCTGGGCTTCGAGCCCCGAACACCGGGGTTTTCGCTTCGTCGGTGATCTGGAGCTGATCGCGGCGCGTGGCAGCGAACGGATCGCCTGCGAACGCTACGCCCTGTCCGAGGACAGCATCGCCCAGCGCGAACAGCGCACCACCTCGCTCACCAACCACTTCGTCGCCCGCGCCCGGGCCAGCGAGCCGGTCTGCCACTGAGGCCGCGCCGACGGCGGCGCGGCCCGAGAAAAACCTAGCGAAACAGGAAGTACAGCGTCGTCAGCACCACGGCAGCGGCGCCAGTCGCGCCGAGCACCAGCGAGACCTTGCCGGTCCAGCGGCCGTCCTTTTCCTTCTCCGCCTTGCGCTGCTTCATGAACGCCACCGTCCGGGTGAAGCGTTCTTCGTTCTTCTCAGGTTCCACTGGGTTCTCCCGTTGGCAATACCGGACCGCAGGCAGCGGCTGGCGATAGGTTAGCGAATCGGGCGCCGGCCCGGGGGAGCACTGGAGCAGCTTTCGGTTAGTTGGCGACATCGCTTGTCTCCTTCCCCTGCTTGCGGGGGAAGGCCGGGATGGGGGCGAGTGAGCGCAGCGAATGCTTCCGCTGAGGTTTGGCCTCAGCGCATGCGCGCTCCGCTCGCCGCCCCCACCCTAACCCTCCCCCGCAAGCGAGGGAGGGGACTGGTGCGCATTGCGAAGAACGACGCCGCCATGTGATCCAACGGCGCCCCTAGCGCGCCCAGTCCGAATAGAACGGCGGCATGTCGCTGGAAGCCTGGGCGCTGAACTCCGGCGCGCGCTTTTCCAGGAAGGATTGCACGCCCTCCTTGCCGTCCTTCAGGCTGGTGTAGAACACCGCCAGCGAGTCGACCCGGTGCGCCTCGATCGGATGCGCCTGGGCGGAGTTGCGATAGAGCATCTGCCGCGCCAGCGCGACCGCGACCGGCGAGCGGCCCTCGACGAATTTCCGCGCCAGCTTGTAGGCCTCGGGCAGCAACTGGTCCGGCGCCAGAACCGCCTTCACCAGGCCACCGGCCTTGGCTTCCTCGGCGCTGAGGATGTCGGCCGAATAGCACCATTCCAGCGCCTGCGAGATGCCGACGATGCGCGGCAGGAACCAGCTCGAACAGGCCTCCGGCACGATGCCGATCTTGCCGAACACGAAACCAATGCGGGCTTTCTCGGACGCCAGCCGCACGTCCATCGCCAGGGTCATGGTGGCGCCGATGCCGACCGCCGCACCGTTGATGGCGGCAATGACCGGCTTCTTGCAGTTGAAGATCGCCAACGTCACCCGGCCGCCGGTGTCGCGCACGCCTTCGTGGATGGCGGGATCGTCCAGGCGCTCGTTCATATCCTGCAAGCTCGGTCGCAGGTCCTCGGCGAGGCCAAAGACATTGCCGGGCTTGGTGAGGTCCATGCCGGCACAGAAGGCCTTGCCAGCGCCGGTGACAACGATGGCGCGCACAGCGTCCTCTTCACTCGCGCGCTCGAAGGCGGCCACCAGCTCGTTGGCCATCTCCACCGTGAAGGAGTTCATCTGCTCCGGACGGTTGAGCGTGAGCGTGAGGATGCCGTCGGCGACGGTGTAGTCGAGCGTGTTGTAGGTGGTCATGTCCTTCCTCCAAAAAGGGAGGACAGCTTACGCGCAGCCACGAACGGCGAGCACCCAGACAGCCGTTTTCCCTGAGCCTGTCAAAGGGCTGCACCGACGTGCCGACTGACTTCGACAGGCCTCTCCTCAGCGCGCCGAGGGGCTCAGCTCGAATGGTTCCAAACTTGCTCCCCCGCGCGCGCAGCGGCAGCATCGACTGTGGGCGTCGGAAACGCCCGGGCGAACACTGCATAAGGAGACGGAATGAAAGCGGCCGCTTTCAAGAACAATGGGTTGCAGCGCGGCTTCGGCGCCCGCACAAATAAATCATGCTCGGACCTCGTTCGGCCTATTACCTGTTGGGCATCATGAAAAGCTACGTTGTGGCGCTCGCATTGTCGCTCCCATGCCTCGCGGTCGTAGCGGAGCCAAGAGCAAATTGCAGTTCAGGAGCTACACCCGACGTAGTGGCATGTGCCAAATCCAAGGCAGATGAATCAGAGCAACGCCTCGCTTCAACCTACCACGCGTTGCTAGCGAACATGCGCAAGTCTGAGCAAGAGTGGTTACGCCAAGCCGGCTCTCTAAGTGGCCCACTGGCTGCGGCACAGAAAGATTGGCTTAAATATCGTGGCAGCAACTGCGCGTACTATTTCGAAGCAGTTAACGGCACCCTGGCTCCAGCAGCAGAACTCACATGCATCGAGCGCATGAACGACGAGAGGGAGGCCGAGCTGCGAAAGGCCTTCATGGAGGCGCCGTGATGCCCAACAAGTGCATCCAGCCGACGTAGTTGCCTTCGCTTCGCTGCGGAAAATCCGCAGCTGATGCTGGGCGTTCGAGTCAACGAATAGCCGCCCGCGCAATTCAACCGCACGATGAAGCCAGGACTGCCTCGGCCTAGGCTGCCGCTGGCGTCTGGTTGAGCTTCACATCATTGGGCGGATTCAGTACGCACCGCGTGCCGCCGGGCGTGTACATGCTCACCACGCACTCGTTGCAGGCGGTGCAGCCGGACACCGTGGCGCGGCCATCTTCGAACTTGCGCACCAGGTCCGGGTCGTGGATCAGGGCGCGGCCCATCACCACCGCATCGAAACCGTCGGCCATCACCTGCCGCACGCCGGCCATGGACTTGGCGCCGCCGAGATAGGCCAGCGGCATCCGCACGGCGGCACGAACCTTGAGCGAGTGCTCGCGCAGGTACAGCTCCTGGAACGGCACCTTCGGCTCCCAGAGCTTCATCAGCCGGGTCGCCAGGCGCACGATCTTGTTGTCGATGACATCGGTCGCCGCCTTCGGCATGTTGCTGCCGAAGATGGCCCAGGGCGATTCGACATTCATGCCGCCGCTGAGCACCAGCAGGTGCGCGCCCTCGCGCTCCAGGGCCTGCGCCACCTGCACCGCGTCCTCGGCGGTGGCGCCGCCCTTGAAACCTTCGGTGACGCAGATCTTGCAGATCACTGCCAGCCGCGCGCCGACCGCATCGAGCACGCGGCGCAGCACCAGGGCCGGATAGCGCACCCGCTCGGCAGCGGTCCGGCCGCCCCAGCGATCCTTGCGCTTGTTGTAGCTGGGCGAGAGGAACTGGCTGAGCAGATAGCCATGGCCCATGTGGATCTCGACCGCGTCGAAACCGGCGCGCTCGGCCAATAGAGCCGCCGCGACGAACTCGCCAGCGACGCGCTCCAGATCGGCCTCGGTCATCGCCCGCTTGAAGAACTGGCCGCTGATCGAGCCGGGCGGATTGAAGCCGCCGCTAGCACTGATAGGCCGGCCCGCCTGCTGCTTGACGAAGGTGAAGCAGCCGCCGTGCGTGATCTGCGCACAGGCCGCGCCTCCTTCGCGATGCACGGCCTCGGTGAGCGCGCGCAGATGCGGCAGGCTGGGCTCGTCGAGCGTTACCTGATCCTCGAAAGTGCGGCCGTCGGCGCTGATCGCACAGTAGGCGACCGTGGTCAGCGCAGCGCCGCCGGCCGCCATGCGTCGGTGGTGCTCGACCAGGGCCTTCGAGGGCACTCCGCCCTTGGCCATGCCCTCGTTGGTGGCGGACTTGATGAAGCGGTTGCGGAGCTGCAGGGGGCCGAGTTGCAGTGACGTGAAGGCGTTCATGGGCATCTAACAGAGCGCGCGATGAGATCGCCCCCCTCCCCGCGTTTGGCTTCGGTCGAGACTGACATTGAGTCAGTCCCGCTTAGGCCAAACGCCCCCGCAGGGGGGAGGGGGTAAATGTGCGTGCGGCACTGAGCCCCTCCCCCTTGCGGGGAGGGGTTGGGGAGGGGGGTTCTCGCCACGCGCGCGAACTCAGCCAAGAAACGCCTGCCCACCATCCACCGCAATGCTCTGCCCATTGATGTAGCGGCAGTCCGCAGTGCAGAGGTTGGCGACGAAGCGGCCGATGTCGGCCTCGCAGGCGCCGACGCGCTGCTGCGGCACGGTGGCGACGAAGGCGGCGGCTTCTTCCGGCCGCGCCGCAGTCCAACCCGCCATCGCCGGTGAATCGGCCAGCGGCAGGATGCAGTTGGTGCGGATGCCTTCCTTGGCCCATTCGCAGGCGGCGGCGCGGGTGAGCTGGCGGGTCGCCTCCTTCACCGCCGAATAGGCGCCGTAGCCGGCCGCGTCCCAGCGGAAGGCCGCCGACGAAGCCAGGTTGACGATGTTGCCGTCGCCGCTCTTCTTCAGGTGCGGGTAGGCCAGGCGCATCAGCCGGAAAGTCGCCAGCGGGCCGGACTCCCAGCCGGCCGCGAAGGCCGCTTCACTGACGCCATTGAGGGTGCCGAGCGGCACTTCCTGGGCGCTGTTGATCAGGATGTCGAGGCCGCCCAGCTGCTTCACGGTTTCAGACACGCTGTGCTCCAGCGAGGCGGCATCCTTGACGTCGCATTCCAGCGCCAGCGCCTTGCCACCGCGCTTGCCGATCTCGGCCACCGTGGCCTGCAGCTTCGACAGCGTGCGGCCAGTGACGGCGACCGCCGCGCCCTCCGCCGCCAGCGCGAAGGCGATGCCCTGCCCCACGCCCTGTCCACCGCCGGTGACCAATGCGACCTTGCCCTTGAGTCTCTGCGTCATGCCTGCCTGTCCTTGAAAAATGAAGTTAAGCGGTTGCTACCAACGCAACGTGGCGGTCGCGCCATAGGTGCGCGGGTCCATGAAGTAAGACGGGGTGAGGTTGCCGAAGCCCGGGCCGAAGTCGATGTAGTTCACCGGCTCGTCTTCGTCGAGCGCGTTGCGCACCCACAGCGCCAGCTCGGCGCGCGCGGTCTTGCCGAGCTTGAGCTTGCTCAGCGAGAGCCGCAGGTTCAGCAGGCCATAGGCGTCGACCTTGGTGTCGTTGGCCACCGGCGCGCCCGGATTGTTGCCGGCATCGCCGGGGCCGCTGAGCTGATACGGGTAGGTGTAGTAGGAGCTGGTATAGGCGTAGTCGGCCAGGGCGCGCAGTTCGCCAAAGCTGAGTTGTGCCAGGCGCGCATCGGCAACGACGTTGTAGGTGTTGCGCGGCGCGTGCACGAAGGCGCGGTTGTCGGCCTGGTCGACACCGGCATCCTCGAACTCGTCGTACTGGGCGTCCAGCCAGGCGTAGTTGAATTGCAGGCGCAGGGCCTTGATCGGCTGCAGCACCGCTTCCAGTTCCGCACCCTGCACCGTGGCCTTGCCGGCATTGCGGATCACCGAGGCGGCGGCCCCGCTGGCGGTGAACACCGAGGCCTGGAAGTCGTCGAGCTTGTTGTGGAACACCGCCGCGTTGAGCTGCGCGCGACCACCGGCAAAGCTGCTCTTCGCGCCCAGCTCGTAGGACTTCAGCTTCTCCGGCTTGAACGGGGTCTCGGTCTCGGCGACGTTCGCGGCCGGGCTTACCGAGGTATCGCTGAACTCGCCATTGAAGCCGCCGCTCTTGAAGCCTTCGGCATAGCGGGCGTAGGTGCTGAGCCGCTCGCTGAACTTCCAGGTCGCACTGAGCGTCGGGGTGAAGGCATCGAAGGTCTTCGAGGGATTGGTGCCTTCCGGGATGAAGTAGAAGAACGGCCCGGCCGGCGAGCCGGCGGCGCCGAACACGCGGTCCAGCTCCTTGCGCTCAGAGGTGTAGCGCAGGCCGGCGGTCAGGGTCAGCGGCTGCGACACCTGCCAATCGAGCTGGGTGTAGGCGGCATAGGCCTTGGTGCGGGTGCCGTAGCGCGAGTCGAAGGCAGCCCCGCCGAAGAAGTACTGCTGCGGATTGTTGGTAAAGCCGTCGTCGCGGTAGTAGTACAGGCCGCCGACATAGTTGAGCGCACCGCGCCGGCCGACCCATTGCAGTTCCTGCGAGGTCTGGTCGAAATCGGTCATGCGCTCGGTCTGGGCGATGGCCAGCGGCGAGCCGTCGTAGTCGCCGGCGTCCTGATTGTTCAACTCGCGGTAGGCACTGATCGACTTGATCGTGTCGCTGCTGCCGAGCTTGTAGCTGACCGTCGCCGAAGCGCCCTTGACCACCACTCGCTGATACTGCGGGCCATCGACGGAGGCGGTTTCCTCCCGCTGCGTCGAGGTGAAGGGCGAGAGCGAATCGAACAGGAAGCTGCCGACCGGCGGCGGTGCCGGCGTGAAGGCTCCGGTCGGCCGCAGCCGGTACAGCTGGCTGAAGGTGCCGCGCTGGTCTATCGCCGAGCGGTCCAGCCGCAGCGCCGCCTGCAGCTCGTCGCTGAAGTCGATATCAGCCGCAAAGCGATAGCCATTGCTGTTGCGGTCGTTCATCTCCGGGACCGAGCTGCCGGGCGTGGTCTCGACCCAGCCGTCGCGCTGCTCGTCGCGGATCGCGAACGAGAGCTTGGCGATGCCGAAAGCCGGCAGGTCGACCGTGGCCTTGCGCACCCAGGCGCCGAAGTTGCCGACCGAGGTGGACAGCTCACCGCCCCACTCGCCGGTCGGCGCGCGGGTGACGAGGTTGATGGCGCCGCCAATGGTGTTGCGGCCGTAGAGCGTGCCCTGCGGGCCGCGCAACACTTCCACCCGGTTGAGATCGACCACGTCGAACACCGTGCCCTGGGCCTTGCCCAGGTAGACACCGTCGATATAGATGCCGACCGCCGGGTCCCAGTAGATCGCCGGATTGATCTGCGAGTTACCGCGGATGGTGATCTGCGAAATGCTGTCGTTGGAGGGCGAGCGGTTGACCTGCAAGCCGGGCGCCAGCGCCGACAGGTCGGCGACGTTCTCGATGCCACGCGCCTGCAGCTGCTGCTTGTTCATCGCGGTGATGGCGATCGGCACGTCCTGCAGCTTTTCCTCGCGCTTCTGGGCGGTGACGGTGACCGTCTCCAGCACCGTGGTGGCCTCGGGGCTCTCGGTGTTGCTGGCGGCTGGCGGCTGCGCCTGGGCGGTGCCGAGCAACACCGACAGCGCACTCAGGGACAGCACTACTGCACGGGGATTGCGACGCATCGACAGGTCTCCTCTGCACGTGGTCTTGGTTGTTCTCGGCTGTCGCTGGCGGACAGCTCGGGCATCACGATAGGCAGCGCGGGCGCCGGGCTCGTCGTCCGCACGGACTAGCCGGCAGGCACAAAAAAGCCCGCCAGTGGCGGGCTCGTTCGTGGCGTCCGGTTCAGGCGTTCGCGGCCGCCAGCGGCGCGGTGGCCAGGTCGCGCGCGGCGATATAGCCGAAGGTCATCGCCGGGCCCAGGGTGGAGCCGGCGCCGGCGTAGGTCTTGCCCATCACCGCCGCCGAGCAGTTGCCGATGGCGTAGAGGCCGGGGATGACACTGCCGTCCTCGCGCTGCACGCGGGCGCGCTCGTCGGCCCAGAGGCCGCCCTTGGTGCCGATCTCGCCGGGGTAGAGCGCGATGGCGTAGAACGGCGCCTTGGCGACCGGGCCGAGGCAGGGATTGGGGCTGACCGTGGGATCGCTGTAGTAGCGGTCGATGGCGGTGTCGCCCTTGCCGAACTCGGGGTCCTTGCCGGTCCTGGCGTAGTCGCCCATCTTCGCCGCCGACGCGACCAAGCCCTGGGCATCGACGCCGATCTTGGCAGCCAACGCTTCCAGGCTGTCGGCGCGGTAGTAGACCTTGTCGAGCCAGTCCTTGGGCAGCGCCGAATCGGGCTGCATCTGGCTCGGCAGAAACAGGCCGGCCGGGTATTTCTTGCGGAACTCGCCGTCGAACACGAACCAGGCCGGCACCGTGCCATTGCCCTTCTTGTCATCCTGGTACATGGCGGTGACCACGTCCGGGTAGGCGGCGGCTTCATTCACGAAGCGCTGCCCCTTCTTGTTGACGATCAGACAGCCGGGCGCGCAGCGCTCGACGAACAGCGTGGTCTGCGAGGCCGCACCCGGCACATGCACGGTGGGCGAGCCCCAGACCAGGTCCATGAAGCCGAGCTTGGCGCCCAGCGCCAGGCCGGCGCGGATGCCGTCGCCATCGTTGATGCGCGGGGCACCGGTCCAGTGGGCCTGGGTCGGCTTGGGCAGGTACTGCTCGCGCATCGCCTGGTTGTTCTCGAAGCCACCGGAGGCCAGCACCACACCGCGCTTGGCCTGCAGGCGCAGGGTCTTGCCGTTTTGCTTCACCACCACGCCGACGACGCGGCCGTTCTCTTCGATCAGGCTTTCCATGCCGGAGTTGAGCCAGAGCGGGATGTTCTGCTTGAGCAGGGAGTGGCGCAGCTGCGCCACCAGGGCCTGGCCGAGCGTGAGCTGGCGGTCGCGCTTGGTCTTGAAGCGCCAGGGCAGGTCGAGCCAGTAGCGCAGCAGCATCTTGATGATGACGCCGATCCAGCCCTTGCCCTTGGTGAACAGGGTATGCGCCTGCACCTGGTTCATCGACATGCGGCCCATCACCTGGGTGCCGGCGAAAGCCGGACGCATGCGCTGGAATTCGTCACCGAGCAGGGCGGCGTTGAACTCCACCGGCTCCATCGAGCGGTAGCCGTCCTTGCCGCCCGGCTTGTCCGGGTAGTAGTCGGGGTAGCGCTTCACGCCACGGAAGATCACGCCGAACTTCTTGGCGAGATGCCGCACCATCTCCGGCGCGTTCCGCAGATAGGCCTCGATGCGCGGCAGCGGCACCTCGCCCTCGGTGAGGAGCTTCACATAGGTCAGCGCTTCCTCGTAGGAATCGCTGCCGCCGTGGCCGGGAATGTCGTCGTTGCAGGGAATCCAGATGCCGCCGCCGGATACCGCCGTGGTGCCGCCGTAGACGCCCTGTTTTTCCAGCACGACGGCGGACAGGCCTTCCCCGCTCGCGCACAGCGCGGCGGTCATGCCGCCGGCGCCGGAGCCGACCACGATGACGTCGAATTGCTGGTCCCAGGTGTTGCTGCCTTTGCTGCCGTCCATGTGCTCGTCCTTATCGATCAGCGAAGGTCGCGGGCAAGCCCGCTCCTACAAGGGGACGGTAGGAGGGGCCTTGGCCCCGACCGCCCTGCGCTGCCATCTCAAATGAAGTAGTCAGTGTTGTCGCGGCCCAGCAGCACGGCGCCGAAATTGCGACCGAACTGTTCGGGGTTGTTCGCGTAGTGGCCGCGCGCGGCCATGATGTCGAACATGTACCGGTGCAGCGGGAAGTCGGTGAAGATGCCGCGCCCGCCGCAGGCCGAGAACAGCTGGTAGGCGTGCTTGGCGCAGCGCTCCACCACCTGCGCCGCCTGGTGGCGGAACAGCAGGCGCTGCTGGATGTCGTCGAGCGGCTGCTTGTTCTTGATCTTGGTCTGCAGCACCGAGAAGTTGCGGTGCAGGATCAGCTTCATCTCGTCGACCGCCAGCGCCGCCTCGGACGCGGCCAGCTGCGCCGGCGCCTGCTCGGAAGTCTTGTTGCCCATGTCGCCGACCCGGACCTTGGCGAAGTCGAGGAAGGTGTCGAGCGCGCCCTGCAGGCCACCAATCGCGGCGGTCGAAACCGCGCGCACGAAGATCTGGCCGAACGGCAGCTTGTAGAGGTCAGAGGTGAAGGTCTCGCGGCCCGGATTGGTGCCGAGGAAGCCGTCGGTCGCCTTGTGGGTGCGGTACTCCGGCACGAACTGGTCCTTGACCACGATGTCCTTGGAGCCGGTGCCCTTCAGGCCCATGACATGCCAGGTGTCGATCACCTCGAAGTCGCTGCGCGGCAGCAGGAAGGTGCGGTATTCCGGCGGCTGGCCGGGCGTGAAGATCAGGCCGCCGAGGAACACCCACTGGCAGTGGTCGATGCCGCTGGAGAAGCCCCAGCGGCCGCTGAACTTGAAGCCGCCCTCGACCGGCGTCACCTGGCCCTTGGGCATGTAGGTGGAGGCGATGAGGGTCTTGTGGTCCTTGCCGAACACGTCCTGCGCGGCCCTGGGGTCGAACAGCGCGATCTGCCAGTTGTGGACGCCGATCACGCCGTAGATCCAGGCGGTGGACATGCAGCCCTCGGCGAGCGCCATCTGCACGTCGTAGAACACCTGGGGGTCGAACTCGTAGCCGCCATAGAGCTTGGGCTTGAGCACGTCGAACAGGCCGGCGGCCTGCATCTCGGCGATGGTCTCGTCCGGCACCTTGCGGTCGGTCTCGGTCTTGGTGGCGCGTTCCTTGAGCTTGGGGATCAGGTCGCGGGCGCGCTGCACCAGCAGCTCGGGCGTCACGGTGGCGAGTTTTTCGGCGGCAATGGACACAGGGAACTCCTCTCGGAAAGTCGGCGCGCGCGGGCCGCGCCGATGCGGCAAATCGTCGGCGAACGTTGTCGCTGATCGGTCCCGGGGCGTCATCGTCCGAAATGACTAGCGGGGGGCGAGGTTTCAGCGCGGCTTTGCTACCGTTCCGGCTCGATACCTCGGGGAGACGGGCCATGAAGCAGATGTTCATCGTCGGCAACGGCGGACCGGAAATGCTGCAACTGCGCGAATCGCCGGACCCGATGCCGGGCGCGCACGAACTGCGGGTGCGGGTGCGCGCCAGCGGCGTCAACTTCGCCGACATCATGGCCCGCCAGGGCCTGTATCCGGACGCGCCGAAGAAGCCCTGCGTGGTCGGCTACGAGTTTTCCGGCGTGGTGGATGCGGTCGGTGCTGGCGCGGCGCCTGAGTGGATGGGCAAAGCGGTGTTCGGCCTGACCCGCTTCGGCGGCTATGCCGATACCGTGGTGGTGCCGCAGGCCCAGGTGTTCGCCAAACCCGCGCAGCTCAGCCACGAACAGTGCGCGGCGATCCCGGTGAACTACCTCACCGCCTGGCAGCTGATGGTGATCGTCGGCTCGCTGCGCGCCGACGAGACCGTGCTGATCCACAACGCCGGCGGCGGTGTTGGCCTGGCCGCCATCGACATCGCCCGTCATATCGGCGCCCGCAGCATCGGCACCGCGAGTGCGCGCAAGCACGCCTTTCTCAAGGAGCGCGGCCTGGCCGAAGCCATCGACTACACCCAGGGCGACTGGAGGCCCGAACTGATGCGGCTCACCGGGGATCGCGGCGCCGAGCTGATCCTCGACGCCCTCGGCGGCAGCCACTGGAAGAAGAGCTACCAGGCCCTGCGCCACACCGGCCGGCTCGGCATGTTCGGCATCTCGTCGGCAACCGAATCGAAGCTGCCCGGGCCGCTGCGCCTGCTGTCGGTGGTGCTGGGCCTGCCGCTGTACAACCCGATCTCGCTGATGAACGACAACCGCGCCGTGTTCGGCGTCAACATGGGCCATCTCTGGCACGAGGTCGAGAAGATTCGGGTGTGGATGGGCGCCCTGCTGCAGGGCGTCGAGGACGGCTGGCTGCGCCCGCACGTCGATTGCAGTTTTCCGCTGGAGCGGGTCGGCGAGGCGCAGGCCTATATCGAGGCGCGGCGCAATACCGGCAAGGTGGTGCTCACCGTCGAATGAATAGCCGCGCGGGCTGAAGCTGTCGCGCTGCGTAGGGCGCGCTACGCGCGCCGGCCCGCTCCGGCACTCGATTCGCGGCGCATGGAATGCGCCCTACGGACAGCTGCGGACACCGGCCTGCAACCAGCGACTGCTGGCACCCTCGACCCGCGCCATTAGATCGGCCGCATCCTCCGGCAGCAGAAAGCCCTGCTGCTGTGACTCCCGTGCGGCAGCCTGCATCCGGCACCAGTAGCCGGCATGGGTCGGGTAGCGCTGCGTCAGCTGCAGCTCGGTGAAGGGCACGGTGATACCGCCAAGGCCGCACAGATCCGAGCGGTAGCTCGCCACCGGCACCGCCATCGGCGGATAGCGGATGCCGCCCAGGGCATTGCCGTCGGCGTCCTTCATCAGCGCGCCGGCGGCGTCGAGCTGGAAGCGCGGACCTTCCGGCGCCGGCTCGCCGCTGCGCAGCCAGCGGTCGAGGTGATGGATCGCCGCCGCCACCGCGTAGCGCATCGGAAACTGGGCGCCGGCGACGATGCAGGCGTACTGCGCCGGATCGTTCTGCTCGCCGTACTGGCCGGCCAGGCCGTGCAGGTCGCTGTCGGCCGAGGCGGCGCGCACCGGCGCGCTGGCCGCCGCGCGCGGCCCCTGCCCCAGCACCTGGTGCAGTCCCACCCAGGCGTTCTGGTGCGCGGCACCGGCGATGTCCCAGCCGCGATAGTTCTTCAGGCCCGTGGGCGAGGCGCCATCGGCCTCGTAGTCGCTGTAGAGCTGGATCACCGGCACCTGCGGCGCCTGGGTGTAGGTACTGCTGAAGCCGGAGTGGATCAGGAAGCCGTCGATGGCGGCGGCCTTGCGCTGATACTCGTTGACGTAGGCGTAGAGCAGGTTGGCCGATTGCGACTGGCCCATGGCGATCACCCGCTGCACCTTGAGGCCGCCCATCGCATCCGGCGTACGCGGCTGTTTGAAGCTCCGCGCGATCTGACCCAGCATGTCGAAGGCGTATTCGTCACCCGGATGATTGAGCGGCGCATAGCGCACCGGGTCCCAGGCCTGCGGCGTCAGTTCGGGCAGGCAGCAGATGCCGGCTTTCTGCATGCTCAGGTGCACGTAGGCAAAGCCCTCGCGCTGGAACAGCTCGTGCGCTTCCAGGGTATCGACCGAGTTCTCGAACTGCGCCGTGACATTCACCCAGTCGAGCAGCACGGCGCCGTTGAAGCGGGCCGCGTCCTTCGGGCGACGGACAATCATGCGCGTGGTGTAGGCCGCATCGGGGCCTTCCGGATGCGCCCGGGCGGTGCCGGAGACGAAGTACTCCTCCTCGACATAGCCCAGCGCATCGAGGTCGTACCAACTGTCCCAGAGCGCATGGCCCCTGAGCCCGCCGGTGACCGGGCCTTGCAAGGTCGGCAGGGCGGTGGCGACCGCGCTGGCCGGGTCCTCGGCGACCGGCGCCGGCAAGGCGCCGGAGCCCGCGCCGCCACAGGCGCTGAGCAGCAGCGCCGTCAGCCAGCCGGCGCGCCGCGCCGCTCTCACGGCTTGCGGACCTTCACCAGCACCTCGCCATCGCAGGCGAGATTCCGCAGCTGCAAGGTGCTGGCACCCGCCGCCGACACCACCGTCGCGCCTCGTACGTCGACCACATAGCCATCCGGGTAGTGGATCTTCGGCACATGGATCTCGGTCGGCGCCGAGGCCGGGCCGGCGGTGTAGCGGTACTGGAAGGCCGCCGTCGCCGGATCGAAGCTCAGCTCCAGCGGCGTGCCGGCGGTGGCCTGCGGATAGGCGCGCTCCAGCAGCTTGAGCTTGTCCAGCTTGACGCTGGCCAGATCGGCGTCGTCGGCGAACAGGCTCTGCGCGCCGCTGGTCTGCGATTCGGTGGTGGGATCGCTGAAATTCTTGTACTGCCAGTAGTGCCAGCCGACCAGGGCGGCGTCGGCCTGCGCCGTGACCTCGGCCAGCACCGGCAGCTCGTCGGTGGCGCCGAACTCGGTGAGCAGCTCCACGCCCTGCATCTTGTCGGCCTGGGCCCGGGCTTCGGTGAAGGTGGCGGTGCCGAAGCTCTCGCAGGTGTCCTGCGGCCCGAACGGCAGCGTGTCGACCAGGTCCAGCTGGGCCGAGTTGGCCAGGGTGTTGAGCGGGCAGTAGTAGTGGAAGGAATAGCCCAGCTGCGCCTCGCCCGGAACCGCGACATAGCCCTGCGCCGGCGCGCTGGTGCTGATCATCGGCTGCGGCTCGTACCAGACCATGTTGTTGGGATCGACCCCGCGGATGCCCTGGCGGGCGTAGTCGTAGAAGGGTTGCAACTCATCCCGCTCGTGGCTCTCGCAGCCCAGCACCGGAATCAGGCAGTTCGGGTACTCCAGCCCGGCCCAGGGCTCGTTGAGCAGGTCGTAGCCCATGGAATAGGGCTGGTCCTTCCATTTGCGGGCAACCGCCACCCAGGCGGCGCGGAAGCCATCGCGCACCGGCCCTTTCTCGGCCCAGAGATTGTCGAAGGCCTGCGAAAGTTGCGGCGTGAAGTAGTTGAAGGGAAAGCCGAAGTTCGGCGGCCCGAGCAGGGTGGTGAGGTTGCCCTTGAGCGGCTCCACCGCCCAGTCCGGCAGGCCCTCTCCCTGGTAGGCATGGCCCAGCAGGTCCTGGTGGAAGTCGAACAGCATCCAGATCTTCTGCGCCGCCATCAGCTGGACGATGCGGTCCCAGGCCTCGAGGTAGTCGGCCTTCACCTGCCCGGAGGCGTCGGGCGACACCCCGCTCCAGAGCGTGCCGATACGGGCGCTGTTGAACCCGTGCTCGGCCAGCCAGGCGGCATCGGCCGCCGTGAAGCCCTCGGGCGCATCGGGCGGCACATAGGGGTCGAGCTTCCATACCGCGTTGACGCCGTGGATCAGCACCACCCGGCCGTGCTGGTCCACCAGCCAGCGGCCCTGGCGCTGCAGGCGCGGGATCGCCGCCGGCGCCGGCGCGCCGCAGGCCTGCGGTTCGAGTCCACCGCCGCCAACTGTTGTCGGCTCCGCCGAATTGGAGCAGGCAGCGGCAAGCAGGGTGAGGGCCAGCAGCGGCCCCAGGCGGACAGCGTTCGACATTGGTTCTCCTCCCACGCCGGGGATCTGGTGTTGCCGGGCTCTTCGGCCCTGGGCAGGTCAGCAGCTGGCACGCTGAACCCCGGGGCAGGCCAGCGCCTACCCCGGACAGACGAGCACAGTGAGAATCACTCACCGCCGACCGCTGGCAAACCCACTCAAACGGATGATGCGTGGGGGTGCCGCGACGCCAAGACTGGCCGTCAAATCTTTGGGGATGCAGGAGCACCACACATGGCAACGACGAAGGAATACGGCCTCGGCGAATTCACCTTCCCGCGCGGCTGGTTCATGATCGGCGAGTCGGCGAAGATCACCAGCACGCCCCAGGGCGTGCGCTACTTCGGCCAGGACTTCGCGCTCTATCGCGGCAAGCAGAGCGGAAAGGTGTACCTGCTCGACGCCTACTGCCCGCACATGGGCACCCACCTGGCAAAGAACAGCACCTCCTACGTCGCGCAGGACGGCTCGGTCGAAGGCGATTCGATCCGCTGCCCCTACCACGCCTGGCGCTTTGGCCCGGATGGCAAGTGCAACCACATCCCCTACTCCAAGGGTCCGATCCCGCCGCAGGCGCGGGTGAAGTCCTGGAAGGTCGAGGAGCGCATGGGTGCCGTGTTCGTCTGGCACGACCCGGAAGGCCTGGAACCCGACTACGACGTGCCGACCATCCCGGTCTGCGATGACGTCGCCTGGGTGCCGCTGGCCTTCGACGATCTCGGCATCGTCGGCTGCCACACCCAGGAGATTGTCGACAACATCACCGACGTCGCCCACTTCGGCCCGGTGCACGGCTCGATCACGAAGTATTTCGAGAACGAGTTCAAGGGCCACGTCGCCACCCAGCGCATGGGCGGCGGCCACCGCACCCTGACCACCGCCGACGGCCCGCTGCTGGAAACCGAGGCGGTCTACACCGGCCCCAGCATCCTCATCACCAAGATGGCCGGCACCCACGACTCCTACATCTACATCGCCCACACCCCGGTCGAGGATGGCAGCGCCTACGTCTGGCACGGCCTGATGGTGAAGAGCCCGACCGGCCAGGCGGTGGCGAATGCACAGGACGTCGAGATCGCCCGCCAGTACCAGGCCATGGCGCTGGCTGCCTTCGCCCAGGACTTCGAGGTCTGGAAGCACAAGAAGCCCTGCTTCAAGGGCCTGTTCGTGCAGGGCGACGGCGCTTTCCTCAAGCAACGCGCCTGGTACAAGCAGTTCTACAACCCGCGCGCCCTGCGCGAGGAGCTGCTGAAGTCGGTGGACGGCATCTACCTGGCCAATGGCTTTCCGGGCATGCCGGAGCAGAAGGCAGCCTGAAGCTCGCCGGCTTCGGCAACAAAGCCCGCCTCAGTGCGGGCTTTTTTATGGAGCCGCATCGGCAACTCCCTGCGCCCTCTCTCCCGCTTGCGGGAGAGAGCCGGAGAGAGGGCGCGCGAGCGTTGCGAGTGCTGGTGCTCGCTGAACCTGCCCAAGCTCGCTGTGCTCGCCCCCCTCTCCCCTGCCCCTCTCCCGCCAGCGGGAGAGGGGTTCAAGGAAGCGCAGCGTTTAACGATGTAGTTCCTTATTTTGGGGCTGCTCCTCCTGGCGACTAGGCCGAGACCGTGCCCGCCGCCAGCTCCAGCGCATCCAGCTCATCGGTCAGATGATCCAGCAGCCGCTGCAGGCTGGGCAGGGTCTTGCGGCAGCCGATGAGGCCGAAGTCGATGCTGTCGTGGCGGCTGACCAGGGTGATGTTGAGCGCCACGCCGCTGACCGCGATCGACACCGGGTACAGGCCGCTCAGCTCGCAGCCCTGCCAGTACATCGGCCGGCGCGGCCCGGGCACGTTGGAGATCACCACGTTGACGGCCGTGGTGCGGCCGAAGCCGGAGACGAAATTGAGCGCGCCGGGCAGCAGGATCGCTGCCTCGTAGGCCAGCAGTTGCGCCGGCGTGAGCTTGCGCATGCGCGCCTTGTTGTACTCCATGCAGTGCTGGATGGCGCGCAGGCGCTCGCCGGCATCGCCCAGATGGGTGGCCAGGCTGGTGAGGGCAAAGGCGATCTCGTTGCCGGTGTCATTGCCGCTGTCGCTGTCACCGCGTCGCAGCGACACCGGCACCGCCGCGATCAGCGGCCGCTCCGGCAACTCGCGGATCTCGTCGAGATAGCGGCGCAGGGCGCCGCCGCACATCGCCAGCACCACGTCATTGCTGGTGGCGGAAAAGGCGCGGGCAATCTGCTTGACCCGCGCCAGCGGGTAGGACTGCGCGGCGAAGCGGCGCGAGCCGGTGATCGGCTGGTTGAGGATGCAGCGCGGCGCCTGCAGACCGTGCACGAAGTCCGGATGCTGCTGGCGCAGGTCGCGCCAGGCCTCGCCGAGCACGCCGGCCAGTTGCGGCAGGGCGTGGCGGCCCTCGCTGAGCAGGCTGCGCAGGGCTTTGAGCCCACCCACCGAGGCCTGCGGCAGCGGCAGGCCGAGGCCACGCGAGCGACGGGTGCGCACCTCCCAGGGCGGCGGCATCAGCTGCGACTCGGCGCGGTCCGGCGACATCGAATTGAGCATCAGCCGCATGCCGGCGACGCCATCGACCAGGGAGTGATGGATCTTCGAATAGGTGGCGATGCGGCCGTCTTCCAGGCCCTCGATCAGGTAGGTGCGCCAGAGCGGGTAGGCGCGGTCCAGATGGGCGCTGTGGATGCGCGAGACCATGGCCAGCAGCTCGCGGATGCGCCCGGGCTTGGGCAGGGCCAGGTGCACGAAGTGGTGGGCGAGATCAAACCCCGGATCGTCTTCCCAGAACTTCAGGCCGAAGCGGCTGCCGAGCCGGCGATTGAAGGGCGCCGCTGCCTGGGTCGATTCCCGCAGCCGCGCCGCGAGGTCGGTGACGAAGCTGGCCGGCGCGTCGTAGGGCGGGTGGAACAGCGCCAGCACGCCGACGTGCAACGGCTGGTGCCGCTGTTCGAACAGCAGGAACAGCATGTCCAGCGGCGAGAGTCGTTTCATTGGCGCAGCTCCCTGAGACGCAGGCCGATTGTGCGGCCTCGTCCGCGTCGGGTCCATGAAGGGCGCGAGCGCGGTTGCGGCCTACAGAATGCGTGAAGCGGAAAGGGAGGGCGGTGGGTTTCGCTGCGCTGCACCCACCCTACCGAGCTTGTTGGGCATCAGTGGAACAGTGCCCGTAGCATGTGCCCTGCACCGAGACTGATTCCAATCGCCAGAGCGATGACAATGGCTAGCAGGACGGGATAGCGCTTAGAACTACCATTGCGCCACTCGCTACGTGCTTGAATGAACGGTGTTGTCAGAGATAGCAAGGACATGGCAACGACCAGCAATACGGCAAAAACCGTCAACGCCACTTGCCGGTATTCGCCAGCAGCAATTCCTAGTACGACCCACGCACCAAGTAGGGCCAAACAGAACCAGCCCCAGATTTTTTTTACTAGATCTTCCCGCGAAGTGAATTTCATGGTGCCCAACGCTTAATTCGACGACCCAATCAGTCGCATAACGCGGAAAGTCTGCGCCAAGACCCTGATCCGCATGGTGTGCTCCCGAAAATTGTCACCGCCCGGCCAGCAAAAAAGACCTGACTGTCCCCACGCCGACTGTATCGCGCTCCTCGTCAGCCAGACCAGCCGGTGGCGGCTAGATCGCCCTGGCCGCAGGCCGGCTGATCAACAAGGTCATCACCGCCGCCGCAACGGCGACGCCGAGGAAAACGGTGAACGGCTGGCTGTAGCCGCCGCTGCGGTCATAGGCGACGCCGACATAGCTGATGGCGCCGAGGCTGCAGACCATGTTGATGGGATTCATCAGGCCCATCACGGTGCCGAAGGAGCGCGGGCCGAAGCGCTCGGCGATGATCGCGGCCCATACCGGCAGTTCGCCGCCGAGCGCGAAGCCGGCGATGCCGCAGATCAGCAGCAGCCAGCCGAAGCCGGGCTGGGCGATCAGGGTGGCCAGTTCCAGCAGGGTGAAGGCGACCACGGTCAGCAGCAGCCAGCGCTTGTCGATGCGCTCGGCCAGGGCGCCGAACAGCAGCTTGCCGAGGATGGAGCAGACCGAGAGGCTCGATACCAGCAGTGCGGCCTGCTTGCCGTCGATGCCGGCGTCGGTGGCGTAGGGCACCAGGGAGGCGAGCACCGACTGGGTGACCGCGAAGGTGAGCCCGACCGAGAGACCAATGCACCAGAAGTCGCGGTGGCGCAGCAGCTGGCCCGGCCGCCATTCCGGGCCGGCGGCGAGCGCCTGGGCGGCAGCCGATTCCGGCCGGGCGAGATCGCCATCCGGCAGCAGGCCGAGATCCTGCGGCCGGTCGCGCACCACCCACAGCGCCAGGGCGCCGACGATGACGACGATCAGGCCGGCCTGGATCATCAGCGCCTGCCGCCAGCCGTAGGCGTCGAGGTTGTAGGCGATCAGGGGCACCAGCAGGGTGCCGCCGACCGAGGTGCCGACCGCGACCAGGCCCAGCGCACGGCCGCGCCGGCGGTCGAACCAGCGCGAGGCCAGGGTGTTGGCGGTGAGTGGGCCGATCATCGCGGCGCCGGAAGCCACCAGCAGCAGGATCGCCAGCGCCATCCAGCCCAGGCTCGGCGCCATCGCCACGGCGACCAGGCCGAGCGCCATCCATACCGAGCCGAACAGCATGATGCGGCGCGCCGAGCGGCGGTCGAGCAGGCGGCCGATCAGGGGCGCGGACAGGCCCATGCCGACGATGAACAGGGCCAGGCCCTTGTTGGCGTCACCGCGGGAGATGCCGAACTCCTGCTCCAGCGGCTTCACGAACAGGCCGAAGGCGTAGGTGGTGCTGCCGATGGCGAACATCTCGCCGACGAAGACGGCGGCGATCAGCCACCAGCCGTAGTACAGCGCCTGCGCGGCAGGCGACGTGCTGCTCATGGGCCCCTCCTCGATTTCCGGGGCTGGAGGCCCGGAGCTTTCAGCGCTTCTGCGACGCGAGCGCCTTCTTCATCCACTCCGGCATGTTGTGCTCGTAGCTCTTGCGCTCGCTGCGTTCGACGATGCGCCAGCCCTGCGCGGTGCGGCGGTAGCGGTCGAGGTACCACAGGCCCAGGAACATGGTCTCGCTGCCACCTTCCGGCGTCGGCACCACCATCGGGTTGTAGCAGGCGACCTTGCCGCTGGCCTCGTCGCCGCTGACATCGAACAGGGTGTTGCCGATGAAATGCTGGTAGCCCGGAAAATGCTGCAGCGCCTGCGGCAGCCAGGCCTTCACCGTCGGGTAGTCGCCCTGGATGCCGCCCATCGCGGTGTAGTCGATGTGCGCATCCGGAGTGAACACGCCATCGAGCTTGTCGAACTCGCGCTCGTCGATGGCGTAGGCGTAGACGGTGACCAGGCGCAGCAGCTCGGCCTGGTCGGACAGCTCCTGCAGGTTCACGCTGGCGCCTTCAGCAGAATCATGTCGCTCTTGCCCCAGAAGGCGCGCATGGAGGTGAATTTCCCTTCCTCGTTGAAGGTCATGACGTCGATCACCTGGATGATCGCCTCGCCGGTGGGCATGTTCAGCTGCACGTCGAAGGCCATCGCGGCGGAGTTGCCGTGCGAGGCGCGGATCGGCGCCGCCAGCTTGAGCTTGGCGCCGGTGGCGACCGCCATCTGGTAGAAGGCGGCGACCTCGGCCTTGCCCTTCTTGAGCGGGCTGCCGACCGGGTCTTCGACCGTCGCATCCTCGCTGTAGAGGTCGGCAATCGCCGCCGGGTCCTTGCGGTTGAAGCAGTCGATATAGGACTGCATCGCGGCCTTCATGACTTGTTCGCTGGGCATTACGGGTCTCCTCCCGCCGGCCCCCGGATGGGGCGCTGAGCCGGTCGATACTCCGGCGCCGGGGCGGGTCGCAGAATCGTCCGGAAGGGTGACATACGCGATTTTCTTCTTGACGTGAGGGGGGCTCACGGCATATTGATAAGCCATTCTCGAAATTGATCCCGGCTGCCACGAGCAGCCAGGACGACCACGCCCCGCCCGCCGGGGTCTTGCAGGAGGAGTTTCAGGCATGCCGTCGCCCGCGAAAGTCACCCCGATCCAGGCCGCCGCCCGGAAAGCTGCCCTTGCCCCCCTCGCCGCGGAGTCAGCCGTGAGCCTTGACGACTACGACCGCCTGCTGGGCGCGCTGTATCAGGGCGCGCTGGAATCCCCGCCCTGGCAGGCCGCGCTGCAACTGCTGCGCGACCGCCTGCAGGCCGGCCACGTCACCCTGATGCTGCGCCCGCCCTCGCCCGAAAGCACCGGCGTGATGATCAACACCGGCTCGGTGACCCAGCAGGGAGTCGATTCCTACGAGACTCATTTCTTCGCGATGGACCCCTTCGTGCGCCTGTCCGAAGGCCAGGTGGTCACCGCCGAGGAACTGATCGGCAAGCAGTGGCTGCAGAGCACGGTCTATCAGGAGTACCTGAAGCCGCTCGACGTGCGTCATCTGCTGGGCGCCGACATTTACACCAAGGACGGCATCGAATGCCGCCTGCGCATCACCCGCAGCCACGACGCCGCGCCGTTCTCCGAGGCCGACAAGGGCCTGGTGCGGCGCCTGCTGCCGCACCTGAAGCGTTCGATCCAGATCCACGCCCAGCTCGACTTCCTGGAATGCGAGCGCGCGCTGTTCGCCGGTGCGGTCAACCGCCTGCTGCTGGGCATGGTCAGCTTCGACCAGAACGGCGTGATCATCGAAACCAACCCGGAAGCCCGCCGCATCCTCGGCGAGAAGGACGGCATCTGGCTCGCCGGCAACAACCTCTGCCTCGACAACAGCCAGGAGAGCCGCGACCTGCAGCGCCTGCTGCGCCAGGCCCTGAGCGAGACCACGCACAGCGAGGCCGGCCCCGGCATGGTCGAGGCGATGGCAGTCACCCGCCCCTCCGGCCGCGCCAAGCTCGGCGTGCTGATCAAGGCCGTGCCGATGGGCCAGTGGTCCGAGAGCAAGCAGCGCCCGGCGGTGGTGGTGTTCCTGCGCGATCCGGAGTCCAACGCCGCCCAGCCTTCGCAGGAGCTGGTGCGCCGCCTGTTCGGTCTCACCCGCATGGAAGCCCAGCTGGCCCTGCTGCTGGCCGAGGGCCTGACGCTCGACGAGGCCGCCGAGAAAATGAACGTGCGCCGCAACACCGCCCGCACCCATCTGCGCTCGATCTTCTGCAAGACCGGCGTGACCCGCCAGACCATGCTGGTGCGGCTGCTGCTCAACAGCGTCATTTCGCTGGGCTGAGATCGCCGCCGCGAGTCGCAAAAAGGGAATTACATCCTTCGCTCCCTGCGCCCTCTCTCCCGCTTGCGGGAGAGAGCCGGAGAGAGGGGGCGAGCGAAGCGAGTGCTTGTGCTCGCTGAACCGACCCGAACTCGCTGCGCTCGCCACCCCTCTCCCGCGTTTGGCTTAAGCCGAACTGACATTGAGTCGGTTCGGCCCTGGGGCCAAACGCTCTCCCACAAGGGGAGAGGGGTTCAAGGAAGAGCAGGGAGTTAACGAGGTAATTCCCCCCAAAAAAAGCCCGGCGACGCCCGGGCTTTTTTCTTGCGCTGCCAACTCAGCGCCGCGCCAGATCCAGCGTCGCGCAAAGCAGCTCGGCGCCGTCGATCAGGCGGGGCCCGGCGCGTGCCAGCAGGTCGGCGTCGATGCCGTAGATGCGGCCCTTGGCCATCGGCGGCGCGGTCGGGAAGCGCGACCAGTAGGCGCGCATCGCCTCGCGGTCGTGCTCGCTGTGCACCACCACGTCCGGCTGCGCCAGCAGCACCGCCTCGTCGCTCACCGGCGCCGCCAGCGTCGGCAGGCCGGCGAAGACATTGCGGCCGCCGCAGAGCGCGATGGCCTGGCTGATCGGACTGTCGCCGTTGACGGTGTAGGCCGGTGCGGTTTCGATCTGGTAGAACACTTTCAGCGGTCGGGCCTGGGCATGGCGCGCGGCCAGGGTCGCCAGCCGACGGCGATAGTCGGCCGCCACCGCGTCCGCCACCGCGCCGGTGCCGAGCCAGGCGCCGACCCGCTGCAGGGCGTCGGCGACCTCGCCGAGTTTCTCGATGCGCAGCGGCTCCACCCGCAGGCCCAGGCCGCGCAGGCGGTCGATGGTGGTCGGCGAGGTGCCGCCATCCCAGGCGAGCACCAGGCTGGGGCGCAGCGCCAGCAGGGCTTCGAGATTGACCTGGGCGGCGTCGCCGACTACCGGCAGCCGCCGCACCCGCTCGGGAAAGTCGCTGTAGGCGATCACCCCCACCAGTTGCTCACAGCCGCCAGCGGCGCAGGCCAGTTCGGCCAGGTGCGGGCCAAGCGCCACCACCCGCTCGGCGGCGCGCGCGGAAACCATGGACGCCAGCAGCAGCGATGCGGCGACGGCACACCGAAGCGGGCGCATCAGAAAAGCGTGCCGGTGGTGAACACCGCGAAGCCCGCCAGCAGGATCAGCAGGGCCCGGGTCTGCATCCGCAGCACCTCGCGCAGGGCGGCGTCGAGCTTGGGTGCGACGGGCTTGCTGCCCTCGGCCTCTTCGCTGGCCAGCGCGCCGCAGCCGACCTCGGCCAGCACCGCCCAGCTATGGCTGCGCCAGCCGTGCCGGAAGTCGAGTTCACCCAGCCGCCGCCAGGCGGTCATGGCGTCGTCCATGCTGCCGGCCAGGGCGAACAGCAGGGCGGTCAGTCGCACCGGCAGCCAGGCTGCGAGGCCGTGCAGCTGGGCGGCGGCGCGGGCGGCGGCGGTATCCGGTTCCAGTGCCTCCACCTGCGCCGGCAGGCGGCTGGCCAGGCGGTAGAACACCGCGCCGGCCGGGCCGACCGTGAGAAAGGCGAGCAGCACGCCGAACAGCCGCTCGTGGCTCTGGATGAACAGCGCGCCGAGCAGGCTGCGATGACTGTCGTCGGGCTCCGGGCCGTGCTGCAGCTGACGCGCCAGGCGGATCACTGCCGGGCGGTCACCGCGCTGGCGCGCCGCCAGCAGCTGCCCGACCTCGTCGGCGAGATCGCGCGGCCCCAGGCAGAGGAAGAGCAGCAGACCGCCGAACAAGCCGCCAGCCAGGCTGCCGGCCAGCCGGTACTGGATCAGCGCCGTGACCGCGACCGCCGCCGCCGTCAGCAGCCAGGGCAGCAGGGCGCTGCGCGCCAGCGCCGCGCCCGGGCGGCTGCGGTCGAGCCCGCGCAGCAGGGCCCGCAGCAGGCGCGGCTCGCCGAAGCCCAGGCCGTGCGGCAGGAAGCGTTCGGCGGCGAGTGCGGCCAGCACGGCGAGGAAATTCATCGCGGGAACTCCACCAGGGCCAGCAGCCGTGGCCAGTCGAAGCAGGGGCCGGGATCGAGCTTGCGCCCGGGTGCGATGTCGCTATGCCCGACGATGCGCTCCGGCGTCAGTGCCGGATAGGCGCGCAAGGCCGCCACCACCAGCCGCGCCAGCGCCGTGTACTGGGCGTCGGTGTAGGGCTGGTGCTCGTCGCCTTCGAGCTCGATGCCGATGGAAAAATCATTGCAGCGCTCGCGGCCGTCAAAGTGGCTTGCGCCGGCATGCCAGGCGCGGCGCGTGGTCGGCACGTACTGGCGGACATGGCCGTCGCGGAACACGCAGGCGTGGGCCGAGACCCGCAGCCCGCGCAGGCGCTCGAAGTAGGGATGCGCCGTGCAATCGAGCGTGCCCATGAACAGCTGGTCGATCCAGGGCCCGCCGAACTCGCCCGGCGGCAGCGAGATGTGGTGCACCACCAGCAGGCTGATCGCCTCGCCCTCGGGGCGCTCATCGCAATGCGGCGAGGGCCGCTGGCCGACGTTGGACCAGAGGCCGCTGGCGGCATCCAGCACCGGCAGTGGCAGCGCCATCTCCGGCGGTGGGCCGGAACTCGGCCGGCGCGCCGGGTTCATAGGCTGCGATCCGGGCGGCTATGCTGGCCGCCAATCGCTCCCTTGTTCCCTCGCGTACCGCTGACGGCTGTCATGCCCAATCCGAACCCTTTGATCCGTTCCGCATCCCGCCGTCCGCGCATGGTCCGCGCCTTCACCGCCGGTCTTGCCCTGGCCGGGCTCGCGGCCTGCGCCACCGGCGCCCAACCGGTCGCCCCCGTGGCCGCGCCGGCACCGCTCGTTCAGCCGGCTTCCGAACCCTTGCCGGATGCACCGCTGAGCTATCGCAAGCATATCTTGGCGAACGGACTGACGCTGCTGGTGCACGAGGACCACAAGGCGCCGCTGGTGGCGCTGCACCTGATGTACCACGTCGGCAGCCGGGACGAGAAGCCGGGCAAGACCGGCTTCGCACACCTGTTCGAGCACCTGATGTTCAACGGCTCGGCGCATCACGACGACGAGTTCTTCCGGCCGCTGGAAGCGGCGGGCGCCAGCTTCATCAACGGCACCACCAATGCCGACCGCACCAATTTCTACGAGACCGTGCCGACCGGCGCGCTAGACCTGGCGCTGTGGCTGGAGTCGGACCGCATGGGGCATCTGCTGCCGGCGATCACCCAGGCCAAGCTCGACGAGCAGCGCGGCGTGGTGAAGAACGAGAAGCGCCAGCGCGAGAGCCAGCCCTACGGCAAGGTCGATGAACTGGTCACCCAGGCCATGTATCCGGCCGGGCATCCCTACTCCTGGACCACCATCGGCTCGATGGAGGATCTCGACCGCGCCTCGCTGGCCGATGTGCAGGACTGGTTCCGGCAGTACTACGGCCCCAACAACGCCACCCTGGTGCTGGCCGGCGATATCGGCTTCGAGGACGCGGTGGCGCGGGTCGAGCGCGCCTTCGGTGCGATTCCACCCGGCCCCTCGGTGTTGCGCCGGGGCGAGTGGGTGGCGCCGCTCGACGGCCCGCGCCAGCTCCGCATCGACGACAAGGTGACCCTGCCGCGCCTGTACCGGGTCTGGAACGTGCCGCCGCGCGACAGCGACCAGGCGCTGATGCTGGACCTGGCCGGCGATCTGCTGGCCGGCGACAAGGCCAGCCCGCTGTACCGGCGGCTGGTGACCCGCGATGGCCTGGCCACCGGCGTCAGCGCCGGCGTCGATCCCGGCAGCCTGGGCTCGCAGTTCTCGGTGATGCTGACCCTGAAGCCGGACGCCGACCGCGTCGCCGCCGAGGCGGCGCTGGCGCAGGAGCTGGCCCGCTTCGCCGCCGACGGCCCGACGCCGGCCGAGCTGGAGCGCCTGCGCACCCGCAGCTATGTGATGCGGCTGGCCAACCGCGAAGGCGTCGGCATGAAGGCCTCGGAACTGGCGGTCTGCCAGGTGTTCCTCGGCGCGCCGGAGGCCTGCGAGCGGCAGTGGCAGGTGCAGCGCGATGCCAGCCCGGAGCAGGTGCGCGACGCGGTGCGGCGCTGGCTGGGTCCGGCCTACCTGGATCTGAGCGTGCTGCCGGAGCCGGCGCTGAAGCCGGCCCCGGGCCCGGACCTGGACCGCCGTCAGCCGCCGCCGGTGGGCGACCCGGCCGGCATCCGGCTGCCGCCGCTGAAACGCTTCCGGCTCGGCAACGGCATCGAAGTGCTGCTCGCCGAGCGTCCCGAGGTGCCCCTGGTGCACCTGGCCCTGCTGTTCCCCTGGGGCACCAGCGCGCAGCCGGAGGCCGGTCAGATGGAGATGCTGCTGGGCATGCTCAGCGAAGGCGCCGCCGGCCTCAGCGCCGAGCAGCTCACCGAGGCCTATGGCGATCTCGGCGCCAGCTTCGGCGTCGACCCGGATGCCGATGCCACCGCCATCACCCTGGGCGCCACCCGGGTCAAACTGGCCGAGTCGCTGCAGCTGTTCGTGCGCAACCTGCGGGAACCCGCCTTCCCCGCCGATGCCCTGCAACGCCGGCAGCAGCGCAAGCTGGCCAGCCTGCGCGCCAACACCACCAGCGCCGGCGGCATCCTCGGACTCAACCAGTACCGGCTGATGTATGGCGAGCATCCCTATGGCCGCTTCAACAGCCTGCCCAAGCTGGAGGCCGCGACCCGGGCGCTGACGCCGGAGACGCTCAGGCAGCTGGCCGGGCGCTTCCTGCGCCCCGAGGGCCTGCGCATCCTGGTGGTCGGCGATACCGATCCGGCCAGCCTGCAGCCGCTGCTGGAGCAGAGCCTGGGCCAGTGGCCGACCACGGCCACCGGCGCCGAAGCGACCACGCTGCCGCCGGTACTGGCGCCGACGCCGCGCATCTACCTGTTCGACAAGCCGGGCGCCGAGCAGTCGCTGATCGCCGCCGCCGACCTGGCGCCGCCAACCGACGACCCGCAGCGGGAAGCCATGGAGCTGGCCAATGCCGTGCTCGGCGGCCTGTTCACCTCGCGCCTGAACATGAACCTGCGCGAGGACAAGCACTGGAGCTATGGCGCCTCCACCGGACTGGGCGAATCACGCGGCCCCTCGCTGTTCATGGCCCAGGCCTCGGTGGAAACCCCGCGCACCGCCGACGCCCTGCGCGAGGCGCGCAAGGAGATCGCCAGTCTGGGCGGCCAGCGGCCGCCGACCGAACTCGAACTCGACGCCGCCCGCAAGGCGCTGATCCGCACCCTGCCGAGCGAGGCGGAAACCGCCCATGGGGTGTTGAGCCTGTACCAGCGCCTGCTCAGCTACGGCCTGCCGGAGAATCACTACGACGGCTATGCCGCGCGGCTGGCGGCGCTGGATTCGGCGGCGGTGGCGAAGGCCGCACGACGGCTGGCGCGGCCGGACTCGCTGAGCTGGTTCGTGGTGGGCGACCTGAGCAAGATCGAGGCGCCGGTGCGCGCGCTCAAGCTGGCACCGGTGACGGTGCTGGGGGCGGATGGGACCGTACTGCGCTAAGGCCGCCAGCTGCGGCCAGCTAGCGTAGGGTGGGCAGGCTTCATCTGCCCACGCGGTCGCGATGCATCGCTGGAACGCGTGGGCTGGAGCCCACCCTACAAGCCGCACCCGGAAAGCTGAAAAGCTAGGGCATCTGGCTTTTCAGGGAGGCCGCGGCGGGGCGCTGCTACGCGGCGCGTCCTTTTGAATCGAAAAGTATCTGGCGGCCCTACTCCGTACTCCCCAACTGCCGCGTGAAGGTGTAGCGCGCGGGTTCCTTCACCAGCTTCTCGAAGGCCTTGTCCTTGTTGTTCTCGGCACCGAAATTGAAGGGCAGCTGCAGGATAAAGACGCCGGTGCCGAGCACGGTGGAGACCAGGCCCAGCGGCCGAATGAAGATCAGGTCGAAGGCCATGGCGCCGGCGCCCGGGCTGTCCTCGACCTCGCTGAGCGTGCTCTGGGCATGGGCGCTGCCGGCGATCAGGGCGGCGAGTACCAGGGGGACGAGCTTGTTCATGCGGACTCCACAGGGACGACGGGTTGTGGACGGAGGCTAGTAAGGGCACCCGGGACTGTCAACGCGCTAGGCTTGCCACCCGCCTTGAAACGCCGCCGCCGCTGCCGTGTTCCATCTCGTCCTGCACCAGCCGGAAATCCCGCCCAATACCGGCAATCTGATCCGTCTCGCCGCCAATACCGGGGTGACGCTGCACCTGATCCATCCGCTCGGCTTCTACCTGCGCGACAAGGATCTGCAACGCGCCGGGCTGGACTACCACGAATGGTCGCGGGTGCAGGAACACAGCGATTTCGCCGCCCTGCAGGCGGCGCTGCCGCAGGCGCGCATCTGGGCCTTCAGTACCAAGGCGCGGTGCAACTACGCGGAGGCTCGCTACGCGCCGGGCGACATCCTGTTGTTCGGCAGCGAGACCCGGGGGCTGCCCCCGGCGGTGCTGGATGCGATTCCGGAAGCGCAGCGCCTGCGCCTGCCGATGCAGCCGGATTCGCGCTCGCTCAATCTCGCCAACGCGGCGGCCATCGCGGTCTACGAGGCCTGGCGGCAGCAGGGGTTCGCAGGGGCGGCTTGAACCGGAACCCTAGTCGTGCTCGGTGCGCAGCGGCCGCTGCGCCAGGGCGCTGACCGCTTCCACCGGTTTGATCTCGCCGGAGATGACCTTGGCGATCTCGCGCGTGATCGGGGTATCCACGCCCAGGCGCGCGGCCAGCCGCAGCACCTCGGCGGCGGCCTTCGCACCTTCCACCACCTGGCCGATGATGGCTGCGGCCTCGGCCGGCGACTTGCCCTCGGCCAGCAGCAGGCCGAAGCGGCGGTTGCGCGACTGGTTGTCGGTGCAGGTCAGCACCAGGTCGCCGAGGCCGGCCAGGCCCATGAAGGTCTCCGGCTTGGCGCCGGCGGCCACGCCCAGGCGCATCAGCTCGTTGAGGCTGCGGGCAATGAAGCCGGCGCGGGTGTTGGCGCCCAGGCCGAGACCGTCGGCGATGCCGACGCCGATCGCCATCACGTTCTTGGCCGCACCGCCGATCTCGACCCCGATGACATCGTCGGAGGGATAGGCGCGGAAGCCATCACCGTGGAAGACGTGGGCGATCTTCTCGGCGAAGGCCTGGTCCTTGGAGGCGATGGCCACCGCCGTCGGCAGGCCCATGGCCAGCTCCTTGGCGAAGGTCGGCCCGGACAGGATCGCCAGCGGATGCTCGGCCGGCAGCACGTCGGCGACCACCTCGTGCGCCATCCGGCCACTGCCGGGCTCCAGCCCCTTGCAGGCACAGACGATGCCCTGTCCCGGACGCAGCAGGGGCGCGAGCGCGCG
>JAUYNO010000090.1 GCA_030696045.1 Stagnimonas sp. | reverse complement strand
CGCGGCGGCGAGAACATCTCGCCCGGCGAGATCGAGGACGTGCTGCTGAGCCATCCCGCCGTCGCCGACTGCGCCGTGGTGGCGATGCCGGACGAGCAGTGGGGCGAGGGCGTGGCAGCGGCCGTCGTGCTCAAGCCGGGCGCCGCTGCGGTCGAGATCGCCGAATTGCAGGAGCTGGTGAAAGCGAAGCTCCGTTCTTCCCGCGTGCCGCAGAAGATCGTGTTCAAGGATGCGCTGCCCTACAACGAGTTGGGCAAGGTGCTGCGGCGGGTGATTCGGCAGGAGTTTGTGTAGGCGCCTGACTTGGTACGTCAGGGCAACTTGTAGATGATCGGGTAGTCCGGCATCGAATAGCTCGGTACTTGCCGCGATCCGAACTGCAGTGTTCGAACCAGACCCATAACCGCGTCGGTCACGGATGGCGAAAAATCCGAAGCGACCGCATGGCAGTCCGAGACTGAGCCATTGGGTTCGATGGTCAAAGCAACGTAGAGCGTCCCGCTTGGGACATGGTTGCTGATGAACAATTTGGTGAACTGATCCTTGCCTTGTTTGAAGCCGTGCTGGACTTCAGCAAGGGTGCGCGTGGGCGAGGTGGCGACATAGGCGGGCAGCGGATCTTGTACAGGACCACTGGCGCAGGCCGTCAGCAGAGCCGCCAACAGCAAACAGTAGATGTGTTTCACGAGTGATCCCTTGGGTTCTTGGCATGTAGCGTTGAGGACATTTCCCGATGCCCCGTGCTCATGAAGTTTACGCGGCGACGTTTAACCACCGCCACAGCCGCATCCGGTACAGCCCCATCGCCGTGAAGTAGATCGACCCCGCCGCCAGCGCCGTCCAGGGCCGGTCCTCGAACAGCCCCGCATCGACCAGTCCGGCGGCGACGAACACCTGCTCGTTGATACCGCCATTGGCCGACTCGAATTGGATGAAGCCAGCGCCGAGCGAAAGCAGGTAGGCGGCGACCGCGAATGGCCAGTCGATCATCTGCTCGCGGATCGCCAGCCGCGCGCCGCGATTCGCCGACCAGCTCACCAGCAGCTTGCTCAAGAACAGCCAGGCGAACATGCCGTACAGCCAGGGCGCATCCAGGCTGTGGGCGAGCGCGAAGATGAACAGGAAGTAGAAGCTGGCCAGTCCGAGATGCGCGCCGATCCGGCCGAGGCGCGAGGCCGGCATGTTGCCGAAGGTGGCCATGAAGCCGCCGGAGTGGATGACGAAGAACTCCGCCAGCACGGTGATTACCATCAGCTTGACCCAGGCGGCGCCGAGCACTTCGGGCTGCTGCCAGCTCAGCCAGCAGGCGAGGGCGGTGCCGAGGTCGGGCAGACCACCCAGCGCCATCTGCCAGCGCGGCGCGGGATCGGGCTTCTCGTCCATCACCTCGAACATGCGGCGGGCTCCGGCCGGTGACAGCCGAAGTCTACGGCAGCGAACCCGCTACTCATCCGCACGCGGGAGGCGCTATCTTCGGCAGCCGCGAGACTAGAACCATCCGCCAACGCGACCGGTAGCCGCCGATGTTCGTCATCGAAAAGACCCTGGAAATCCAAGCCCCTGCCGCCCTGGTCTGGGAGGTCATCACCGATCTCGGCAAGTACCCGCAGTGGAATCCCTTCCTGGTCGAGTGCCGCACCAGTTTCAAGCCGGGTGATCCCATCGACCTGCAGGTGAAGCTGGTCGGCAAGCCGCAGCCCCAGCGCGAATGGGTGCTCGAATACGTCGAGGGCAAGCGCTTCGCCTATCGCATGAAGCCGGTGCCCGGCACCCTGTCCAGCTTCCGCTCGCACGATGTCGAAGCCCTGGGGCCGGAGCGGACGCGCTATCGCTCCTACTTTCATCTGCAGGGCTGGCTGCACCATGTCGTCGTCGCCCTGCTTGGCAGCCGCCTGCAAACCGGCTTCGCCGGCATGACGGCGGGCATCCAGCAGCGGGCAGAAGCCCTGTGGAAGCAGCGCAAGGCCTGATCGCGGGCGAGCAGGCGCGGCCCCCCGAGCAGACGGCGCGCGCCTACGCGCAGCATCTGCTGGATGCGCTTGGCGTCGTGCCGGCGCGCGCACTGGAACTGCCCGACGAACACCCGGCACTGAGCTGGGCCGGTAGCGGCCTGATGGCGCTCACCGGCCGCGCCGACGGCCCTGCACGAATGTTGCCGAGCGCGCTCGCCGCCGGCGCCGATGGCGCGCTGGCGGCACTGGCCAGCCTGGCGCCGACCGCCGCCGCGCTCGACGGCCTGCGCGGTTCGCGCCTGCTGGCGGAGCGGGCGGCGTTCACCGGGTTCCAGCGCAATGGCGCGATCTCGGCCGGCGGCAGCTGCCGCCTGCTGGCGACCGCTGACGGCGTCATCGCGCTGAATCTGGCGCGCGAGGATGATTGGGCGGCGCTGCCGGCCTGGCTGGAGACGGAGGTGGCGGCGGATTGGGATGCGGTGGCGGCGGTGGTTCGCCTTCGGCCGGCGAACGAGCTGACTGCGCAGGGACGGTTGTTGGGCCTAGCGGTTGCGGCGAGCCCGGAATCCGAGACATGGCCTTGGCTCCGGGCGGAACCAGTATTTCCCCTCTCCCCTCGTGGGAGAGGGGTAGGGGAGAGGGGGGCGCGCAGCGTGCCTCTCAGCTTCGCCAAGGAGTTGCGCGTTGGCATGACCGACGCCGAAAAAACCTTGTGGTACCAGCTGCGCGCTGGCCGGTTGAATGGCCACAAGTTCAAGCGGCAGGCGCCGCTGGGCCCCTACATACTCGACTTCGTCTGCTTCGGTTCCAAGCTGGTGGTTGAGTTGGATGGCAGCCAGCATCTGGAAAGTGCGCAGGATGGGCAGCGCGATGCCTGGCTGCGCAGCGAAGGATTCCGGGTTGCAAGGTTTTGGAACAACCAGGTACTTGGCGAGACCGAGGCGGTGTTGGCGGAGATACTCCGGCTGGTCGAGAGCCCCCTCTCCCCTACCCCTCTCCCACAAGGGGAGAGGGGAAACATTAGAGGCCCCCGGGTCATCGACCTTTCCTCGCTCTGGGCCGGCCCGCTCTGCGGCCACCTGCTGCATCGCCTGGGCGCGGAGGTCGTGAAGGTCGAAAGCCTGCAACGCCCCGACGGTGCGCGGCGCGGTTCGCCGGAATTCTTTGACCTGCTCAATGCCGGCAAGCGCAGCGTCGCGCTCGACCTGTCGGGCGCCGCGGGTCGTGCGCGGCTGCGCACGCTACTGAGCAGGGCGGACATCGTCATCGAGGGCTCGCGGCCGCGCGCGCTGCGGCAGATGGGCCTAGTCGCCGAGGAGTTCGTGCAGCAGCAAGCGCGGCTCACCTGGCTCAGCCTCACCGGCTACGGCCGCGAACCGGAATGGGAGCAGGCCATTGCCTACGGCGACGACGCCGGCGTCGCGGCCGGACTGTCGCGGCTGCTGCAACAGGCGCACGGCGAGACGCTGTTCTGCGGCGACGCCATCGCCGATCCGCTCACCGGCATCCACGCCGCGCTCGCGGGCTGGGCCAGCTGGCTGCAAGGCGGAGGAGGGATGCTCTCGCTGTCGCTCTGCGGGGTGGTGCGGAGCCTGCTCGACTTCGATCCGCCGGACGGGGTCGCGGCGCGTGCGGCGGAATGGGCGGCGCTGCTCGACCGCAGCGGCCAGGCCGTCGCGGCACCGCGCGCCCGCGCGGCCGCCGGCAAGGCGGCGGCGCTGGGCGCGGATACCGGCGAGGTCCTCGCCGACTGGAACCGCGCGTGCTGATCCGGGAAGCCGAGTTACTCGATGGCCGCATCGTCGATCTGCGTATCGCCGAGGGTCATATCGCCGAGCTCGCGCCCAGCCTGCCGCACCGGGCCGACGAGCCGCTGATCGAGGCCCAGGGCGGCCTGCTGCTGCCGGGCCTGCACGACCATCATCTGCATCTGTACTCGCTGGCGGCGGCGCTGGACTCGGTGCCCTGCGGCCCGCCGCAGGTGCGCGACCGCGAGCAGTTGCGTGCGCAGCTGCAAGCGGGTGCGCGGGCGCTGGCGCCGGGCGAGTGGCTGCGCGGCACCGGCTACCACGAGTCGGTGGCCGGCGAGTTGGACCGCGCCGCGCTCGATGCCCTGCTGCCGGACCGGCCCTTGCGCATTCAGCAGCGCAGTGGCCGGCTCTGGCTGCTCAACTCGGCGGCGCTGGCGCAGCTCGAAGCGGCGAACGGCGACGACCCGCTGGAGCGCGTCGACGGCCGCGCCACGGGCCGCCTCTACGACGCCGACGACTGGCTGCGCACCCGCCTGCCCCGGCGCCCGCGCAGCCTGGCGCGGGCGAGCCGTCTGCTGGCAAGCCAGGGCGTCACCGGCGTCACCGACACCACGCCGCACAATGATCTCGCCGCCGCCGCCGACGGCTTTGCCGCCGCCCAGGCGAGTGGCGAACTGCGGCAGCGGCTGATGCTGATGGGCGATGCCAGCCTCGACGCCCTCGTCGATACGCCGCAGCTGCTGCGCGGCGCGCACAAGTTCCACCTGCACGATCACGAACTGCCGGATTTCGATGCGCTGTGCGCCGATATCCGCCGCGCCCATGCGGCCGGTCGTGGCGCGGCCTTCCACTGCGTCAGCCGCACCGATCTGGTCTACGCGCTGCAGGCCCTGTGCGAGGCCGGTGTGCGGGCGGGCGACCGCATCGAACACGCCTCGGTGCTGCCGCCGGAGCTGCTGGAGCAGGTGCGCGCACTCCGGCTGACCGTGGTGACCCAGCCGCACTTCATCGCAGAACGCGGCGACGAGTATCTGAGTGAAGTGGCGGCCGAGGATCAGCCCTGGCTCTACCGCCTGCGCAGCCTGCTCGATGCCGGCATCCCGCTCGCCGGGGGCAGCGACGCGCCCTTCGGCGCGCCCGACCCCTGGGCGGCGATGCAGGCGGCGGTGACGCGCCGCACGCGCGGCGGCCAATTCGTCGCGGCCGAAGAGGCGCTCAGCCCGGAGCAGGCGCTGGCGCTGTTCACCGGTGCGGCCGCGCAGCCGGGCGGCGCGCCCCGGATGATCGAGCGCGGCGCTGTGGCCGACCTCTGTCTGCTGGAGCAGGCCTGGCGGGCGCTGCGCCCGGACTTGGCGGCGGCGCGGGTGCGCTGGGTGGTCCGCGACGGCGAGCCGATCTACAGCTGAGCCGGCGCCCGGGGCGCGGTACTGACCCAGGTCATTGCGGCTGGCGCGGGGGCGGCTCAGCCTGACCCAGCTTCCCTTCCGTGACCGTGTCATGAGTCCCGCCACGACCGTCATCCCCGCCCCGCCGTCCGCCCCGCTCAGCGCGCTGGACCTGATCGCACATTTTCCGCTGCCGGGCCTGATCCTGAACCGGGACGCCAGCCCCCGCTTCGTCAACGAGCGTTGCCGGCAGCGGATTGCCGGGGACTGGCTGGCCGCGAACGGCCCGGCTTTGCTGGAGCTGGGTGCCAACGAGCAGGCCCGGGTGATGCAGGTCCCCGATGCCGCTGGCAAGCCGCGCGCGGCCACTGTCTATGCCACGCCATTGGCGGATCAGACCGTGGTCGTCTTCGATGACCGCGCCGTCGCCGCCGCTCCGGCCCAGGCGGCCGAGCTGCAGCGCCGCATCTTCGAGCTGGAGCGGCTCAGCTCGACGGATCTGCTGACCGGGCTCTGGAACCGCCGTCATTTCGACGAGGTGGTGGCGCGCGAACTGGCGTTCTCGGAACGCGAGCGCAGTCCGGTGAGCCTGCTGCTGTTCGATCTGGATCACTTCAAGCAGGTCAACGACCGCTTTGGCCACGCCGTCGGTGACCTGGTGCTGAAGACCGCCGCCGAGCGCCTGCGAGCGGCGGCGCGCACCACCGATCAGGTGTTCCGCTGGGGCGGTGAGGAGTTCGCGGTGCTCGCGCCCGCCACCTCGGCGCCCGCCGCCACCGCGATTGCCGAACGCTTGCGGGCCAGCGTCGCGGCGCAGGATTTTCCCGAGGCCGGGGTGGTGACCATCAGTGCCGGCGTGGCCGAGCACCTTGGCGCCGAGGCCGCCCAGCACTGGTTCGAGCGGGCGGATGCGGCGCTCTACCGAGCCAAGGAGGAAGGCCGCGACCGGGTGGTGACCGCAGCCGGGGGCGCGTCCGAGGCCTGGCGCGGGCAGGAGCAGGTTTCGGCGCTGCGCCTGGTCTGGTCGGACGCCTGCGTGAGTGGGCACGCGCTGATCGACGGCGAGCATCGGGGGCTGTTCGATGCCGCCAACGCCCTGATCGCGGCGATGACCGATTCGAGCCTGAGCACGCAGGCGCTCCTGGGCCAGCTGGACGCCCTGGTCGCCGCAGTGGCCCGGCATTTCGTCGACGAGGAGCAGGTGCTGGCGGCGATCCACTACCCGCGACTGGCCGAGCATCAGGGACTGCACGCCCGGCTGCTGGCCAGTGCCCGGCAGTTGCTGGAGGCAGTGCATGCCGGCCACGGCTCGCCCGGCGAGGTGGTGGAATTCCTGGCCTATGAAGTCGTCAACCGGCACATCCTCAAGGCCGACCGCCAGTTCTTCCCCTTCCTCCAAGGCCACCCCGGCCCCGACCCGGCGGGCCAGCCATCGGCGCGGGACCCGACATGAGCACGCTGTCGCCGCAGGGCGAGGCCGACGACCCGGTCTTCGAGCGCGCGATCCAGCGCCTCGCCAGCCTGCTGGACAGCGCGCGCTTGGCCGGTATCGGCGAGTGGTCGGCGGCGGCGCTGGCGACCAGCGGGCTGGATGCCAGGCCCTCGGTGCGGATGGTCGACGTGGTCCAGGTCGGTGCCGGCGGCATCCTGCTGTTCGCGCACCGGCTGAGCGGCAAGGGCCAGCAGATGCAGGCCAACCCGCGCGCCGCCCTGTGCTTCCACTGGCCGACACTGCATCAGCAGGTCACCGTCGACGGCGAGGTGGCGATGCTGCCCTCGGCCGAAGCCGACCTGGTCTGGAATCATCGGCCCCGCGAGGTCGGGCTGGGACACTGGGCCTCGGACCAGACGGCGCCGGCGGAACCGGAGCTGGGGCTGGAGCAGCGGCTGCACGGCCTGAAGCGGAAATTCGGCTTCGAGCGGCCGCCACGACCACCGGACTGGTGCGCCTTCGCAATCCTCGCGGATCGGATCGAGTTCTGGAAAACCGGCTGGGAGCACCTGAAGTCGCGGACCCGCTTCCACAAGGATTCCAGCGGCGTCTGGAGCGAGGACTACCAGAACCCCTGAGACCGGCGAGCCGCTACTCCGGCATCTTGAAGCCGCCGTCGCCGAACAGGCGCAGACAGGCATCGACCGTGTCGGGGTCGAAGGCGCTGCCTCGGCCCCGGCTGATCTCCTCCAGCGCCGCTGCCACGCCCCGGCTGGACCGGTAGGGGCGGTGGGAGGACATGGCCTCGACCACGTCGGCGACGGCCAGGATCATGGCCTCGGGCAGGATTTGCGCGCCCTTGAGGCCGCGCGGATAGCCGCCGCCATCGAGACGCTCGTGGTGCTGGCGCACGATCTCGGCTACCGGCCAGGGAAACTCGATGTCCTTGATGATCTGGTAGCCGGCCTCGGCGTGGCCCTTGATCAGCTCGTACTCGACCGCGCTCAGCTTGCCCGGCTTGGACAGGATCTCGGCGGGAACGCTCAGCTTGCCGATGTCGTGAATGACCGCCGCCAGCTGCAGCCCGCGCAGCCGATCCGTCGACAGACCCAGCAGTCGGCCGATGCCCAGGGCGATATCGGCAACCCGGCGCTGGTGGCCGGCGGTGTAGGGGTCGCGGATCTCGACGGTGCCTGCCAGGGCCTGGACCGTGGCTTCCATGCTGCGCTCCAGGCGCAGCAGGTCCTCGTCGTGCGCCACCCGGGTCCGGAGGTTGCGCACGCCGAAGGCCAGTTCGTCCGCCATCTGGCTCAGCAGCGCCAGTTCGTCGGCATCGAAGGCGGTCGCGTCGGTCGAGTAAATGCACAGCACGCCGAAGACCGCGTCGGCGTCGCGCAAGGGCAGCGCCACCGTAGCGCGGAACCCGGCGTCCAGAGCGGCGGCCTGCCAGGGCGCCATGCTGGGGTCGGCGGCGATGTCGTGGCTGACCGCGAGCTGGCCGCTCCGCACGCAGCGGCCGGCCGGGCCGCTGCCGCGTTCCGAGGCATCCCAGCTGAGCCGCACGACCGAGACGTAGTCGCTGTCGTCGCCGGCCTTGCCCACCGGGCGGATGGGCGAGTCTGCACCCGGGTCCACCAGGCCCACCCAGGCCATGCGATAGCCGCCCTGCTCGACCACGGCGTGGGTCATCTCCGCATACAGCCGGTCCTCGGTCCGCGCGTGCATCAGTACCCGGTTGCCGCTGCTCAGGGCCTTGAGCGCCCGGGTGCTGCGCAGCAGGGCCTGCTCCCGCTGCTTGTGCTCGGTGATGTCCATGTAGGCGCCGAGCACGCCGACGATGCCACCCGCCGCGTCACGCAGCGGCAGCTTGCTGGTAAGCACGGTCGCGGTGTGGCCATCGGCGGTGGTCTGCGGCTCCTCGATCAGGATCTTGGCGCGACCGCTGTCGATGACGCCGCGGTCGTCCTGTCGATATCCCTCGGCCTGCTCGCGCCAGACCATCTGGTAGTCGTCCTTGCCGACCAGTTCCCGCGCCTCGACAAAACCGGCGTCGCGCGCGAACGGGGCGTTGCAGCCGAGGTAATGGAGGTTCCGGTCCTTCCAGAACACCCGTACCGGAATGGCGTTGAGGATGCCCTCGACCAGCTGCTGCGAGCTCCGCAAGGCGGCCTCGGCCTGCCGGTTCGCGGTGACATCGTGAATATTGGCGACGATGCCGTGGATGCCCGGCGTGTCCGGCAGGTAGCGCGAGGTGCCGGCGATGGTCCGGTAGGCGCCATCCCGGTTGCGGTACCGCAGCTCCGAGCGCAGGGCGGTGCCGGGGTGATTCGCCAACTGCGTGACCAGATCGGCGGCGACCGGCACGTCATCCGGATGCAGCAGCTCAAAGTAGCGGCGCCCGATCAGCTCGGTGGGCTGGTAGCCGGCCAGGGCCTCGATTGCCGGGCTGACGTAGGAAATCGTTCCATCCAGACGGGCCACCACGACGGCATCCGCGGCGTTCTCGATCAGGGCCCGGAAACGCGCCTCGTCGTCCCGGGTGCGCCGCACCAGGCGCCGACGATCCGTGAGGTCGAGAATGTTGCATTGGTAGACCCGCTGGCCCTCAACCTCGTAGGCATCGCTGATGCATTCCGCGTCCAGCAGGCTGCCGTCCTTGCGCCGCAGGTGCAGGTGCTCGTGGCGGACGTGGTCCTGGTGCTCCAGTTCGGCGAAGGCCTGCTTCACCGCGTCAGCATCGACGATGGCGTCGATCTGCCACAGCCGCTTGCCCAGCAACTCCTCACGGCGGTAGCCGAGGCTGCCGGTCAGGAAGGGATTGGCGTCGACGATGACGCCGGTGCGGCCATCGAGGATGAGGATGCCGCCCTGGGCGGTCTCGAACAGCCGCCGGTAACGGACCTCCGATGCCCCTGGCGGCGGGTTCTGCATGGTCTCTCCTCCGCCGAAGTCCTGTCCGGCTTGGCGTGAGTAGACTCCATATCGGATTCTTTGGTGTCCAGATTTTGCTGCCGATGGGCGTGTTCAGGCCGCTGATCGGCACCGAGCTTGACCGGGCCTGGGCTCGCCGCCCGGCCCGTGCCGCCGTGGCCGGATTGACCCAGGTCATTGTCGCCGCGAGAGCCGGCTGCTAAACCAAGCCGGTTCGCAAGGACGCTCTCGCCAGGGACGAGAGTGCATCGCCGTCATAAGGCGCGTCGCAGATGGACCGCTATTGGGGCTGCATATGCCGATCATGGCCAACACAGGCAGCAAGGACGCCTTACCCGTAGCGCTCATGCGCGCCGGCGCGGGAGGTCTTGCGTGAGCGGGCCGGCGCCCTCGTCGGCCGGCGCCCCAGTGTCGGCGACGGCCTCGGGCGCCAGTGACGATCCGCGCTGGGTCGGGCTGGTCCAGCGGCTGTCCATGGCCAGCGGGCTGATCGTGATGCTGATCGGCCTGGCTGCGCTGGCCAGTTGGGCGCTGGACATCCCGGCATGGCGGAGTCTGCTCCCGCGCTGGGGCGCAATGGCGCCCAATACCGCGCTGGCGTTCGCGCTGGCCGGGGCGGCGCTGCTGGCGCTGCATTGGCGGCGCTACGCCTGGGCGCCGCGCCTGGCGCAACTGCTGGCGTTACTGCTGCTGGTGATCGCGCTGGCAACGCTGCTGCAGTACCTGACTGGGCAGGACTACGGCATCGATCAACGGCTGTTCCAGGACCCAGCTCACAGCGTGCGGACCCTGCACGCCGCGCGCATGGCGCCGCTCACCGTCTTCAATTTCGTGCTCGCGGCGGCGGCCCTGCTGTTGCTCGCCACCAACAGCCGCGTGCTGCGGTCGCTGGCGCGGGTGCTGGCGCTCTGGGTGTTTGTCGGGGCGTATCTGGGCGGCATCACCTTTCTGCAAAGCGGCTCGGCCTTGTTCGGGCTGGCGGCCTACGCCGGCATCGCCACCTACACCCTGATCGCCTTTGCGCTGCTGGCGGCTGGGCTCTTGTGCGTCGCGCCCACGCAGGGCTGGACCGCGCCCCTGGTCAGCGCCTCGGCGGGCGGCCGCATGATCCGGCGCATGCTCCCGTACGCGCTGATCGGCCCGGCGGTGCTGGCCTGGCTGGATCATGTCGGCCAGGCCGCGGGCCTGTACGACCACGAGTTTGGCGGCGCCCTGTTCGCGCTGGTGATGATGCTGCTGTTTTGCGGGCTGATCTGGTGGTCCGGCGTGGTCGAGAACCGGGCCGAAGGCGAGCGCCGCTACTTGCTGGCCGAGCGCCTGGGGCTGGAGGAGCGCTTCCGCTACCTGTTCAGGGACTTGCCGCTGGGGCTTGCCCTGCGCTCGGCGGACGGCAGGGTGCAGGTCAACCCCGCGCTCTGCCGGATTCTCGGCTACCCGGAGCCCGAGCTGATTGCCCGCGACTGGTGGACGCTGGCGCATCCGGAGGACGTGCCCGGCAACCAGGCGCTGCTCGACCAGCTCCGCTCCGGCGCGACCGATTCCATCCGCTTTACCAGCCGCTACCGGCACCAGACCGGCGCCGTGGTCTGGGCCGAGGTCCACATGGCCTTGCATCCGGAGACCGACGGCCGATCGAGCTATGTGCTCGCCACCATCACCGACATCAGCGAGCAAAAAGCGGCGGACGCCAAGCTCCAGCAATCGGAGCTGCGCTACCGCGGCTTGTTCGAGTCCAGCCGGGACGGCATCGTGCAGCTCGATTCGCAAGGCCGGTTCACCGAGTTCAACCAGGCCTATCAGAACCTTTTGGGCTATACGCGGGCGGAGCTGCTGGGGCGCCACTACGCCGAGATCACGGCACCGCAATGGCTGGTGATGAATGCCGAGATGCTGGCAAAACAAGTGCCGCAGCGGGGCTATTCCGACGAGTACGAAAAGGAGTACATCCACAAGGACGGAAGCCTGGTGCCGGTCTCGGTGCGGGCGTTCGCGGTGCGCTCGGAGTCCGGCGCGATGCTGGGCACCTGGGCCAACATCCGCGACATCCGCGAGCGCCGCCAGGCCGAGCGGGCGTTGAAGGCGAGCGAGGTCTGGTTTCGCTCGCTGATCGAGGGCACCTCTGACATCGTCGCGGTGATTGGCGGCGATCTCCGGGTCCGCTACATCAGCCCGGCGGTGCGGGCCCTGGGGGGTTACGAGCCGGCGGAGCTGGTTGGCAGCGAGCTGACCGCGCTGGTTCACCCGGGCGACCTTGCCAACATCAAGCGTGGCATGGCGGAGCTGCTGGAGCACCCCGAAAGAACCACGAAAACCGAGGCGCGGTACCAGAACAAGGCCGGTGCCTGGCGAAACACCGAGGCGATGAGTCGCAACCTGCTGGCGGTACCGGCGGTGGCCGGCATCGTCGTCAGCCTGCGTGATATCACCGAGCGCAAGCAGGCGGAGGTGGCCTTGCGGGAGAGCGATCGGCGGTTCAGCGGCCTGCTCGAAACCGTGCAGCTGGCGGCGGTGATGCTTGATGTCGAGTCCAGGATCACCTACTGCAATGATTACTTCCTGAAACTCGTCGGCGAAGCCCGCGAGGCGGTGCTGGGCCAGAACTGGTTTGAGCACTTTGTGCCGCCCGCTGCAGCGGGCGAACTGGCCGAGGTGTTCCGCAGCCTATTGGCCGACCAGGCCGGGGCACTGCACCACCAAAACGAGGTACTGACCCACGGCGGCGAGCGGCGTTTGATCCGCTGGAGCAACTCGGTGCTGCATTCGGCCGGTGGCGAGGTGATCGGCACCGCCAGCATTGGCGAGGACATCGGCGCGCGCCAGGCGATGGAAGCCAGCTTGCAGCTCGCCAATCTGCTGATTGAACAGAGCCCCACCGTGCTGTTCCGCTGGGCGGCGAAGCCGGGCTGGCCGGTGGACTATGTGTCGCAGAACGTGCGCCAGTGGGGCTATGAGCCCGACGAACTGCTGTCTGGCAAGACCGCGTTTGCCGACCTGATCCATCCCGACGATCTGTCGCGGGTCGCCGAGGAGGTGGCGGCGCACCTGGCCAGCGGCGCCAAGCAGTTCGCGCAGATGTACCGCATCCGCAGCAAGGCCGGCGCGGTGATCTGGGTGGACGACCGCACCACGGTCGAGCGTGATGCCCAGGACCAGCCGGTGTTCTTTCAGGGCGTAGTGCTGGACATCACCGAGCGCAAGCTGGAGGAGGAGCTGCGCAAGGCCCGGCTGCTGCGGGTGCAGGCGCAGTTGCAGGCCCTGGGCGAGATCATCAATTCCACCGCGCTGGCGGCCGGCGATGTCGAGGCGCTGGCGGGCGAGATCACCGAGCGGGTGGCGCGGGTGGCGCGGGTCGAGCGGGCCAGCGTCTGGCTGTTTGACGCCACCGGGTCCGAGCTGCGCTGCATCGACCTTTACGAGGCGACTCCGGCACGCCACTCGGCCGGCCTGGTGATGAAGGAGCACGAGTATCGCAATGAGTTCCGCGCGCTCAGGGAGGCCAGCTTCGTCGATGCCGACCAGCCGCTGACCGATGTGCGTACCAGCGGCTATGTCGAGAGCTACATCAAGCCCCTGGGCATTACCTCGATGCTCGACGTGGTGGTGCAGGTAGCCACCAGGAATGTCGGGCTGCTGTGCCTCGAGCACGTCGGGCCCGAGCATCATTGGGAAACCGACGAAATCGCCTTTGCCAGCCAGCTGGCGGATCAGATCGGCTTTGCCTTGACCACCGCGCGGCAGCTGGAGACCGAGCACCGCCTGCGCCGGGTGAACCGCACGCTGCAGTCCCTGAGCGCCTGCGACTCGGCGGTGGTCCACGCGGTGAGCGAGGAGCAGTTGCTGCAAAGGATGTGCGAGGTGGCGGTGGACCCCGGCGGTTACCAGATGGCCTGGGTCGGCTACGCCGAGCAGGATGCGGCATGCTCGATCCGACCGGTTGCCAGAGCCGGCGATGGCGCCGACTACCTGCGGAACGCCAAGCTCAGCTGGGCCGACGGCGAAGCGGGCCGTGGCCCCGCCGGGCTCAGCATCCGCACCGGTGAAGTGCAGGTGATCCACGACATCGCCAACGCGCCGTCCATGCGCTGCTGGCAGGAGGCGGCCAGCGCCCATGGCTATCGCTCCATCGTCGCGCTGCCGCTGCAAGGGGCCACCGGCCCCTTCGGCACGCTGGTCATCTACTCCGGCGAAGTTGGCGCCTTCGGCCCCGAGGAGCTGGCCTTGCTCACCGAGATGGCCGGCGACCTCGCCTACGGCATCACCGCCCTGCGTACCCATGTATCCAACGAGCAGGGCCTGCAGCGCCTGGAGCGCAGCATGGAAGCCACCGTGCAGGCGCTCGCCAACACGGTGGAAATGCGCGATCCCTACACCGCAGGCCACCAGAAGCGGGTTGCCGGTCTGGCGGTGGCGATGGCGCGCGTCATGGGCCTGAGCGCGGTGCGCATCCAGGGCCTGGAGCTGGCGGCGAGCATCCACGACATCGGCAAGGTCCGGGTTCCGGCGGAAATCCTCAACAAGCCAGGGGCGCTGTCCAAGATCGAGTTCCAGCTCATCCAGGTCCATGCCCAGACCGGCTACGAGATCCTGAAGGACGTGAGCTTTCCCTGGCCGATTGCCGACATGGTCCGCCAGCACCACGAGCGCCTGGATGGCAGCGGCTACCCGCAGGGCCTGAAGGCCGAGCAGATACTGCAGGAGTCAAAAATCCTCGCGGTGGCCGACGTGGTGGAGGCGATGTCTTCGCACCGGCCGTATCGGCCGGCACGCGGCATCGAGCCGGCGCTGGAACTCATCCTCCAGGAGCGCGGCAAAACCCTGGACGCCGAGTCCGTCGATGCCTGCGTGGCCCTGTTCCGGGAGCAGGGCTACCAGATGCCGCTCTGGAAGACGGACTAGGGTCGCACCCCCGCTCGGTCCAGGGCCAGCCGATAGGGCCGGCGGCGATCATCTGCTCCGGGAAGTCCCGTGCCACCTGGCGGCGCTAGATCGGGTGCCCGACCCCAGACGGCATCAAGGGGCCGATAGGCTGGGGTGCTGGGCCCTAGGGCTCTCATCCATCCAGGGTAGGACTTCCGGGGACGGCCTCCCGAAACTGCTTTTCGAGGAAATCCAGGCCCCATGAGTAAACCCGTCGACAGCGATGCTCCCCCCAAGGCCACGCCCGGCTCACCCCGGGTCGGCCGGCCGCCGCGTGTCAGCGTGCAGGCGATCATCAACGCGGCGCTGGAAATCGGCCTGGAGCAGGCCAGCCTGAAGCAGATCGCCGAAAAGCTGAACGTCGCGCCCGCAACGCTGTACCGCCATGTGCGCAACCGCAGCGAGCTGCTGCGGCTGGCGGCGTTCGAGCTGACCCTGGCGCGGCGCCTGCCCAGTGGCAACAGCGAGCACTGGTCCGACCTCGCGACCCGCTACGCCGAGACCCTGTTCGAGTCCTTCATCGCCGAGCCGCAGCTGATGAACGAGCTGCTCAAGGGGCGGCTGGGGCCGGATGCCGAGGTGGATCTGCTGGAGCAGTTCCTGGCCGCGATCCGGCGCCATGATTTCAGCCCCGAGCAGGGCGTGCGGCTGTTCCACAGCATCGGCACCCTGATGCTGGGGGCCGCCGCCGGCGCCATCGGCCTGCAAGCCAGCCGGGAGTCGGACCGCCCCTGGAGCAAGGCCATGCACGAGTTGCTGGCGCGGCGCGATAGCGACGAGCTGCCCAATGTGCGGCAGGTGTTTCCGCAGTCCATCGACCGCCAGCCGCACGACTGGCTGCCGGCGCTGCGGGCGCTGCTGGTCGGGGTCGCGGCCCTGCGCGGCGAGACCCTGCCGGAGCCCAAGGCAGCACGAGCGGTGGCACGCAGCCAGCACAGCGAACGCCACTGAGGCGGCATCAATAGAACGGCCGCGCAGACGGCCGCCAGCGAGGAGAGCAGCAATGGACACGAGCGCAGCGCCGGCCGCAGGCCGCATCGAGATCGACGGCAGGATTTTTAATCCCTATGCCAAGGACTACATCCGCGAGCCGCGGCCGGTCTGGCAGCGCCTGCTGCGCGACTATCCGCTGGCCTGGCACAAGGACCTGCAGATGTGGCTGGTCAACAGCCACGCGCTCTGCGACCAGGTGCTCAAGGATCAGCGCTTCACCCCCAATTACCGCGCCTGGGAACTGGCGCCGCCGCCCAAGGCCGAGGCCGACAAGACCGATTTCGACCTCGCCTACGAGAAGGGCTTCTTCGCGGTGTCGCCGAAGGATCATCTGCGGCTGCGCAAGCTGACCATGCCGGCCTTTGCCAAGCCGGTGATGGCGAAGATCGACGCCAAGATCCGCGATCTGGTGGTGGAGTGCTTCGACGCCATCGGCGAGGCCGAGAGCTTCGACGTCTACCAGACCATCGCCAGCAAGCTGCCGGTACGGGCGATCTCGCGCATGGTCGGGGTGCCGACCGACAAGGAAGAGTTCTTCCACGAGTTCGCGGTCAACATCATCAAGGCCACCCGCATCAATATCTCCGCCAAGGAGCGCGAGGCCTCGGTGGAGCTGACCAAGCCGGGCTTCGCCTATTTCAAGGCGCAGATCGCCGAGCGCCGTGCGCTGCCGCATCCGGGCGAGGACTTCCTCGGCAGCCTGGTCGGCGCCAGCGACAACGGCGAAAAGCTCGACGACTACGAGATCCTGTCGGTGCTGTTCGCGCTGATTACGGCGGGTTCCGACACCGCCACCGACCTGCACACCTTCGCCATCCTCGGCCTGCTCAGCAATCTCGACCAGTACGAGCTGCTCAAGCGCCAGCCGCAGCTGATGGAGAACGCCATCATCGAGCTGCTGCGCTGGGGCTCGTTCGGCAAGGTGCCGTTCTTCCGCTTCGCCACCGAGGACATCGAGTTCCACGGCCAGTTCATCAAGAAGGGCCAGGCGGTCGGCGTCAACATCAGCGCCGCCTGGCTGGACCCGGCCAAGTACCCGGACTGGGACCGGCTCGACCTGCAGCGCCGGCTCGATGGCAACCTGGTGTTCGGCGCCGGCGCGCATTTCTGCATCGGCACCTACTTGGTGCGGGTGCAGGGCGGCCTGATGATCCAGGAATTCATCAAGCGCTTCCCCGATGCCGAACTGCTCGACGGCACCGGCGAGCTGGACTACGACTACCAGCACCACAACGCGCGCCGCATCAACCGGCTGATGGTGCGCACCAATCGATCTTCGTCTTCCCTACAGCAAGCGGCCTAAAGGACCACCCATGCAGAAATGGATTTGCATCATCTGTGGCTTCGTCTATGACGAGGCGGTCGGCATGCCGGCGCACGGCATTGCAGCGGGCACCAAGTTCTCCGCCTTGCCGGAGGACTGGGTCTGCCCCGAGTGCGGTTCGCCGAAGGAGTCGTTCGAGGTTCAGGAATAAGCGCAGGCTCACCGAGAAAACCATGAAACACGAAATGAAAGCCCGCTACCCCGCGTCCTCGGCGGTGGTGATGAAGATGTTCGCCGACAAGACCTTCCACACCGAGAAGCTCGACGGCATGGGCTACGCCGGCAAGTACCAGGTGCTGGGCACGGGCGGCGATGGCAAGAAGAGCTTCAGCATCAAGATCGAGCGCAAGGTGCCGGTGTCCCTGCCGGGCATGGGCAAGAACGCGCCGGAGTCGACCGTGATCAACGAGGAAAGCTGGGACCTGGCCAGCAAGACCGGCAAGGTCGTGGTGGAGCTGAAGGGCATGCCGCTGGAGATGTCCTGTGTCACTTCCATGAAGGACGAGGGCAAGGACTGCGTGGTGAGCTATCAGTGGGAGGTCAAGTCCAAGATCCCGCTGGTGGGCGGCACCATCGAGAAGATGGTGGTCGGCGACATGGTGAAGAAGGCCGACGAAGAGACCCAGGCGGCCATCGCGCTGCTGAAGAACTACCGCTAACTCTTGTCGTTGCCGCGCTGGCAACAGGGGCATACTCGGTTTGGACGAGGCGCTAGCGCGGCTTGCGCCTACGATCCATATAACCAGAACCGGAGGAGTCACGGTAATGAAAACGACGAACAACGTCGCGCTGAAACTTTGTCTGTTGGCGGCGGCGTTCGCGCTGCCCGCCCCGGCGGCGTTCGCCAAGGTCAGCGCGCAGAAGGCCGCTGAACTCGATGGCCCCAAGTACACCTGCATCGGCGCCGAGCGCGCCGGCAGCGCCAGCGGCATCCCCGCCTACAGCGGCAAGTACGTCGGCACCTGGCCGGGGCAGACCAAGCCCTACGGCTACGAGCCCGGCCCCTATGCGGCGGAAAAGCCGAAGTTCACCATCACCAGCGACAACTTCAGCCAGTACGCCGACAAGATGTCGGAAGGCCAGAAGGCGCTGTTGAAGAAGTACCCGAAGTCGTTCCGCATGAACGTCTACGAGACCCATCGTGACTTCGGCAACCCGCCCTGGGTCTGCGACATCATCAAGAAGAACGCCGTCACCGCCGAGGTGGTGCACGATGGCCTGGGCATCCAGGGCGTCACCGGCGCCATTGCCTTCCCGTTCCCGACCACGGGCCTGGAAGCGATCTGGAACGGCATCAACCCCTATCGCGCCGAAACCGAGCAGGCGGTGACCGATATCGCCGATGTCTATGCCAACGGCAGCATCGCCTGGGGTCGCAACAAGTTCATGACCTACAACCCCAGCAACAGCGCGACCAAGCGGGGCTCGTACCAGGACAAGATCAACTCCTACTTCTTCTCCAGCTACCTGCTGCCGGAGCGCGACAAGGGCTTCACCGCCGTCGGCTACCAGCCCAACGACTTCACCAAGGACGCCACCGCGTCCTGGCAGTACAGCCCCGGCATCCGCCGCGTGCGCCAGGCGCCCGCGGTCGGCTTCGACTATCCGGTGCCGCCGGCCGGCCTGCGCACGGTGGATGACGACTACGGCTTCAACGGCTCGCCCGAGCGCTACACCTGGAAGCTGATCGGCAAGAAGGAAGTCTATGTCCCGTACCACAACTTCAAGGTCAACGACCCGGCGGTGAAGTACAAGGACCTCATCAAGCCCGACACCATCAACCCCGACTACATTCGCTACGAGCTGCACCGGGTCTGGGTGCTGGAAGGCAATCTCAAGAAGGGCGTGCGCCACATCTACAGCCGCCGCACGCTGTACATGGACGAGGACACCTGGGGCACGATCTGGACCGATGCCTACGACGGTCGCGGCCAGCTCTGGCGCGCCAACTTCATCAACTACTTCTACTCGCAGGAATCGAGTGCCTTCCATCGCGGCGCCTCGATCTATCACGACCTGACCTCCGGCGCCTACGAGGCCGGCTATCTGGTGAACGAGCGTGGCAAGGACTGGTGGCGCATCAACCAGCCGCTGAAGCCCTCGCAGTTCAGCCCGGAAGCGGCGGCGCGCGGCGGGCATTGAGTCTGGTGTTTTCAAGCGGGGCGGCGAACAGATGCCGCCCCGTTTTCATGTAAGGGGTTTGTTCTCGTGAAAACCGCATTCATCACCGGCGCCAACATTGGCCAGGCCAACCTGCTGGTAAAGGCGCTGTCGGCGCGCGGCTGGCGGGTCTTTGCCGGCGTGCTGCCGGGGGCGCCTACCGATCTCGCCAACAGCGATCTCGTCACCATCGTCGATCAGGACGTCTCGAACACGGAGTCCGTCCGTCGCAGCGCCGAGTTCGTCGACAAGGCGCTGGCGGGCGAGGGCATCGACCTGCTGATGAATGTCGCCGGCGTCGCCAACATTGCCGTCGGGGTTGTCGAAGGTGCTGATCTGGCGCAGGCCGAGCGCCTGTTCCAGATCAACCTGTTCGGCCAACTGCGGGTGGTGCAGGCCTTCCTGCCCATGCTGCGCCGCAATGCGCCGGGCTCGCGCATCGCCAACTACAGTTCGGGCGCGATCATTGCCAACCCGGTGGGTGCCGGCGTCTACAACATGACCAAGCACGCCATCCACGGCATGACCCTGACCCTGCGCCACGAACTGGCGCCGTTTGGCATTCAGGTCACCTCGATCATTCCGGGCGGTGTGCTCACCGCAATGTCAGCCAATGCCCACGCCAACACCAAGAAGACCTGGGCGATGCAGCCCGAGGCGATCCGCAAGGTCTACGACCCCTACCTGCAGAAGGTGATGGAGCAGGTGATGCCGGACATGCTGGAAAAGAGCGGCGCCACGCCCGAGCAGGCGCTGGCCGGCACGCTGAAGATCCTCGACAAGAAGAAGTGGGCGCCGATGGAGCTGCTGGGCAAGGACGTCAAGCCCATGGGCCTGATGCGGCGCCTGCTGTCCGATAGCCAGCTCGAAGCGGTGATGCGCTCGGCTTTCAAGATTCCCTCGTACAAGTCGTAAAGATCGCCCCCACCCCAGCCCTCCCCCGCTTGCGGGGGAGGGAGCGAAGAGAGAGAAGAATCGATGAACGCTCCCGTCACCCCGCCGACCGCGCTGCGCCGCCAGTTCGACCGCCTTGCCGCCAAGGCCCCGGCGATCCGCGCCACCACCGCCGAACAGCGCGCCGACAAGCTGCTGAAGCTGCTCAAGGCCACGCTCGATGCCCGCCCGGCGATCCTCGAAGCCGGCAAGAAGGAGCTGCGCCTCACCGATACCGATCTCGACGCCCAGCTGCTGATGGTGAAGGGCGAGGCCGAGTTCATGGCCCAGCACCTCAGGGGCTGGATGGAGCCGGGAAAGATCCAGGGCACCCTGATGACCCTGGGCAAGAAGTGCTACGTGCAGTACGAGCCCAAGGGCGTGGTGCTGAACCTCGCGACCTGGAATGCGCCGATTGCGATTGGCCTGGTGCCGCTGATGGGCGCCATCGCCGCCGGCTGCACCATGATGCTCAAGCCCAGCGAGCTGGCACCGCACTCGGCCCAGGTGCTGGCCGACATCGTCGCCAAGGTGTTTCCGGACGACGAGTTCGCGGTGGTGCAGGGCGGCCCCGAGGTCGCGCAGGAGGCCCTCACGCTGCCGTTCAACCACATCTTCTTCATCGGCGGCCATGCGGTTGGCCGGCTGGTGATGAAGGCGGCGGCCGAGCACTTCGCCTCCATCACCCTGGAGATGGGTGGCAAGAACCCGGTCATCATCGACGCCAGCGCCGATATCGCCGAAGCCGGCAAGAAGATTTCCTGGGGCCGGGTCGCCAACTGCGGCCAGGTCTGCCTGGCGCCCGACTACGCCCTGGTGCACGAGTCGGTGCAGCGGCCCTTCATCGAGGCGCTGTCGGGCTCGATGAAGGCCCAGTACAACGCCAGCGGCGCCGGCTTCCAGCAGTCGGCCGAGCTGCCGCGCATCGTCAACCGCCGCCACTTCGACCGCATCAAGGGCCTGCTGGACGATGCCATCGCCAAGGGCGCGGTGGTCGAGTCCGGCGGCGAGACCGATGGCGAGGACCTGTTCATCGCCCCGACCGTGCTTTCCAACGTCAACAACACGATGCGGATCATGACCGAGGAAATCTTCGGGCCGATCATCTGCGTGGTCCCGTTCAAGCAGCGCGAGGCGGCCGTCGCCGAGATTCGGACCCGGCCGAAGCCGCTGGGCACCTACATCTTCGCCAAGGAGCGCGAGGCCATCGATTTCTGGCTGGCGAACACCACTGCCGGCAGCACCGTGGTCAACCACAACCTGATCCAGTCCGGCACCAATGCCCATCTGCCGTTCGGCGGGGTGAATTCCAGCGGCATCGGCCGCATAGGCGGCCACTACAGCTTCCTGGAATGCTCCAACCAGCGCGCCGTGGTCGAGGACGGCCCCGGCATCGGCGATCCCGACATGATGTTTCCGCCGTATTCCGACAAGTACAAGGAAGCGATTGGCTGGATGCTCAACAAGGGTGTCAAAATGCCGGACGCCGTGCTGAACTTCATCGGCGGCATCCTCAAAATCACCAGCGCCTTCAAGAAATGACCGCAGTCAAAGCCACCAACGTCGTCTGGCACGACGGCGAAGTTTCCCGCACCGACCGCTACCGCATCCTCGGCCAGAAGGGCGCCACCCTCTGGTTCACCGGCCTGTCCGGCAGCGGCAAGAGCACCGTCGCGGTGGCGCTGGAGAAGGAGCTGGCCAAGCGCGGCCGGCTTTGCTACCGGCTCGACGGCGACAACATCCGTCTCGGTATCAACAAGAACCTCGGCTTCACCGCCGAAGACCGCACCGAGAACATCCGCCGCATCGGCGAGATCGCCAAGCTGTTCGTCGACACCGGGGTGCTGGCCCTGACCAGTTTCATCAGCCCCTACCGCGCCGACCGCGACGGCGCCCGTGCCCTGCACGAGCAGGCCGGCATGGAGTTCATCGAGGTCTACGTCGACTGCCCGCTGGGCGAGGCCGAGAAACGCGATCCGAAGGGCTTGTACAAGAAGGCGCGCGCCGGCGAGATCAAGAATTTCACCGGTATCAGCGACCCTTACGAAGCGCCGGAACAGCCCGAGCTGGTGCTGAAGACCGCCGAGATGAGCCTCGATGAGGAAGTCGCCGCCGTGATCGCCCTGCTCGAAAAGCGCGGCATCCTGCTCGCGGTCTGAAGCGCCATTGCCTTCCCCCTCTCCCTTCGCGGGAGAGGAGCCTTCGCCTTGCTGGCGGCTCAAACCCTCGTAGGGCGCATTCCATGCGCCGGTGCGAAGGGCTGAGACAGCCGGCCAGGCTAGGCTACTCCGCGGGCAACCCCTGGCTCAGCTGCACGATCAGCCGCCGCTTGGTCGGCACCACCCAGTTCGCCTTCAGCGTCGGCGACAGCAGGCCGGCGGCCCCCAGCTCGTCGCAGAGCTTCATCTGGTGCGCCAGATCGAACAGGTCGAGCTGGTAGCTGAACATCCCGTCGTCGCCGACGGTGATGAAGGACACGCCCGGCGTCTGGTAGTGGCTGCCATCGGGTCTGAGTCCCGGGCCGCGGTTCCACCAGTGGGTGATGATCTGGTTGCCGTGGGTGGTGTAGCGCTCGATGGGAAAGCTCCAGCCCTCCCAGCCGACCATCATGTCGCGGCCGTAGTGGGTGGCGCGGATCTCGTCGCGGTTCTTCGCGAACACGCGCATGGTGCCGGCGTATTCGCAGAGGTACTCGCAGTCCGGCGCGTAGAAGGCGTCGGCGATCCAGGCCCATTCGTTGCGGCGCGCGGCCTCGACGAAGGCTTGCTTCAGGGCCTCGGCGCGGGCGCCGAGCTGTTCGGGACTCAGGGGCATGTTTCGCTCCTTGTTAGTGACCGCCGCGCGCGGCGGCATTGGGGTTGAACATCTGCGGGGTGAGGTCGCTGCGGTTCAGCCGCCACCAGTTCTTGCCGGCCTCGTTGACCAGGTAACCGGCCTCGTAGGCCTCGGCATTGAGGTCGTGGTAGACCGAGACGCCGCGATGGAAGGCCTGCGCGTTCGGCGCATAGCGATAGTTGACGTAGGCGGTGCGCCAGAGCTGGCCCCGGGTGTCGTAGTTATCGGCCCAGTGCCCCAGCCAGCTGTCCTCGTCGGCGTAGATCGTCCGCCGGCCGTAGATATGGCGCAGGCCCTTCTTCAGCGTCGCCTCGATCACCCAGACCCGGTGCAGCTCGTAGCGCATGTAGTCGGGGTTGAGCGTGTAGGGCGTGAGCAGGTCCTTGTACTTGAGCGCCGGGTCGTTGACGCGGAAGTTGTGGTAGGGGATCAGCAGTTCCCGTTTGCCGACCAGCTTCCAGCTGTAGCGCTCGGGCGAGCCATTGAACAGGTGATCGTCGTCGACCGTGCGCAGGCCCGAGGGCGGGATGGCGTAGTCGAAGGCGATGTCCGGCGCCTGCCGCACCCGCCGGGTGCCCGGGTTGTAGGCCCAGACATGGGTGCTGCCATCCTTGAAGTTGAAGGGCTGGTAGCCGACGCCGATGTTGCCCTTGTCACGCGCCGGCAGCAGCATCGTCGACAGGAAGTAGGCGCCGATGTTGTCCTTCAGCGGGCCCTGGAAACCGGGCTCGGCGCCGGGCGCGAGGGTGAGGTACTTCATCTTGCCCCAGGCGATGCTGCCGTTCGGGAAGACGTCGGCGGTGTCGACGGTGGCGGTCTCGTTCCAGACGTGGCGGGTGGCGATCAGGTTCCAGATCGCCTCCAGGCCATTGCCGGGGAAGGCGAAGGGTATGCCGCCCTTCAGTCCCGCCAGCTCCAGGCCCTCGTTCTTCAGTGTCGCGCTGGCGAGGTTGGCGCGGGTCTGGGCGCAGGCCTCGTCGGGAAAGCGGAAGTCGCGGTGGCTGGGGTAGACCGGCATCCGGAAATGTTTCGGATACTTGGTCAGCAGCGCCTTCTGGCCCTCGCTGAGCAGGGCCGCGTACTGCGCCATGTTGTCGGCGGTGACGGTGTAGAGCGGCGGCTCGTCGGCATAGGGACCGGGATCGTAGCCCTCGGTGCTCCGCATGCCGGGCCAGCCATCCAGCCACTTGCCGCTGTAGGGCGCGACGCCGCTCTTGCTGCCGGCGCGTTCGGCGCCGGTGCAAGTCAGTTTCGGCCCGCCCAGTTCGGCGATCTGTGCGGCCGTCGCGGCGGCCCATGCGGGGGCTGCGACAAGGGCCAGCAGGGCGATCATTGCGCCCGGCTTTATGGGGTTCATTGCTCCTCCGATAAATCTTCGCGGCGAGTACTTACGACACGTCCCTTCCAGAATGTTTCCCCTCTCCCCTTGTGGGAGAGGGGTAGGGGAGAGGGGGTGTTTCAACCTGCAACCAACCAGCACGCGGCTGCGCCGCGCCCCCCTCTCTCCCGACCTCTCTCCCACGAGGGGAGAGAGGAGTTAATCAGTGCGCCATCTCGGCTCCGGCCGCCGGGTTCCGCGGTTTGGCGATCAGCGGAATCAGCAGCAGTGTCAGCGCCACGGCCAGGGCCAGCAGCAGGTACATGTCGTTGTAGGCCATGGTCAGCGCCTGCCGCTGCGCCAGGCGGGACAGCATTTCCAGGCCCGCGCCGTCGGGCAGGGTGGCGCCGGCCTGGTCGAGAAAATCGCGCACCGCGGCGCGGTCCGGCCGCAGCGCCACGGCCAGCGACTGCCAATGCAGCCAGAGCCGGTCGTTGAGCAGAGTGGCGACCGAGGCCAGGCCGATGGCGCCGCCGATGTTGCGCATCAGCATGTACAGGCCGCTGGCGTTCTTGACCTCCTGCGGCGGCAGCGTGCCCAGCGCCAGCTGGGTCATGGGAATGAAGGCGAGGATCATTCCGACGCCGCGCAGGGCCTGCGGCAGGACGAACTGCGCATGCCCCCAGTCGGCCGTCATCTGGCCATTGCTCCAGGAGCCGGCGGCGACCAGGCCGGCGCCGAGGCCGATCACCAGGCGCGGATCCAGCACCCGCGACAGCTTCGCGACCAGGGGCGCGGCCAGGAACATGGCGCAGCCCTGCACCATCAGCACCTCGCCGATCTGCAGCGAGTCGTAGCCGCGCACCCGGCCGAGGAACAGCGGCGTGAGGTAGTTGAGGGTGAAGATGCTGATGCCCATCACCGCCGAGACCAGGCAGCAGAGCGCGAAGTTGCGGTTGCGGAAGGCATGCAGGTCGACGATGGGATGGTCGGTGCTGAACATGCGCCAGAAGAACAGCAGCCCGCCGCCGCTGGCGAGCAGGGCGCCGAACGCCACGCCCCGGTCGGCGAACCAGTCCACCCGCGGCCCTTCGTCCAGCGCGTAGGTGAGTCCGCCGAGGAAGGCGGCCATGAACAGCAGGCCGGGCCAGTCGGTGCGGGCGAACACGCCGGGCTCGGGCCGGTCGTGGTCGACGTTGCTCCACACCCCCCAGGCGCACAGCGCGCCGGGGACGATGTTGATCAGGAACAGCCAGTGCCAGCTGGCGATGCCGGTGATGTAGCCGCCGAAGGTAGGCCCCAGCGAAGGCGCGAGGATGGCCAGCAGGCCGCCGACCAGCTGCGGCGCATGACGCCGCTCCGGTTCCGGGAACATCAGGAACATGGCGGCGAAGGACGCCGGGATCATGCCGCCGCCGAGGAAGCCCTGGATGACGCGGAACACGATCATCGACTCCAGGTTCCAGGCGCAGGCGCAGAGCACGCTGGCCACCGTGAAACCGGCGGCGGCGAGGCTGAAGTAGACCCGGGTCGACAGCAGTCGCGACAGATAGCCGGACAGCGGAATCGCGATCACCTCGGCGATCAGGTAGGCGGTTTGCACCCACTGGATCTCGTCGGCGCTGGCCGACAGCCCGGCCTGGATCTGGTTGATCGAGCTGGCGACGATCTGGATGTCGAGAATGGCGATGAAGGTGCCCAGCGAGATCGCCAGGTAGCCGATCCAGTCGCGGCGGTGGCGCTCACGCTGTGACGCTGCCGAGGGCAGCGACTCGAAACCGGCCAGGGTTGCATCAGCCATGCCGGCCCCGTTGGAGGGAGTTCAGCGAGGCCGTCCCTGGCGCGACCTCGCGACTATTCCGACCCCCGGCCCGGACATCCATGTCCGGGCGTTCGGCGCCGCCGCGAGCAGTGCTCGCGAAAGCGCGTCGCCTCACCCAAGCACGCTGCGCGAAATCAACTCCTTCATGATCTCGTTGGTGCCGCCGTAGATGCGCTGCACGCGGGCGTCGGCGAACATGCGGGTGACCAGGTACTCGTTCATGTAGCCGTAGCCGCCGTGCAGCTGCACGCACTCGTCGATCACCTGCTGCTGCATGTCGGTGATCCAGTACTTGGCCATCGAGGCGGTGGCGGTATCGAGCTTGCCGTCGACCACGTCCTGGATGCAGCGGTCAATGAAGGTGCGCGCGACGCGGGTGATGGTGGCGCACTCGGCGAGCTTGTACTTGGTGTTCTGGAACTCGGCGACGGTCTTGCCGAAGGCCTTGCGCTCCTTCACGTACTTCACGGTCTCGGCCACTGCGCCTTCCATCGCGGCGACGCCGCCGAGGGCGACGATGGCGCGCTCGTAGGGCAGGTCGCTCATCAGCTGGATGAAACCACGGCCTTCGCCGCCGCTGCCGCCCAGCACATTGGCGGCCGGCACCCGCACGTTCTCGAAGAACAGCTCGGCGGTGTCCTGCGCCTTCATGCCCATCTTGTCGAGGATGCGACCGCAGCGATAGCCGGGCAGGTCCTTGGTCTCGACCAGCAGGATCGACAGGCCCTTGGCGCCGGGCGTCGTATTGGTGCGCGCGACCAGGATCAGGAACTCGGCCAGGTAGCCGTTGGTGATGAAGATCTTGGAGCCGTTGACGACATAGTGGTCGCCGTCGAGTTCGGCCTTGGTGCGCACGCCCTGCAGGTCGGAGCCGGCGCCTGGCTCGGTCATGGCGATGGCACCGACCAGCTGGCCGCTGGCCAGGCGCGGCAGGAACTGGTGCTTCTGTTCCTCGGTGCCGTGGTTGAGCACGTAGTGGGCGGCAATCGAGTGCACGCCCTGTCCAAACCCGGACACGCCACGGCGCAGCAGTTCTTCGTACACCACCGCCTCGTGGCGGAAGTCGCCGCCGGCGCCGCCGTATTCGGCCGGGATGTCGAGGCAGAGGAAGCCCTGCTCGCCCATCTTGCGCCAGATCTCGTGGCCGACGTGGTTCTGCTTGCGCCAGTGTTCGTCGTGCGGCACCACTTCGGTTTCAACGAAACGGGAGACGTTGTCGCGGAACAGCTCCAGATCGGAGTCCATCCAGGGCGACACATAGGCGGCGTTCGGGGGCGGGACGCGGGCGTTCATGGTGGGAAAGTCCAGGCTGAAAAAGGGGCAACAACGATACGTCAGCCGGCGGCAACACGCCCGATTACCAGCGCCGCCGTGGCCTCCGCGCCCAGCTTCAGCACCAGGGTGGAGGTCACCACGCACTTGGTGGCGCTGATCTTCCAGCCGGCCGCTGTCTTCACATAGGCGTCCTCGTAATAGGCGCCGAGCTGGGTCAGGGTGTTGTCGTTGGTATTGATCAGCTGGTAGTGCAGACCCCAGAGGCCCTCGGCCTTGCCCGGGCCTAGCAGCTTGATGCGCGGATTGACGCCGTGATGCATCTCCACCATGTGCGGGTGGCAGCCGATCTGCTTGAAAATTTCCACCAGCGGCTCGGCGGATTCGAACTTGCCGACCACGCCGTAGTCGATCGCCACCGGCCCATCCGCGAAGCAGGCGCGCATGCCGAGCGGGTCCTTGGCGTCGCAACAGGCCAGGTAATGGGCTTTCAGACTGCGAATAGCATCAATGTCTTCAAGGGCTTGCAGGCGTTGTTCGAGTTCGACGGTCGTCACGGCGTTAGTCTCTGGACATTCGATTACCGCCCAATCTGCGGGGAACCCGGCCCGGCCGAATCCCTCGTTTGGCGGAGTTTTTGCTGAACACTGACAAAGCCGTCAGCCGCAGTCCCGTTTTGGACCGTCCTTTTGGCGGTCCGCGATTCGGGTTCCCGGCGCGACGATATGGCGCAAACAGACTTGAGGGGCGGATATGGCAGTCAAGAAGAACCGGGAGCGGGAGTTGGGCCTGTGGCAGACCGTGGCCGTCGTCGCGGTACTGGCCATCGGCCTCTTGGTGTTCCTGTCGCGAATGTCGCTGAGTGTCGATCAGCAGCAGCACCAGAGCCGGCTGGCGGCGATCCGCGCCGTCAACAACCTGGACGTGGACCTGAACCGCGCCTTCACCCAGACCCTGGCGGGTAGCGGCAGCACCGACAGCGACGGCACCAAGGAGATCAACGACAAGCTGGGCGCGGCCCTGCACGAACTGGAGAACGGCCCGTATGCCCTGCGCGGCTTCAGTCCGGAACTCGATACGGCGCTCGATGCCTTCATGGAAACCGTGGAATCGAAGTTCCGGCTCGGCTTCGAGTTCCAGGCTGGCGACAGCCTGCTGACCCAGCGGCTGATCAACAACCTCAACGCCCTGCTGCCGTATTCCGACTGGGTGCTGCGCGAGACCCCGGTGGAGCAGCGCGGCACGGTCGGCGCCGTGCTCAAGGATCTGGTTAATGCGGTGGTCAACCTAGCGGTCGTCCCCACCGCCACCAACACCGAGACGGTCAAGGCCGGCCTGGCGCGGCTGGCCGGCTACGGCGGCGGTGCGGCGACGCCCGGCTACGGCAAGGCCGTGGCCAGCATGCAGACCCTGATCCAGAGCGTGATCACCGACAAGACCGATCTGGTGCAGAAGCTGCGCGGCTTCCTCAACCTGCCGACCGGCCCGCAGTTGGAAGCGGTCGAGCAGGCCTACCAGGCCTGGTACCAGGGCGAGATCGACGCCACCAACAGCTACCGTACGATCCTGGTGGTCTACACCGGCGCGCTGTTGCTGGCGCTGGCCTTCCTGGGCTTCCGCCTGCGCCAGAGCTATGGCGCGCTGGATCAGGCCAACGCCGGTCTGACCCATGCCAACCGCACCCTGGAATCGCAGGTGCAGGAGCGCACCAAGGACCTGCGTGGCGCGCTCAGCGAGCTGCGCGAGTCGCAGGCGCAGCTGGTGCAGTCGGAGAAGATGGCCTCGCTCGGCCAGATGGTGGCCGGCGTCGCGCACGAGATCAACACGCCGCTGGGCTATGCCCGTGGCAATGCCCGTATCGTTCGCAACACCCTGGGCGAGATTCGTGGCCTCTGCGAGTCCCAGGGCCGGGCGCTGAGCCTGCTCAACGCCGCCAACGCCAGCGAGGAGGAGGTGGCCGGCGCCATCGCCGTCGCCGAGGCGCAGCGCCAGGAGCTCAACCCGGACGAACTGATGGGCGATCTCGAAAGCCTGCTGCTGGACGCCGACCACGGCCTGGTGCAGATCGCCGACCTGGTCTCCAGCCTCAAGGACTTCTCGCGCGTCGACCGCTCGCGCACCGACGTGTTCGACCTCAATGCCGGCATCGACTCGGCGATCAAGATCTGCAACAACCAGCTGAAGAACCGGGTGGAGGTGATCCGCGAGTTCGGCACGCTGCCGGAAATCGAGTGCTCGCCCTCGCAGATCAACCAGGTCTTCCTCAACCTCATCAACAACGCCGGGCAGGCGATCCAGGGCGAAGGCCACATCACCATCCGCACCGCCGCCGAGCCGGGCGGGGTGGTGGTGCGGGTGAGCGACACCGGCTGCGGCATGAGCGAGGAGGTGAAGCAGCGCATCTTCGAGCCCTTCTTCACCACCAAGCCGGTCGGGCAGGGCACCGGCTTGGGCCTGTCCATCGTGTTCCGCATCATCGAGGAACACGGCGGTCGCATCGCGGTGGACTCCACGGTCGGCAAGGGCACCACCTTCAGCGTGCATCTGCCGCTGCTGCAGCCGCGCCTGGCCGAGGCCGAGGCCTCCAACGAATCCGGCGCCGCCTCGGCGCTGGCGGCCTAGGACCACGCCATGACCATCGCCACCCTGGGCGGCACCGCCAGCGCCAAGTCGCGGGTCCTGTTCGTCGACGACGAGCCGCGGGTGCTGACCAGCATGCGCATGCAGTTCCGCGGCCAGTACGAGATGTCCTTCGCCGAAAGCGGCGCCAAGGGCCTGGAGTTCCTGGGCGCGCAGAGCGTCGACGTGATCGTCAGCGACCAGCGCATGCCGGGCATGTCCGGCTTCGAGTTCCTGCGCGCGGCGCGCGAGCTGAATCCGCACGCGATGCGCATCCTGCTGACCGGCTACTCCGACCTCAACTCCATCATCGGCTCGGTGAACGAGGGCGAGATCTTCCGCTTCGTCAGCAAGCCCTGGGACAACGACGTGCTGGCGGCCACCGTCGCCGCCGCTGCCGAGGCCGCCAAGGCCAGCCAGGCAGTGGCGCAGCAGCCGGAGCCGCCGGCGCCGGCGCCGGGCGCCGACGCGCCCGGGGTGCTGGTGATGGACGATGATCCCCGGGTCGCGCCCAAGATTCAGGCCATCCTCGGCGACAGCTACAAGGTGTTCGGCGCCAGCAGCATGGACGAGGCGGTGTTCCGCCTGGAGCAGGAGCACATCGGCGTGGTGATTTCCGATACCCGGGTGCAGAACCACCCCGTGGTATCGCTGATCGGCACTCTCAAGCAGCACCACCCGGAGCTGGTGTCGGTGATCCTGACCGAGCGCGCCGACGCCGGTGCCGCCATCGAGTTGATCATCCAGGGGCAGATCTACCGGCTGATCACCATGCCGATAGAGGACGTTGCCTGCAGGTTCACCGTCAACTCCGCCCACAAGCAGCACCAGCGGCTGGCGCAGAACCCGATCTTGCACCAGCGCTACCAGGTCGAGCGCGCCGCGCCACCGCCCCCCTCGGCCGCGCCGCCGCCGGCCCTGCGCCTGCTGGACCGGATCCGCTCGCTGCGCAGCTGGGCGGGTGGGCGGGCTTGAGACTGGTCCGGCTGACCTCGTTCAAGTGGACGAGGCGTAGGAGGTTTGACTCGTAAATCCTGCGTCAAAGTACATAAATTACGACGACCGGGTCAGCTCTGATCAGCACAGGCCCCGGGACGCGAGCAACCAGCGTGACGTCGGCCACCCTCCCCAAGAGCGGGCCGGCGAAGGAGAGGAGTGAGGATGAATCTGCGACTGTTGCTGCCCGGTCTGGCGGCGGGCATGGCCATCGGCGTGCTGGCCTTTTTGCTGAAGATGACCCAGAGCGTGGACAGCGGCCTGCACCAGGCCCGACTCGACAATATCCGTGCGGTCAACAATCTCGACGTCGAACTCAACCGCGGCTTCACCCAGACCCGCGCCAGCTCGATTGCCGACTCGGCCGGCGACCGCGCCCGCATCACCCAGCAGCTGGGCGAGGCGCTCGACAAGCTCGACAAGGGGCCGCAGCGGCTGAAGGGCCTGAGCAGCGAGCTCGATGCCGCGCTGGAAACCTTCTTCGTCACGGTAGAGAGCAAGTTCGGTCTCGGCTTCGATTTCGAGGCGCGCAATTCCATCCTGACCATGCGCCTGATCGCCGGCCTCGACGCCGTGCCGGCGCGCGCCAACGAGCTGCTGACCACCGCCGCCGGCCCGGCCCGCGACGACATTGATCAGGCGCTGTCGCAGCTCAAGGGCGAGATCATCAATTTCGGCGTGACGCCCTCGCCGATCAATATCGCCGCCATCCGCGAGATCCTGGACCGCCTGGATTCCTACGGCGAAGGCCAGTCCGAGTCCTATCGCGCGGTCGTCGCCGACCTGCGCGGCAAGGTCGACGAGGTGATTACCGACAAGACCGAACTGGTCGACAAGCTCAAGGACTTCCTCAACCGCCCGACCGGCCCGCAGCTGCAGGCGGTGGAAGCCGCCTACAGCCGCTGGTACCGGGTGCAGGTCGCCGCCGCCAACCAGTACCGGCTCTACCTCGCCGCCTTCGCGGCGAGCCTGATGCTGGTGCTGGCCTATCTCGGCCTGCGGCTGCGCCGCAGCTATTCCGAACTGGATCAGGCCAACGAACACCTGGAAGAGCAGGTGCAGGAGCGCACCAAGGACCTGCGCGGCGCGCTCAGCGAGCTGCGCGAGTCGCAGGCGCAGCTGGTGCAGTCGGAGAAGATGGCCTCGCTCGGCCAGATGGTGGCCGGCGTCGCGCACGAGATCAACACGCCGCTGGGCTATGCCCGCAGCAATGCCGAGATCGTCCGCACCTCGCTCGGCGACATCCGCGAGCTGTGCAGCGCCCAGGACCGGGCCCTGAGCCTGATGACCGCCGCCAATGCCAGCGACGAGGAAGTCGCCCAGGCCTTGGCCGAGGCCGACCAGCAGCGGCAAAACATCAACGCCGCCGAGATGATGGAGGACCTGAACAACCTGCTGCAGGACACCGACCACGGCCTGGCCCAGATCGCCGACCTGGTATCGAGCCTCAAGGACTTCTCGCGCGTCGACCGCTCGCGCGCCGACCTGTTCGACGTCAACGCCGGCATCGAATCCGCGTTGAAGATCTGCCATAACCAACTCAAGCACCGCGTCGCCGTCGAGCGCCTGTTCGGCGAGACGCCGCAGATCGAGTGCTCGCCCTCGCAGCTCAACCAGGTCTTCCTCAACTTGTTCACCAATGCCGCCCAGGCCATTGATGGCGAAGGCCTGATCACGGTGATGACCGGCACCGAGGCCGGCGGCGTGTTCATCCGGATCACGGACACCGGCAGCGGCATGAGCGACGAGACCAAGCAGCGCATCTTCGAGCCCTTCTTCACCACCAAGCCGGTGGGCAAGGGCACCGGCCTCGGCCTGTCCATCGTGTTCCGCATCATCGAAGAGCACAACGGCCGCATCGAGGTCGATTCCACCGTCGGCGTCGGCAGCAGCTTCACCATCCACCTGCCGCAGCGCCAGCCGCGCGCGGGCCTGGCCGAAACCCGGCTGGCCGCCTGAGAGAAATCTGATGAACCTGCCTGCCGCCAAGCCCCGCGTGCTGTTCGTCGACGACGAACCGCGCGTGCTCACCACCATGCGCATGCTGTTCCGCAACAGCTACGAGGTCTATTTCGCCGAAGGCGGGCCGCAGGCGCTGGAGCTGCTCAAGAGCCAGCCGGTGGACGTGATCGTCAGCGATCAGCGCATGCCCGGCATGACCGGCATCGAGCTGCTGCGCGCTGCGCGCGAGCTGAACCCGCACGCGATGCGCATCCTGCTCACCGGCTACTCCGATCTCAATGCCATCATCGGCTCGGTCAACGACGGCGAGATCTTCCGCTTCGTCAACAAGCCCTGGTCCAACGAGGTGCTGTCCACCACTGTCGCCAATGCCGCCGCCGCCGCCAAGGCCAGCCTCGCGGTGGGCAATCTGCCGGAGCCGATCACCGGCATGGCGGCCGCCAATGACGACGCCCCCGGCATCCTGGTGCTCGACGACGATCCCGACATGGCCGGGCGCATCCAGAGCATCCTCGGCGACAGCTACAAGGTGTTCGGTGCCACCAGCATGGACGACGCCGTCAATCGGCTGGAGCAGGAACGCATCGGCGTGGTGATCTCCGAGACCCGGGTGCAGGACCATCCCGTGGTATCGCTGATCGGCACCCTCAAGCAGCACCACCCGGAACTGGTGTCGGTGATCCTGACCGAGCGCGCCGATGCCGGTGCCGCCATCGAGCTGATAAACCAGGGGCAGATATACCGGCTGATCACCAAGCCGATCCAGGACGTCGCCTGCCGCATCACCGTCAACTCCGCCCACAAGCAGCACCAGCGGCTGGCGCAGAACCCGATCCTGCACCAGCGCTACGAGGTCGAGAGGCAGCCCGAGCCGGCGCCCGGCGCGGCGCCGCCGCCGACCAGCAAATTCCTCGACCGTATCCGCTCGCTGCGCTCCTGGGTGGTCGGCCGCGCGTGATCCTTTTCTTTCCCTCCCCCTTGCGGGGAGGGGTAGGGGAGGGGGCTGTTGCATCGGAGTACTTGCTCTGAAGGAAGCGCCCCCCTCCCTAACCCTCCCCGCAAGGGGGAGGGGATAAAACCAATCTCCCTCAAACAGGTGAAGGCGCCACCGCGCGCCACCTCTACCGTGCAGGCCTGTGTGCACGAGGAGAGGGGCGATGGCGCTCGACGACAAGGCGCAGGGCCGGGTTATCAGCGGTGAGGTCTGGAACGAGTTCTGCGACACGCTCAAGCGCGCCGGCCAGCAGGTGCTGCGGCCGGAAGCACCCGCCGATGAGCTGACCCGCGCCGAGGGCTGGCGCTATCTGTCGCGGCTGCTGCGCATCGGCCTGGAAATGCACCTGGAATTCGCCGATCCGGATTTCCCCGGCTTCTTCCTGCCCTCGCACGAGACCGGCAAGATCGGCGCCGACAATCCCGACAACAAGTACCTGTTCGCCAAGATCAACGGCGCCAACCAGTACCGTATCCAGGGCCAGCGCGGCACGGTCGCCTATCTCACCATCGGCAGCCAGAAGGGCGGCTACGAGACCGACGGCAAGATGGAACAGACCGGCTTCATCGACGCCAACAGCCTGGTCACCGACGCCGAGGGCCGCTTCGAGATCCTGCTCAGCGCCGAGCGCCCGCCCGGCGTCGGCAACTGGCTGCGCATCGAGCCGGCCAGCAACGCGGTGATCGTCCGCCAGACTTTCAACGACCGCAAAGTCGAACAGCCGGCGCTGATGAGCATCACCCGCATCGGCAGCGGCGTTGCGCCACGGCCGCTGTCGTCGGAGCGCATCGAGCAGGGCCTGGGTAATGCCGCGCGCTTCGTCGAGGGCACGGCGACCCTGTTCGCCAACTGGGCGCAGAGCTACCTCGCCCATCCCAACCAGCTGCCGCCGGCCGATCAGGCGCTGTGCCAGCGGGTGGGCGGCGACCCCAACATCTTCTACTACCACTCCTACTGGCAGCTCGCCCCCGACGAGGTGCTGCTGATCGAGCTGCCGCGGGTGCCGGACTGCCGCTGCTGGAACCTGCAGATCAGCAACTGGTGGATGGAATCGCTGGACTACCGCTATCACCGCATCTGCCACAACCAGCACTCGGCCAGGCTCAACGCCGACGGCAGCCTGACCATGGTGCTTTCGCACCTGGATGTCGGGCACCCCAACCGGCTGGAAACCGCCGGCCATCACGAGGGCACCTGGTGCTTCCGCTGGGTGGGCGCGCAGGAAAAGATCCATCCCCGCACGCGGCTGCTCAAGCTCGCCGACTATCGCAAGGAGTTCGCACCATGACCGCCAGCGCGCTATCCCCGGAGGCGCTGGAAGCCGCCGCCATTGAACAGGTCGGTGGCCTCAGCCACTTCGGCCTCCCCGATCACCGCCCGGGCCTGGAGCGGCTCTGCGCCTCGCTCAACACCGAGGCGAACCTGTCTGACTTCGGTCGCGGCCTGCTGCAGCAGAAGATCGTCGAGATGCTGGTCAATCGCCTGCGCATTGAGCATTGGTTCGTGCAGCACCCGGAAATCGCCCAGGAACAGATCGCCGCCCCGGTGGTGATCGTCGGCCTGCCGCGCACCGGCACCACCCTGCTGCAGCGGGTGCTCGCCTGCGACAGCCGCTTCTATTCGATGCCCTGGTGGGAGTCGCGCTATCCGGTACCCTTCCCGGGCGAGAGCGTGCTGGAGCCCGTGCAGCGCATCGAGCGTGCGCGCGGCGAGGTGCAGGTGATGGTCGAGGCCATGCCCAAGCTGCTCGCCATCCACCCGATGGATGCCGACCAGGCCGACGAGGAAGTGATGCTGATGGAGCATTCCTTCCGCGCCAGCTTCAATGCCTATGCCAACCTGCCGAGCTACATGGACTGGCTGCACGGCAGCGACGAGACGCCGACCTACGAGTACCTCAAGCGGATGCTGCAGTTCCTGCAGTGGCAGAAGCGCCAGCGCGGCGTGACGGCCGAGCGCTGGGTGCTGAAGGCACCACACCATCTGTTGCGCATGGGGCTGCTGCTCAAGCTGTTTCCGGGTGCGAAGATCATCCAGACCCACCGCGATCCGGTGGATACCATTCCCTCCATCGCCAGCATGATCCACACGCTCTGGTCGATCTACGGCGCGGCGCCGGATGCGAAGGCGGCCGGGCGCGAGTGGAACGACCTGATGGTGAAGGCCTTCCACCACACCATGGCGGTGCGTGAACAGAATCCCGCGCCCTTCTTCGATGTGCGCTTCATCGACACCGTGAAGCAGCCGTTTGCCGTGGTGCAGGCCATCTACGGTTTCCTCGGCATGACGCTCACGCCGCAGGCCGAGCAGGCCATGCGGGCCTGGATGGAAAAGAACAGCCGCGACAGCCGTGCCGCGCACGACTACAAGCCCGAGGACTTCGGCCTGAGCGTCGAGCAGCTCAAGCGTGACTTCGCGGACTACCGAAAGAAGTACATCGAGGTCTGAACCCTGCGCGAACATCCCCCTCCCCCTTGCGGGGAGGGGTTAGGGGAGGGGGTAACTCGGCACCGGAGTCCGCACTCCACTGAAGCCGCCCCCCTCCCCAACCCCTCCCCGCCAGGGGGAGGGGCTTCAAGCAAGAACAAGCCAACCCAGAAGAGGAGAAACAACATGCTGCTCAAGGACAAGATCGTCGTGGTATCCGGCATCGGCCCCGGCCTGGGCGTGAAGCTCGCCATTGAAGCCGCGCGCGAAGGCGCCGCTGGCGTGGTGGCCGCCGCCCGCAGCGCCGAGAAGCTCGACGACGCCGAAAAGCGCGTCAAGGAAGTGAACCCGAACTGCAAGGTGCTCAAGCTCATCACCGACATCACCAAACTCGCCGACTGCGAGCGGCTGGCGAAGGAAGCGGTGAAGACCTTCGGTCGCGTCGATGCCCTGGTCAACAGCGCCTTCATCCACGGCGACATGGACTACGCCTCCACCGCCAACCTGGAAGTCTGGAAGGACGTCATCAACACCAACCTCATTGGCACGCTGCAGATCACCCAGGCCCTGATCCCGCAGATGAAGGCGCAGAAGTCCGGCGCCATCGTCATGATCAACACCATGGCCGTGCGCCAGGTGCCGCCGCTGGGCGAGGCCGGCTACGCGGCTTCGAAGGCGGCGCTGGCCAACAGCAGCAAATGGCTGGCCAAGGAGCTGGGGCCGAGTGGCATCCGCGTCAACACCGTGCACATGGGCTGGATGTGGGGCGCGCCGGTGCAGGGCTATATGGAATGGCAGGCCAGCGAGCACAAGATTCCGCTGGAGACGCTCAAAGGCCAGGTCGAGGCCGGCATCCCGCTCGGCCGCATGCCCACCGACGACGAATGCGCCCGCGCGGCGTTGTTCCTGGTCTCGGACTACGCCAGCGCCGTCACTGGTGCCGCGCTGGACGCCAATGGCGGGATGTACATGCCGTAGGGTGATCTATCCCCTCCCCCCTCGTGGGGGAGCGTTTGGCTCGGGTCGGAACTGACATTGAGTCAGTTCCGCTTAGGCCAAACGCCCCGAAGGGCCGGGAGAGGGGGCGGCGGCGTGAGCCGCCGTTGCAACCTTTCCGAATGAGCGAAGTTTTCCACGGCGCTGCGCGCCGCCCCCTCTCCCCTGCCCCTCCCCCGCGAGGGGGGAGGGGTTCCAGAAGCTGGAACCCGGAGCACGCAATGGAAAAAGTCATCTACGTCGTCTGGCGCGACCCCGCAGTCGATATCGAGGAATTCGGCGCGCGCCTGCGCAAGACCCTGGCGCCGCGCCTGAAGACGCTCGGCGCGCGTGGCCTGCGCATCAACGTCGCCGACCACCACGTCGCGCCCGCCGCCGCCATCGCCCAGAAACACAGCGAGCCGCCGGTGCAGGCCCTGGTGCAGGTCTGGCTGCACAGTGCCAACGCCGCTCTGCGCGCACCGGTGGATGCCGCCATTGCCGGCGTGGCCGCGCGCTTCGACGCCTATCTGGTCACCGAGTCGGTGCCGCTGCCGAATGTCGAGCACGAGTCCTCCGGCCACGGCCAGCGCACCGAGGGCTTCGCGCAGATCGCGCTGTTCCCGCGCAAGCCGGGCCTGGGCGACGAGGACTTTCTCGACCTCTGGCAGAACCGCCACACCACGGTCGCGGTCGAGACCCAGTCCAACTTCGAGTACCTGCAGAACCGCGTGGTGCGCGCGCTGACGCCGGGTGCGCGCGCCATCGACGCCATTGTCGAAGAGAGCTTCCCCACCGGCGCCATGACCGACCCGCAGCTGTTCTTCGATGCCGAAGGCGACCCGGCGAAGTTCGAGAAGAATTTGAAGGCGATGATGGACAGCGTCGGCCGCTTCATCGACATGAGCCGCATCGACGTGACGCCGACCAGTCAGTACTGCATGTTTTGAGGCTGCCATGAGCACGGCACTGGAGCGGGTCATGACGGGCGAGAGCTGGGCCGCCTACTGCGAGGGTCTGAAAGCCGCGGGCGAGACCATCCTGCGTGCCGACGCGCCCGACAGCCTGCTCGACCGCGCCGAAGGCTGGCGCCTGCTCAGCCGCTACGCGCGCCTGGGCCTGCAGATGATGTTGGAGTTCGCTGACCCGGACTTCCCAGTGTTCTACGCGGCCTCGGACGACTCCATCAAGGTGTTCCTGCCCAACCCGGACAACCTCTATTGCAACGCCACCATCGCCGGTGACCGCGAGTACCGGGTGCGCGGTCGGCGCGGCTCGGTGGCCTATCTGTCGTTCGGCACCAAGGCCAACCGCTACGCCATCGATGGCACCATGGCTTCCACCGGCGAGCGGGAAGCCACCGAGCTACAGATGGAAGCCGATGGTCGCTTCGAGCTGCTGTTGAGCACCCGGCCGCAGCCCGGCAACTGGCTGCCGATGGCCGCCGACTCCAGCATGCTGATCGTGCGCCAGACCTTTCTCGACCGTCGGGCCGAGACCGCCGCGGAATTGCAGATCGAGTGTCTGAGCGCGCCGCCCACGCCGGCGGTCTTGTCAGCGGCGGCACTGGACGCCGGCCTGACGCGCGCGCTGGCCTTCGTGCAGGGCACCGCCAAGCTGGTGGCCGACTGGGCGGCCTGGGTGGCGCAGCATCCCAACCAGTTGGCGGCGGCGCCCTACGTCGCGGCCTCGATGCGCGTCGGCGGCGATCCCAAGATCTGCTACTACCACGGCTACTGGCGGCTGGCGCCCGACGAGGCCCTGCTGATCGAGACCGAGGTGCCCGACTGCCCTTACTGGAACTTCCAGCTCGCCAATCACTGGCTGGAATCGCTGGACTGCCAGCATCGGCGCGTGCACCTCAACAAGCACGATGCCCGGCTCAATCCGGATGGCACGCTGACGTTGCTGATCGCCGCCGAGGATATCGGCGTCGGCAATTTCATCGACACCGACCACCACGCGCACGGCGGCATGCTGCTGCGCTGGGTCGGTGCCAGCGCGCACCCGCAGCCGCACTGCCGGGTGGTGAAGCTGGAGGCGCTATGTCGGCGCTGAACGGGAATTCGGGCAACTCTTCCCGTCCTTGGCGGACGGCGGACGGCGGACGGCTAGGCGCCGGCGGCGCTGCTCTCCTTGACCCGCTCCTTGGGATTCTCTCCGTAGCGGTTGGCTCCGGGTGTGCCGTCCTGAACGGCAAAGACCAGCAGCACGATGGCGCCGATCAGCGGAATGATGCCAATCAACAACCACCAGCCGCTGCGGTCGGTGTCGTGCAGGCGGCGCACTCCCACTGCGATGGATGGCAGCAGCATGGCCAGTGTGAAAAGACCGCTGGTCAGACCCAGGCCCATCGCCTCGCTGAAGGTGCCGGTGAGGCTGTCGACGATCATCAGGCCCAGGTAGATGAGCAGGTAGAAGAGGACGAAATACCAATATTCCGCGCGCTGCGCGCGGCCAGAAAAATTGGCGTACTTGCCGAGGGCTGCCAGAAACCAGTTCATCCCTACTCCCATTTGTCATGGCCCCGATTCGACACTCGGCGGCAGGCGGGGCATGCGCTGCCGCTCAACAACCAGTCTGATCTTGATCGTCGCGCCAGGCTTCCCGGACCGAATGACTTTGACGGGAACGGGCGAGAACTCGGACTTTGCAGCGGTGTGATTTGAAAGGCGGTGCGGCTCCCTTGGCCGGCACCGGTGGCGTGTCGCCAGATGAGCTTGTTTGATTAGAAGCCACCGAGGCGGCGTCGGCAAGAGGGCGGCTCTTGCCGACGCTCATTCTGACGGTCCCCTGGAGGCCGGTTATCCGCACATCGGCCGCTGCCCGCTTATTGCGCCGTCCGCTTCTCGCGCTCGGAATAGGTTTCCCGTTCCAGTGTCAGACAGGCTTCGCGTTCCGCGCTGGGCAGGCGCTCGCAGTCCTTCAAGCGCGCGGGCTGGCCGCTAGCGTAGATCTGCTCGACGGTACAGCCGCTGACCGTGTGCAAGGCAAGCGCGAGCAGTGGGAACAGTGGACGCGTGACGATCTCCAAAGGGTCTGTGCCGGCGTGGATCAGTTGTCCCAGCCAGACCCGGGAATCTTCCCCGCCAGCTGGGTCGGATCATCCCAGAGCACCGATGCGTCCGGATCGACCACGCCGAGAAAGCGCTTCAGCAGCGACTTGAGGATAGCGCCGTCCTCCGCACCCATGCGCTCCAGTATCTCCAGCTCCACCGCCTTGGCGGCCGAGATCAGCCGCAGCGCGGTGTCGCGGCCGGCATCGGTCAGGCGGTACTCGGGCAGGCTGCTCTCGGCGGTCATCGCCAGCTGCGCCACCAGGCCGCGCTCGGCCAGGGCCGGCAGGCGGCTGGCGCTGGGCTGGCGCAGCACGGCGGCCAGGCCGGCGTCGAGTTCGACGGTGCTGATCAGCGGTCGTAGCGTCAGGGTCGACAGCAGGTAGAAATCGTCGTCGCTCAAACCCTGCTCGGCCAGCAGGGTGTGGATCTGGCCGAAGAACTGGAAATGGCTGCGGCCGAGCAGATAGCCGAGAAAGCCTTCGTTGAAGCTGCCGGACAGTGCCGCGCTGCGCGGCTTGGCGTCGAGCGCCTCGCGGCGGGTGGCGTGGGCGTACTTGCCGCCGTGGAACACCAGCGGTGCGGATTCGCTGCGCTGGAAGTCGAGCACCTGGCCGACGAAGATGATGTGGTCGCCGCCCTCGTACTGGAAGGCGTTCTTGCACTCGAAGCGCGCGGTGCAGCCCTTCAGTAAGGGCACGCCGCCGACGCCGGTCTCGATGTCGAGCCCGGCGAACTTGTCGATGCCGCGCCGGGCGAAGCGGCCCGACAGTTCTTCCTGGTGGCTGGCCAGCACGTGCACGGCCCAGTGCGGGGCTTCCCGGAACACCGGCAGGCTGGCGGCGGTTTCGGCCAGGCTCCAGAGCACCAGGGGCGGATTCAGCGACACCGAATTGAAGCTGTTGGCGGTCAGTCCGACCAGGCTGCCGTCGGCGGCCTTGGTGGTGATGATGGTGACGCCGGTGGCGAAGGCGCCCAGGGCCTTGCGGAATTCGGCGGCGTCGAATGCGGTGCTCATTGCGGCAACCTCGGATCGGTGACGGTTCTCCAGGGCGCCCATGGTGCCATTCGCCGGCGGCGGCGGCCTACCTCGGATGCCGTAGCTCCCGCGCCATGCGAAAAGGCCCCCGGTATTAGCGAGGGCCTTGGCGCTGCAAGTGCACGAATCAGAGGAGGTTGTACTTGATGTTGAAGGCGATGTAGTCGCGGTCGGCGTAGGGGTTCTGGAACACCACCGGGCTGCCGCGCATCACCCGGTCGGCATTGCCGAAGTACTTCTGGTAGTTGATGCCGACCTCGAAGTTCTGCAGGTATTGCAGGCCCAGGCCGACGCCCAGGCGCTGGTCGCCCTCGCCATAGAGCGGGCCGAACTGGCCGCTGATGGAGGGATTTCCCTTGACCAGGGCGCCGAAGGTCATCGAGCTCTTCAGGTCCCAGCCCGGGAGCACATTGCGGGTGGTGCCCTGCACCAGGGTCTGGAAGCCCCAGGCGTTGCGGTTGCCGAACAGCTGCTTGCCGTCGCCGACCGGAATGATGCCGGGCTGCGCCTCGAACTCGTCCACCGAATAGACGTGGTGGTAGGCGGTCTCGGCGACCACGGCGATGTCATTGACCAGGAAGTCCGGATTGCCGGCATAGATCGCCGACAGCAGTACCTGGCCGATGTCGGCGCGGGTGAACACCGGGCTGAGCACGCCGGAGATGATGGTCTGCACCTGGGTGTCGATGCCCTGGTGATAGTTGAACTCGCCACCGACATTGAGCGGCCCCAGGGTGCTGGAGAAGCTCATGCCGTAGAGCTTGATGCCGCCGAAGTACTTGATGTTGTAAGTCACCGGCACGTACTGGTTGAACAGTCCGGTGGTGATGTCGAAGTTGGTGCCGGGGACCGTGCCGACATAGGCGAAGCCCGGATTGAGCTGCACCGTCGGGTTGGAGTCGGCGTAGCGCAGGTGGAAGAAGCCCAGGGTGGTGAGGTCGGTGACCGCCGCCTTCAGGCCGACGCCGTACTGGCCGTAGCTGCTCGGGTTAATGTCTTCGCCACGGTAGACGTAGATGTTGGGCGCGGCATTGAGCAGCACATCGCCCAGGCCACCCTCGCCGCCGCCGACGGTGCAGAGCGCGCTCAGGTCCAGCGGCAGGCCGGGGATGAAGGTGCCGAGGTCGAGCAGGCCGGGGCAGCCGTCGAGGTAGGCCGGGTTGATCGAGCCGTGGGTGAAGGTCGCGCCCGGGCCGATCAGGTCGGCCGGCGACAGGAAATCGCCGGTGGGGAACAGCTCGGTGGCGGCGAAGTCCAGCTTGTAATAGCCGAGCAGGGTCAGCGCGTTGCTCAGCGACAGCTGCAGGCCGACCTGATTGGTGGGCAGCAGCAGTTCCTTGATTTCGGCGCCCGCCACCGAGGAGCGGGTGGCATCGGCGCGGCCCTGCGACAGCGCGATGCCGCGCAGGAACAGGCTCTCGCCCCAGGCCACCACCTGCTGGCCGACGCGCAGGTTGAGCGCGATCTCGTCGGTGAAGCTGTGATCGAAGTAGGCGTAGGCATCGAGCAGGCGCATGCGCAGGCCGTCGTAATGCCGCGTTTCCGGCGTGAACTGGTTGTTGGCGATGCCCATGGTGTTGACGGTCGCCGGCGAGTCGTTGTCGTTCTTCTGCCGGTAGGCCTGGTCGTAGAAGGCGTCGCCGCTGAAGATGGCGCCGTAGCTCTCGCGCTTGAACTGCAACTCGCCGAAAGCGGTCAGGCGGTTGTGCACCATCGACCACTGCTGGAAGTTGCGGTTGCCGTCGTCGATGTTGATGGTGGTGGGCAGGCCGGTGTGGGTGAAGCCGGCGACCTGCACCGGCTGCCCCGGCACCGGGTTGAGGATAGGCGCGCCGGCCACCAGCGGGTCAATGGGCCCGTTGATCAGCCGCTGATCCGGCTTCTTGGTGCGCACACCGGCGGCGTAGTTGAAGGTCAGCTTGTACTCGGTGTCGGTGCCCCAGAGGTCCGCCGAGCCGGCCCGGGCCGCCTGGCCCGCATCCACCACTATCGCGGACAACAAAAGAATTGTCCGCAGCCACGATCCAGTCATCATTCCTCTCCGTAGGGTAAAAGCCCCTGGTTGCCCAGGGGCTCCCTCGCGTTCCGTCGCGAGGGCGGTTGTTGGTCTTACAGGCTGTACTTGAAATTCAGCGTCACATAGTCACGGTCGGCATAGGGGTTCTGCAGGATCTGCGGGCTACCGCGCACCACCCGCTCGGCGTCGCCGAAGAACTTCTGGTAGCTGACGCCGACTTCGAAGTTCTGCAGGTACTGCAGGCCGGTGCCGACGCCGAGGCGCATGTCGCCCTCGCCGTAGATGGGACCGAACTGGCCGCTGATCGAGGGATTGCCGTGGCCGATCGCACCCCAGCTGAACTGGCCCTTGAGATCCCAGCCGGACATCACGTTGCGGCGGGTGCCGAGCGCCAGGGTCTGGTAGCCCCAGGAATTGCGGTTGCCGAACAGTTGCTTGCCGTCGCCGACCGGGGCGATGCCCAGTTGCGGCTCGAAGGCGTCTACCGAGTAGACGTGGTGATAGGCGGCTTCCGCCACCACGGCGAGATCGTCGAACACCATCTGCGGGTTGCCGGCCCAGATCGCCGACACCAGGAACTGGCCGATGTCGGCGCGGGTGAACACCGGGCTGCGCACGCCAGCGATGATCGCCTGCACCTGGGTATCGATGCCCTGGTGGTAGTTGATCTCGCCGCCGACATTGAGCGGCCCGATGGTGGTCGAGAAGCTGCTGCCGTACAGGTGGATGTTGCCGAAGTACTTGACGTTGTACGTGGTCGGCACGTACTGGTTGATGATCTGCGTGGTCACCGGCGTGCCGGTCACTGGGTCCTCGCCGAAGGGCGCGAAACCGGTGTTGAGCTGCACCGTCGGGTTGGCGTCGGCGTAGCGCAGGAAGAACAGGCCCAGGGTGGTCTGCGGTGTCGCGGCGAACTTCAGGCCGGTACCCCACTGTCCCCAGTCGCTGGGATTGATGTCCTCGGCCCGGTAGACGTAGATGTAGGGCTGGGAATTGGTCAGCGGGCCGGGCAGGCCGGTGCCGCAGATGGTCGCATTGACCGACTCCGGGAACGGGTCGGGCAACATTCCTTCGCAGCCGTCGCCGTAGGCCGGGTTGATCGAGCCATAGGTGAAGGTGCCGCCCGGGCCGATCAGGTCGGCGGGCGACAGGAAGTCGCCCTGCGGGAACAGCTCGGTGGCAGCGAAGTCCAGCTTGTAATAGCCGAGCAGGGTCAGGCGGTCGTTGAGCGAGAGCTGCAGGCCGACCTGACTGCCGGGCAGCAGCAACTCCTTGATCTCGGCGCCGGGCACCGAGGAGCGGGTGGCGTCGGCACGGCCCTGCGACAGCGCGATGCCGCGCAGGAACAGGCTCTCGCCCCAGGCCACCACCTGCTGGCCGACGCGCAGGTTGAGCGCGATCTCGTCGGTGAACTGATGGTCGAGGTAGGCGTAGGCATCGAGCAGGCGCGCGCGCAGGCCGTCGTAATGGCGTGCCTCGGCGACGAACTCGTTGGCGGCGATGCCCATGGTGTTGACGTTGCGGCCCGCCACTTCCGGCGAGTCGTTGTCGTTCTTGGAGCGGTACACCGCGTCGACGAAGGCGTCGCCGCTGAACACCAGGCCAAAGCCACCCCGGCGCACTTCCATTTCGCCAAAGGCCGAGGCGCGGTTGTGCACCAGGGAATAGCGCTTGAAATTGCGGGTGCCGTCGTCGCTGTTGATGGCGGCGGGCAGGCCGGTGTGATTGAAGGTGGCGGGCTGCGCCGGCTGACCCGGCCCGAGCTGGCCTTCCGTCACCGGGCCGCCGGCCACCAGCGGATCGACCGGCGAATTGATCAGCGCCTGGTCGGGATGCTTGGTGCGCATCGCCAGGGCGTAGTTGGTCGTCAGCTTGTAGTCACCCTCGGTGCCCCACAACTCGAAACTGCCGGCGCGTGCTGCGCCGGCGACGGTAAGGCTCCCTGCCAGCACCGTCAGCAGTGAAATTCGCGACTGCCTTCCACGCATGTTTGTCTCCTCTTATGCGCTTATGGTCGAGTCAATCTCGACTGTCTGTTTTTATGCGCCTACACCCTAGGTGAGCGCCCCCCACCGCAACCTCACCCGAATTGATTAGAGCGTCAGGATTGGCGCCCCGGCGCCGCAGCTGCTGACTGGCGAGGCCAGCCAAACTCATGCACCGTATGCGGCAGAACAAGCGGCCGCGGCCCATGGCGACGGATCGCCGCAAACGAGGAGAGAGCCATGAAGTACCTGAGCCCGATTGACGCCGCCTTCCTGCGCATGGAGTCCAAGCGCACGCCCATGCATGTCGGCGCGATGATGACCTTCCGCCTGCCAGAGGGCGCGCCGCCGGATTTCGTGCGCAAGCTGATGCTGCGGATGCGCGAGAAGCCGTTCATGCCCGAACCCTTCGGCTACAAGCTGGCGCGCGGCAAGCTCGCCCCGGCCTGGGTCGAGGCGACGCTGGAGATGGACTACCACCTGCGGCACTCGGCGCTGCCGTTCCCCGGCGGCGAGCGTGAGCTGGGCCAGCTGGTGGCGCGCCTGCATTCACATCCGCTCGATCTGTCGCGGCCGTTGTGGGAATGCCACCTGATTGAAGGCCTCGAGGGCAATCGCTTCGCGCTCTACTTCAAGGCCCACCACTGCGCCATCGACGGCATGGGCGCGATGCGCATGGTGCAGACCTGGCTATCACGCGACCCCGCCAATCGCGATACCCCGGGCCCCTGGATCCTCGCCGCCAAGCCGCCACGGCCGGAGCGCGAGCCGCGCAACTGGTGGGAGGCGCTGCGCCGGCCGGTGGCTGCCGCCGCCGATCAGGCGCGCGGCCTGCGCGAGCTGGCCAAGACCATGGCGAAGATGCTGCAGGGCGAGGACAGCAGCGCCCGCGCCGCGCTGTCGACGCCGCGCAGTCGCTTCAACGTGCCGGTGTCGCAGCAGCGTCGCCTCGGCACCCAGATCCTGGAGCTGCCGCGCATCAAGGCCATCGCCGCCGCCGCCGGAGCCACCGCCAACGACGTCATGCTGGCCGTGGTCGGCGGCACCATCCGCCGCTACCTGCTGGAGCTGCAGGCGCTGCCCGACAAGCCCCTGCTGGCCTCGGTGCCGATGGCGCTCAAGCGCAATGACGGCCAGATGGGCACCGCCGCCGCCGGCTTCGTGGTGCCGATGGGGACCCACCTCGATGATCCGAAAGCGCGGCTAGAACTGATCCGCCGCGTCACCGTGCGCGGCAAGGATGAGGTCGGCGGCATGCCCTACGAGGCGCAGATGCAGTTCGCCCTGCTCGGCATCACGCCGCTGCTGCTCGGGCAGATGACTGGCCTGCTGCCGAAGATGCCGCCGTTCTTCAACGTGGTGGTGTCCAACGTGGTGCTGTCGAAGGAGCGGCTGTACCTGATGGGCGCCGAACTCGAAGCCATGTACCCGGTGTCCTTCCTGTTCGACGGTTACGCCCTCAACATCACCCTGGTCGGCTATTCCGACCGCATTGCGCTGGGCTTCCTCGGCTGCCGCGACGCGATTCCCAGCCTGCAGCGACTCGCCGTCTACTCGCGCGACGCCCTGACTGAGCTTGAGCTGGCGGTGGGCATTGCAGCGCCGCCGGCGGTGAAGGCGCCCGCTCCGACGCCCGAGCCGCAAGCCCGGAAGGCGGTCGCGAAAGCCAAGCCGAAGCCGAAGCCTGCGGCGAAGGCAAGGCCGCCTGCCCGCAAACCCGCGCGCTAGTGCGGGGCGTCTGACGGAGCGTTAGATGGATGGCGAGCGGCTTTTGGCGCGGATCAAGGCGCGCGGAGGACGCGGTAGCGGGCTCTACCGCGAGTCCGCGCAACGCCGAGCCGTGCCAAAAGACGCCGCCAGGCGCTAACGATCTGTCAGACGCCCTGCACTAGCGCCGGGCGCGCAACCGCGCCAGCGCCGCCCGCAACCAGGCGCCGCTGGCGCTGGTTTCGGCGCCGCAGCGGACCTGGTAGGGCTGGCCGCTGGCACTGCTGCGGCTGGCCCCGCGTTCGATGAAATCCTCGGTGCTGGCGACCAGGTTCTTTTTCAGCAGGTAGGCGTACTTCCGCTCCAGATGGGCGCGGGCGGCGGGGCCATCGTGCCATTCGCCGTTGCGCTGGAATTCGCAACCGGAACTGGCGAGCTGCGATAGCAGTTGCGCCACCTCGGCGCTGGTGTCCGACGCGGCATGGCCGGCCGCACACAGCAGCAGCGCCAGACCGGCCCAGCGACCGCGCCGCATCAAGCCAGCAGCACCAGCGCCAGAGCGATGGCGGCCGGCAGCGCCTGCACGAACAGGATTTTCTTGCCGACCGTCGCGGCGCCGTAGACGCCGGCGACAATAACGCAGCCGAGGAAGAAGACCTTTATCGCCAGTCCGGCCGGGCCCAGCAGCAGGCCCCAGAACAGGCCCGCCGCGAGAAAGCCGTTGTACAGGCCCTGGTTCGCCGCCAGCGCCTTCGAGGCGGCCGAGAATTCGGGCGTCAGCTTGAAGGTCTTGCGGCCGTAGGGCGTATCCCAGAGGAACATCTCCAGGATCAGGAAGTAGATGTGCAGCAGCGCGACCAGGGCGACGAAGACATTGGCGATCATGTGGGCTCCTCTGCATTGTTCTTGTGTGAGAACAGCTTAACCGGGTCGCCAGGGGCCAGCTCGATCTGGCGCTGATAGGCAAAGCCGAGCGCGCTCAGCAGTCCTATCGAGGCCGCGTTGTCGAGCGAGGTGATGGCCTGGATCTCCTCCATGCCGAGTGCGCCATGTCCGTAGTCCAGGGTCGCCGCAGCTGCTTCGCGGGCATAGCCCTGGCCCCAGTAGGCAGGGGCGAAGGCGAACCCGATATCCGGGTGTTCGAGGCGGTCCCGCTTCAGTAGGCCGCACTGCCCGAGCGGCAGGCCGTCGTCCTTCCGCTCCACCAGCCAGAGCCCGTAGCCGAGGCGCGCATACATCGCCAGCGGGCCGTTCGCGATGTAGTCGCGCGCGCCGTCGAGGTCGCGCACGCCACGATCGCCGATATAGCGCAGCCAGGACGGCTCGTTGACCAGCCGCAGGATGAAGGGCGCGTCGCCGAGATCGAGCCGGCGCAGTCGCAGACGTGCGGTTTCCAGCACCGTCGGCGCGGCGGCAGTCACTACTTGCGGGAGTAGACGATCTTCTTGCTGCCCGCCTCGCAGCTGCCGACCACCTTGCGTTCGCCCACCTCGGCGGCGGCCACGATTTCCAGCGTATAGCCGGCGACTTTCTTGGCTTCCAGCTTGCCGGTGATCTCCGCCTTCAGCTCCTCGCAGGGCTTGGCGGCGACGGCCGGCAGGGCGGTGGCGAGCAGCAACAGCATCAGCGCGGATCGGTTCATGGAATGTCCTTGGCGAGCAGTGGGCGGAGCATAAGCCGGGATCGAAGGCGGCATCGTGACCGGCCCGGTCCCTGCCGATTCCGACGCAACAGGCAGGCCACGACGAGCAGGGGTCAAGGTCATTGCTGCCCGGCGCAGCGTCTCGCGTTCACGGTCTCAGAGCAGCCCGAGCCACTGACGGACGAATTCCTGCAGCGTCTCCTGATGGCGCCTCAGTTCGTCCAGGTTGGCGAATTTCAGTAGGCAGCGATCCTTCGCCAGCCACTGGATGTTCAGTCCGGCAGCGGCCGGCAGCGCTGCCGCCCGGGCATCCTGCTGCTTCGGTTTCGCACCCAGGTGGAAGATCAGTTGCAGACCGTCCTTGGCGCGCAGGTGCACGGTGGCGAACCAGTCCCGATAGTGGAAGCTCGGCGCATTCCACTTGATGCCCTCGTGAACGCGCGGGTCAGCCTCCAGGATCAGCCGCCGCAGCTCCGCGATAGCGGCCTGGTCCGGGCGCGCGAGCGCGGCCATGAAGGCGTCGACCTCGGGCCCGGGCTTGTGGGCCATGACGGTTTTGGCGTCAGGTGAGGCATTCTTGGTGGTCATGACCGGGCTCGGCGTCGGTGACCCGCAGCTTAGTCCTGTTGCCGGCTGGCGCGCGGCACCCGCCTAGGCCAGCGCGCCGACCGTGACGATCTTCATCGCATTGGTGCCGCCGGAGCCGTTGAAGTCGCCCTTGGTGATCAGCACCCGGTCACCGTCCTTGACCAGGCCGCGCTGCTTGAGTGCCTCCACCGCCTCGCGCACCGTGACCAGGCCATCGAGCGAGCTGGGCGCGAACAGCACCGGGTAGACGCCCCGGCACAGCGACATGCGGCGGCGGGTGCGGTCGTAACGGGTCAGGGCGTAGATCGGGATGTAGCGCTCGACGCGGCTCATCATCAGCGGCGAGTTGCCGGATTCGGTCATCGCCAGGATCGCCTGCGCGTGCATGCGCCGGGCGGTCCAGGCAGTGGCCATCGCCACCGCCTCGTCAATGCGCTTGAAGTGCGAGTCGCCGCTGTTGATGTCCGGCACCGGATGCGATTCGGCACCCAGCACCACCCGCACCATGGTCTCGATCACCTTCACCGGGTATTTGCCGCTGGCGGTTTCGGCCGAGAGCATCACCGCGTCGGTGCCGTCAATGACGGCGTTGGCGACGTCCAGCACCTCGGCACGGGTGGGCATCGGGTTGGTGATCATCGACTCCATCATCTGGGTCGCGGTAATCACCATCTTGTTGCCCTCGCGGCCGGCGGCGATGATCTTCTTCTGCCAGCCCGGCAGTTCGGCATCGCCGATCTCCACGCCCAGGTCGCCGCGCGCCACCATCACCGCGTCGCTGGCCTGGACGATCTGCTCCAGGTTGGTCAGCGCCTCGGCGCGCTCGATCTTGGCCACCAGCTGGGCATGGCCGCCGGCCTCGCGCATCAGATTGCGGGCCTCGTGCATGTCGGCCGCCGAGCGCGGGAAGGACACCGCGAGAAAATCCACGTCCCAGCTGGCGGCAAGGCGGATGTTGGCCTTGTCTTCCTCGGTCAGGGCGGCGGCCGACAGCCCGCCACCGAGCTTGTTGATGCCCTTGCGGTTGCTCAGCAGCCCGCCCTGGGTGACCAGGCAGTCGATGCGGCTGCCCGCGACCTTCTGGACCTGCATGGCGATGGCGCCGTCGTTGAGCAGCAGGGTGTCGCCCGGGAACACGTCGTGCGGCAGGCGCTGGTAGGCGCAGCCGACCACGGTCTCGTCGCCGGCGGCCTTGCCGAGCGCGGTGTCGAGCGCGAACGGCATGCCGTCACGCAGCTCCACCGGGCCCTTGGCGAAGGATTCGATACGGATTTTTGGCCCCTGCAGATCCGCCAGGATGCCGACGTCGCGGCCCAGCTGCGCGGCGGCTTCGCGCACCAGCCAGATGCGCCGGGCGTGTTCCTCGGCGCTGCCGTGGCTGAAATTGATGCGCATGACATCGGCCCCGGCGGCGACCAGGGCGTGCAGTACGCCCGGGGCATCGGTGGCGGGGCCGAGGGTGGCGACGATCTTGGTGCGGCGCTGGCTGTGGCTGAGGGAAGACGAGGGCATGGAGGCTCCTTATGCCCTCACATTATCCCTCCAGCGTGACCGTGCCGGGGCCGGGCGCCGGCATATTTCATGGCGACTCCGGCCTGGGCTTCAGTGCTTGTCGTGGCCCTTGCCCTTGCCCTTGTCGTGACCGCGGTCATGACCCTGGTCGTTGTCGTGATGGTCGTTGTCACGATGCTGGTCGCGGCGGCCATGGCGTTCCCGGTACCGGGGAGCGTAGACCTGTTGGTACCAGTCGTCCTGGACGAAATAGACCGGTCGCGCACAGGCGCCGTATTCGTGGCAGTGCTGATTCCAGTGTCGGGCGTGGCCCGGCGGTACGCGCAGGTACATCGGCGCTGGACGCACCCGGACCCGCTCAACGATCAGGGGCTCGGCGTAGATCAGCCGCGGCGCGGGATAGTCGCCGATGTCGATGTGGCCGTAGAAGCCGGGCTCGCCGATGCTGATCGAGACGCCGACCTGGGCACTGGCCAGGACCGGCAGGGTGAGGAATGCGGCGGCCAGTAGCGTTCTTGTTTTCATGATGGACCTCCTGTGACTGAAGCGGGGCGGGTCGCCGTTCAGCACGAGCCGGATGTGAGCTGACTATCCGGGGCCGGCCTGAATGCGTAATTAACTCCAGGTCCAGTCGGCTGGGAGCCGCCGCCTGCGTTAACTTTAGTCCCATTCAATCCGTTTTTACCGAGACTCGACATGTCCCGCATTTCCGCTCTGCGCCCGGCCTTGTTGCTGCTGCCCCTGCTAACCGCCCTGCCGGCCCAGGCCCAGGTCGCACGGCAATTCTCCTCCGCCACCTATACCGGCCTGGGCGGCTCCCAGGTGAGCACCGACTACGACAATCTCAAGGACGCCATCAACCTCGACGCCATCGGCGGCTTCCGCATCATTCCGAACCAGAAGTGGGGCAGCCTGGCTGCGGAGCTGAACATCTCGATCAGCGTCTCGCCCGGCAAGAACGAGGGCGTACCTAGTTCCACCGGCGGCGTCATCGGTGGCGGCGGCACCACCGACTGCGGCAAGTGCACCAGCGACCCGGATGACTTCGCCAGCCAGAACTTCAGCCTGCTCGCCACCTACCGCACCCCCGGCCGCTTCTACGGCCTGGGCCAGGCTGGCTACAGCCTGAGCCTGACCAGCATTGATGAGATCGAGGAACACGGCCGTGGCGGTTTCAGCTACGGCGGCGGCATCGGCTTCCGCTTCGGCCAGGAAACGGCGGCGGTGGAAGTGCTCTATCAACAGGTGTCGGAAGACCTGCAAACTATCGGTATCCGCCTCATCTATTGAGTACCCGATGACTCCAGCCTCCTTCGGCACCCCGCTCGCCGCCAACGCCCTTCGCGTTCTCTTTCTCGGTTCCGGCGAGCTGGGCAAGGAGGTGGTGATCGAGTTGCAGCGCCTGGGGGTGGAGGTGATCGCCTGCGACCGCTACGCCAATGCCCCGGCGATGCAGGTGGCGCACCGCTGCCATGTGTTCCCGATGCTGGACGGCGCCCGGCTGCGCGCGGTGGTCGAGCAGGAAAAGCCGCACTACGTCGTCCCCGAGATCGAGGCGATCCACACCCCGACCTTGTTGGAACTGGAAGCCGAGGGCTGGAACGTGATCCCGACCGCGCGGGCCGCGCGTCTGACCATGGATCGCGAAGGCATCCGCCGGCTGGCGGCCGAGACCCTGGGCCTGCCGACCTCGCCCTATCGCTTCGCCGACAACTTCGAGGAGTTCGAGTCGGCGGTTGCTGCGGTCGGCATTCCCTGTGTGGTGAAGCCGCTGATGTCCAGCTCCGGCAAGGGCCAGAGCGTGGTGAAGAGCCAGGCCGACATCCGCAAGGCCTGGGATTACGCCCAGCAAGGTGGCCGCGCCGGTGCCGGCCGGGTGATCGCCGAGGGCTTCATCGCGTTCGACTACGAGATCACCCTGCTGACCGTGCGCCACAGCGATGGCAAGGGCGGAACGATCACCAGCTTCTGCGCGCCCATCGGTCATCTGCAGATCGACGGCGACTACCGCGAGTCCTGGCAGCCGCAGGCCATGTCGGCAGCGGCGCTGAAGGAAGCCGAGCGCATCGCCGAAGCCGTCACCAGCAATCTGGGTGGTCGTGGCCTGTTCGGCGTCGAGCTGTTCGTGCGCGGCGACGAGGTGATCTTCAGCGAGGTCAGCCCGCGTCCGCACGACACCGGCCTGGTGACCCTGATCTCGCAGGACTTGAGCGAGTTCGCGCTGCACGCGCGCGCCATCCTCGGCCTGCCGATTCCCAACATCCGCGCCCGGGGGCCGGCTGCCAGCACCGCCCTGTTGCTGGAGGGCGAGAGCACCGCCCCCGGTTTTGCTGGCGTGGCCGAGGCCCTGGTCGAGCCGGATACCGCGCTCCGCCTGTTCGGCAAGCCCGAGATCGCCGGCAAGCGCCGCATGGGCGTGGCGCTGGCACTGGCCGACAGCATCGACGCGGCGCGCGCCAAGTCGCGGCGCGCGGCGGCGGCAGTCCGGCTGCTGCCCTGAGATCCCCGCATTGCTGCGCTACGACCGCGCCCGCTTCGCCGCCTACGGCCTGACCTCGGCGGTCAACGGCATCGCCTTGCTGATCTTTGCTTTCGACGCCAGCTTCCACCTGGGCAGCAAGCTGGGCATGTGGGCCGCCATCGCATTGGGCCTGGGAGCTTTGGCCTGGGCCGGCCGCTGCGCGATGCGGCGCGGCCGCGACCTCGGCTGGTCGGCGCCGATGATCGCCATCGCCTTTCCGCTATCGCTTTTTCTGATGCCGCTGGGCCTGCTGCTGATCGGCTTCCTCTGTTTCGGACTGCCCCAGCCCAAGGCCGAGCGCTTCGGACTGGCGCCCCCTGCCGCTGGCGCCTCGCGCCTGTGGCTGGGCGCCCTTTTCGGCGTGCTGGCGCCCTGGGCGCTGTTGGCGCCGTTCGCGCTGGCGAGTTGAGGAAGGGTGGGCTGAAGCCCACCCTTCACTACGCAGTTTGGTAGGGCGCATTCCATGCGCCGCCGGGCCACATCGAGAGGGACGGCGCGCGTAGCGCGCCCTACGCCGCCTGCGCCACCGGCATGGCATCAACCAAGGCCTCACGGCCATCCGCCAGCAGCACCCGCCCCAGCTTCTCCCGGCCCAGGCGCGGCGTGTACTGGCCGTCGCGCCAGACCGCGCGGCCGGCGATGAAGCTCGCCGTCACCACGCCATCCGAGCGGTTGACCATCTGGTGGTGCTGGAAGGCCTCGCGCCAGACGAAATGGGTGTTGGCCTCGCTGTGGTAGCCGCGCAAGGCCTCGGGATCGAGCACGATCACATCGGCCGGCATGCCCACCGCCAGGCGGCCGGCGCGCACGCCGAAGAACTCGGCGGGTTCGCGGGTCAGGCGGCGGACGTGCCAGGCGACCTTGTCGACGCCATGGCGCTGGGCCATTTGCAGGCCGCGCAGATTGCCGTCGTAGAAAGCCATGTTGGTCAGGTGGGCGCCGCTGTCGTTGAAGCCGGGCAGCACCTGCGGGTCGAACAGCAGCCGCTCGGTCAGCGCCGGGTCGCGGTTGGCGGTGACGGTGACGGTGCGCAGCGCGGTGTCGTACTGGCGGTAGAGGTGGAGCATGAATTCCACCTCGTCGGCGATGGCGGGCGCCTGCGCGAAATGCTCGCGCTCGTCCTCGCTGCGGGCACCGCCGCCGGTGGTCTGCCAGCCCTGCAGCCGATCCAGGATGGCGGCCAGGCTCTCGCCGATCCATTCGCGCGGCACCGGCCCGGAATCGACCTCGATCTGGTCCAGCCGACGGCCGAAGGCGTACTGCTCGCGCTTGAGTCGGCGCATCAGGTGGGCCAGGTTGAAGCCGCCCTTGCCGAGCATCCACATGTGGCGGAAGCGGGCTTGGTAGGCCGGGTCGTCAAGCAGGGCACGGCGCGCGGCGCGGTCTTCCAGGTCCGGCTCGTTCAGCTCGCGCAGCTCGGCGATTTCCTCGGCCAGCGGATTGATCGGCCCGTCCCACCAGACCCGGAACGGCGCGGCCAGGGCCTGGAAGCGGAAGTGGCCGCCCATGAACTTCGAGTTGAGCAGGCGCGACAGGAACATCGCCAGCTTGGCGAGGCTGGCATTGGTGCTGATGTCGAGCGCGGCGACGGCGGTGACCTTTAGCGTTCGGCCCCAGAGCCGCGAGCTGGTGAGCAGGAAATTGCGGAACACCTGCAGAGGATTGTCCTTGGGCGGCGTAGCCTGCCAGACCCGGCCGTGTGCGCGCACCACGCCGGTCAGGCGCTTCAGCTCGTGGAAGCTGCCCCACTGCGAGGGAATCTTGGTGCGCCGGTGCGGATCGTTGGCGAGGAAGTGGAAGGGCAGGGCATCGGTGGAAAAGCCGGGATAGCCGTCGCGCATGGCCTGGTCGAGCAGGCCTTCCATCTTGCTCAGCTCGTCAGTGGTGGGCTCGCGAGTCACGCTCTGGCGCAGTCCCATGACCTCGGCGCGCAACATCGAGTGCGGCAGCATCGGCACGATGTTCGGGCCCAGCGGCAGCTGCGCCAGGTGATCGAGATAGCCCTTGGGATCGTGCCAGTCGATCTTCGATGCCGCCTTCTGCAGCACGTGCTTGGGCATGTTCTCGACCCGCGCGAAGCAGTCCACCACCGGCTGTTCGCCATTGCGCTCCTGTTTGCCGAAGGCCAGGCCCAGCGAGCAGTTGGCCACCACCACGCTGGTGGTGCCGTGGCGCACCACTTCCGGCAGGCGCGAGTCCAGCTCGACTTCCAGGTCGAGATGGGTGTGGGCGTCGAACAGGCCGGGCATCACCCACTGGCCGGCCGCGTCCACCACCTCGCGCGCTCCGGCGGGGTCCAGGCCGGGGGCGATGGCGGCGATCTCGCCACCCTTGATCGCGACATCGGCCGGCACCGGCTTGCCGCCGTCACCGTCGAACAACAGGCCGTTGCGGATCAGGACATCCCATTGCATGGCGGGCTCCAGGAATCGTTCTAATTAGAGAGCGCGCACTTTCCCGCCCCGCGACGAGGGCGGGAAGCAGTAAAAACCGCTCTGGGGCGGTTCTTACTTCTGGTTGCCGAAAACTTTCCTGAGGATCTCCGAGCCGCGCGCCGCCGGGTTTTCGCGGATGCGCAGCTCCTCGGCTGCGACCTGCAGGAACAGACTGTCCAGCGCCTTCTCGGTGACATAGCCGTCGAGGTCGGTCGGCGCGCCGAGCGCGCCGGCGAAGGGGCCGGCGGCGGCGGTGAGCTGCTTGTAGCGGCTGGCGACCCCGACCTTGGTGGTGGCCTGCGCCACCAGCGGCCGGAATTTCACAGTCAGGATCTGGCCGGTACTGCGCCGGAAGTACTGGGTCGCGGCGTCCTTGGGGCCGGTGAGGATGGCGCGGGCGTCGGTCAGCGTCATCTGCCGCACCGAAGCCGCGAATACCTCGGCGGCGACCGGCACCGCCTGCTCGGCGGCGCGGTTCAGACTCAGGTGGAACTGGTCGACATAGCTGCCCATGCCGACGCCACGCACGGTCTTCTCCAGCTTCTTCAGGGTCGAGGGCATGGGGATGCGCGCTGCGGCATTGGCCCAGAAGCCGTCGGTCTTGCCGAGGTTGAGCACGGCGGCGCGGGTGCCCTGGCTGAGTGCTGCCTTGAGGCCGGCGGCGATGTCACTGTCCGACAGCGCGCCGAGCCCCTGCGGACTGGCGCTCTTGAAGCCGCCCAGCAGGTCCTTCCACTGCGGCGTCAGGGCCGGCGCGACGGTCGGGGTCAGGCTGGCCAGCAGCAGGGCGAGGACGGGCAGTTTGCGCATGGAAGCTCCGGGTGGCCGACGGAGCTTCGACCGGTGCGGGACGCCCGTCCAGCCCCCGCAGCGGCACAGGCCGCCGGCCGGTGCTATCGCCTTAACCGGCTGGCGCGTACAATCCGCGATCTTTTTTCGTGCTGCGCCGCAGCATCAGGTCGTCCCCATGAGCATCCAGAACCTCCGCAACATCGCCATCATCGCCCACGTTGACCACGGCAAAACGACCCTGGTGGACAAGCTGCTGCGACAGTCCCAGACCCTCGATGCCCGTGAGCACCTCGGCGAGCGCATCATGGACAGCAACGACCTGGAGCGTGAGCGCGGCATCACCATCCTCGCCAAGAACACGGCGATCAAGTGGCTCGATAAGCGCACCGACACCGAATACCGCATCAACATCGTCGACACTCCCGGACACGCCGACTTCGGCGGTGAAGTGGAGCGCGTGCTGAGCATGGTCGACTGCGTCTGCCTGCTGGTGGACGCCGCTGACGGCCCGATGCCGCAGACCCGTTTCGTGACGCAGAAGGCCTTCAACATGGGCCTGAACCCGATCGTCGTGATCAACAAGATCGACCGTCCCGGTGCCCGTGCGCACTGGGTCATGGACGCGGTGTTTGATCTGTTTGATCGCCTTGGTGCGACCGACACCCAGCTCGACTTCCCGGTGGTCTACGCCTCGGCGCTCAACGGCTATGCCGGCGACAACCCGGACATCCGCGAAGGCAACATGGACTACCTGTTCCAGACCATCGTCGACAAGGTCCCGGTGCCGAAGGTGGACCCGGAAGGTCCGTTCCAGATGCAGGTCATCTCGCTGGCCTATTCCAGCTACGTAGGCGTGATCGGCACCGGCCGCATCACCCGCGGCAAGGTGCGTCCGATGATGCCGGTCAGCGTCGTCGGTCGCGACGGCACGGTGCGCCAGGGTCGCGTGCTGCAGGTGCTGGCCTTCATGGGCCTCGACAAGCACGAGGCCACCGAAGCGCAGGCCGGCGACATCGTCGCCATCACCGGCGTCGAGGAGCTGGGTATCTCGGAAACCATCTGCGATGCCAAGGTGCCGGAAGGCCTGGCCTCGCTGGTGGTCGACGAGCCGACCATGACCATGGTGTTCGAGGTCAACAAGTCGCCCTTCGCCGGCAAGGAAGGCAAGTTCGTCACCAGCCGCCAGATCGGTGATCGGCTGACCAAGGAGCTGAAGACCAACGTCGCCCTGCGGGTTGCCCCGGGCGAGGCGCCCGACCAGTTCCTGGTCTCCGGCCGCGGCCTGCTGCACCTCTCGGTGCTGCTGGAGAACATGCGCCGTGAAGGCTACGAGATCGGCGTCGGCCGCCCGCAGGTCATCACCAAGATGGTTGATGGCGTCGAGCACGAGCCCTACGAGACTCTGGTCGCCGACGTTGAAGAAACCAACCAGGGCACGGTGATCACCGGCCTGGCCGAACGCGGCGGCAAGATGGTCAACATGGTGCCGGACGGCAAGGGTCGTGTCCGCCTGGAATACACCATCAGCTCGCGCGGCCTGATCGGCTTCCGCAGCGACTTCGTCAACAACACCGGCGGCACCGGCCTGCTGTTCCACAACTTCGACCACTTCGGTCCGGCCGGCGAGAACAAGGAGCTGGGTCAGCGCTACAACGGCGTGATGATCTCCAACGAAATGGGCAAGGTGCTGGGCTATGCCCTGTTCAACCTGCAGGAGCGGGGCCAGATGTGCGTGGCGCCGGGCGACGAGGTCTACGAGGGCCAGATCGTCGGCATCCACAGCCGCGACAACGACCTGGTGGTCAATGCGCTGAAGGGCAAGAAACTCACCAACATGCGCGCCTCCGGTTCCGACGAGAACATCATCCTGGTGCCGCCGAAGCGCTTCTCGCTGGAGCAGGCGCTGGAGTTCATCAACGACGACGAGACCGTCGAGCTGACTCCCGTTTCGATCCGCCTGCGCAAGAAGTTTTTGAAGGAAAGCGAGCGCAAGCGTTCCGGCAATAACTAAGGTCCTGTCCTGGTCTTGGAAACCCCGCTTCGGCGGGGTTTCTTTTTTGCCGTCCCTGGCGCGACCCCGCTCTTGTCGCCGACCTCCAGGGTGGCCATCCATGGCCACCCGTTCGCCGGGCGAACAGCCACTGGCTGTTCGCTGAAGCTCCGGCTCACCCCGCTTCGGCGGGATTTTTGTAGCGCGGGATCGTAGAAATCACCCGGCGGGCCGCGGCCGCTTGCTCAGCCGGGTCTCCGCTTGCAAGCTCGGCGAGGCGATTCAGCAGCCCCTCTTTCCAAGACCATGAACTTCCCGGGAGCGTCCATGTCATCCATCCGTCTGTTTTCCGTTGTCCAGGCCGCACAAGCGGGACTGCTGTTGCTGCTGATGGCCGCTGGGTCTGCGGCCTCGGCGGGCGAGCAGGATTTCACCCTCCGCAACCGCACCGGGATCGAGATCCACGAGCTGTATGTCGCGCCGTCCAAGTCGGACGAATGGGAAGAGGACGTGCTGGGTCAGGACACGCTGGCGGACGACGACGACCTGGACATCAGCTTCAGCCGCAAGGAAACCGCCAAGAACTGGGACATCAAGGTGGTTGATGGCGATGGCAACAGCGTCGAGTGGCACAAGCTGAATCTCAAGGAGATCAGCACGGTGACCCTCTATCTCAAGAAGGGCGAGGCCTACGCCGAGACGGAGTGAGTTCGGCCAGCACTGGCCACCAACAAAAAGCCCCGCGATGCGGGGCTTTTTGTTGCGGCGCTCGGGTGCGGCGGATCAGGCGTAGGCCATCTGCACCCGCAGCAGTTGCACGCGCTGGCGCTGCATCTCCAGCGCCTCCTCCAGCCGGCGTTCCATGGTCAGCAGGCGCTGGCGCATCTCGCTCTGTTCCCACTGCGTCTGGGCCTCGCTCATGCGTTCGTGCACCTTTTCGCTGAGCTGCTGCTTGGCGGCGTCGAACTTCTCGCCCTGCAGGCGCGTCCACTCGGCGACGGTGCTGCTGAAATGCTGCCACTCCTGCTCCAGCAGATGCTGCAGCTCGGCGACCCGGTCGCTGTTGGCGGCCTTGCGCTGCGCCAGCTTTTCGCGGGCCCGCTCGAACTGCGCCTGCAGCATGGCGCGCTTGATCTTGAAGTCGGGCACCCGCTTTAAATCCTTGGCCAGGCCCAGCCAGGCGCAGCCAGCGATCAGCCACTTGGTCGGATCGTAGTGCCACCAGCGGATGCCGTTGCGGTAGTCGTACTGAAACAGGTGGTGGTAGTTGTGATAGCCCTCGCCATAGGTGAGGAAGGCGAGGAAGTCGTTGTCACGGGCGCTGTTGCTGGTGGTGTAGGGCTGACGGCCCCAGAAATGCGCCAGGGAGTTGATGAAGAAGGTGACGTGGTGGTTGACCACCAGGCGCAGGAAGCCGGTGATCAGCACGAAGCCCCAGAGGTCGCCATAGGCCAGCCCCAGCAGCACCGGCAGGCCGATGTTCATGCCCAGGATCAGCGCCAGGTAGTTGCGGTGCTGCCACATCACGATCCGGTCGTTCTTCAGGTCGCGGGCGTTCTCGAAGTCGATGTTGGCGCTGGGGTAGTCGCGCAGCATCCAGCCGATGTGCGAGTACCAGAGGCCGCGCTGGGCGCTGTAGGGATCCTTGTCGATGTGATCGACGTGCTGATGATGGACGCGATGCATCGAGGCCCAGATCAGGATGCTGTTCTGGATCGCCATGCCGCCGAACAGGGCGTAGCCGACCTTCAGGATCGGGTGCGCCTTGTAGGAGCGGTGCGCCCACAGGCGGTGGTAGCCGGCGGTGATGCCAATGCCGTTGGCGTACAGGAACACCAGGCCCCAGACCCAGGCCCAGCCGGACACGTCATGCGTCCACAGGTACCAGGGCAGCACGGTGAACAGCGGCAGGGTGGTGAAGGTGAACATCAGCGTGGTAACCCAATTGATGGGCGCGTGTTCGGCAGGCTTGGCGGCAGACATCGGTGACTCCGGGAGAGGCTCTTGGCACGCAGGTCCGGGCTCCTTGCCCGCCGGCGATTGGGTGGTCTTTCACCCTCGGCCGGGGCTCTGACGGCGCAATGCTAGCAGTTTACAAGTGTTCACTAAATGACAGGAACAGACTAGCCGGCCGCCCGATTCCGCCGTCCGGCGGTCCGGGTGCTGGGGCCGTGCCCGGCGTCAGCGGGCGCCGGACAGCCCCAGGCCGGCGACGGCATCCGGGTCCAGGCTGCGGCTGCCGCGGTCGCCGCTGACCAGTCCGAAGTGACCGGCGTAGTCCCAGTGGCTCCAGGGTATGCGCCGCGCTTCCAGCAACTCGTGGGCGTCGGTGAGCCAGGCGCGGCGGGCTTCGGGGCGCATGGCATCGCGCACGGCGCCAAACTCGTTGCACCAGATCGGGACCTCGTTCCGGGCCGCCCAGAGCCCGGCGCGGTCCAGCCATTCGCCGAGCTTGGCGCGGTTCCAGCGCTGCTCGCCGTACCAGGCCAGATGTTCCCGCGCCTCGGGGTCGGCGGCCTCCAGCAGCGGCGCCACGGCCTCCGGGCTGGAGGGGTAGGGCCAGTTGGCGAACTTCGCCCACAGCGGCCAGCCCCAGCTGGCGCCCTGGTGGGTGAAGTTGTGCGGCTCGTAGAAGTGGAAGGCGTAGATCAGGTTGCGGTCCGGCAGCGGCTGCATCGCGACCAATTCCTCGACGCCCGAGAATTTGTGTCCGGCGACGACGATGCTGTGCTTGGGCGCCCCGTCGCGAATGGCCGTGACCAGCCGCTGCATCACCTGCTGCGAGTGCTTGGCGTCCTCCAGTTCGGGTTCGTTCAGTGCCTCGAACACAAGCAACTGCGGTGGCGCCGCCGCCAGCGCCTGGGCCAGCGCCCGCCAGAAGGCTTCCAGCGCCGCCAGGGTCCGCTCATCGGTGAGCCGCTGTTTGATCGCCGAACTGGGCTGCAGGGCGATGATCACCAGCAGGTTCTCGCTCTGCGCCTGCGCCACCGCCTGCCGCAGTTCCGCCAAGCGGTCCGGGCGCAGGGTGGCCGCCTGCGCTGGATCTTCCAGGAAGGCCGGGGATACCGGGATGCGCACATGGCGCAGCCCCAGGCGCCGGATCAGCTGGAAATCGCTGGTGTCGGCAAACCAGCGCTGGGGCCGGATGTTGGGCGCGTCACGGTCGGTGAACCAGGTCGAGAGGTTGACGCCCCGCGTCAGGGCCCGCAGCACCTCGGCCGAGGGCGGCGCATCGGCCGCTGCCGGCGGTGTGCCCAGACCGCAGGCGGCGAGCAGCGCGGCCAGGCACAGCGGCAGCAGGCAGCGGAGCGTCGCGGGTGGGGTCATGCAGGCTCGGAGTCCCGAAGTGGTCCGCAGGTTCCCGGCCGTGGGTGCCGATCCGCGCCCCACGGCCCGGCCGGCTTAGAACAGCGGCGAGATCCAGCCCTGGATGCCGGCCTTGGCGAGCGTGCCGCGGGCAAAGTCACGGGCCTCGTCCTGGCTGGCGAACTCGCCGACGGTGACCCGGTGCATGAGCTTGCCCTTGACCTCGGCACTGCGGGCGCTGGCCGGCAGGCCCTGATCGAGCAGGGACTGGGTGCGCTGGTCCACCGGTTCGCGCTGGCTCAGGGACAGCACCACCACGGTCCAGCCCTTGGCCTTGCTGCCGGCGGCGGCTGCAAGGGGCGCGGTGGGGGCCGTGCCGGCGGCCGCTACTGGCGCGATGATCGGGGCGGCGCCGGGAGCCGGGCGGCCGGTGCCGGCCAGCGCCTCGGCAGCGCCGCGGAACTCGCTGGCGGCCAGGGCGGTGGTCATGGGAGTGTCGCTGTCTAGCCGCAGGTTGCGCAGCAGGCCGTCCGGGCTGCGGCGCACGCAACTGCCGGGCAGGTCGAGCCGGGTGTCGGGGGCGCCAGCGGTCTGGACCTCGATGGCTCCGGCCAGCACGCAGAGGGTGTCGCCGGCGGCGTCATTGGCGCCCAGCGCCTCGGCGCCGTAGATGCGCGCCTTGAGGCTGCCGACATTGAGCCTCACGTCCTGCGCCGGCCGCCCTCGGCTGTCGACCCGGACGGTGCCGGACAGCAGCTTGAAGCGCCCCTGCGCCGTCGCCCCGCCCCGGCTGTCGAACACCTGCAGCTCGGCACCCCGGGCCAGGGTTATCAGGCCACGGCCGGCCAGTTGCAGGGCGACCCGGCTGTCGCCGGACAGACTCAGGCTGTCACCGTTCAGCAAGGGCATGCGCGCCAGCAGCGCCCGGTTGCCATCGGCCCGGACCAAGCGGGCCGTGCCATCGACCTTGACCGCCAGCAGTTCGGAGGCCGCCCAGGCCGTGCTGCTGGTGAACAGGGCGGTGGCAAGGAGCAGGGCGCGGGACAGCATGGTTTTTCCCGTAATCTCGTGGTTGTGGTTTGGTCGCGATGATCGGGCAAGCCCTGGCGCCCGGCAAGCGGCTGCGTGCTAGCATTTCTCGCGGTTCGCAGAAAACGAATCAGTCCAACAGATACCGCCTCCGCAGCCAGCGATGCCCGAAGAGTCCGAAGATCCCCTGCCTGCGCGCCCTGGCGCCGCCGGTTTGACCGCGCCGCGCGCCCGCCCATGACCGGCATCGTGATCGTCGATGACGCCCGCGACTGGCCGCTGGCGATCCCCGGTGTCGACGTGGTCACCGCCTGGAACTACCTGACCCAGGAACTGTTCACCCGCCTGCGTGGCGTGCGGGTCTACAACCTCTGCCGCAGCTTCAGCTACCAGTCCACCGGCTACTACGTTTCGCTGCTGGCGCATGCGCGGGGCCACAAGCCGCTGCCGGACATCGCCACCGTCCAGGATCTGAAGCTGGCCGAAAGCCCGAGCGTGCTCAACGACGAACTCGACGAGCTGATCGACAAGAGCCTGGCGCGCATCGGCAGCAACGAATACGTGCTGAATATTTATTTTGGCCAGAGCCCGGCCAAGCGCCACGAGCGGCTGGCGCGCGCACTTTTCAATTTTTTTCCGGCGCCGCTGCTGCAGGCCAAGTTCGAATGGCGCGGCAACGAGTGGAAGGTCGATGCGCTGTCGGCGGTCGCCCTCGGCGAGGTGCCGGAGAGCCATCACGAGTTCATGTACGAGGCGGCGCGTGAGTACTTCGCCCGCCGCCGTGCGCCGACCAAGCGCCGCGATTCCACCCGCTACGACCTGGCGATCCTGGTCAACAAGGACGAGAAGGAACCGCCGTCCAATGCCAAGGCGCTCAAGGCCTTCGAGAAGGCGGCCGAGGACCTGGGCTTCTCGGTCGACTTCCTCGACAAGTCCGACTACGGCCATGTCGCCGAGTACGACGCCCTGTTCATCCGCGAGACCACGGCGGTCAACCACCACACCTACCGCTTCGCCCGCCGTGCCGCCCGCGAGGGCCTGGTGGTGGTCGACGATCCGGAATCGATCCTGCGCTGCGCCAACAAGGTCTACCTGGCGCAGTTGATGGAGCGCCATCGCATTCCGCAGCCCAAGACCCTGCTGATCCATCGCGGCAATGTCGGCTATGTCGGCCGCGAACTGGGTTTCCCCTGCGTGCTCAAGCAGCCGGACTCGCAGTTCTCCAAGGGCGTCATCAAGGTCAGCAGCGAGGCCGAGCTGAAGCGGGAATGCCGCGACCTGCTGGAACGCAGCGACCTGATCGTCGCCCAGTCCTTTGAGCCTACCGAGTACGACTGGCGCATCGGCGTGCTCGATGGCGTGCCGCTCTACGCCTGCCGCTACTTCATGGCCACCGACCACTGGCAGGTGGTGAAGCGCGACGCCGCCGGCAAGAAGAGCGAGGGTATCCACGAGACCCTGCCGATCGAGGAGGCGCCGCCGCAGGTGGTCAAGGTGGCGGTCGAGGCCGCGCGTGCCATCGGCGATGGCCTGTACGGCGTCGATCTCAAGCAGTTCGGCAAGCTGGTGAAGGTGATCGAGGTCAACGACAACCCCAATGTCGATGTCGGCGTCGAGGACCTGGTGCTCAAGGCCGCGCTCTACAAGCGGGTGATGGAGCACTTTCTCAAGCGGTTGGACGCGCAGACCCGGTCCAAGCCGTGAGCGCGGCCCGCATCCGGCGCGGGCGCCCGCAAGACTTGGAGACGCTGCTGGCGCTGGAGAGCCTGTTCCCCTCCGACCGGCTCAGTCGCAGGGGGTGGCGGCGTTTTCTGAGCTCACCGCGCGCCAGCGTGCTGGTCGCCTGTCGCGGCCGCGAGGTGCTGGGCGACCTGGTGCTGCTGCGCCGGGCCGGCAGCAGCCGGACCCGCATCTACAGCCTGGTGGTGGCGCCTGCCGCGCGCGGCCAGGGTCTGGGCGAGGCCCTGGTCGCCGCCGCCGAGCGCGAGACCCGGGCCCGGGGTGGCACGGCGGTATCGCTGGAAGTGCGCACCGACAATGCCGCCGCCCGCGCGCTCTATGCCAAGCGCGGTTACCTGGAAACGCGCGCCCTGCCGCGCTACTACGGCGACGGCGCCGACGGGCTGCGCCTGCTCAAGCCGCTCAGTCGAGGCGCTTGATCTTCTCCGAGCGGCCGGCGCCCACCACCGCGACCAGCCGCATTTCCACCACCGCGCCAGGCGCCAGCAGCGCGGTGGTGCCGACTGCGGTCCAGGCCGGATAGCCGGAGGGGAAGTATTCCTTGTGTACTTTCAGGAAGCGCTCGAACTCGGTGTTGAATGCCGCCGAATCCCGGGGCTGGGCGTGAAAGCTGTTGATCTCCACCACGTCGGAGAGATTGGCGCCGGCGGCCTCCAGTACCTTCTGCGCGCGCTCGAACATCCGCCGCACCTGGTCCTCGTAGCTGCCCGGGCCGCCGGCCGGAATGCCGGAGACGATCACGGTGTCGCCCACCCGCACTGCGGGCGCGTAGTGATAGGCGTCGTAGGCCTCGCCCTGGCCGGCGGGGATGACGATGGTCTTGCGCGCGGTCTCGCTGCCGATGGCGTTGTCGGTGACCACCACGCAGCCGCTGGTCAGCAGCGGCAGCAGCAGGCTGGCGAGGGTCAGGCGGAGCGGGAGGCGAGAAGACATGGCGGTGGCTGCGGTGTGGGTGGATGCACTCCGATGCGCGGCGCCGGCCTGGGGTTGGAATGCTGTCACGCCTTCTTCACCTTCAGGTCGGCACGATACAGTGTTGCCCCGCAATGCTTTCGAGCCCCATGAGCCAGAAACCCGTCGAGCTGCTGCTGAACCGCGAGCTGTCCCTGCTGCAGTTCAACCGGCGGGTGCTGGCGCAGTCGCTGGACGCCGGCGTGCCGCTGCTGGAGCGCCTGCGCTTCCTCTGCATCGCCTCCAGCAATCTCGACGAGTTCTTCGAGATCCGGGTCGCCGGCATCAAGCACCAGATCAAGACCGGCTCGCCGCAGCGCTCGGCCGACGGGCTGCTGCCGCCGGAGCTGTTCAAGCTGATCGCCGACGAGGCGCACGCCCTGGTCGAGGAGCAGTATCAGGCCTTCAACGAGGTGGTGATCCCGGAACTGGAGCGCGCCGGCATCCGCTTCCTGCGGCGGGCTTCCTGGACCCCCCAGGTCGATGCCTGGCTGCGGCACTTCTTCCAGACCGAGCTGCTGCCGGTGCTGTCGCCGATCGGGCTGGATCCGGCCCACCCTTTCCCGCGCATCCTCAACAAGTCGCTCAATTTCATCGTCTCGCTGAGCGGCAAGGACGCCTTCGGCCGCAACACCGGTCTCGCCATCGTGCAGGCGCCGCGGGCGCTGCCCCGGCTGATCCGGATCCCGGCCAAGGTCAGCGGCGGCAAGGACGACTTCGTGTTCCTGTCCTCGGTCATCCACGCCTATGTCGACGAGCTGTTCCCGGGCATGGAGGCCAGTGGCTGTTACCAGTTCCGGGTCACCCGCAATTCCGACCTGCTGGTGGACGAGCAGGAGGCCGAGGACCTGCTGGAAGAACTGGAAGACGTGCTCGAACAGCGCCAGTGGGGCGACACCGTGCGGCTGGAGATCGCCCACAACTGTCCGGGCGAGATGCAGCACTACCTGATGGAGGTGCTGCAGCTCAGCGAGGCCGACGTCTACCGCTGCAACGGCCCGGTCAACCTGATGCGGCTGATGGCGGTGCCGGACCTGATCGAGCGGCCGGACCTGAAGTACCCGCCGTTCGTGCAGAAGCTGCCGGCCTGGAGCCAGGGCGATCTGTTCGCCGCCATCCGCGAGCAGGACCGGCTGCTGCACCATCCCTACGATTCCTTCACGCCGGTGGTCGAGCTGCTGCGGCAGAGCGCCAAGGACGCCAATGTGCTGGCGATCAAGCAGACCCTGTACCGCACCGGCGCCAAGTCGCCGGTGGTCGATGCCCTGGTCGAGGCCGCCCGCAACGGCAAGGAAGTCACCGTGGTGGTGGAGCTGCGCGCGCGCTTCGACGAGGCCGACAACATCGACCTCGCCGAACGCCTGCAGGAGGTTGGCGCCCATGTCGTCTATGGCGTGGTCGGCTACAAGACCCACGCCAAGATGATGCTGATCGTGCGGCGCGAGGACTCCGGTCTGCGCAACTACGTGCACCTCGGCACCGGCAACTATCATCCGCGCACCAGCCGCATCTACACCGACTACGGCCTGATGACCGCCAATGTCGAGATCTGCAAGGACGTCCACACCGTCTTCCACCAGCTGACCAGCCTGGGCAAGGCGGCGAAGATGCACCGGCTGCTGCAGAGCCCGTTCACCATGGTCAGCGGCATGCACGCCAAGATCGACCGGGAGATCAAGGCGGCGACCGAGGGCCGGCCGGCTCGCATCGTCGCCAAGATGAATTCGCTGGTGGACCCGGAAATGATCCACAAGCTCTACGCCGCTTCGCAGGCGGGTGTGAGGATCGACCTGGTGGTGCGCGGCATGTGCAGCCTGCGGCCGGGGGTGAAGGGCTTGTCCGAGCACATCGTGGTGCGCTCGGTGATCGGGCGCTTCCTGGAGCATCACCGCACCTTCTACTTCGAGAACGGCGATGGTGGCGGCAAGGGTGCCGGCGGCAGCGAGCCGGAGGTCTACCTGTCCAGCGCCGACTGGATGGAGCGCAATCTCTACCGTCGGGTCGAGATCGCCTTCCCCATCCTCGACAAGAAGCTGCGTGCCCTGGTGATCGAGCAGCTGATGGCCTATGTCGACGACCGGGCGCAGAGCTGGGTGCTGCGTGACGATGGCCGCTACGAGCGCGCCAGCGGTGGCGGCAAGCCGGTACAGACCCGCCTGCTGGAGACCCTGACCACGGTCGATGAGGCTGCCGGCGCGGTGGCGACGGCGCTGCAGCTGATCCGTTCCAGCCGCAAGGGCAAGGGCGGCAAGAAGAAATAGCGCGCCGATCCGGCGCTGTGCTCAGCGGTAGCGCAGCCGCAGGCCGGCCGGGGCGAGGTACTCGGCTTCCTGGGCGAGGTCGGCCTCGGTCAGCGGGTGCCGGGCCAGCCAGCCGTCCGGGAACACCACATCCAGGGACTTGCGCCCGGGCGTGAGGGTGAAGGGCAGTTGCAGGCGCGGCGCCCGCGAGCGGTGCAGCAGCACCGCCAGCCGCAGCAACAGCGCCATGCGCTGGATCGGCTCGCGCCACTCGCTAGGCAGGTCCTCGAAGGCGGCGGCGGCGAACTTGCCGCGGTGCAGCCGCACCAGGGCCGCCAGCAGTTTCTGTTCGGTGAGCGAGAAGCCGCGCAGGTCGCCGTTGCGCAGGATGTATTCGCCATGCCGGTGGTGGTTGTCGTGGGCGATCACCAGGCCGATCTCGTGCAGCTGCGCGGCCCAGCCGAGCAGGGTCGCCGACAGCACGCGCGGCAGGTTCCAGGCGGCAGCGGTCTGTCCCAGGGCCTTGAGCGCGCTGCGCTGCACCGCCTTGGCATGCAGCGGGTCGGCGCCATAGCGGCGGGCCATGGCCTCCACCGCCGTGCCGCGCACGTCACGATTTTCGAGGCGGCCGAGCAGGTCGTAGACCAGGCCCTCGCGCAGGGCGTGCTCGCTGGTCTCCATCTCCTTGATTTCCAGCGCGTCGAACACGCCGGCCAGCACCGCCAGGCCCCCGGCGAATACCGGCCGGCGGTCCTCGCGCAGACCCTCGAAAGTCAGGGCGGAAACATGTCCGGCGGCCACCACCAGGTTGACGGTTTTCTCCAGGGCCTCGCGACTGATGCGGTCCTCGGCCCAGCCCTGGGCCATCATCACCCGCCAGGCGCCACGCACCGTGCCGGAGGCGCCGACCGCGACATCCCAGCCGGCCTCCCGGTAGCGGCGTTCGAGGAACTCCAGCTCCACCCGCGCCGCCAGCCGCGCCTGCCGGAAGCCGGCGCGGGTGATGAGGCCGTCGGCGAAATGCCGCTGGGTGTGCACCACGCAGCCGAGCGCCACCGACTCCATCAGCCGGGGTTCGTCGGCCCTGCCGATGATCAGCTCGGTGCTGCCGCCACCGATGTCGATCACCAGCCGCCGTGGTCGTGGGCGGCCCATGCCATGGGTGACGCCGGAATAGACCAGGCGCGCTTCCTCGACGCCGGAAATGATTTCGAGTTCGTGGCCCAGCGCCTTCTCGGCGGCCGCGATGAAGGCGGCGCCATCGCGCATCCGGCGCAGGGTGTTGGTGCCGGCGACCCGCACCCGGTCCGACGGCAGGCCACGCAGGCGCTGGCCGAAGCGGGTCAGGCAGGCGAGCGCGCGGGCCTGGGCCTCGGCGGACAGGAGGCGGTCCTGGTCGAGCCCGGCGGCCAGGCGCACCGCCTCGCGCAGGCGGTCGATGATCTGCAACTGGCCGGCGCTCTCGCGGGCGACCAGCATGTGAAAGCTATTGGAGCCCAGATCAACGGCGGCGACCGGCTCGCCGTTGGCGGTCGCGGCGCGACGCCTCATGCGGCGAAGCCGCGCACAAGCTGCACCAGCAGCAGCAGGGCCAGCAGCAACTGGGACAGATAGGTCAGCGCCGCGCCATTGCGGCGGGCCGAGTTGATCGGCGCGCGCACCAGGCCCCAGACCAGCAGCAGACGTCCGAGCAGGAACAGGGCGACGAGAGCGGCCAGCAGCCAGGTCGGGCCGGCCAAAAGCTCGCTGCAGGCAGACATCAGCAGGAAGATCGGCGCGTGCTCGGCGGTGTTGCCGTGGGCGCGGATGGCGCGCCCCAACTCGGCATTGCCGCCGTCGCCCAGCGCCACCCGGTGGCGCATCCGCAGCTGCGAGACGCGGGCGGCGAGCGCGACCAGGAGCAGTCCGCACAGGGCCGTGGCGAGACCCGTTACCGGGATGGGCATGGAGGTGGTCGGGAGCGGAAGGGGCGGCCGAACTATATCGCAGCGACCGGGCTGGCCGCGCGGCCGTGGAGCCGGCGGCAAGTGCCCGGTTTCATTGACGCGGACGCTGGTTTTGCCTGACCATATGCCGCTTGCGGACGGGCCTGCCCGGTCGCGAATCCGCCGCACATTCCTCTGGAGATTGCAACGATGAAGACCGCGCCTCGCGCCGTCCTCGCCTTGGTGGCTGCCTTGGTGCTGCCCGCTGTCCACGCCGCCGGCAACCCGGAAGCCGGTCGCGAGAAAGGCAACACCTGCATGGGTTGCCATGGCATTCCCAACTACAACAACGCCTACCCGACCTATCGGGTACCGAAGCTGGGCGGACAGCATCCCGAGTACATCGTCGCGGCGCTCAAGGCCTATCGGGCCGGTGAGCGTCCCCACCCGACCATGAAGGCCCAGGCGACCTCGATGAGCGATCAGGACATAGACGACATCGCCGCTTATCTCGCCAAGGCCCCGGCCCAGCACTGAGGCCGCCCAGGATGAAAACCATGTCCCTGATTTCCCGTACCGCAGCCTTCGCCGCCGCCGCCCTTTCCATGGCCGTTCAGGCCGCACCGGTCGAGAAGCCGGAGAAGGCCACCACCTGCGCCGCCTGCCATGGCGAGACCGGTGTCAGCGCTACCGGGATGTACCCGACGCTGGCCGGCCAGTACGCCAACTACCTGGAGCACTCGCTCAAGGACTACCGTGCCGGCGCCCGCAAGAACGCCATCATGGGCGCCCAGGCCGCCAACCTGAGCGACGACGAGATCAAGCAGCTGGCGCGCTGGTTCAGCCAGCAGCAGGGCCCGCTGCACACGCCCAGCGTGCACGGCGAACTGCAGCCCTGAGCAGCAATTCCGCTGTAAACCATCCCGGCCCGCCCTTGGCGCGCCGGGATTTTTATTGGGAATTACATCGTTAACTCCCCGACCTTCCTTGAACC
>JAUYNO010000079.1 GCA_030696045.1 Stagnimonas sp. | reverse complement strand
CGCGCGGCGGCCGGCGGCGGGGCGGCGCCACTACAATCGGCGCACTGCGACACCCACCCTCCGGCCGTTGCCATGATCCTCCGCCTGCTGCTGCTCGCCCTGTTGGCCTACATCGTCTGGCAGCTGCTGCGCCGCTGGCTGGCCGCGCAGGCGCCGCCACGGCCCCCGCCGGGGTTTTCCGCCGAACCGGAAGCCCTGGTCCGCTGCGAGCGCTGCGGCGTGCGGGTGCCGGCGTCCCAGGTCGAAGCGGTGCGCAAGAACTGCCGACAGTGTGGCGATGGCGCTGCCTGACCGGGCAGCCGCCGGCGCTGAGTTGGTTGCCGTACCCGACGACTGGCGGCTGCTGCAGGCGCTGAGCGTCTACCGTCTGCTGCTGCTGGCGCTGCTGATCAGCCTGCTGCAGTTTGGCACCGTCGAAGAGCTGTTCGAGGAATCGCGCCCGCGGCTGTTCTACGGCATCTGCATCGCCTACGCCCTGGCTGCCCTGCTGGCGCTGTTCCCGGCCATGTACCGGCGGCCGCGCCTCAGCCTGCAGACCGGCGGCAATTTCCTGCTCGACGTCACCGCCGTGCTGTCACTGGTGCTGGCGACCGGCGGTGTTTCCGGCGGCATGGGCATCCTGCTGGTGCCGCCGGTGATCGCCACCAGCCTGCTGCTGTCGACCCGGATCGCGATGGCGGCAGCGGCGCTGGCGACCCTGGCGATGTTCGGCGAGGAGGTGCTGGCGAACTACCCCTATTTCCATTCCACCTCCGATTTCACCGCCTCCGGCGTGCTCGGCATGATGTTCTTCATCACCGCCGGCGCCGCCAATGCAGTGGCGCGCCGGGCCCGCGCCAGCGAGGCGCTGGCGCTGAAGGTCGGCAGCGAGTTCGAGGACTTGTCGCGCCTCAACGAAACCGTGATCGACACCATGCAGACCGGCGTCCTGGTGGTGGGCGCCGACGACCGGGTCCGCGCGCTCAACCACGCCGCCAGCCGCATGCTGCAATGCGGGCCGGCGGCGGCCGGCACGCCGCTGACCCGCTGGTCGCCGGCCCTGGGTGCGGCCATCGACCGCTGGCGTGATGGCAGCGCCGTCCCCGAGGATGCCATCGCCCCAACCCGGCTCGGCGCCGCCGAGTTGCTGCCGCGCTTCCGCCGCCTGGGCAGCACGCCGGAGGCCCCGATCCTGGTGCTGCTGGAGGACGCGGCGCGGCTGCGCGAGCAGGCGCAGCAGATCAAGCTGGCCTCGCTCGGGCGGCTGTCGGCCAGCATCGCCCACGAGATCCGCAACCCGCTGGCCGCCATCACCCATGCTGGCCAGCTGCTGGCCGAGTCGCCGGCGCTGCCGGCCGGCGACCAGCGCCTGCTGGAGATCATCCAGCGCCACGGCCAGCGCATCGACCGCATCGTCCGCGACGTGCTCAACCTGTCACGCGGTGCCGCCGAGCCGCAGGTATTCGCGCTGCGCCCCTGGCTGGAGCAGGCGCTGGCCCAATACGGCGAGGCCTATCCGGACCGGCGCCCGCTGCTGCGCTTCGAAGCCGAGCCGCTCGCCCGCTTCGATCCGCACCACCTGCAGCAGGTGCTGTTCAACCTGCTCGACAACGCCTGGCTGCACGGCAGCCGGGGCGACCGCCCGCCGCAGGTGACAGTCAGCCTGCGCCAGCTCTACCCGCGTGGCGGCGCATTGGACATCGCCGACGACGGTCCCGGCGTCTCGCCCGCCGCCGTCCAGCACCTGTTCGAACCCTTTTTCACCACCACCGCGCAGGGCACCGGCCTGGGGCTTTATCTGGCGCGCGAACTCTGCGCCTACAATCAGGCCAAGCTCTACTACCACCGTCCCGAAGGCCCGCCGGACAGCCTGACGCCCCCCAGCGGCGCTCTGTTCCGGGTCGCCTTTGTCGCCCCCGAGGCCGAGTCCGCCGCCAGCTGATGTCCACCGCCGCCATTCCCGCCCAGGCCCTGATCGTCGATGACGAGGCCGACATCCGCGAGCTGGTCGAGCTGACCCTGATGCGCATGGGCCTGCGCACCCAGGCCGCCGCCAGTCTGGCCGAGGCGCGCGCCCTGCTGGGGCGCCAGGAATTCGACTTCTGCATCACCGACATGCGCCTGCCCGACGGCCTGGGTCTGGAACTGGTGCGGCAGTTCAGCGGCCGGCTGCCGATCGCGGTCATCACCGCCTATGGCAACGCCGAAATGGCGGTGGAAAGCCTCAAGGCCGGCGCCTTCGATTTCGTCAGCAAGCCGGTGGACCTGGGCGTCCTTCGCAAGCTGGTCGATACCGCGCTGCGGCTGCGCGCCGCCGATGCTACCGCGCCCAGCGAGAAGCCGGCCGATGACGGCGGTCTGCTCGGCAATGCTGCCGCCATCCAGCAACTGCGCGGCCTGATCGGCCGGCTGGCGCGCAGCCAGGCCCCGGTGCACATCGCCGGCGAGTCCGGCACCGGCAAGGAACTCACCGCCCGGCTGATCCACAACCAGAGCCCGCGCGCCAGCGGCCCCTTCGTGCCGGTCAACTGCGGCGCGATTCCCACCGAGCTGATGGAAAGCGAGTTCTTCGGCCATCGCAAGGGCAGCTTCACCGGTGCCACCAAGGACAAGATCGGCCTGTTCCAGGCCGCCGAGGGCGGCACCCTGCTGCTCGACGAGGTCGCCGACCTGCCGCTGCACATGCAGGTGAAACTGCTGCGCGCGGTGCAGGAGCGCGCGGTGCGGCCGGTGGGCGCCGAGGCCGAGCTGCCGGTCAACGTCCGCATCATCTCCGCCACCCACAAGAACCTCGGCGAACTGGTGGCGAAGGGCGCCTTCCGGCAGGACCTCTACTACCGCCTCAATGTCATCGAGGTGCGCACCCCGCCCCTGCGCGAGCGCCGGGAGGACATCCCCCTGCTGGCGACCGCCCTGCTGCAGCGTCTGGCCCGGGCCAATGGCCTGAGCAAGGTGCCGGTGCTGGACCGCGGCGCGCTCGACCTGCTGGTCGCCTACGCCTTCCCCGGCAATGTGCGGGAGCTGGAGAACACCCTGGAACGCGCGCTCACCCTTTGCGACGGCGAGCGCATCCTCGGCGAGGATCTGCAGCTGCGCCCCTGCTATCTCGTCGACGAACCGGCCGCGGCCTTCGCCGCCACCGTGCCGCGCGCCGGCCCGGCGCTGCCGGCGACGCCGCTCGACAGCCATGTCGAGGAAATGGAGCGGCAGGCGATCCGCGAGGCGCTGGAGAAGTCGCGCTGGAACAAGACCCGCGCCGCCGAGCTGCTGGGCATGAGCTTTCGCTCGCTGCGCTACCGGATCAAGAAGCTGGGCATCGAGTAGCGCTCATCAGGCTGACCTCCGCCGTCATCGGCGCAAGCTTTCAGGACCCCGCGATGGTCATCCCGTCCACCAGCAGGCTCCCCACCCGCACGCCGCCGCGGGTGTCGACATCACTGCCCACCGCCACGATCTGCGCGTAGATCGAGGTGAGGTTGCCGGCCACGGTCACCTCGTCGACCGGGTACTGGATCTCGCCGTTCTCGATCCAGAAACCCTCGGCGCCGCGCGAGTAGTCGCCGGTCACCAGGTTCACTCCCTGCCCCATCAGGCCGGTCACCAGCAGACCGGTCCCCATCTCCTTGAGCAGGTCCTCGAAACCCTTCGCGCCCGGTGGCACCACCACGTTGTAGGCGCCGCTGGCATTGCCGGTGCTGGCCAGGCCCAGCTTGCGGGCGGCATAGCTGCCCAGCAGCCAGCCACGCAGCACGCCGTCCTCGACCAGGCTGCGCTCGCGCGCGGCCACGCCCTCGCCATCGAAGGCGGCGGAGCCGGCGCCGCGCGGGATGAACGGCCGCTGCAGCACACTGATGCCGGGCGCGAACACCGGGCTGTCGAGCTTGCCGATCAGGAAGCTGGTCTTGCGGTAGAGCGCGCCGCCGCTCATGGCACTGAGGGCATGGCCGATCAGGCCGCGCGCCATCTCCGGCGCGAACAGCACCGGCGCCCGACGGGTGCTGAGCGCACGCGCGCCCAGCCGGGCGGCGGCGCGCAGCCCGGCTTCGGCGCCGACCCGGCCGGCGGCCCAGAGGTCGCCGGCGGCGCGGGCGCTGCTGTACTGGTGGCCGTTCTGCATGTCCTCGCCATCGCGGGCGATGACGCCGCAGGACAGCGAGTGATCGCTGGAGCGGCGATGGCCGACGAAACCGTGGCTGTTGGCGTAGACGCCGGCGCCTTCACGGCTGTCGACGCTGGCGCCCTCGCTCTGCGCCACCCGCGAATCGGCCGCGAAGGCAGCGGCCTCGCAGGCCAGCGCCTGCTCGGCGGCAAGTTCCGGCGTCAAGGCCCAGGGGTGGTACAGGTCGAGTTCCGGTAGCGCGCCCCGGGCCATCAGCTCGGCATCGGCCAAGCCCAGGCAGGGATCCTCGCCGCCAGCGCGGGCGATCGCGCAGGCGGCGGCGATGGTGTCTTCGAGCCCGGCCTCGGACAGGTCGCCGGTGCTGGCGGCCCCCATGCGCTGGCCGAAGTAGACCGTCAGGTGGAGGTCACGGTCGCGCTGGAACTCGACCGACTCCAGCTCGCGCATGCGCACGTTGACGGTGAGCGCGCGGCTGGTGGAGACATTTACCTCAGCCTGGCTGGCACCGGCGCGGCGCGCCGCTTCCAGGGCGCGGACGGCCCAGGTTTCGAGTTCGGTGGCAGAGGGCAGCGACATGGCGGACTCGCGATAGAGAGCGGCGATGATGCCGGATGGCGCGCAAAAAGAAAGGGTCCGCGGTCGCGGACCCCAAGGACTGCCCTCAAAGCCTTACTTGAGCTGGATCGCGATGCCGCGAATCGCCTCGTCGCCGGCGGTGGTGATGGTGCCGATGCTGGTCGCCGCGCCGCTGCCGAGGTTGACGCGGAACAGGCCGGAGGCGCCGCCCGCCGCCGGCTGCAGCGCCGCCAGCACGAAGCCGTTCTGGCCGCCGGCGAGGTCGAGGTCGCCCTCGGTGCTGAAGTCGGCACCGAGATCGGTGCCGACCGTCACCAGCACGCCGTCGTTGGGATTGCCCATCGCCATCTGCAGCGTCGAGTTGCCGGCGCCGGCATCGCGCAGGTAGTACAGCGTGGTGCTGCCGGCGCTGGTGAAGCTGTTGCTGTAACCGGCACCGTAAATGCCCGTCGTGCTCAGCGCGGTATCGGTGAAGCTGCCACCGCTATCGACATTGCTGCGCAGGTTTTCAGCGGTGTTGCTGACGGTGCGCAGGCGATCCGGCAGCGGGTTGAAGTCGATGCCGAAACTGGTACCGGCCACCGCCGTATAGGGCGCCGAGGTGTCGGTGGCGTCCGCCGCCAGCGTCGAGATCAGCGTTGGCGTCGCCGTCACCGGATCGACCGAGTACAGCTTGGTCGCGCCGCCGGCAGCGGTGGTCATCGCCACCAGCAGACCGTTCTTGGGACCGATGCTGGGCCGGAAGTCGATACCCTGGATCGTCTCGCCGGCCGGTACCCCGATGGTGCCGATCGCCGTCACGACGCCCGGCGCCGACGGCCCGAAACTGACCAGCTTGCCGGTGGTGGTGAGACCGAACACCTTCGCTGTCTGCGCACCGTTGCTGCCGAGCGCGAGCACCGGAGCGGTGAAGTTGCCGGTGGCGGCGACCACGCCGGTGCCTAGATTGACCGTATACAGCGTGGTGTTGGCGCCGACGGTCGCTGCCAGCAACGCCACGCCGGTATTGCCGACGATGTCGAAGGCATTGTCATTGCCGACGTCGAGGGCGGTGCTGCCGTCGGTGGTCAGGTTGGCGACATTGGTGACGATGCCGCTGTTCGGGTTGCCGGGATCGCCGGCGGTGCCATTGGCGGGGTTGGCGCCGATCAGCACCAAGGCATTGGTCTCGGAGTCGATGCCGAACAGGCTGGTGAACAGCGAGGTCGCACCGCCACCGAAGATGCTGTTGGTGTAGGCGCCAGCGGTGATGCCGGTGCGCGTGCTGCTGGCGGTGGTAAGGGCGGTGTCGGTGGTGACGCCGCCAGCCGGGATCGCCAGCGCCGGTGCCGCCGCCGCAACTGCCGCCACGGTCATGCGCAGGTTCTGGCCGGTGTTGGAAATCACCCGCAGGCGGTCCGGCACCGGATTGAAGTCCACGGTGAAATTGCTGCCGTCGAGCGCGGTGTAGGGCGCGCTAAGGTCGTTCGGATCGGCGCCCAGAGTCGCGACCAGGGTGGCCGCGCCGCTGGCGGCGACGGTGTAGAGCCGGCCGGCATTGCTGGCGTCCTTGGTCAGGGCGTAGAGCAGGCCATCCGCTGGCCGGGTGTCGGCACCGACAATGTTCTCGCCGGCACCGATGCCGGTGATCGCCGCGCTGCCGCAGAGCTTGGCCGGCGAACCCGCCGGGGCGCGGTTGAAGTTGACCAGGCTGGGAGCCGCGCCGCCGAGAATGGCAAAGGTATTGCCGGGCTGCGGCACCGGGCCGGCGGCGGGCAGGTTGGCGGCCAGCGATAGCACCGTCTCGCCGGCCGGCACGCCCAGCGCGCCGAGGCTGGTGGCGAGGCCGGTGGCCGGGCTGATCGTGTAGAGGCCGTAGCTGCCACCGACCTTGAGGGCAGCCGTCAGCGTGTTGCCGGCCGGGCTAGTGCGCACGTCGAAGCCGCTGTCGGCATCGGCGGTGACGCCCAGGCCACCGACCAGACGCGGTGTCGCCAGATTGCCGGGGACGCCGTTCGGAACTGCCGACAACAGCAACTGGCTGGCGTTGATGTAGTACAGATCGGTCTGACAGGTGGTGGCGAAGGTATTGGTGTAGGCGGCCTCGGCCAGGCCGGCCGACAGCGGCGCGTCGATGAAGCTGTTGTTGCCGGCGGCCAGGGTGGTCCGCAGGTTGACGCCGGTGCTGTCGACGATGCGCAGGGCGTTGGCAACCGGGTTGAAATCGACGCTGACCTTGGCCCCGGCGAGCGTCACGGCGGTGCCCGCAGTGCCGCCGCCAGCGCCCAGACCGTTGTTGAGCAGCGGGATAGCCGTGCCCAGCGCGCCGGTGGCGAGGTCGGCGGTATAGGCCTTCAGCTCGTTGGTCGCGGTGCGGGTGACGACGTAGAGCTTGGTATCGGCCGGGCGGAAGTCGCCGCCGAGCAGGGTTTCACCGGCGGGAATCGCCAGGGAGACGGTCTTCACTGCCGCCGGCGCGCTGGCGGCAAAACCGACCAGCTTGTTGCCGCTGGTCAGGACATAGGTGTCGGGCGTGACGCCGGGCGGCGGGGTGATGGTGAGCGAGGGGCCGTCATCGCAAGCGGCGAGGAGGGCGAGCGCGACCAGCGACAGCGGAAATGCGAGCGGTTTGAGCGTCATTTTGTACTCCTGTGAGGGCTTGGCTCCGGACCCTTGAAGCGGGTCCAGCCCTAGGCGTACGCCGCTCCGTCGGGAGCGGATGCAGAAAACCTAAGCCGCCAGCGCCCGCAGCAGCAGGCCGTGCACGCCGCCGAAATCGCCGTTGCTCATCACCAGCACCTGGTCGCCGGGGCGGGCCTCGGCGACCACGGCGGCGACCAGGGCCGGCAGCTCGGCGTGCACCGCCAGCCGCTCCCCGACCGGCGCCAGCGCGGCGACCGCATCCCACTTCAGGCTGGGTGGGGCGTAGACGTGGCAGCGGTCGGCACCCTCCAGACTGTGGGCCAGCTCATCCTTGTGGGTGCCCAGGCGCATGGTGTTGGAGCGCGGCTCCAGCACCGCCAGGATGCGCGCGCCGGGCGCCCGCTCGCGCAGGGCCGCGATGGTGACGGCGATGGCGGTCGGGTGGTGCGCGAAGTCGTCGTAGACGGTGACGCCACGCGCCGCGCCGAACACTTCCAGCCGGCGCTTGATGCCCTTGAAGCCGGCCAGCGCCGCCATCGCCACTTTCGGATCGACGCCGACGTGCTCGGCGGCCGCAATCGCCGCCAGGGCATTGGCGCGGTTGTGGGCGCCGGGCATGGCCAGGGTGGCGACGCCCAGCGACTCGCCGGCGCGGAATACTTCGAAGGCGCCGGGCGCGATGGCCGGGCGGGGCTCGGCGCGCCAGCCTTCCGGATGGTCGAAGCGGGTCACCGAACTCCAGCAACCCATGCCCAGCACCCGCCCCAGATTGGCGTCACCGCCATTCACCACCAGCCGGCCTTCGCCGGGCACGGTGCGGATCAGGTGATGGAACTGCTTTTCGATGGCGGCCAGGTTCTCGAAGATGTCGGCGTGGTCGTATTCGAGGTTGTTGAGGATCGCCGTGCGCGGCCGGTAGTGCACGAACTTGCTGCGCTTGTCGAAGAAGGCGGTGTCGTACTCGTCGGCCTCGATCACGAAGTACTTCGACTTGCCAAGCCGTGCCGAGATGCCGAAGTTGGCCGGCACGCCGCCGATGAGGAAGCCGGGTTCGAGTCCGGCGTGGTCGAGCACCCAGGCCAGCATCGAGGTCGTCGTCGTCTTGCCGTGGGTGCCGGCCACCGCCAGCACATGGCGGTCGCGCAGCACGTTCTCGGCCAGCCATTGCGGGCCGCTGACATAGGGAAGGCCCTGGTTGAGCGCGTATTCCATGGCCGGAAAGCGCTCGCCACGGGTCACCACATTGCCGACCACCACCACGTCCGGTGCCGGCTGCAGGTGCTCGGCGGCATAGCCGGACTGCAGGGCGATGCCCAGGCTTTCCAGCTGGGTGGACATCGGCGGCCAGGCGGCGGCGTCGCTGCCGCTGACACGATGCCCGGCCTCGCGGGCGATGGCGGCGATGCCGCCCATGAAGGTGCCGCAGATACCGAGGATGTGCAGGTGCATGGGCTCAGCTCGCGGCCGGGGTGACGGCTGGCAGCAATCCGAACAGGCCCATCAGCGGGATCGCCATCAGCTGCGCGAGCACCACGAAACTCATCATCACCAGCGCACTGGCAATAGTCAGCAGGATGCCGGCGGGCACCGCCAGGTCGGCGGCCAGGCGGTTGATCCGCACGCTCACCGCCAGGCTCCAGAAAAACAGCAGGTCCGACAGCAAGGTCGCCCACATCGGCGGCGACTGCATGTCCACCGGCTGGCCGGCCCGCAGGCGTTCCAGCGCCGCCGGATCGCTGAGCAGGCGGCTCAGTTCCGGCGCCAGCGCCTGGAACGCCGGCCACATCGCCAGCGCGAACAGCGCGCCGCTGAGGTACTGGGCACCGAGCGTCTGCACCAGCCGGTTCTCCAGCTTGCGCGCGCGCAGCAGGGTGCGGGTGAAGAAGGCCAGGCCGACCACGCCGCCGATCGCGGCGGCCAGCGCCAGCGGCAGCGGGATCAGCGGCGCCATCAGCAGCAGGCTGGCCAGCGCCGCAGCCACGGCGCAGGCGCGGCTGATCGGGACCGAAAAGGGGAAGTCCTGCGGGCCGCCGCGGAACAACAGCAGGGCCAGCGTCACGCGGAGGGCGTGCGAAAACATAGCAACGGCAGCAGTGAGGGGAAGCCGCGATGCTACCGTATCGGTCCCGCACGGACACCCCACTCATGAGCCTGACCCACTGGATCGACACCCCCGCCGCCCTCGCCGAGGCGATCCGCCAATGGCAGGGCCGCGACTGGCTGACCGTCGATACCGAGTTCCTGCGCATCGACACCTACCGGCCCAAGCTCTGCCTGGTGCAGATCGGCGACGGCCGGGACGCCTGGGTGATCGACAGCATCGCGATTAGCGACCTGTCGCCGCTGTTCGAGCGGCTCAACGATCCGGCCACGGTCAAGGTTTTCCACGCCGCCTCGCAGGACCTGGAAATCTTCGCCCAGCTCACCGGCCGCTGCCCGGCACCGATCTTCGACACCCAGCTGGCGGCGGCGCTGCTGGGTCTCGGCGATCAGCTCGGCTACGCCGGCCTGGTCGAGAAGCGACTCGGCATCGTCATCGATAAGAGTCTGTCGCGCACCGACTGGTCGAAACGGCCGCTGCGCCAGCCCGAGATCGACTACGCCGCCGCCGACGTCATCCATCTGGCGACGCTCTACCCACCGCTGCGGGCCGCCCTGCAGGCGCTGGGCCGCGAGGGCTGGTTGCTGGAGGACGCCCTGCGCATGGCCGAGCCTGCCAGCTACGAAACCCGTCCGGAAGACGCCTGGAAGCGCCTGCGCGGCCTGGCGCGGCTGGAGCCGCGCGCGCAGCAGCTCGCCGCGCGCCTGGCGTCCTGGCGCGAGACCCAGGCGCAGGAGCGCAACCGCCCGCGCGGCTGGATCGTCGAAGACGAAGCCCTATACCGCCTGGCCGAGCGGCGTCCGCCCAACGCCGAGCAGTTGGCCGCTCTGGGCGTGCTGCAACCCAAGACCCTGGAGCGCCACGGCGCGCGCCTGCTGGCCCTGCTGGCCGAGCCCTTGCCGGAGCCGGTGACGGCGCTGGTGCTCGACGAACGCCTGAGTCCCGAGCAGAAAGCCCGCCTGCAACGCCTGCAGGATGCCACCCGCAAGACCGCCGAGGACCTGCAGCTGCCACCCGGCCTGCTGGCGCCGCGCGCGGAGCTGGAAGCGGTCCTGGCCAGTGGCGCGGCAGCGCCGGTCCGGGCCCTGATCGGCTGGCGTCGGAAAGCCGTCGGCGAGGCCCTGCTGAGCGCGCTGTCACCGGTCGTCGTCACATGACGAATGGCGGTTGTCGCTGCCGCCGGGCGGGCGTAGAACGGTCTTGCGGTCACACCAGCGTGGCCGCGAGGAGCAGGCGATGGCTGAGTGGCTGCGAGAGGTTTCCGTCGGCAACTGGTATGAAGCCCATGGCGAGGCTTTCGAGATAGTTGGCGTCGATACCAAGACCGAAATCGTGCTGGTCCAGCACTACGACGGTTCCCTGGACGAATTCGACTTCGACAGCTGGTCCGAACTCGAAGCCCGACCCTGCGCCCCGCCGGAGGATCCTTCCGGGGCCATTGACGCCGAGCGCGAGGATTTCGGGCTGACCGAGACCAGCACCCTGCACGAACACTCGGCCGATCCGGTCGGCTGGCTGGAAGCGCACGGGTTCTAGGGGTCACAAAAAAGGCCCGCGAATGCGGGCCTTTTGCTACCGCCACCGCGCTTCAGAGCACGGCCAGGATGCGGCCGAAGATGTCTTCCAGGCTGCCCACACCCTCCACCGTCACCAGCTTGCCCTGCTTGCCATAGAAGTCGAGCAGCGGCTTGGTTTCAGCGTTGTAGACGCCGATGCGATGCCGGATCACGTCTTCCTTGTCGTCGGCGCGGCCTTCCTTCTCCGCACGCAGCAGCAGGCGCTGCACGATTTCCTCGTCGTCCACGTGCAGGTGCACGGCGCGGGTGATGCCGGCCTTGCCCAGGCGCACCAGCATGGCTTCCAGCACCTCGGCCTGGGCGGTATTGCGCGGAAAGCCATCGAGGATGAAGCCCTTCTGCGCGTCCGGCTGCGCCAGGCGCTCTTCGACGATGCCGATCACGATCTCGTTGGCGACCAGTTGGCCGGCGTCCATCGTCGCCTTGGCCTTCTTGCCCAGTTCGGTACCGGCGGCAACGGCGGCGCGCAGGGCGTCGCCGGTGGAAATCTTCGGGATACCCAGGCGCGCGACCAGCTTTTCGCCCTGGGTGCCCTTGCCGGAGCCGGGCGCGCCCAACAAAACGATTCTCATGGTGAGGTAAGCCTTCTGTGTTTCGGGGCCAGCGGTTTTTCAGGGGGTGCCTGCCGTCTGGCTGACAACAGTACCTTCCGGCGACGGAAAGCGTCAACGAAGGCTTTCGTATAATCCGCGCCCCGAACACCCCACCACACGAGAGCACAGCAATGGGATTTGAAGTCCTGGGCCCCGGCGAGAAAGCGCCCCACGAGTTTTACGTCGTCATCGAAATCCCGGCCTACGGCCCGCCGGTGAAGTATGAAGTGGACAAGGAAACCGGCCTGCTGATGGTCGACCGCTTCATGAACGTGGCGATGAGCTACCCCGCCAACTACGGTTACATCCCCAAGACCCTGGCCGGCGACGGCGACCCGGTCGACGTGCTGGTGATGACTCCGCACCCGGTGGTGGCCGGCTCGGTCATCAAGTGCCGCGCGCTCTGCGTGCTTGACACCGAAGACGAGAAGGGCACCGACGCCAAGCTGCTGGCGGTGCCGGTGGACAAGGTCAGCAACGGTGCCTACCCGCATCTGCAGGACCTGGCCGACGTGCCGGAGCGGATCAAGAACGAGATCCACCACTTCTACAGCAGCTACAAGGCGCTGGAGAAGGGCAAGTGGGTGAAGATCACCGGCTGGCGCGACGCCGCCGCCGCCCGCGGCGAGATCGAGAACGGCATCCGCGACTACAAGGGCTGATCGCCCCGGTCACGAAAAAGCCCGCCATCGGCGGGCTTTTTTTGTTGCTCGTGACCCAGCGCTACAGGGGCACGCGGCTACGCAGGTCCTGCAGCGGAGTCTTGATGTCGGGCAGCGGCCCCGGCAGCAGTCCATTCCAGGGCGGCAGGCTCTGGCCGATCTCGGCCAGCTCGATGTGCCGGCGGTAGAGCTTGATGATGCGCGGCTCCAGGCGCAGGTCGTTGTGATAGGTCAGCAGATACTGGCGGTTGTCCGCCCCTTTCAGCGCGGGGCTCTGCGCGTACAGCGGCGTGGCATAGCTCGGATCACCGACGCCAGTGCCGTCGTAGACCGTCATCCACTTCGCGGGCGGATAGGTCTCGTCGGCGCCGTCGGCGCCGTTGAGCTGGGCCAGCCAGTCGGTGCCCAGGGCGATTTCATCGCAGGAAACCACTACGCCCTCGGTGCCGGGCGGGCACAGGCTGGTGCCGTGGTTGGCGCCGGCGATGCCGACGAAAGCGAGCAGGTAGGGGCGCAGCTCGGGGTGCAGCTTCAGGGTCTTGCGCGCCAGCGTCACGCCCAGGGAATGGCTGACCAGGGTGAACTGGCTGCTGCCGGTATAGGCGCGCACCGCCTGGATGAACTGGTAGAGATCGGCGACGTTGGAGTCGTTGTCGGTCTGATGGGTGGCGCCGTCGTAGCCCATCTCGGTGTGTTCGGCGTCGCGCTCGGGATTGCTGGTGGTCAGCATCAGCGCATTGCCGCCCAAGCCGTTGTAGGACAGCGCCCACAACTCCTGATCGGTCCAGCCGGCAGCCCTGAAGGCATCGCGCACCGGGTACCAGTCGGCGTGATCGACGGTGTTGCCGTGCACGAAGATGACCGGCACATGCCGGCGCGGCAGGCCCGCCTGGATGCCGCCGAAACCGCCGATGCGGAAGCCGTAAGTGGCGTCGTACAGGGCCGGAAAATCGGGCGCGAAGCGGATCTTGGCGGAGCCCTGGGGCGGCACCGGCGCGATCAGCGGCGCGGCCACCGCCGGCAGGGCGAGGCAGAGGCCCAGGGCCAGCGCGGGCAACAGGCGGGAAAAACGGCGCGGGGATGGCATGACAAGCTCCGGACAAAGGGACTGACTCAGTTGTCGTGTTTGAGCATAGCAAGCTCCTCGCCAATCTTTGTGACAGCGGCGCCATTTTTCGCCGGCCGTGCCGTCGGTGCCGGGCCTTAGAATACCGGGCTCCTAGCCCTTCCCCTGCCCCATGAAAGTCCTGGTCATCGGCGCCGGCGGCCGCGAACACGCGCTCGCCTACACCCTCGCCCGTTCGCCGCGCGTCTCCGAGGTGCTGGTGGCACCGGGCAATGCCGGCACCGCGCGGGAATCCGGTTGCCGCAATGTCGCGGTCGCGGCCGACGACATCCCGGGCCTGCTGCGACTGGCCCAGGCCGAAGCCGTCGGCCTGACCGTGGTCGGCCCGGAACTGCCGCTGTCCCTGGGCGTGGTCGATAGCTTCGAGGCCGCCGGCCTGCGCATCTTCGGCCCCACCCGGGCCGCCGCCCAGCTGGAGGCCAGCAAGGCCTTCACCAAGGATTTTCTCGAACGCCACCGCATCCCCACCGCGCAGTACCGCGTGTTCACCGAGCCGGACGGCGCCTGCGCCTATGTGCGCCAGCGCGGCGCGCCCATCGTGGTGAAGGCCGATGGCCTGGCCGCCGGCAAGGGCGTGGTCGTGGCGATGACGCTGGACGAGGCCGAGACCGCGATCCGCGACATGCTCAGCGGCGAGATGCTCGGCAAGGCGGGGGCGCGGGTGGTGATCGAGGACTTTCTCGAAGGCGAGGAAGCCAGCTTCATCGTCGTCGCCGGCCGCAACGGCGACTACGCGGTGATGGCCTCGGCCCAGGACCACAAGCGGGTCGGCGACGGCGACTGCGGCCCCAACACCGGCGGCATGGGCGCCTATTCGCCGGCACCGGTTGTCACCGCCGCCGTGCATGCCCGCGCCTGCAGGGAAGTGATCGAACCGACCCTCGCCGGCATGGCCGCCGAGGGCGCACCGTTCGGCGGCTTCCTCTACGCCGGTCTGATGATCGACAAATCCGGCGCGCCCCATGTGATCGAATTCAACGTGCGCATGGGCGACCCCGAGACCCAGCCGATCCTGATGCGGCTGGAGTCCGACCTGGTCGAGCTGCTGGAGGCATCGCTCGACAACAGCCTCAGCCAGCACCCGCCGCGCTGGAGCGCGGACGCGACCCTGGGCGTGGTGATGGCGGCCGAAGGCTATCCTGGCCCCATCGCCAAGGGCGATGCGATCCACGGCCTCGACGCCGATTTCGGTGCGCAGGCCAAGGTCTTCCATGCCGGCACTGCCGACCAGGATGGCGCCGTGGTTAGCACCGGCGGCCGCGTGCTCTGTGTGGTCGGCAAGGGCGCTGATCTGCGCACCGCCCAGGCCGCCGCCTATGCCGCTGTCGACAAGATCCACTGGCGCGGTGAATTCCATCGTAGGGACATCGGCTGGCGCGCCTTCGACCGCAAGCCCTGATTGCCCATGAAAATCGCCACCTGGAACGTCAACTCCCTCAACGTCCGCCTGCCGCATCTGCTCGGCTGGCTGGCCGAAGCGCAGCCGGACGTGGTGGCGCTGCAGGAGCTGAAGCTGGTCGATGAGGTGTTTCCGCACGCGGCGCTGGCCGAGGCCGGATACACGGCGGTCAGCAATGGCCAGAAGACCTACAACGGCGTCGCCCTGCTGGCGCGTGCGCCGCTGGTGCTGGAGGACGTCAGCCGCGACCTGCCCGGCTTCGACGACCCGCAGAAACGCATCATCGCCGCCACGGTGGGCGGCGTCCGCGTGGTCTCGGCCTACGTGGTCAACGGCCAGGCGGTCGGCTCGGAAAAGTACGAGTACAAGCTGCGCTTCCTCGCCGCCCTGCGTGACTACCTGCACGACGAGCTGGCCGCGCATCCGCCGCTGGCGGTGCTGGGCGACTACAACATCGCGCCGACCCCGGCGGACACCCACGATCCCGAGCAATGGGAAGGCCAGATCCTCTGCTCGCCGCCGGAGCGCGCGGCCCTGCAGGCCCTGCTCGACCTGGGCCTAGTCGATGCCTACGGCCAGGTGTTCCTGCCGGACGGCCGCTTCACCTGGTGGGATTACCGCGCCGCCGGTTTCCGCCGCAATCTCGGCCTGCGCATCGATCACCTGCTGTTGTCGGCACCGCTCGTCGCCCGAAGCTGGAAGGTGGACACCGCCCCTCGTAGGCTCGAACGGCCCTCGGATCATGCGCCGGTCCTGGTCGAGTTGTGATCTCGGTCAAGTTCTCCGCTGTCCCCGGTCGTCGGGTCGGGCCGAGGGTGTGCTGATATACAAATGATCGCTGCGTTGCTGGCCCAAAAGCCGCCAGGCAAGGCGCGAGTCGACGCCAAGGCTGGAGCCTTGGCTAGGCTCGCAACGCCGCATGGCGGCTTTTGGGCCAGCAACCCTTCGGGGCGGGGCTGTTTTGGGGCATTGCTACGTCAGCCAGAGAGGACAATAGAACCACTATTCCCCTCTCTGGCTTCCTTGCACTGCCCCAAAACAGCCTTCCGCCGCAG
>JAUYNO010000082.1 GCA_030696045.1 Stagnimonas sp. | reverse complement strand
GGCGGCGCGGCGACGGGCGCGGTGTCGAGCGCCGGTGGCGGCAGGGCGCTGGCGGGGGGGATCGGAACCGGCGCCTGCAAGGGGGCAGAGGTGTCCAGCGCCGGGCGCGCGGCCGGCACCGGCGCCGGCTCGGCGCTGGCGTGATCCTGGAACTCCAGCAGCACCGGAATTTCGCGGGTGATCTGGCTGGCGCCGAGGCGGACATTGACGAACAGGGTCAGCATCGGTTCGCGCAGTGGCCGGGCGCTCGATATCAAGACCCAGGTGGTACCTGCGGTCCGTTCGGTGCGGACCGACAGCTCGGCAGTCGGGATCTCCGGCACCGCGACGCCCTGCGCCTCGTAATAGGCCTGATCCAGCAGCCGCGCCTGGACCAGGCTGGCGTCGCTGAGTTCGTCCTCACTGCCCAACTCGACCGGCAGCCGCAGGCGCAGCGGCTGACCGTACCGAGATTCCACCCGGACCTCGCCCAGCGACAGCGCCGTCGCCGCACCCGGCAGCAGCGCCAGCAGCAGCGCGGCGGGGCCGAAGGGCAGATAGGGACGGGAGCTCATCCGTGGTGTGACCAGGATCGTGTTGCCTGAAAAGCTGATGAGATCATCAGCAGGGAGAGAATAGCGCCACCCGGACGACGGCGATTTAGCGGCGGCCCACCAGCGAAGCCAACCGGGCATCATCGGCGGGCGGTAGTTTATTGCGTGCCGACACCGGGCCGCACCGATTTTAGAGCGCACAATGGATGGGCAAAAGCTAATAGAAATGAACTACTCCCGAATCGTAGGCACCGGCAGCTATCTGCCCGCACGCAGTGTCAGCAACCAGGAGTTGCAGACCCGGATCGAGACCAGCGACGAGTGGATCGTCTCGCGCACCGGCATCGAATCGCGCCATGTCGCCGCCGAAGGCGAGATGACTTCCGACCTCGCCTACCAGGCCTGCCTGCGGGCGATGGAGGCGGCCGGGGTGAGTGCCGCCGAAGTCGATCTGATCGTGGTCGCCACCACCACGCCGGACATGGTGATGCCCTCCACCGCCTGCCTGTTGCAGGCGCGGCTGGGCGTGACCCGGGGCGCCGCCTTTGACGTGCAGGCGGTCTGCACCGGCTTCATCTATGCCCTGACCCTGGCCGACAAGCTGGTCGCCAGCGGCGCCCACCGCTGCGCCCTGGTGGTGGGTGCCGAGGTGTTCTCGCGGCTGCTGGACTGGAATGACCGCCGTACCTGCGTGCTGTTCGGCGACGGGGCCGGTGCGGTGGTGCTGAAGCGCTCGGCGGAGCCGGGCATCTACTCCGGCCACCTGCATGCCGATGGCACGCTGGCGCCGATCCTGCGGGTCAACGGTGGCATCGCCAACGGCGTGCTGCGCGGCAATCCCTTCCTGGAAATGGATGGCCAGGCGGTATACCGCACCGCGGTGCGGGTGCTCGCCGAGTGCGCCCACGAGGCGCTCAGCCACAGCGGCAAGACCATCGCCGACGTCGACTGGCTGGTGCCGCACCAGGCCAATATCCGCATTCTCAACACCACTGCCGACAAGCTCGGGCTGCCGATGAGCAAGGTGGTGACCACGGTGGCGCGCCAGGGCAATACCTCGGCAGCCTCGGTGCCGCTGGCGCTGGATGCCGCGACTCGCGATGGCCGCATTCAGCCGGGACAGCTGGTGCTGCTGCTGGGCGTCGGCGCGGGGATGACCTGGGGCTCAGTGTTGCTGCGGGCCTAGGGCCTGCTCCCACTCCGGACGTCGCTGCCCGGAGCGGGAGCAGGCCCTCGTAGCGGTTCCGGAAAACCCAGCAGGGCGTCGAGTCGCCGGCAGTCGCTTTCCGCGCGCACGCTGACGAACAACTCTGCCGCTTCCAGATAATTGCGCGCCAACCAGTTCAGCCACTGCTTGAGCCGACCCGGCGCGAAGCGCTCGGGCAGCTTGGCACGCTGCTGGCGCCAGAACTCCTGCAACAGCGGCAGCACTTCGGACCAGCCCAGCGGCTGGTAGTCGCGGCCTTCAGCGACGGCGCGGATCTGCAAGGCGAGGTCGGGGCGGGCGACCAGACCGCGACCCAGCATGTAGTCACGGGCACCGCTCTCGGCGCGGCAGCGCTGCCAGTCGGCCACGCTCCAGATCTCGCCATTGGCGTAGACCGGAACCCCGACCACGTCCTGGATGCGCGCGATCCATTCCCAATACGCCGGCGGGCGATAGGCGTCGGCCTTGGTGCGGGCGTGGACCACGATCTGGGCGGCACCGGCCGAGGCCAGCGCGCGGGCGCAGTCCAAGGCCTGCAGGCTGTCCTCGTAGCCGAGCCGCATCTTGGCGGTGACCGGGATGGCGGCCGGCACGGCGGCGCGCACGGCGCCGACGATGCGCGCCAGCAGCTCCGGCTCCTTCAGCAGCACGGCGCCGCCGCGCGAGCGGTTGACGGTCTTGGCCGGGCAACCGAAGTTGAGGTCGATCACCGGCGCGCCCAGGGTGCAGGCCAGCGCGGCGTTGTCGGCCAGGCAGGCCGGGTCCGAGCCCAGCAGCTGCACCCGCATCGCGGTGCCGGCGCGGGTGCGCGCACCCTGGCGCAGCTCCGGCGCCAGGCGATGGAACACGTGGTTCGGCAGCAGCTGGTCGTTGACGCGGATGAACTCGGTCACGCACCAGTCGACCCCGCCGACGCCGGTCAGCACTTCGCGGAGGATGTCGTCAACCAGACCCTCCATCGGTGCCAGGGCGATCTGCATGGCTCAACTCGAAAAAAGCGGGCGCGCATCTTAGACCGCCTAAGCTGGCGGCATGTCCGACACCAAAGCCGCCCGCCCCTGGTCGCTATACCTGATCGAGTGCGCGCGCGGCCCGCTCTACGCCGGCATCAGCCCGGACCCGGAGCGCCGCTACGCCGCCCACCTCGCCGGACGCGGCGCGCGCTACACCCGCGCCAATCCGCCGCTGCGGCTGCTGGCGGTCTGCGCCTATCCCTCGCGCTCGGCCGCCTCGGTGGCGGAGCACTGGCTGAAGTCGCAGAGCCGCAGCGCCAAGCTGGCCTGGGCGGCTGCGCATCCTTACGCCGCCGCCGCGGTCCCGACCGAGCGCGCGGCGCACTCCGCCGCCGTCATCTCGCGCAGCAGTTCCGCCAGACGCAAGCTGCCGCGACCGGCGTAGTCGTGGTCGGCGAAGATCAGGTACAGCGTGCCTTGCCGCTCCTGACCTGCCAGCGGCAGCGGTTTGAGCTGGCCGGAAGCCAGTTCCTTGCGGATCTTGTCCTCCACCATCCAGGCAAAGCCATAGCCCTGGCAGAGCGCGTGGATCGAGGTCGCCATGTTGCTGACCGTCCAGCGCTGATTGGCGTCGATGGTGTTGGTGCTGGGATCGCGCTTGCTGCCGGTATCGCGCACTACGATGTGACGGTGCTGGCGCAGGTCTTCGCGCGTCAGCGGCCGCTGGAGTTGGTGCAAGGGATGATCCGGATGGGCGACCGGCAGGCCCCGAAACGGCATCAGCACCTCGCCGAAGAAGCCGGCCGGGACGGCCGGCGCGATGGCGAGGTCGGCTCGCCCTTGCAGCAGCGCCTCCGCCGTGCCGCCCATCACCGACTCGGTTAGCTCGATGCGCGTATGCGGACTGTCCTGGCCGAAGCGGTCCAGCACCCGCAGCAGCAGCCAGGTCGGGAACACCACCTCGACGGCCAGGCGGATCTCCGCTTCCCAGCCGACCGACAAGGCACTGGCCGCCTGTTCGAGACGGCTGGCCTCGTCGATCAGGGCGCGGGCACGCCGGTGCAGCAGCTGCCCGGTCGGCGTCAGCACGGCCTTGCGACCCTGCACCTCGAAGGCCTTGAGGCCCAGCACCGATTCCAGCTTCTGCACCGCATAGGTGATCGCCGACTGGCTCTTGTGCAAGGCCTCGGCGGCCTGGGCATAGCCGCCGGCATCGACCACCGCCAGCAGGGCACGCCACTGCTCCAGGCTGATTCTTGGATTCATAACTTATCCAATTAACTGATTACTTAGAGCGGAATATTGTTCTTTTTTATCGGCCTGTCGAATCGTTTAATGCACACACCCCGAAACAACCGAAGGAGATGTGCCATGACCCAGCTACTTCAGATCAACACCAGCCTGTTCGCCGGCCAAGGCCAGTCCAGCCAGCTGGCCGAGCAGTTCGTCGCCGAATGGCGCGCCCACCACCCGGACAGCCGGGTGACGGTCCGCGACCTTGCCCGCGACGGCGTGCCGCATCTCGACGCCGGCCGCTTCAGTGCCTTCACCACGGCGCCGGAAGCCCGCAACCCCGAACAGCAGGCTGTGATCGCCTACTCCGATGCGCTCATCAACGAGCTGAAGGCCGCCGACGTCATCGTGCTTGGCCTGCCGCTCTACAACTTCGGCGTGCCCAGCCAGCTCAAGGCCTACTTCGACCACGTCGCCCGCAACGGCGTCAGCTTCCGCTACACCGCCAACGGCCCCGAGGGCCTGATCAAGGGCAAGAAGGCCTACGTCTTCGCGGCCCGTGGCGGTCTCTATGCCGGCACGCCGCTGGACACGCAGACGAACTACGTCCGCGACTTCCTGCGCTTCATCGGTATCGAGGATGTCGAATTCGTCTACGCCGAGGGCCTGAACATCAGCGCCGAGCTGAAGGCCACGGCGCTGACCAAGGCCCAGGACGAAATCCACCGTCTGGCCGCCTGACTTCCCTAGCCGCAATCCGCAATCCGCAATCCAAAGGAGCTTCGCCATGAACACCAAACTCGCCAACCTCGCTGAACTCGCCGGCCGCATCCTGCTGGCTTCCCTCTTCCTGATCTCCGGCCTGAGCAAGCTCGGCGCCTACGAGGGCACCGTCGCCTACATGAGCGCCATGGGCGTGCCCGGCTTTGCGCTGCCGGCCGTCATCGCGCTCGAAGTGCTGGGCGGTGCGGCCATCATGCTCGGCTTCCAGACCCGCGTCGTCGCCTTCCTGCTGGCCGGCTTCAGCCTGGTCTCGGCCCTGTTGTTCCATGCCAATTTCGGCGACCAGATCCAGCAGATCATGTTCCTGAAGAACGTCTCGATTGCCGGTGGTTTCCTGCTGCTGGTCGCCAACGGCGCCGGTCCGCTGAGCCTCGACCGCCGCTAAGGTCTCGCGGGCAAGCCCGCTCCTACAGGTCTCTTCCCTGTAGGAGTGGCCTTGGCCCCGACCAACACCCGATCAACACCTGCCCCCTCATCACCGGAGACCGCCATGAGCACCATCAGCAACGACCTGCGCACCGTGGCGCAGGTCATCCCCTCCATCCCCACCTCCGACGGCGCCGGCGTCAAGCTGCGCCGCTCCATTGGCAGCCAGCGCGGGCTCTACCTCGATCCCTTCCTGATGCTGGACGAGTTCGGCACCGACCAGCCGGGCGACTACATCGCCGGCTTCCCGGACCACCCGCATCGCGGCTTCGAGACCGTCACCTACATGCTCGACGGCCGCATGCAGCACCGGGACCATCTCGGCAATGTCGGCGATCTCGGCCCCGGCGGTGTGCAGTGGATGACTGCCGGCCGTGGCGTGATCCATTCCGAGATGCCGCTGCAGGAAAGCGGACGCATGCGCGGCTTCCAGCTCTGGATCAATCTGCCGGGCAAGGAGAAGATGAAGCCGGCCGGGTATCGGGACATCCCGGCCAGCGGGATCCCGTCGGCGACACTGCCCGGCGGCGGCGCGATCAAGGTGATTGCCGGCACCGCCGAAGTCGGCGAGCAGCGCATTGGCGGCCCGATCAACTCGCCGTCGCAACCGCTGTCGACGGCGCCGCTCTACTTCGACATCGAACTGCCAGCGGGAGCGAGTTTCGAGCAAGCGATCCCGACTGGCCACAACGCTTTCCTCTACAGCTATGAGGGCAGTGTCGAGATCGCCGGCAAGCGCTTGCCGGGCCAGGCGGCGCTGGTGCTCGACACCGCCGGCAGCCGGGTCCAGTTCACGGCCGGCGCCGAAGGCGCGCGGCTGCTGCTGCTGGCCGGCAAGCCGCTGCGCGAGCCGGTGGTGCAATACGGTCCCTTCGTGATGAACACCCGCGAGGAGATCGAGCAGGCCCTGCGCGACTACCAGAGCGGCGACTTCGCCAAGGCCGCGTAGGGACCGCACTGCTGCGAACCTGGGCCGCGATGTTTCATACTCGCGGCCCTTTTTCGTGCCAGCAGATCGTCGCTTGAGCGAGCCGCAGCCCCCGCAGCAGAGTCGTAGCTCATTCCGGCAGGTGCTCGGCAATGCGGGCATCCTGCTCGGCGGCAAACTGGTCAACGCCGTGGTGAGCACGGCAGCGCTGGCCATCGCGGCGCGGGCTCTGGGGGTGGAATCCCTGGGCGTGCTGATCCTGGTGCACGCCTACATGCAGACGGTCAGCGACCTCAGCAAATTCCAGTCCTGGCAGGCCGTTATCCACTACGGCACCGCCCCCTTGCAGGACGGCCGGACCGCCGACTTCCAGCAGGTGTTCCGCTTCAGCCTGAGTCTCGATGCCATCAGCGCCATCGCCGGCCTGCTGATCGCGGTCGGCGGCATCTGGCTGGTCGGCTCCAGCCTCGGCTGGCCCGAGACCCTGCGACCGCAGATGTCGCTATATGCCTTCATCATCTGCTTCCTGGTCAGCGCCACGCCCACCGGCGTGCTGCGGCTGATGGACCGCTTCGACCTGATCGCCGCGCAGAGCTCGATCGAATCCTGGGTGCGGCTGGTCGGTGCCGCGCTGGCCTGGAAGTACGGCGCCGGCCTGTCCAGCTTCCTGCTGATCTGGTTCCTCGGCCAGGTCGCGGCCTTCGGCTTCCTGTTCGCCGCCGCCGCCTGGGCCCTGCACTCCCGCCAGCTGCTGGCCGGCTTCCGTCTGCGCAGCGGCCGCCCCCTGGCCGAGGGCATGCCGGGCATCTGGAGCTTTGTCTGGTCCACCAATTTCAATTCCAGCCTGGGCACCGCCTTCACCCAGCTCGGCACCCTGATGGTGGGCGCCCTGCTGGGCGCGCGGGAGGCGGCGCTGTACCGCATCGCCCGCCAGGTCGCGAATGCCCTGGCCAAGCCGGCCAAGCTGGTGGTGCCGGCGCTCTATCCGGAGCTGGCGCGGTTGGCGCAGTCCGGCGACCGCCACGGCCTGCGCAAGCTGGTGGTGCAACTCACCCTGGCCGGTGGCGGCCTGGCCACCGGCCTGCTGCTGATCGCCCTGCTGGTCGGCAAGCCGGCGCTGGGCTGGATCATGGGCCCGGAGTTCGTGGCCGCCCATCCGGTGATGCTCTGGCTGCTGGCCTCGGCGGTGATCGGCATCTGGGCGGTGCCGCTGGAGCCCCTGCTGATCAGCACCGGGCTCGCCGCTCCGGCGTTCCGGGCACGCCTGGGAGTGACGCTGCTGTACGTGCCCCTGCTCTATCTGCTGGTCGCCAGCGACGGTGACTGGGGCGGCCTGCGCGGCGCCGGCCTGGCTTCGGTGCTGGGCATGGCCCTGTTGTTCCTGAGCCAGTTCTGGCTGGTGCGCCGCTGGTTCCAGCGCCCGCCGGGCAGCGGACCACTGACGCCCTCCGCCCGCGCCGCCGGCTACCAGTAGCAAGTGCGGCCACCGGGGGTGGCTGCGATATCATTCCGCCATATCGCCGCGCAGCGGCAAGAACATTCTCCTCCAATAAAGAAGAACCTCAGAATCCGCTTCTGCTGTTCCCGAGCCCAAGGGCGGTCCCCCATCGATGCAGGCGCATACGCCCACCAACAACCGGCAGCTTCCGTACCGGCTCGCCGATTTCGCCACCCTGCCGCAGGCGCTGGATTACGCCGCCCAGGGCGAAACCGGCCTGAATTTCTACACCGGCAAGGGTGAGCTGGCCGAGGCCCTGAGCTACGCGAAACTGCGCGAGCAGTCCCAGGTGCTGGCGCGCAAGCTGCTGGCCAGTGGGCTACTGCCGGGCGAGCGGGTGGCCCTGATCGCCGACACCGACGGTGACTTCGCGCGCGGCTTCTTCGCCTGCGAGTACGCCGGCCTGGTGCCTACCACGCTGCCGCTGCCGGCCGCCTTCGGGGGGCGCGGCGCCTACATTGCCCACATCCGCCGGATGATCGAGAGCGCCGCCGTCGCCGCCGCCTTCGCCCCGGCGACCATGCTGGATCGCCTCACCGAGGCCTGCGAGGGTCTGGGCCTGAAACTGGCCGGCACCCTGGCGCTGCTGGATGGCGTCGCGCCGGTCGAGGGCCCCTTGCCGGAGGTCGTCGCGGATGACTTCTGCTATCTGCAGTTCTCCTCCGGCAGTACCCGCTTTCCGCTCGGCGTCGCGGTAACCCAGCGGGCGCTGATGGCCAATGTCCGTGGCATCGCCCGCGACGGCCTGCGGATCGGCCCCGGCGACCGCTGCAGCTCCTGGCTGCCGCTGTACCACGACATGGGCCTGATCGGCTTCCTGCTGACACCCCTGGTCTGCCAGGTCTCGGTGGACCTGTTCGCCACCCGCGACTTCGCGCGCCGGCCCTTGCTCTGGCTGGACCTGATTACCCGCAATGGCGCGACCCTGTCCTACTCGCCCACCTTCGGCTACGAGCTGGCGGCCCGCCGCGCCGAAACCGCGCCGACCGAGCACCTGGAACTGAGCCGCTGGCGCGGCGCCGGCATCGGCGGCGACATGGTGCGGCCGGAGCCGCTGAAGAAGTTCTCCGAGCGCTTCGCGCCGCGCGGCTTCAGCGCCAGCGCCTTCGTGCCCAGCTACGGCATGGCCGAGACCGCGCTGGCCCTGAGCTTTGCTCCCATCGGCCAGGGCATACGCGCCGACTGCCTCGATATCGACGTGCTGGAGCGCGAGCACCGCGCCGAGCTGGCCGCTCCCGGCAGCCCGCGCAGCCGCGACTTCGTGCTCTGCGGCCCGGTGCTGCCCGAGCACCGCTTCGAGGTGCGTGGCGACGCCGGCCAGGTGCTGGCGGAAGCCCGGGTCGGCCGCATCTACACCCGCGGCCCGAGCCTGATGCACTCCTACTTCGGCCAGCCGGAGGCGACGGCGGCGGTACTGTCGGCCGACGGCTGGCTGGACACCGGCGATCTCGGCTACCTGCGCGAGGGCCAGATCGTCATCACCGGCCGCGCCAAGGATCTGATCATCATCAACGGCCGCAACATCTGGCCGCAGGACCTGGAATGGACCGCCGAGAGCGAAATCGAGGCCCTGCGCAGCGGCGATGTCGCCGCCATCGCGGTCGATGACGGTCAGGGCGAGCAGGTGCTGGTGCTGGTGGAGTTCCGCAACGCCGACGAGGCCACGCGCGCGGCGCTGTGCCAGCAGGTCAGCGATCTGCTGCGCCTGCGGCACGGCATCGAGACCCGGGTGCTGACCGTGCCGCCGCGATCCCTGCCGCGCACCTCCTCCGGCAAGCTGAGCCGGGCCGGCGCGCGCAAGCTCTATCTCGAGAACCGCTACACCGTGCCGGACGACGACAGCCCATGAGCGGCGCTGGCGGCCGGCTGGTCGCGGTCACCGGCGCCACCGGCTTCCTTGGCCGCCAGGTGGTCGCCGAGCTGGCCCGTCGCGGCTGGCGGCTGCGCCTGCTGGTGCGGAGCCAGCCCCTGCATCCGCTCTGGCAGCAGCTGGAACCGGAACTGGTGCTGGGCTCGCTGGCCGACCGGCGGGCGCTGGATCGCCTGGTCGCGGGCGCCGATGCCGTCCTGCACCTGGCCGGGCTGATCAAGGCACGCGACCGGGCCGAATTCCTGCAGGTCAATCGCGATGGCAGCCGCGCCCTGGCAGAGGCCGTGCGCGAGCATGCGCCGGCGGCGCAACTGCTGCTGGTGTCGAGTCTGGCGGCGCGCGAGCCCGGCCTGTCCGACTACGGTGCCAGCAAGCGGGCCGGCGAGGAGGTGGCCTTCGAGGTGCTGGGCCACGCGCGGGTGAGCGTGATCCGCCCGCCTGCCATCTACGGCCCGGGCGACCGCGAGACCCTGGTGTTCTTCCAACTGGCCCGGGGTCGGCTGATCCCCTTGCTGGGTGGTCCGCGCGCGCGGATGGCGCTGATCCATGTCGAGGACGCCGCCGCCGCGCTCGCCGACCGGCTGGAAGCCGGGCCCAGCGGCCGGGTGCAGGCCATCGCCGACGGGCGGCCGCAGGGCTATGGCTGGCGGCAGATCCTGGCGGCGGGCGCCGAGGCGGTCGGCAATCGCCGGCCGCGTTATTTCCAGGTTCCGGCTGCAGCGCTGAAAACCGGCGGCTGGCTGGCCGGCAGTCTCGCGAAACTGGCGGGGCAGGCCGCCATGCTCGGTCCCGGCAAGGTGCGGGAACTCCTGCACGAGGACTGGGGGCTGAGCGCCGACGAACTCTGGCGGGCGCCGGGCACCGGACCCGCCCACGGCCTGCAGGACGGCTTTGCCAGCACTGCGGACTGGTACCGCCAGGCCGGCTGGCTGTAGTAAAAACCCGCTGTTTTTGAGGTCTGGGGCAGTAAAAACAGCTTGCTTTATTAAGCCTCCATGACAAAAGCCCAGCACCGGCCCTAAGATATATCGCTATTTTTTGCTCAAGCAGCAGTGAGTTGCTGCGCGGATGCTGCACGGATATTGCCTTGGGATCTGCTGGGATGACTGAAAGTTTCAACAAGACCCAAGCCGAGATCATTCAAGGCCTGCGGGAGATCGTGCCGGCCTCGGTGACGATGACCGGGGAGACCCGGATCGTCACCGACCTGCACCTGGACTCGTTGGCGGTGATGGATTTCATCATGTCGCTGGAAGACCGTTTTGAGATTGTTATTCCGCTGGATCGGGTCTCGGATGTGGAAACACTGGCCGATCTGGCGAAAGTCGTTGATCAACTGCGTGCGAGGGATTGAAGTCCAGTGAGCATCCTTTCCAAATTCGATCCCCTGCGTGAGACCTACGACCGCTTGCGCGCCGTGGGCCAGAACCCGTTCGAGATGGTGTTCGACGAGATGCTGTCGCCCACCGAGGGCATGCATCGCGGCAAGAAGACCATCCTGCTCGGCACCAACAACTACCTGGGCCTGACGTTCGACTCCGAGTGCATCGAAGAGTCGGTTCAGGTCTTACGTCGCAATGGCACCGGCACCACCGGCTCGCGCATCGCCAACGGCAGCTATGGCGCCCACCGCAAGCTGGAACTGGAGCTGGCCAAGTACTTCCAGCGCCGTCACTGCATGGTGTTCTCGACCGGCTACCAGGCCAACCTGGGCATGCTCTCGACCCTGGCCGGCAAGGGCGACTACCTGCTGCTGGACAGCGACAGCCACGCCAGCATCTACGACGGCGCCCGCCTGGGTCACGCCGAAGTGGTGCGCTTCCGCCACAACGATCCGGAAGACCTGCACAAGCGCCTGAACCGTCTCAAGGACATGCCGGGCAGCAAGCTGATCGTGGTCGAGGGCATCTACTCCATGCTCGGCGACGCCGCGCCCCTGCGCGAGATCGCCCAGGTCAAGCGCGAGACCGGCGCCTATCTGATGGTCGACGAGGCCCATTCCCTGGGCGTGCTCGGCGAGCACGGTCGCGGCCTGGCCGAACAGGCCGGTCCGGAAACCGAGGCCGCGGTCGACTTCGTGGTCGGCACCTTCTCCAAGAGCCTGGGCAGCGTCGGCGGCTTCTGCGTGTCCAACATCGACGACTTCGATGTGCTGCGCGTCGCCTGCCGCCCCTACATGTTCACCGCCTCGCTGCCGCCCTCGGTGATGGCCTCGACAGTGACCGCGCTGCGACGCCTGCAGGAAGCCCCCGAACTGCGCACCAAGCTGCACGCCAACGCCAACCGCCTGTACCAGGGCTTGCGTGAGCGCGGCTTCACGGTCGGCCCCCAGCCCAGCCCGATAGTCTCGGTGGCGCTGAAGGACAGCCAGCTGGCCGTCGAATTCTGGAACCGCCTGCTGGAAGGTGGCCTGTACCTGAACCTCGCGCTGCCGCCGGCCACCCCGACCGCCTCGCCGCTGCTGCGCTCCAGCGTCAGCGCCGCCCACAGCTTCGAGCAGATCGACCGCGCCCTGCAGCTGTTCGAGATGATCGGCCGCCAACTCGGCGTGCTGGCGCCGGTGCCGGCGCTGCCGGAAACCCGCCGCGCGGCGACCCACAAGGGCCTGGCCTTCCCGGCCAATACCGACCTCGGTCTGGTGGCCAACGCCGGCGTCTGAGTCGACCAAGCTGCAAGAAAAAGCCCGGGTCCGCCCGGGCTTTTTCTTGGTTGGCGATTTGCTATCGGATCACACCCTTCCGCCGCAGCTGCCAAAGGATGCGCGGCGCTGACAGCACCGGGTGCCGGCGCTGCCAGTCGCTCAGTTCGACGCGCAGGCCGCTGTGGCGCTCGACCTTCCAGGCCAGGTAGTCGGCACCACCGTCAAAAGTCCAGGCGCCCTTGACCAGGCGGAGCAGGTTGAGCGGCTTGCCCAGGCCGGCACGCCAGGCCCAGGCGCGTTCGGCGGCGCTGCGTTCGGCAACTGACAGCTGCGGCCGCAGTTCGTCACGACGGACTTCGCATGCGATCCCGGCCGCCTGCCAGGCCAGCGGCAGCAGCGCGGCAAACCGTGCTTCGGCATGGGCGACGATGCTGCTGGCGCGCTGCTTGGTCTCCACCCGCAGTTCGGCGGCATAGGTGCGGGCGAACAGGCTGTCCCAGTAGGCGCTGGCGCTGGCCTGCTCCGGCCCCAGCAGCGCCGCCCAGCGCGCAGCGGTGGTGACGGCCTGCGCCACGGCCTGCTCGGCGGCCTGCTGCGCGGCAGCGTCGCGCGCCCAGACCAGCGCCGCCGGCTGCGCGAAGCGCGCCCACAGGGTGGTGTCGATGCCCGCGCCGGCGACGCCGCGCTGGAACTGCGCCAGGCTCAGCAGCGCGAACTTGGTGCGCAGGGTGCGGCCCTGGTACGGCCATTCGAGGTAGGCGACGTTGGGCGGCAGCGCGCCGTTGCTCAGCGCCGCCCAGCGACGCGGGCCGTACCAGCCGGGCAGGGAGTCCACCAACAGGTAGAAGTCGATGACGCCGTCGAGATCGCGAGTGCGCAGGTTGGAGCCGTAGAACAGCACCGCCAGTGGCAGCTCGCCGCCCTGCTGGGCGAGATGCGCGGCCAAGGCGCGCATCGGCTCCGGCACGTCCACTGCCAATTCGGCGGCGATGGCTAGCCGCAGCGGCACGGCCGCGTCGGCTTCAGCCGGGTGCATGGAAGCGGAAGCGCGCGCCCGGGCGCAGTTCGATGCGGCCGTCGCGGTCGGGTGGATAGGCCTCGCCGTCGATCACCAACTCCTCATCGAGGCCTAGCATCAGGGTCTGGGCATCGCCGCTGCGGTAGGAGCCGGTGGCCCGCATCCAGGCCTTGGGCCTGCCGCGCAGCAGCGACAACAGGGCGCGCGCGAACTGCGGTGCTGGCGCGCTGATGTCGAGCCAGCGCAGCGGCCGGGCCGGGTCCTGGCCGTGATCCCAGAACGGCCAGAGGCCCATGAACAGTTTTTCCAGACTGCAGACGAGGAAGACGAAGCGCGCGCCGTCCCGCGCGGCGCCCCCGTCCACCCCCAGGCTCAGGCGGCTGCCGCGCTGCCAGTCGCTGTCCGGCTTGCCGGTGATGATCTGCCAGGCGGCGCGGGCGATGGTCGCCGCCACTGCCCAGCGGTGCCAGAGACCGCGGGTATGGATGTCGGAATGCGCCATGCGCCAGCCGTGCAGATAGCCGGCGCTGCCAAGGAAGAAACCGGACACCGGCGGTCGCGAGCCGTCGGGCCAGACCGCCTCGATCACCGTGCGCTCGCTCTGTCGCGTCGGTGCGCGGCCCTCGACGGTCGCCAGCACTTGCGCCAGCGCCTGCGGGCTGCGGGCGAAGCCGCCGACATCGGCGGTGGCCAGATTGGTATTGCCGGAGGCGATCAGCGAAATCGTCGGCAGCGCGGCGCCATAGATGGGCGGCAGCTGGGTCAGCACCTCGCGCAGGGTGCCGTCGCCGCCATCGACAACGACGTGATCGATACCGCTGCGCTGGTAGTCACGCAGGGTCTCGATCAGGGCTTCGGTACTCATCGGCTCGGCCAGGCGCACACGCCCAGAGACCACCTCCGGCTCTGGCCCGGCCTGCGCTGCAACCCGGTTGCGCTGGCTGCGCGGGTTGCGGATGACGCCTATCCGCACAGCGCTCTCAGCCACGGCTGAGCCAGGATTCCAGCTTGCCGTGCCGGCGCGCGGCCAGGCCCTGCATGATCTGCACGGCGTGCACGAGCAGGCAAGCGCCGGTCCACAGCGCGACCAGCACAATGCCGATATCCGGACGGCCCAGCAGCCAGGCCGGGGTCAGGATCACCAGGTTGGGATTGCGCCGCGCGGTGATCAGCCGGAAGAAGCTGTCGAACGGCCGCCAGACGTGCACGTGCATGCCGAAGCTGCGCATGAAGATGCCTTCCAGGATGCGCTGCAGCACGTAGCCGGCCAGGATCACCCACAGCACCCAGTGCACCGTCTCGCCCGCCAGCGGCGTGCCGTAGGCGCCCAGACCGATCACCCAGGCCCACCACCAGAACGGCGGATGGATGAGATCAATGCCGTGGTCGAAGACATTGCCGATGGCGGATGAGGTGAGCGTGACACGGGCGAGTTTGCCGTCGACGGTGTCGAGGAAGGTCATCAGCCAACCGCTGAGCAGGCCCCAGCCGTAGTGGCCGTGCCAGAACAGCCAGAACGAGGCGAGCACCAGCAGCAGGCCGACGAAGGTCACCTGGTTGGGGCTGATGCCCAGCCGCGCGCACCAGCTGGTGACCAATTGGGCCGGGCGCGGCCACAGGTACTTGGTGACCAGGTCGGTGACGCCCTTGTAGGAGGCGTCGAACATGCGGCGCTCGACGGCATCGCGGGTACGCGGCTCCAGCCGCAACAGGTAGGGCGCCTCGCGCTTGCGCAGGGCATTGTTGAAGGCGCCGCTCAGGCTCACCGCGTCGGCGCGGCGCAGGTTGCGCGGCAGGCCATCGGCAGAGCCGTCGGCGGCAATGACCGCCGCCACCTCGGTGGCTTCGAGGGCGCCCACCAGGGCGGCGACCAGCCGGCCGCTGGCGCTGTCCACCAGCAGGGTGTCGGGTTGCTTCGACAGATCCTTCAGCAAGGTCTCGTCGAACACCCAGCGATTGCTGACCAGCAGCACCGGGCCGGACAGGGCCGGCAGGGCCGCATGGCCCAGGATCTGCACCTCGCGGATTCCGGCGCGCACCAGGGCACGGCGCAGCCGCTCGGCAGCCGGCATGCCCCAGAGCGGAGTCGGGTTGTTGCCGAGGATCAGGGCGCGCGGCAGGGTGGGGCTGGCAGAGGTCATCGTCGGGGGATAAAGCGCCAAAAGCGCCTGCGTCGGTCGTGGAGGGAGTCCGCCGGGGCTTAGTATTTCGGTCTGGACGTCACAATCCCGCAATTATCCATGACCTCGCTGCGCCTCGCCCACTGCTCGGACCCGCACCTGCACTTCGCGGCGCCGCCACCGCGCCTGAGCGAGCGCCTGAGCAAGCGCGGCCTCAGCCGTTCCTCCTGGGCGCGCGGCCGTGGCCAGTTGCAGCGGCCGGAGATCCTGGCGCAGGCCCTGGCCGACCTGCGGGCGCAGGGCCCGGACCACATCTTGGTCAGCGGCGACCTGGTCAATTTCTCGCTGCCGGGCGAATTCGAGCAGGCTGCGCGCTGGCTGGCGACGCTCGGCAGTCCGCAGGCGCTGTCGGTGATCCCCGGCAACCACGATGCCCTGGTGCCGGTCCCAGCGGTGCAGGGCCTGGACCACTGGCTGCCCTGGATGCAGGGCGATGCGCCGGGCGCCGACGCCTTCCCCTACGTCCGCGTGCGCGGCGGCGTCGCCCTGATCGGCCTGTCCTCGGCGCTACCCACGGCGCCGGGACTGGCCGGCGGCCGGCTTGGCGTGGCGCAGTTGCAGCGGCTGGAATCCCTGCTCGCAGACCTGAAGGCGCAGGGGCTCTGCCGCGTCATCACCCTGCACCACCCGCCGGCCGAGGGCGTGGTACCGGAGCGCAAGGCGCTGTGGGACCGGGCCGGATTCCGCGCGGTACTGGCGCGCCAGGGCGCGGAGCTGGTGCTGCACGGCCATTCGCGCGACTCGCGGTTCGACCCGCTGCCCGGCCCCGCCGGCCTGATCCTCAACCTCGGTCTGCCGTCGGTGTCGGCCATCCCCAATCCCAAGGACGAGGGCGCGCGCTGGCAGCTGCTGGAATTCAGCGGTGCGCCCGGCCACTGGCAGCTGCGGGTGACGGTGCGCGCCTACAGCCGGGCGCTGGCGGGCTTCGAGACCGCCGGTCGGTATCGGCTCAAGCTCAATACTTGAGCCGGATGCTTACCCGGGTCTCCCCGGGCTGGGTGGCAAAGCGCACCTCGTCGAGCGAGGGCAGGCCGATCAGCGACTGCGGATTGTTGGAAAAGCCGCCGCCCTCGCTGGGCAGGCCGAACAGGTTGCGATCCAGGTCGTGGTCGTCGTCGGCATCGTGGTAGACGGCGATGGCGTAGTGGCTCGCGGCCGGCAACTGGAAGCAGGCCTGGGTCAGCGGTGCCAGGGCTGGCACCCGTTGGCGCGCCCGCTTGCCGCCCTTGGCCAGGAACTGGCGGGCGTCGTCGTCATAGACCGTGATGGTGATGTTGCCCTTGGCCTGCTTCACCCCCTGCACCGCGACCTGCAGGCGCAGCTGGCCGGCGGGCAGCGGCTCGGTGCACTCGGCCGCCGCCAGGGCCTGCGGGGCCGTGGCCAGCAGCCAGAGCCCGGCCAGCCCGCGTGCCGCTCGGTGTACCCTAAACATGACCTCGACCGACTCCTTATCAGTGAATCCCACGGCCCTCAAATTCGGCTACCCGCAGTCGCTGATCGCGGAAAGCGAGCACTGGCTGCTGCTGCTGCGACCCCGGCAGGTGACGCTGGGTTCGCTGGTGCTGGTCTGCAAGGAGCCGGTGCAGGCCTTCGGCGCGGTTAGCCCGGAAGCTTTTGGCGGCCTGCAAAGGATGATCGCCGGAACCGAGCAGCTGCTGAAGGGCTTCGTCGACTACCAGCGCATCAACTACCTGATGCTGATGATGGTCGATCCCGAGGTGCATTTTCACGTCATTCCGCGCTACGACGGCTGCAAGACCTGGGCCGGGCTGGAATTCGCCGACGCCGGCTGGCCGAATCCGCCGCTGCTGGCCAGCGGCCTGGAGCCGGAGCCGCCGCTGCGCGCGCAGCTGGCCGGCGAGCTGGCCCGCCGCTGGCAGCAGGCGCACGGCGCCTGATGAGCATCCTCGACCGCTACCTGCTGCGCCAGCTGCTCGGCAGCCTGCTGCTGTGCCTGGGTACGGTGCTGGTGGCGCTGCTGATGGAGCGTCTGCTGCGCCTGTTCGACATCCTGGCGCAGAACAACCAGGCGCTGCCGGCGGTCGGCCAGCTGATCGTCTGCCTGATTCCGCACTACCTCGGCCTGGCGCTGCCGGCAGCCTTCTTCGTGGCGCTGTTCATCGTCATCGCCCGGCTCGGCGACAACAACGAGATCGACGCCTATCTCGCCGGCGGCCTGTCGATCACGCGCTTGACCCGGCCCTTCCTGCTGATGTCCTTGCTGCTGATGCTGCTCAGCGCCGGGCTGTTCGGCTACGTCCAGCCGCATGCCCGCTACGCCTACCGGGCAGTGCTCTATGGCGCCCTCAACGCCGGCTGGAATACCCGGCTGCAGGCCGGTGCCTTCGTCGACGCCGGCAATGGCTACACCCTGAGCGCGGCGCGGGTCGACGGCGAACAATTGGGCGAAGTGTTCATCCACCGCGACGCCGCCGGCATGGAGGAACTGATCACCAGCGATGCCGGCCGGCTGCGCGCGCTCGCCGGTTCCGGCCAGCTGCTGCTTAGCCTGGAGCGCGGCCAGCTGCTGCGCGACGAGGGCAGCGAAGGCGCCAACCGGGGGCTCACCGTGGCCGACTTCGAGCGGCTGGTCAGCCAGAACGCCCTCAAGTCCGACGCCTCCGATTTCCGTCCGCGCGGCAACAACGAGCGGGAACTGACTTTCGATGAACTGTACGGTGGCCGTCTGCCGAAAGCGGCCGCGCCGCTGTCGGAGGCCAAGCAGGCCGGCGAGCTGCAGGGCCGGCTGGCGCGCACCCTGTCCTTGCCATTGCTGCCGCTGCTGGCGGTGCCGCTGGGCATGTCGGCCAAGCGCGGCAAGCGCACCGCCAGCCTGATTGTCGCCGCCACCCTGATGCTGCTGTTCAACAACGTGCTGCAGTTCGGCGAGAGTCTGGCGGAGTCGGGCAAGGTTCCCGCCCTGATCGGGGTCTGGCTGCCCTGGTCGCTGTTCGCCGCGCTCTGCGTCTGGGTGTTCAGCCAGAGCCTGGCGCGGCCCGGCGACAACCCGGTGACCCGGCTGCTGAATGAACTGGAGTACCAGGTCAGCCGCCGGCCTCGCTTCAAGGCCGGGCCATGAGGCTGTCCGGTCCGCTGCCGCGCTACCTGCGCAGTCAGTTGCTGCTCAGCACCCTGGGCGTGCTGGTGGCGCTGGGCGGGCTGTTGCAGGTGCTGGACCTGCTGGAATCCACCAACGAGATCCTCAGCCGCCGGCAGGGTCTGGCCGGCATTGGCTGGTACACCCTGCTGCGCGCGCCGACCATCCTCATGCAGGCGCTGCCGCTGGCGGCGCTGGTGGGCGCGGTGGTCGCGTTCTCCGGCATGGCCCGCGCCAACGAGGTGATGGCCCTGCGCGCCCTCGGGCTGCCGTTCCGGCGGGTGCTGCTGATCATGCTGCCGACCGTGGCCCTGGTCGCCCTGACCCAACTGCTGCTGGCCGAACTGCTGGTGCCGGCCTCGCAGAAGGCGCTGACCCGCTGGTGGGCGCAGCTGCCGGCGGCCAGCGAGGAAGATTCGGACATCGAACCACTGTGGCTGCGCACCGACGGCGGTCTGCTGCGGGTGGAGACGGTCTATCCGGACGGCCGGCGCATGGACCACCTGCGCTACTACACGCGCGACGCCACCGGGCGGCTCAGCAGCCGGCTGGTGGCGGCGAGTGCCGTCTACGCCGACCGGAAGTGGACCCTGACTGATGTGGTCGAGACCGACTTCCTGGCCCATCGCACGCTACCGATGCAGACCAGCCGCCCCTGGCCGATCTCGCTCAGCTCCGGCGACCTGCGCCGGCTGTCGGCGCACGAGCCCTATGTTTCCGGCCTACTGGCGGCCGATATCCTGGCCGGCGAACGCACCGGCGCCAAGACCCTGCCGTTCTACCGGACCCGGGTACAGCAGGCCCTGGTCGATCCCCTGGTGGCCCTGATCATGGTGCTGCTGGCCACACCGGTGGCCCTGGCTCTGGTGCGTGGCGACAACGGCGGCGCCCTGGTGTTGCGCTCGCTGGTGTTCGGCCTGCTGTTCCTGCTGCTCAATGGCCTGCTGTCGGCCCTCGGCGAAGCCAACCTGCTGCGGCCGGCACTGGCCGCCTGGGCCGCCCCGGCCCTGTTCCTGCTGCTGGGCCTATTCCTATTGCACCGCGTGGATCGACACTGAGTGACTACCCCCCTGCAACTGCTCAAGGTCGACAACCCGCGCCTGCTGAGCCGCTTCATCCGCCTGCCGGCCCGCCTGCACGCCAAGGATCCGAACTGGGTCACGCCGCTGGAGCTGGAACGCGAAGAAGCCTTTTCGCCGAAGAAGAACCCGCTGTTCCAGACCACCGAGGTGCAGTTCTGGCTGGCGCTGCGTGACGGCCGCGACGTCGGCCGCATCAGCGCCCAGGTCGAGCGCCGCGCCGCGCCCGGCAACGAGACCACCGGCCATTTCGGCCTGATCGCCGCCGAGGACGATGCGGAGGTGTTCGCGGCGCTGTTCGCCACCGCCGAGGCCTGGCTGCGCGAGCGCGGCATGACCCAGGCGCTGGGGCCATTCAACCTCTCGATCAACGAGGAGACCGGCCTGCTGGTGCAGGGCTTCGAGACCCCGCCGATGCTGCTGATGGGGCATGACCTGCCCTATGTCGGCCCGCGCATCGAGGCCCTGGGCTACCGTAAGGCCAAGGACGTCCACGCCTACTTCAACAACATGATGGTGCCGCTGCCGGAAACCCTGGCCGGGGTGCTGAAGCGGCCCTTGCCGAAGAAGTTCCGGCTGCGTCACCTGAGCTTCAAGCAGTACCGCAAGGACATCGAAGACCTCACCTCGATCTTCAACGAGGCCTGGTGCGACAACTGGCACTTCTCGCCGCTGACGCCGGCCGACACCGATCACCTGGCCAAGGCGATGCGGCCCATCCTCGACGAGAAGCTGGTCTGGTTCGTCGATGTCGATGGCGAGCCGGTGGCCTTCGGCGTGACCCTGCCCAACATCAACGAGGCCCTGCACGGCCTGGACGGCAAGCTGCTGCCCTTCGGCTGGGCCAAGCTGCTGTGGCGCCTGAAGGTAAAGGGCGTGAAGAGCTGCCGGGTGCCGCTGATGGGCGTGCGGCGCAAGTACGCGACCGGCTTCTCCAACGCGCTGCTGCCCTTCCTCATCATCAACGCCATGCGCGAGCAGGCGCTGCTGAAGGGCTTCGAGACCGTCGAGCTGTCCTGGATTCTGGAAGACAACCTGCCGATGCGGCGCATCTGCGAGCAGATGGGCGCCGTGGCCTACAAGACCTACCGCCTGTACGGCAAAGCCCTGGCATGAGCGCGGGCGAAACAGGCACCGGCGTGACGGTGCTGGTGCTGGCCGGCTCGCGCGGACCGGACGATCCGCTCACCCGCGCCACCGGTCTGCGCCACAAGGCCCTGCTGCCGGTCGCCGGTGTGCCGATGCTGCTGCGCGTGCTGCGGGCGCTGGCCGCGACGCCGGAGGTGGCGCGCATCGCCGTCTGCATCGAAGACCCGACGCTGATCGCCGGGCTGCTCGCGGATTTCCGCCGTGAGCTGGGCGCGCGCGCCCTGAGCGTCGAAACACTGAACGCCGCCATCAGCCCCAGTCGCAGCGCGGCGGCGGGCCTGGCGCAGCTCGGCACGCCACTGCTGGTGACGACGGCCGACCACGCCCTGCTGCAGCCGGCCTGGGTCTCGCATTTCCTGAACAACCAGCCGGCGGGTGCCACCGCCACGGTCGCGCTCGCGCGCGCCGAAGCGGTGCTGCGCGATGTGCCCGGCACCCAGCGCACCTTCCTGCGCTTTGCCGACGGGGCCTACTCGGCCTGCAACCTGTTTTATCTGGCGCGGCCGGAGGCGGCGCAGTTACTGCAGCTCTGGCAGCAGGTAGAAGCGCTGCGCAAGCAGCCGGTGAAGATGCTGCGCCTGCTGGGGCTGCGCTACGCGCTCGGCTATCGCTGCGGCTGGCTGCGGCTGGCGCAGGCGACACGCAGGCTGGGCTTACTGGCCGGCGGCGTCACGGTCGCCGCAGTGGACATGCCCTACGGCCGCGCGGCGGTGGATGTCGACAAGCCGTCCGACCTGGAGCTGGTCGAACGGCTGCTCGCCGACGACGCGGGAGCTACTTCGGCCAGTCCTTGACCAGCGCCTCGTTGAACTCGAGGTCGGCCGGAAAATCCATCTCGCCCCACTGCAGGCCCTCGATCGACAGCACACCAATCTCGCAGCCGGTGCGTGCGATCTGGTCGATGACCGACAGGTACCAGAGCCCGAGCCCGGCCGGCGTGCGCATGATCTGCTCGACCTCGGCCACGAAGTGGGCGATGCCCTCGGGCGTGAAGCGCAGGAAGCCGATCGACTCGCCATCGACCTGCGACAGCGGCAGTTTCTTGCCGATGGCGAGCAGGCGGCCGTTCTCGGTCTTCACCTTCATGTCGTCGTCGTCGTAGCCATCGCTCTTGCGGTCGATGGTGACCGTGATCGGCATAGCCGGCGGCGTGTTCAGCAGGCGCTTGGCGATGGCCGGCTCGAACAGGGTGTCGCCGTTGAGGATCAGGCAGTCACCGACCAGCTCGTGGCGGGCGATCCAGCAGCTGGCGAGGTTGTCGGCCGCCTCGAAGAAGGGGTTGTAGAGCGTCCGCACCCGGATACCGGCCGGGGTGTGGGTCGCCAGCATCTCCTCGATCTTGTCGGCCTTGAAGCCGGTGAGGATCACCGCCTCCTCGACGCCGGCTGCGGCCAGGCCGATCAGCTGCCACTCCAGCATGCTCTTGCCGCCGATCGGGATCAGGGCCTTGGGCTTGTCGGCAGTCAGCGGCAGCAGGCGCCGGCCCTGACCGGCGGCGAGGATGAGGGCCTTCATGCCGGGCTCCCGACGGGGCGGAAACGGAGGGCGATGGGCATGCGAGGGCAGGCGGTGTTCAAGGGCGTGGCTTCTGGTGAGGTCGGCAGGCGACGATTCGATTTCCGACCCCGTCGAGGCTGCCGCAGCAGCGCCGCATTTTACGGGATAAGCAGCCGGCCGATCAGTCTTCGCGAACAGAAATTCCTCGGCGCGTCAAGCCTTTGACTCAGCCTGCAACAAAACGGCAACATCCGGTGTCGCCCCCAGAGGCGGCTACCAAAACAACCACTGAGAGGATTCACATGTTCAAGAAACTGCTCCTGGCCAGCCTGCTGGCCGTTCCCGCCGTGTCCATGGCTGAGGGCCTGTCCTACAACTACGCGCAGGCGACCTACCAGTCGGTCGACATCGACGGCACCAGCGTCAGCCCGGATGGTTTTGGCATCGCCGGTTCCTACCTGTTCGGCAAGACCGTGTTCGCGCAGGCCGAGTACTCTGCCCTTAGCGCCAAGGGTTTCGATCTCGATACCTTCGGCGCGGGTCTGGGGCTCCGTCATGGCCTGAACGACAAGATCGACGTCACCGCCGGTGCTGGCCTAGTCTTCGCCAAGGTCAAGGGCGGCGGCTTCTCCGACGATGACACCGGCTACACCGTGCGTGGCGGTCTGCGCGCCCAGGTCATGCCGAAGCTGGAACTCAACGGCGGCGTCGCCTACACCGACGTGTTCGACGATGGCAACACCAGCTTCCTGATCGGTGGCGTGGTCTCGATCACCTCGCAGTTCGCGCTGGTCGCCGGCGCCGAACTGGATGAAGACGCGACCGGCTACAACATCGGCGGTCGTTTCAACTTCTGATCGTAGTTGGATCAGCAAAAAGCCCCGCTTCGGCGGGGCTTTTTCGTGGTGCCGGCTCAGCGCCCGCTGAACTTCGGCTTGCGCTTTTCCAGGTAGGCGTCCACCGCCTCGCGGTGATCCTCGGTCTCGTGCGCCAGCGCCTGATAGGCCGAGGACAGTTCCAGCACATCGGCCAGACGCTGGTGCTGGGATTCGCGCAGTAGCCGCTTGGCCAGCCGCACAGCCTTCGCCGGCTGGCCGGCGATGCGCACCGCCAGGGCCTGCGCGGCGGGCAGCAGTTCGGTATCGGGCAAGACCCGCGACACCAGGCCGCAGGCCAGCGCCGCCTGGGCGTCGAGCACTTCGCCGGTGAAGATCATCTCGGAGGCTTTCGACCAGCCTACCGCGCGCGGCAGGATCCAGGCGCCGGCATCGCCGGGAATCAGTCCCAGGCTGACGAAGGTGGAAGCGAAGCGCGCCGACGCTGCCGCCAGGCGGATGTCGCAGAGCGCGGCGAGGTCGCAGCCCAGGCCGATGGCCGGGCCGTTGACCGCCGCGATCACCGGCCGCTCGCAGTCCCAGAGCGCGCGCACCATGCGCTGCACGCCGCGCCGGTAGTTGTCGCGGGTGTCGGCCGGCGAGGCCTGCGGGCCGATACCGCTGCGCGCCTTCATGGCCTTGATGTCGCCGCCGGCGCAGAAGGCGCTGCCTTCGCCGCTCAGCAGCACGCAGCGCACGTCGTTGGCCGGTTCGTGCAGGGCCTCGAAGGCTTCGGCGAACTGCTGGCAGTCCTCGATGCGCGCGATGGCGTTGCGCTGCTCGGGGCGGTTGAAGCGCAGGCTCAGGACGCCATCCTGCAAGCTGCGGGTGATGAAGGGCGCGGTCATGCAAAGAGTCCGGCGATGGCGGGGTAAACATTCTCGGTGAGCCCCGAGTGTAGGGCGGCCCGCGCCCGGCCAAGAGCGCAGCACAACGCGGCGCATGGAATGCGCCCTTGGATATCTTCGGAGGTCGGGGCGCCGCTGGCAGGCCGCAGCTACTTCAGCAGCTGCCCCTTGAGGATGCCGCGCAGGGTGTCGATGCCGAGCAGCCGGCGCAGCGCCAGCAGGCTCTTGGCATCGCTGCCGACGACGTAGCGCAAGCGCTTCGAGCCGTCGGTGGCGGCGTTCCAGATCGCCTCCGCGACCTGGCTTGCCGGCGCGCCCTTGGCGCCGGCCTTCGACATCTTCTTCATGCCGCGCTCGACCGCCGCGTTGTAGGCGACCAGGCTGCGGTCGTGCACGAAGTCCATCGAGCGCTCGTAGAAATCGGTCTTGATCGCGCCCGGCTCGACAATCTTCACTTGCACCCCCACCGTCTCGGCCTCGAAGGCCAGTGACTCGCTGAAGCCCTCCACCGCCCATTTGCTGGCGTGGTAGACGCTGTAGAAGGGAAAGGTCAGGCGCCCGCCCATGCTGGCGACATTGATGAGCACGCCGCCGCCACGGCCGTCGTGCAGGCTGCGGAAGTGCGGCAGCGCGGCGCGGCAGACCCGCATCAGGCCGAACACATTGGTCGCGAACTGGCGCTCGATCTGTTCCTCGCTCATCGACTCGAAGCTGCCGACCAGGCCGTAGCCGGCGTTGTTCACCACCGCGTCGAGATGGCCGTAGTGGGAAATGGCGGCGGCCAGGGCGCTGCTGATGCTGTCGGCCTCGGTGACGTCCAGTCGCAGCTCCAGCCAGCGCGGGTCCTGGCGCAGCCCGCGCGGGCTGCGCTGGGTGGCGACCACGTTCCAGCCGCGCTGGAAGAACAGCTCGGCAGTGGCGGCACCGATGCCGGTGGAACTGCCGGTGATCAGCACGGTCTGCGGCATGGTCGATCCTGCGTTATGGGCCAGTGCATAGTGTAGGGGCCGGCCATGACGTGGCGGTTTCCGGTTCAGAGCCGATTCAGCGCGAGCCCGCAAGCTGGCTCCAGTCATCCACCAATCAATATTTCGATTCAACCCGGAGTCCCCATGAACAGCATCCGCAGCCTTCGCAGCACCTCCATCCCCGCCGCGCTACTGATGGCCGCGCTGCTCGCCGCCTGCTCGCCGCAGACCCAGCAGGACGCCGCCGCCGACCCGCAGGTCGTTGCCGCCGCTGCCAAGGCAGAAGAGGCAGAGCTGAAAGCCAAGGAAGCGCAGGAAGCCCTCGACAAGGCCGAAGCCGAGCGCAAGGCCGCCGTCGCCGAAGCCGAGGCCGCCCGCAGCCAGGCGCGCGCTGCCGAACGCCGGGCCGAGCGCAGCCAGGTCGCCGCCGCGACCCCGCCGCCGCCGAAGCCGGTCTGCGTGGATTGCGGCACCGTCACTGCCATCACGCCGGTGAAGGTCAAAGGTTCGGGCAGCGGCATCGGCGTCGCGCTCGGCGCCATCGCCGGTGTTGCCGCCGGCAACCAGGTCGGCGCCGGCAAGGGCACCGACGTCGCCAAGGTGGTGGGCGCGATCGGCGGTGGCTTCGCCGGCAACGAGATCGAGAAGCGCGTGCGCGGCTCGACCGTCTACGACGTCACCGTGAGTCTCGACAACGGCGGCAGCCGGGTGATCCGGGTCGCCACCACCGATGGCCTCGCCACCGGTGAGCGGGTGCGGGTGAGCGGCGAGAACCTGTTCCGCCTCTGAGCCTGGGTGGCAACGACAAAACGGGGCCTTCGGGCCCCGTTTTTGTTGCGCGTCCGCTACTCCCTCATCGGATGCTTCGCCCTCGCCATCCCTGGCGACCCGTCACGGCGGCGATTGCTGCGCAATCGCTATTTCGCCGTGACCCAGACTGGCGAGAGATAAGCGACCGACTTGTTGTCCTCGCCGCCGTGCGCGCGCACGAAGTACCAGCGGGTTTCGCCGCTGGCGAGCGGCACCGGCAGATCGAAGCGGGCTTCGCTGCCACGGATCGTCGCCAGCGGCTCGGCGGCGCCGCTGGTGTAGAGGCGGTACTCGCCGCTGAACGGGCGGCCGTCTTTCTGCGTCAGCCGCACCGTCATCGGCACCGTCTTGCCGCTGTCGCAGGACAGGCGCGAACCCATGGGGTGGTCACCGTCGGCGCGCAGGTCGGCGCGCAGATGCCAGCCGGGTGACAGCGCCATGGTGCGGCGGGCGAGCCAGGCCTCGCGGAAGCCGGCCTCGCTCAGCTCGGTGGCCAGGGTGACGGTCTTGGGCCGGTGCTCGACCGCGTACTCGCCGAAGTGCTCGTCCTCCGAGCCCACCGGCGCCAGCCGCCAGCCCTTGTCGAGCGCGCGCATGTAGTAGGGCAGGTAGCGGTCGTCGCGATTGCCGTCGTTGTAGACCTCCATGCCGAACATGCGCTCGACGGCGTCGGGAATCAGCTCGTAGTCGTTCCAGTCGCAGAAGCCGGTGGTGAGGCCGGTCGGATCGTCCTCGGTCAGGCATTTGTCGTGCGGATGATTGAAATGCGCCAGCGCATCGCTGCCGCCGCCGAAGGGCACGCCGGCGCCGCCATTGATGCCGATGCTGGTCAGCGAGCCGCCCAGGCCGGGCGTCGCCGGATCGCGGCTGAACCATTCCCAGAACGTGTCCATGGTCAGGGCATAGCCGAGATCGGTCTTGGCATTGGTGAAGTTGCTGGAGAAATAGACGTTGATGTGGCCGAACACATCGCTGGTCCATTCGAAGCCGCGGATGCCGAGGAAGTGCTCGCTGCTCGCCTCCCGGGCCTGGGTCTGCATCGAGGCCCACTTCACCAGCTTGTCGGCGCTGGGATTGAGGAAGCAGTACTCCACCGAGGTCGGGTCGAACTGGTCCGAGGTCGGATCGCAGTAGGCGTGCAGGGTGATGAAGTTGAGCGCGTCGAGGCTGTCCGAGTGCTCGGCGCTGCCGACAAAATCGTAGCCGGCGGTGGTGGCGACCCGGAAGTAATCGGCCGGGATCGCGGTGGGCAGGCCGTCCGAGTAGGAGGAATGCTCGTGCATCAGGCCCTCGTACTGCTTCAGCTCGGTCAGCGCCGGGCCATCGTAGGGCGCGCAGGCCTTGGCGCCCGGCGGCGGATCGACGATCTCGGTGGGGCCGAACACGGCGGTCAGCAGGCGGTGGTTGTCCATGCGCAGCTCGCAGGCGCCACTGCCCATGCAGGCGCCGCGCCACTCGACGAAGCGGCGGCCCTCCGCCGGCACCGCGCTCAGCCGCACCAGGGTATCGGCCGGGAAGCTGGCCGAGCACTGCGTGCCGCAGTTGATGCCGGCCGGCTCGGAAACGACGCTGCCTTCGAGCAGGCGGCTGACATTGAGCACGTACTGGCTCGGTGGCAGCGGCGCCGGTGCGGCGCCGTCGTCGCCCGAAGACGAACAGCCTGCCAGGACGAGGATCAGGGCCAGGCCGGGCAGGCGGAGGCGGTTGCGCATGAGGTCAGGCCGGGTATCGAAACGGGCGGCGGAGCCTAGCGGTGCAGCGTGACCCTGGCGTGACACTGGCCGCAGCAGGTAGCCCGGATGCAATCCGGGGGCAGCGCATGGGCGGCCCCGGACTGCGTCCAGGCTACAGTTTGATCGTCGCCCAGCGGCCCTGGCGCCAGAGGTGCACGAACCAGCCGGTCTGCAAGCCGCGATAGGCCAGCATCGCCAGCCAGACCGCGTTCAGTCCCAGGCCCAGCTTCGGGCCCAGCAGCCAGGCCAGCGGCAGGAACAGCAGCCACTGCAGGCCGACCGCGATCAGCATCACCTGCTTGGCGGCGCCGACGCCGAGCAGGGCATTCATCAGGATCAGGCCCAGGGCGTCGACCAGCACGGTGCCGCCGACCAGCTGCAGCGGCAACCGCCCCAGTTCGATCAGGGCCGGCTCCCGCACGAAGGCGCCGAGGATGAGATCCGGCAGCAGCAGCATCAGCGCCGCCAGCGGCGCCAGCAGCTTGACCGCCTGGCGGAACACGTCCCAGGCCCAGCGCTGGGCATCCTCGACCTGCTTGCGCCCCAGCGCCTGCCCGCACAGCGTCGCCGCCGCCAGGCCAAAGCCCATGCCCGGCAGCACCGTCACCAGGGTGATGTTGACCAGCACGTTGGCGATCGCCAGCTGCGGCGTGCCGATCTGGCCGACGATCCAGAACAGCACCACGAAACCGGCCGCGAACAGCAGCTGCTGCAGGGCATTGGGCAGGCCCAGGCGCAGCAGACTCATGAATTCCGGCCGGGTCGGCCGCCGCTGCAGGAAGCCGCCCTCGCCGGCATGCCGGCGCGCCAGCCAGAAATAGGTAGCGGTGCCGATGAACAGGCTCAGCGTGGTGCCCAGGCCGGCGCCCATGGTGCCCATCGCGGGCAGGCCCAGCTTGCCGAAGATCAGGCAGTAGTTGAGCAGGATGTTGAGCGAGTGCATCCAGATCAGGTTGCTCATGTAGAGCCGGGTCAGCTTCACCGCGCTCCAGTAGCCGCGGAAGCAGAAGTTCATGCCCAGGGCCACCACCGAGATCAGCCGCATGCGCAGATAGGGCACGCCCTCGGCCGCCACCGCCGGGTCGGGATTGAGCTGGGCGAACAGCCAGGGTGCGATCAGGATCAGGGTCAGCGAGATCGGCAGGCCGATCAGCACCGCCAGGATCAGGCCGCCGTTGAGCGGCACCGCCGCCTCGCCCGGCCGACCCTCGCCGATGCGCCGGGCGGCGATGGCCTGCACGCTGGCCGACAGCCCGGTGACCAGGGCCATGGCCATGAAGTTGATGAAGCTCGCCAGCCCGACCGCTGCCAGCGCCGCCGAACCCAGCGTGCCGACCATCGCCATGTCGACCAGGTTGAGGATGTTCTGCGAGGTCATGCCGCCGATGATCGGCAGCGACAGCGCCCAGACCTCGCGGCGGCGGCTGGGATTGGCGGTCGGCAAGCGGGGCTCCCGGGGGCGGCGGCAGGTAGGAAATATCGCGGCTCATTGTCACCGGCCCTGAGCTAGACTGACCAGCAGGCCGCCGACAAAGCCGGCCAAGCCGATGATTCCGCAGCGACGATGGGCCAGGCCGGAGCGGACCCGGCGCCCACCAACCAGTTCCGGGGAGCTTGCATGGGGTACCGCCTGAGCGCGCTGAGCCTGCTGGCCTTGCTGCTGCCGGCCTGCGCCAGCACGCCGACCGGGCCGTCCAGGCCGGCCGATCAAGCCGCGTCCACGCAGCTGGTCGACCGCCTGCAGGCCGAGGCCGAGCCGGCCTATCAGACCTCGCCGGCCGCCTCCGTCGCGATGCCGCCCCGCAGCCGGCCAGCACCCGCTCCCGCTCAGGCGCCCGCCGCGCCGGCGAGCAGCGGCGAGGCGGCCCCGATCAACGCCCGCACGGGCGAGTGCTATGCCCGCGTTGTCACCCCGCCGCGCTTCGAGAGCCGCAGCGAGCAGGTGCTGGCGCGCGCCGCCACCGAGCGGGTGGAGGTGATTCCGGCGCGCTTCGAGTACGTCGACGAGACCGTGATGGTGAAGCCGGCCAGCAAGAAGATCGTCGAGATCATCCCGGCGGTGTTCCGCACCGTCGAGGAGCGGGTGCTGGTGAAGACCGCCTCCGAGCAGATCGAGCAGATTCCCGCCAGCTACCGCATCGTCGAGGAGCGCCAGCTGGTGAAGCCGGCGACCACGATGTGGACCAAGGGGCGCGGGCCGATCGAGAAGCTGGACCAGCTCTCCGGCGAGATCATGTGCCTGGTCGAGGTGCCGGCCGAGTACCGCGTGGTGCGTACCCAGGTGATCGACACCGAGGCCCAGGTGCGGCGCACGCCGATCCCGTCCGAGTACCGCACCGTCCTGCGCCAGGAGCTGGTGAAGCCGGCCGAGGTGCGCGAGATCGACCTGCCCGCCGAGTACAAGACCATCCAGGTGCTGAGGCTGGTGGCACCGGCCGAGGAACGCCGCATCCCGGTCCCGGCCGAGTACCAGAGCATCGAGCGGCAGGTGCTGCTGAGCGCCGGCACGGCCTCGTGGAAGAGCATCCTCTGCGAGACCAACACCACGCCGGGGATCGTCGCCGACATCCAGCGCGCGCTGCTGGCCAAGGGCTTCAATCCCGGCAAGATCGACGGCGTGCTCGGCCGCGACACCGCCGAGGCGATCCGGGCCTTCCAGCAGGCCACCGGCCTCGCCACCGGCGGCCTGACCCTGGAAACGCTGGAGCGGCTGGGCGTGGATCGCACCTAGAGAGCGCTAGGGCGAACAGCCCGCCGCCGCGACCGGATCGGCTAGCCCGTAGCGCGCCCGCAGCAGGCGCGGTGGTTCGCTGTCGAGCCGCAGCAGCAACAGCTGATCGAACGAGCTTTCGCAAAAGTCCGCCAGCTTCGGCCCGCCCAGGGCCGCAACGATGGCCGGCACCGTGTTGCTGTGGCCGACCACCAGCACCGTGTCGACTGCCTGCGCCCGCACGGCGGCAGCCACGGCCGCGACATGCGCGACGGTGCCGCCCTCGAAGCCGATGGCCTGCGGTTTGATGCCCACTGCTTCAGCGACTGGTGTGCCGGTGTCGCGGGTACGGCGCAGCGGGCTGGTGAGCACGGCGCCGACCTTGGCATCGGCGAGTGTCTGGGCCAGGGCTTTCGCGCGGGCGGTGCCGACTTCCGATAGCGTTGGGTCTTCGCGCGGCTCCGCTGCTTTCTCGGCGTGGCGCACCAGGATCACCAGCTGCGGCGCGGCCTGGCTGGCGAAGCTGGCGCAGGCCAGGAGCAAGAGACTGCTTAGGCGCAGGGCTTGGGACATGGCGGTAGTTTGCCGAGAGAGATCGGTAGGGTGGGTGCAGCGCAGCGAAACCCACCAGCGCCCCATCATCAATTGGAACTGCGGTGGGTTTAGCTACGCTGCACCCACCCTACGCCTTATCTGCTGCTCAGGCGCAAGCCCTGCTGATCGACCCCAGCACCCTTGCCAGCTGCAGCAGCGCGCTCGGCGCCATCGACTTGCCGCTGTTGAGCAGGGCGACCGAGATGTCGCGCGCCGGATCGGCCCAGCACAGCACGCTGACGAAGCCGAGATGGCCAAAGGCCTCGTGGCTCTTCGGCCCGAACAGGCCGAACGGCGATTCGCCGAGCATGAAGCCGGCGGAGAAGCGCAGCGGCACCATCAGCATGCCGTCGTACTGGATGCGGCCGACCGGGCGGATGGCCTCGGCCACCGTCTCCGGCTGTAGCACGCGCACGCCGTCGAGCACGCCGCCGTTGAGCAGCATCTGGAACAGCTTGCTGGCGTCGTCGGCGCTGGCAAAGATGTTGCCCGAAGGCACCACCGAGGACAGGAAACCTTCCTCGTTGGCGGCTTCGGCGGCGCGGTCGAACGAGACGCCGATGATGCGCTGCGCGTACTGCGTCACCGGCCAGAACGGCTTGGGGCCGGTGCCGTGGCTCTTCGGCGCCAGGCCCCGGCGCTCGGGCGGGAGGCCGAACGTCATGGTGTCGAGCTTCAGCGGCCCGGTGATCACCTCGCGCAGGTAGTCGCGCAGCTCCTTGCCGCTGGCGCGGCGCACCAGTTCACCGACGATGAAGCCGACGGTGAGCGCGTGATAGGCCTGCTTCTCGAAGCGCGGATCGAATGGCGGCGCCAGGCAGAGCAGGTGCACCAGGGCGTCCCAGTGCTGCAACAGGGACGGGTCCGGGTGCTTGACCGGCAGGGTGGGGATGCCGGCGCGGTGCGCCATCAGCTGGCGGATGGTGACCGCGCCCTTGCCGTGGGCGGCGAATTCGGGGATGTGCGCCGAGACGCGGTCTTCCAGCCGCAGCCGGCCGTCCTCGACCAGCTTGTGCACCAGCAAGGCGCTGATCGCCTTGGAGGCGGAGAACAGGCAGATCGGCGAGTCCGGGTGCAGCGGCACGATGGGGCCGGTCTCGCCCGGGCCGTTGCCGTGGACGGCGCCGATCGAGCGCTTCAGCACGATCTTGCCGTGCCGGCGCATCACCATGGTCAGCGCCGGGTGCACGCCGGTGCGGTAGAGCGATTGCAGATTGCTCCAGATGCGCTCGCGGGCGGCCTCGCTGACGCCGGTATCCTCCGGGCCGCATTCGGCGGCCTGGTCGATCACGCACAAGGGGGCGATATCGCGCGGCACCTTGACCCATCGGCTGAGCGCCATCAGAGCTGCCCCGCCGGTATCCGCAGCCGGACGCCGTCGAGCGCGTCGCTGACCCTGATCTGGCAGGACAGCCGGCTCAAGGGGCCTGGTTCCACCGCACCTTCCAGCATTCCCGACTCCATTTCATCCGGCGCCGGCAGCTGCCCGAACCAGGGTTGATCCACATAGAGATGGCAGGTGGCGCAGGAGCAGCCGCCACCGCATTCGCCGACGATGCCTGGCACCTGGGCGCCGGTGGCCGCTTCCATCAGGGTCTGGCCATCGAGGGCTTCGACCACCTTGATCTCGCCCGAGGGCAGCAGGAACTGGAGCCGGGCCATGATCTCAGGCCGCGATAGGCACGAGCGTCTTGAGCGCGATGCTCTCGTCCGCGAGCTGGGCCGGGTCGAGCACCGCGCCCTCGGCCACCCATTTCTTCGCCAGCATGAACTCGGCCGGGCGGCTGACGGTGTCGGCCGCGATCAGCTTGCCGGCCTGGAGGTAGAAGGCGGCGAAGTTGCGCTGCGTCGCCGGATCGCCGCGCAGCACCAGCTGGTCGTAGCCGGTGGAGAGGCCGACCATCTGCAACTTGAGGTCGTACTGGTCGGACCAGAACCAGGGCACGTTCTGGTAGGCCTCGCCCTTGCCGAGGATGGTCCGCGCGGCGATGCGGCCCTGCTCCATGGCGTTCTGCACCGACTCCAGGCGGATACGCCGGCCAGCGAACTGGCTGGGGTGATTGCTGCAATCGCCGGCGGCGACGATGTCGGGATCGCTGCTGCGGGCGTACTCGTCAACGACGATGCCATTGTCCACCGTCAGCCCGGCCTCGCTGGCCAGCTCGGTGTTGGTGACCACGCCGATGCCGACAATGATGAAGTCAGCCGCGATGCGGCTGCCGTCGGCGAGCACCACGGCGCTGACCTCCGCCTCGCCTTCCAGATGGCTGATCTGCACACCGGTGCGCAGATCGACCCCGGCCTCGCGGTGCATGCGCTCGAAGAAGGCCGAGACTTCCGGCGCGGTGACGCGGGCCAGCACCCGGGGCAGGCCTTCCAGCACGGTGACGTGCAGGCCCAGCTTGAGCATCACAGCTGCGGTCTCCAGGCCAATGAAGCCGCCGCCGATCACCACTGCGCGCTGGCCCGCGACGCACAGCGGCTGCAGCTTCTTCACGTCGGCGATGCTGCGCAGCGGCAGCACATTGGGCTTGTCGGCGCCGGCCAGGGTGAGCATCCGCGCGCGGCCGCCGGTGGTCAGGGCCAGCTTGTCGTAGGGCAACTCGCGGCCGTCGGCCAGCACCACCAGCTTGCGGCTGCGGTCGATCTTCTCCACGCGGGCATTGCCGATGAACTCGATGCCGAGCTGTTCGAGCTTGGCCCTGGGCGAAACGTAGAGCTGTTCCTCGGTGACGCTGCCGGCTAGGAAGCCCTTCGACAGCGGCGGCCGCTTGTAGGGAATCTGCTCTTCCTCGCCGACCAGGGTGATCGCACCGGTATAGCCCTGCTTGCGCAGCTCGCCCGCGACTTCACCGCCGGCTTGGCCGGCGCCGACGATGACTACCCTGGAGACGCTGTTGGTTTCGCTCATGCCTGCTGCTCATTGGTGGCGCTGTGCGCCGGATGGGGAGCGCGAATTATGCGCGGCGATGGTCCGCAAAGCAGGGCTGGATGGCATCGGCCGTTTGGCTTAGCTGCCAAAAATGCCGCTCCGTAAAGCCCTCTCTCCCCTTGTGGGAGAGAGATGGAGAGAGGGGTGGCGAGCGAAGCGAGTGGCTGTCCGAGACAAAGAAAAAGCAACTCGCTGCGCTCGCAACCCCTCTCCCCTGCCCCTCTCCCACAAGGGGAGAGGGGATCTGCCTGCAGGGCTCAGCGCGCGTAGTCCTTCAGCGCCGGCTCCTCCGTCGACAGGTGCAGGGCCGGCGCGCCCGCCGCGATATCGCCCTGCAGGATGGTGAGCAGTGCCTGCACGCCGGTCGAAGCCAGCGCCGGGTCGGCAATGATCGGGACGTTGTTGCACAGCGCCGCGCCACCGGCGCGCTGCGGGTCGGCTGGCCCGGCCTGGGTGATGGCGTCGATGGCCAGCGCGAAGGCCAGCGCATCGGTGGTGCCGATGGTCACGTGATCGACGATCTGCTGCGGACAGAGATCCTGCAGCAGCAGATTGCGGATGTGCGGGTTGTCGACGCCGTACTCCAGCGAGCCGGCCGGCACCGGCAGCGGCAGCGCCGGCTGCACCAGCTCGTCGGTGAGGGTGTAGATGGCGGTGTAGTCGACGTCGCCCGGGCTCTGGTCGCCGCGATTGGTCGCCTGCACGAACTGGCTCGCGGGCGGGAACTGGCGGAAGGCCTCGGGCAGCAGCGGCGCGCTGGCGCTGCCGCTGATCGGCAGGGCTGGCAGGCCGAGCGTGCCCAGCAGGGTACCGAGCAGGGCGGTGGGGTCGGCGATCACCGTGCCCTGGTTGGGGCCGGCCTGCATAACGAAGTCGCTCACCGCATTGCGGGCCGAAGGCCACCACTTCAGCGCCCAGCGCGGCACCGCCACACCCTGGCTGTGGCCGATCAGGCCGAGCTTGCGGCCGGTCTGGGCGTGGATGCGGCGGATGGCGTTGACCACGTACTCGGCCGAGACCTGCTGGTCGACGAAGCCACGGTCGGGGTAGGTGACGGCGCAGACGTCGAAGCCGCGTGCCGCCAGCAGGGGAATGTAGTTCCACTCGTACTGTTCCTGGCCGGCGGTGAAGGTGCCGTGCACCAGCAGCACCGGCGGCTGGTCGGGGTGCGTGAAGGGCAGGCAGTGCAGGGCGGCGTCGAGCTGCGCCTGCGGCGTCTCCAGCTTGGGCTCGCTGCCGAAGGCGGGGTCGCTGGCGGCGCCGGTGCCGTCGCTCTCGCTGCCGGCGCCGCAGGCGGCGAGCAGCAGCGCGGCGCCCAGCCCAATGAGGGTCTTCATCGCCATGGTTCTCCTCCATGAGTCGTGGCGCCGAGTATTGCGCAAACCGGCCGACCAGCCTCCCCCGCATGACGTAGGGCGCGCTGCGCGCGCCGGCCCGCGCGATGAGTGGTGAGCGATCTGTCCCCTCCCCCGCTTGCGGGGGAGGGCAGGGTGGGGGCGTTGTCTCGCCAACGCGTGGTGCCGCCCCCATCCCGACCTTCCCCCGCAAGCGGGGGAAGGAGCGTCCCCGCCTAGAACCGGTAGGTAGCGGTCAGCGAGACATTGTCGCGGTCGGCATAGGGCCGTTCACTGAAGTCGGGCTCGCCCAGGAAGGCGTTGTAGCTGACACCCAGGGTCAGCGCCTGCAGGCGGGTGAAATTGACCCCGACGCTGGCGCGGTAGTCGCCTTCGCCCATCAGCGAGCCGAGGCCGGACAGGAAGGAGGAATGTCCGCCCAGCATGCCGGCGAAGCTCATCGGCAGCTGCAGGTCCCAGCCGTCGAACACCGACTTGCGGTCGACGAACCACAGGAAGGAATAGCCCCAGGCATTGCGGGTGTAGGTGAGGTCTTCCGAGCAGCTGCTCGGGCCGCAGGCCGGCGCGGTGCCGTTGACGTGGATGTAGCCGGTCTCGCCGACGACGGTGATGGAATCCCAGAAGGCGCGCGGGCCGATCACGTAGAGCGCCGACAGCAGCGCCTGGCTCACCTTGCCCCGGGTCGGGGTCGGCACCGGGCCGAGCAGGCCGCCATCGACATCGACCAGCACATCGACACCGTCGCGGTAGATCAGCTCGCCGGCGACATTGGCGCCAAACAGGGTGGTGGAGAAGCTGAGCGCGCTGAGGTCGATGCCGTCGAAGTAGCGGATGTTGTAGGTGACCGGCACCTGCACGCCGAGCAGTTGGGTGGTGATGTCGGGCAGGCCGGCCTGGCCCGGCAGCAGCACCGCGTAGCCGTAGTTCTGCACCGGCGCCGGCGTGGTGTTGTGGTAGCGCAGGCGGTAGGCGCCGAGCGTGGTTTCCGGCGTCGCGCGCCAACGCAGGCCCAGGCCCCACTGGCCGTAGTCGCTGGGGCGGATGTCCTCGCGGCGCTGGACGTTGATGTTCTTCGGCGCGCCGTCGAGCACGCCGGTGGCGCCGATCACGCCGACCACGGTGCGCACCACCTCCGGCACCAGCGGCGCGCCGAGCAGGGGATTCAGCAGCGGCGACAGCGGCTCCAGCGCGGGGTAGAGCGCGCCCAGCAGATCGGGCGCGTTGAGGATGGTGTCGGCGAGCACATCCCGGTGCACCGGGTTCTTGATGCCGTAGATGAACTCCGCGCCCGGCCCGACCACGTCGCTGACCGAGTAGAACTCGCCGACCGGGTTCAGCTCGGTTTCCTTGTACTCCAGCTTGTACTGGCCGAGCAGGGTCAGCTCGTCGTTGAGCGTGAGCTGCAGCGCGACTTGGTTGACCGGCAGCAGGATGCTTTTCACGTCCGCGCCCGGAACAGTGGCTTTAGTGGCGTCGGCCGGGCCTTGCGCCAGCGCGACGCCAGAGAAGAACAGGCTCTCGCCCCAGGCCACGACCTGCTGGCCTATGCGCAGGTTGAGCACGCTCTCGTCGCCGAGGTACCAGCTGCCGAAGGCATAAGCATCGAGCAGGCGGGTGCGGCGGCCGTCGTAGTAGCGCGCCGCGTCGGTGTAGTGATTCACCGGCAGCGCGGTCTTGTTGATCGTGTCCGGTGAGTCGTTGTCGTTGTTGAGCCGGCGGTAGACGTCGTCGTAGAAGGCGTCGCCGCGCAGCAGCAGACCGTAGTCGTCCCGCTTCAGCAGCAGCTCGCCGAGCACGCTGAGGCGGTTGTTGATCAATGCGCCCTTCTTGAAATTGCGGTCGCCGTCGTCGTAGTTGTTCGACTCCGGCAGCTTGAGCGCATCCGGGATTGGGATCTCCGGGCTCGGCGGCGTGGCGATGATGCGGTCGTCCGGCGACTCGGCGCGGATGCCGAGCGCGTAGCCGGCCTGCAGCTGGGTCTCCGCCTCCAGGCCCCAGAACTCGTAGGAGCCGGCGCGGGCCGGCCCTGCTGCGATGATGCTACCCGCCAGGTACAGCCCAACAGCTGTCCCGGCACTCTTGCGAGCTGCCATGTCGCCTCCATGCGATTGCTTGCTGCGCGTCCGTCCTGGACGCGGCTGGAGGCGACTGTAGTGAAGCGCACGGCGGCGCTGATCCCCCGTACTGACGAGGACTCAAGCGTCAGGCGTGGCCTGAACCGAGTCGCGGGCGGAGCTGCCTAGGACAGGTAGTGCACGCCCGTGAGCTGCTCCGAGCGCGCCCACAGCCGGCGCGCCAGCTCGGGATCGCCGGCGCGCGGGTGGTAGTTCACCCGCACCGGGGCGCCGGCGAACTGGAACAGGCCACGTGGCCCGTAGTACTCGCCACCCTGCACCTCGGGGTCGGCCGCTGCCCGCAGCGTCGGCAGCGCGCCGCGCGCGGCCGACTGCGCGAACAGCGCATTGCCGATGCGGATCGCCAGCTTCTCCAACGGATGGCGCGGCGCCTCGCCGCCGGCGAGCCCGATGTTGGTGGACGAATAGCCCGGATGCGCGCCGACCGAGATCAGGCCGTGGCCGGCCAGGCGCAGACGACGATCCAGTTCCAGCATGAACAGCAGATTGGCGAGCTTGCTCTTGGCATAGGCGTCGGACTTGCTATACGGCCGGCGCTCCCAGTTGAGGTCCTCGACATCCAGCGCCTTGGTCGCGCGATGGGCGACGCTGGCGACGGTGACTACGCGCGCCGCCGGTGTCGCCAGCAGTCGCGGCAGCAGCTGCCCGGTGAGCGCGAAGTGGCCCAGGTGATTGGTGCCTATCTGCAACTCGAAGCCGTCCCGGGTTTTCTGGAACGGCAGCGCCATCACGCCGGCATTGTTGACCAGGAGGTCGAGCGGCCGCGCGCCGAAGGCGGTCGCGAAGGCCTGCACCGAGGCGAGGCTGCCGAGGTCCAGCGTCATCAGCTCGGCCTCCGCGCCGGGCACCCGGCGCCGCAGTTCGGCCAGCGCGGGTGCCGAGCGTTCCGGACTGCGGCAGGCCATGACGACCTGGGCGCCGGCGGCGGCGAGGCCGACGGCGGTTTCCAGCCCCAGGCCGCTATTGGCGCCGGTGACGATGGCGGTCTTGCCCCGCAGGCTCGGCAATTGCGCGAGTGTCCATTTGCTCATTGGAGATATCCCTTGGTTCTGGTCTTGACCGCCGGCGCTGGGTCCGGGCCAATCGGCTTACTGCTTGGCATATCCGAGGCTCTTCAGCGCCACCGCGATCTCCTCCAGCGTCTTCGGATCGTCGATGGTGGCTGGCGCGTTGTAGGGCGCGCTGTCGGCGATGGCGCGCATGGTGGCGCGCAGCACCTTGCCGGAGCGGGTCTTGGGCAGGCGCGAGACCACCGCCACCTGCTTGAACGCCGCCACCGCGCCGATCTGCGCGCGCACCCGCTCGACCAGCTCGCGGCCGAGTTCGTCGGGGTCGCGGCTGACACCGGCCTTGAGCACCACCAGGCCCAGCGGCAACTGACCCTTCATGGCATCGGCCACGCCGATCACCGCGCACTCGGCAACGGCGGGATGGCCGGACAGCGCCTCCTCCATCGCCCCGGTCGAGAGCCGGTGCCCGGCGACGTTGATGATGTCGTCGATGCGCGACATCACCCACCAGTAGCCGTCGGCATCGACATAGCCGGCGTCGCCGGCCAGGTAGTAGCCGGGATAGCGCGACAGATAGGTGTCGCGATAGCCCTCGTCGTTGTGCCACAGCGTCGGCAGCGTGCCCGGCGGCAGCGGCAGCTTGATGGCGAGGTTGCCGATCTCGCCGGCCTCGGCTTCCAGCCCCGCGGCATCGAGCACGCGGATGTCATAGCCGGGCACCGAGACGGTGGCCGAGCCCGGCTTCACCGGCATGGCCTCGATGCCCCGGCAGTTGGCGATGGCGGGCGAACCCAGTTCGGTCTGCCACCAGTTGTCGATCACCGGCACCCGCAGCTGCTGCTGGGCCCAGACGATGGTGTCGGGGTCGCTGCGCTCGCCGGCCAGGTACAGGGCCTTGAAGTGGGAGAGATCGTATTGCTGCAGCAGCTCGCCGCGCGGGTCTTCCTTCTTGATGGCGCGGAAGGCGGTCGGGGCGGTGAAGAAGGTCTTGACCCGGTGCTGGGAGATCACTCGCCAGAAGGCGCCGGCATCCGGCGTGCCGACCGGCTTGCCCTCGTACATGACCGTGGTGCAGCCCTGCAGCAGCGGGCCGTAGACGATGTAGGCATGGCCCACCACCCAGCCGACGTCGGAAGCGGCCCAGAACACCTCGCCCGGCTTGGTGTCGTAGACCGTGTTCATCGAATGCACCAGCGCCACCGCATGGCCGCCGTGGTCGCGCACCACGCCCTTGGGCTTGCCGGTGGTGCCGGAGGTGTAGAGCACGTAGAGCGGATCGGTGGCGGCCACACTCACGCAGTCGGCCGGCGTGGCGCCGGCGAGGGCGTCCTGCCAGTCGATGTCGCGGCCGGCGACCAGCGTCGCCGCGCATTGCGGCCGCTGCAGCAGGATGCAGCGCGCCGGCTTGTGCGTGGACAGGTCGATGGCCTGGTCCAGCAGCGGCTTGTAGGCCAGCACGCGGCCCGGCTCGATGCCGCAAGACGCCGCCACGATCAGGCTGGGCTTGGCGTCGTCGATGCGCTTGGCCAGCTCCGGCGCAGCGAAGCCGCCGAACACCACCGAGTGCACGGCACCGATGCGGGCGCAGGCGAGCATGGCGATGGCTGCCTCCGGCACCATGGGCATGTAGATCACCACCCGGTCGCCGGTCTGCACGCCCTGCGCCCGCAGCGCGCCGGCGAACAGCGCCACCGCGTCGCGCAACTCGCGGTAGGTGAAGGTTTTGATGGTGCCGGTGAGCGGGCTGTCGTAGATCAGCGCCGCCTGCTCGGCGCGGCCGCCGTCGACATGGCGGTCGAGCGCGTTGTAGCAGGTGTTGAGGCGCCCGCCCGGGAACCAGCGGTAGAAGGGCGGGCGCGAATCGTCGAGCACGCGGTCCCAGCGGCGGTCCCAGTGCAGCTGCTCGGCCTGCTCGGCCCAGTAGGCTTCGGGCTCGGCGAGCGAGCGGGCGTAGGTTGTTTTGTAGTTGCTCATTTCTGCCCCTCGAAAGCGGACTATTCCCCTCCCCCCTCGTGGGGGGTGAGGCGGAAAGAGGCGAAGCACTGCTTCGCCCCGCTGAACGCCACGACCCATGCATGGGGCCTTGGCCGAATGGTTAGGGGAGAGGGGGCATCTCAATCCGAAATGAAGCTTTACGCGGCTGCGCCGCGCACCCCTCTCCCTAGCCCTCTCCCACAAGGGGAGAGGGGACAACATCAAAAGCTCAACTCGCGGCGATGTACTGCCGCATATACCCCACCATCTCCGTCCGCACCTCGCGCACCTCCGGAAACATCATCCCGAACAGCGGGAAGGCATGCGGCAGCAGCGGCCAGATCTCGCAGCGCAGGTCCACGCCCGCCGCCTTGGCCCGGCGCGCGAACAGGATGCTGTCGTCCATCAGCACCTCGTTGTCGCTGGCCAGCAGGTACATGGGCGGAAAGCCGCTGCAGTCGGCATAGAGCGGCGACAGCTCGGGGTCGGAGGCATCCCACTCCCCGGCGTACATCTCGTCAACGCGCTGGAGCGCGGCGATCGGCAGGATCGGATCGGCCTTGCGTTTCCAGGTGCGCGAGGGCGGCGCGTGGATGCGGCCCATCTCGGTAGCCGGCGACACCGGAACCGTGCAGGCCGGCATCGGCCAGCCCTGCTTGCGGATGCGCTGCAGCAACCCCAGCGTCAGATTGCCGCCGGCGGAGTCGCCGCCGACGACGATGCGCTGCGCCGGAAAGCCGAGATCGAGCAGGGCCTTGTAGGCGCGCTCGCAGTCATCCAGCGCCGCCGGAAACTTGTTGCGCGGCGCCAGCCGGTAGTCCGGCAGAAAGCCGTGGCCACCAATCTGGGCGGCGAGGTCCGCGACCATCTCCAGATGCGCCACCGGCGCCGCCGGCAGGATGAAGGCGCCGCCGTGCAGCCAGAGCAGCACCGGCTTGCCGGTGTCCGACAGGTCGCCGAAGACATGGCCCGGCACGGTGCCGACCACGGTGTAGTCCAGCGGCAGGCCGTGCTTGTCGGGGCAGCGCATATGCGACAGCCGCAGCTGGATGCGCGCGATCTTCTCGTCCGAGGAACGCACCAGCCGGCTCATCCAGGGCTTGAGCAGGACTTTCAGCAGCCAGATGAAAAAGCGGCTGCGCCCGCTGATCGGCAGCGGCCGGTAGACGACCGAGGCCGCCAGCGGTGCGGGTAACAGGGCTTGCGGGGTGGGCATGGCAGGGCACGGGTGTTCAGGGCCCAGAGTCTAAGTGCTGGCCCTGGGGCAGCGTCGTCCGTTCAGGCGAGCCCGGTCTCAAGGGCCGGCGCCCGGCGGCGCGCCTGCGGGGCTCAACCCGGCTCGGCGGCCAGTGTCGCCAGCTTGGCGACCGTGTTCATATTGCGCGCGGTACCGGCCCTCGCGGCCGGGATCACCAGCTTCGAGTCCGCCATGCCCTCGCCGTAGTGCACGTAGATTTCGCGCGCACCGAGCGCGAGCCGCTCGTCCTTCTGGTGCTTTAGGTTTTGAAGCGCCTCGGCGGCCGGAGCCTCGTCGAGAAAGATCGCAAGGACTCGATTGGGCGCTGAGCCCGGAAACGGATTCGCTTTCGCCACCGCAACCATCTCAGCAGCCGTGCGCACCAGCACGCCGACTGGCTTGCCGGCGTATTGCTCCAGGCGCCGCTCGAGAGCCGTCTTGATTGCCAATTCGGATTTCGGGCTCTCGAACAGCACATTGCCGCTGGCTATGTAGGTGCGCACCTTCGCGAAACCCAGTTCCTCGCAGAAGGCCTTCAGTTCCGCCATCGGCAGCTTGCCGGTGCCACCGACGTTGACGGCGCGGAGCAGGGCGATCCAGGTCCTCATCTGTCTGGTGTCAGAGCAGGTCGAGCTTGAACAGCGCGAGCCCGGTGACGACGGCGACCACCGCCACCACCGCGAGCAGGGCCTGCTGCAACTCGGCATCGCTCAGGTGCGAGTAGTCCGGCCATGGCGACCCAGAAGCTGCTCCCGCCAGGCTGGCGTTTTCGAAGCTGGGCAGCATGGGGCTGCGTCTTCTTCATCGTGGCCGTCTCCAGTTGGCAACGAAAGCCACCACCATTACTGCCATCGACACCCCGCCAGCGATGCCCGCCAGCCAGCCGACCCAAGGCCAGCCGGTGAACTGCCAGAGCGGTAGCGCCTGCGTCGCGGTCAGCAGCGGGGCGAGCAGCAGCCAGGGGGTATACGTGGGCATGGGGCCATTATCGGCCACAAAAAACAGCCAACAGGCCAGGCCGTCGACCTGTTGGCGGGTCGGGACCGTCGAAAGTCCGTCCGGTCTCCACGCTACATCCGGAACACCCCGTAACGCGGATCCCCAATCGGCGCATTGAGCGCCGCCGAGATCGCCATGCCCAGCGCATTGCGGGTGTCGGCCGGGTCGATGATGCCGTCGTCCCAGATTTCGCTGGTGGACCAGTAGGCGCTCTGCTTGCGCTTGAACTCGCCCAGCACCGGGTCGCGGATGGCGTTGATGTCGTCCTGCGACAGCTTCTTGCCCTGCTTGGCGAGCTGGCGGATCTTCACGTCGGCGAGGGTGTTGGCGGCCTGCTCGGCGCCCATGACGCTGATCTGCGACTGCGGCCAGCTGAACAGGAAGCGCGAGTCGAAGGCGCGACCGGACATGCCGTAGTTGCCGGCGCCGAAGCTGCCGTGGCACATCACGGTGAACTTGGGCACCTCGCAATTGCTCACCGCCATGATCATCTTGGCGCCGTCCTTGGTGATGCCGCGCCGCTCGTATTCCTTGCCGACCATGAAGCCGGTGATGTTCTGCAGGAACACGATCGGTGTGCGCGCCTGATTGCACAGCTCGATGAAGTGCGCGCCCTTCAGTGCGCTGTCGTTGAACAGCACGCCGTTGTTGGCGAGGATGCCGATCTTGTAGCCCCAGATGTGCGCGTAGCCGCAGATCAGGGTCTTGCCGTAGTTCGGCTGGTACTCGTGAAAGCGCGAGCCATCGACGATGCGGGCAATGACCTCGTGCATGTCGAAGCCCTGCTTGATGTCCTGCGGCAGCACGCCGTACAGCTCGCTGGGCGCGTAGTGCGGCTCCTCCGGCGGCTGCCATTCGGTGTGCGCCTTCTGCGGCCGTTTGAACTGGCCGACGATGTCGCGGGCGATGGCGATGGCTTCCTCCTCGCTCGACGCCGGATAGTCCGCCGTGCCGGAGACGCTAGTGTGCATGTCGGCGCCGCCCAGCTCGTCGACGCTGACGTCCTCGCCGGTCGCGGCCTTCACCAGCGGTGGGCCGGCCAGAAAGATCGCGCCGGTGCCGCGCACGATCACGTTGTAGTCGGACAGCCCCGGCACGTAGGCGCCGCCGGCGGTGCAGTGGCCGAGTACCACGGCCACTTGCTGCAAGCCCATCTTCGAGAGCATGCACTGGTTACGGAAGATGCGGCCGGCGTAGTACTTGTCGGCGAACAGGTCGGCCTGCAAGGGCAGGAAGCCGCCGGCGGAGTCGCAGAGGTGCACCACCGGCAGGCGGTTCTCGATGGCGATATCGAGCGCGCGGATGGTCTTCTTCACCGTCAGCGGATACCAGGCGCCGCCCTTGACGCTGGCGTCGCCGGCGTTGATGACGACCTCGCGGCCGGCGACGATGCCGATCCCAGTGACGCAGGCCGCTCCCGGCACCTCGCCCTCATAGGCCTCGTTGGCGGCGAGCGAGGAGAACTCCAGGAAGGGCGTGCCGGGGTCGAGCAACTGCTCCAGGCGCTCGCGCACCAAGAGCTTGTTCTGCTTGCGCAGGCGCTCGATGTCGCGCTCCGGGCGGGTGTGGCGCACCGCCTCCTGCCTGGCCTTGAACTCCTCGGCGAGGCGGCGGTTGTGGGCGGCGTTGGCCTGGAATTCGGCGGAGGCGGTGTTGAGCTTGGATTCGATTCGTTTCACTTCTTGTCTCCGGAGACCAGGCTCAGCAGCAAGACATCGCGGTCAAAGGTCTGGCCTTTCTCATAGCTCACCGCCTCGATCACGCCGTCGCGCGGCGCGCCGATGGTGGTTTCCATCTTCATGCTCTCCATCACCAGGAGCGTCTGGCCCTTGGTCACGACGTCGCCGGCCTTGACCTGCACAGCGACGATGCTGCCGGGCATGGGCGCGCGGATGTGGTCCTCGGCGGAGCCGCCGGCCTGCGCGGCGAGACGGTCCAGCGGGTGCTGGTAGCGCAGCTGGTAGGCCTCGCCATCGAGATGCACGAAGACGTCGTCGCCACGAGTGGCGATGACGACCTCGACATGGCGCTCGCCGATGGTCAGCCAGGCGCGGCCATCGGCGCCGGTCCTGAGGTCGATGGCGATCACCTGTTCGCCCAGGTGCAGGCGGTAGGCGTCGGCGGAGCGCGAGAGCGCGGTGTTGTGCTCGGCGTCGCCGAGCTTGAAGGCGTGTTGCATTTACAGGCTGCTCCCGCTGTTGCTGTTGGCCTCCTCCCCCTTGCGGGGAGGATTGAGGAGGGGGGCGCTTTGGGTGCGTGAGCACTCCGACGCCGGCAGCCCCCCGCCCCTGTTTGGCTTAACGGGAAGTGACATTGAGTCACTGCCCGCCCTGGCCAAACAGCCCCGCAAGGGGGAGGGGAACAGTGCGCGCTGATGGATGTGGCCGTCGCTCATTTCAGTTTCTCCAAGCCCCCATCGCTGCATGCATATCCGGTACCGCGTCGGCGACATCGCGCATCGGCCGCGTACTCAGCGCCGCTGCACCCAGCAGGGCTTGCAGGGTCGCGCTTGGCAGCTCCGGCTCGGCGGCGATCTGCGGATTGGCATCGAGGAAACCGGTGTGCACGTCGCCCGCGACGAAGGCCGGGTGCGCAATCAGCCGGCGCAGGAAGGCGGTGTTGGTCTTGCAGCCGAGCAGCACGGTGTCGCGCAGCGCGGCATCGCCCTTGGCGATGGCGTCGGCGCGATCCGTGCCGGTGATGATCAGCTTGGCAATCATCGGGTCGAAGGCGGAGGTGACCTCGCCACCCTGGAGCACGCCGCTGTCCCAGCGCACGCCTTCGCCCTGGGGCGGGTGCAGCACCAGCACCGGGCCAGTGGTCGGCGTGTAGCCGCGCGCGGCGTCTTCGGCGTAGATGCGGAACTCGATGGAATGGCCCTTGGCCTTCACGTCGGCCTGTTCGAAGCCGAGCTTATCGCCGGCGGCGACGCGCAGCTGCTGCAGCACTAGGTCGATGCCGGTGATCTGCTCGGTGACCGGGTGCTCGACCTGCAGGCGGGTGTTCATCTCCAAAAAGTAGAACTCGCCCTGCTGACCGAAGATGAACTCCACCGTGCCGGCATTTCGGTAGCCGATGGAGCGGGCGATGCCGGCCGCCGTCTCGCAGATCTTGTCGCGCTGTTCGGGCGAGAGCGCCGGCGAGGGCGTCTCCTCGACGATCTTCTGGAAGCGGCGCTGCACTGAGCATTCGCGCTCGAACACGTGAACGACATCGCCCTGGCCGTCGCCCAGCACCTGCACCTCGATGTGGCGCGGGTTCTCGATGTAGCGCTCGCAATACAGGCGGCCGTCGCCGAAATAGCGCTGGCCCTCGCTGCGGCCGCGCACGATCTCCTGCTCCAGCAGCGACAGGTCGCGGACGATGCGCATGCCCTTGCCGCCGCCGCCGGCGGAAGGCTTGATCAGCAGCGGTGCGCCGACCTTGCGCGAGCGCTCCACGAACGTGGTCGGGTCATCGTCCTCGATGGCCGAGGGCGCGACCGGGAAGCCGGCCTTCTCGACGAAGTTGCGCGCGCGCACCTTGTCGCCCATCAGGTCGATCTGCTCGGGAGTGGGGCCGATGAACTTGATCCCCGCCGCCTCCACCGCCTGACAAAAACCCTTGTTCTCGGACAGAAAGCCGTAGCCGGGGTGGATCGCACCCGCACCGCAGGCCTTGGCGGCCGCGATGATCTGCGCGCCATCCAGATAGCTGGCGACCGGCGTGCTGCCGGTGATCTCGATGGCCTGGTCGGCCATCTTCACCGCCGCCGTGCCGCGATCCGCGGCGTGGTAAACCACGATCCCCTTCAGGCCGAGCTTCTGCACGGTGCGCAGTACGCGCACGGCAATCTCGCCGCGATTGGCGACGAGCACGGACTGGAAGGGCCATTTCGAAACATCGGGCAAGGCGCTCATGGGGAACCCGTGGTTTTCTTGGTGCGAGAGGAAAGCGGAGTGACGCGGGCGCCTACCGCCGGCGAGGCGACGCCTTCGCAGACGATGGAGGTGAGCTGTTCGGCGAGGCGGTCGATGTCGAGGGTGACGGGGCCGCAGACGCCGCGGCCGTTCTTGACGGCCGCGTCCATGATGTAGGCCCAGCTCTGATGCTCGATGCCGCCGTAGATCATCGAGCGCAGCAGGCCGGTGGAGATGTCGCTGCGGAACTCGCCGGCGCTGACGCCATCGTCGAGCGCCTGCACCAGCAGCTGGGTGTAGCGGCGGTTGAGGTCGTGCAGCACGGTGCCGCGATAGTCGTGCTCGGACTGCACCTCGCGGAACATCAGCCGGCACAGGCGCGGGTAGTCGCGCACCGAGCGCAGGTGGCGCCAGATCAAAAGGTGCAGGCGCGCGCGGTGGCTGGTGAGGCCGGCAAGGTCGCGGGCGTAGTCGCCGAACATCTCCTCGTACCAGTACTCGAGCACCTTCAGCAGCAGCTCGCGCTTGGTGGCGAAGTACTTGTAGATGGTGCCTTCGACCACGCCGAGGCGCAGTGCGATCTCGGCGACGGCGGTCGGCTCGTAGCCCTTCTCGCAGAACACCTCGCGCGCCGCGATCAGAATCTCGTCCACGCGTTGCTCGCGCGCTAAGCGCGGCGCGTGGACGCGGACTGCCTTGCTCGCGGGCTTGGCGCTGCTCATGCCTGGACCAGGCCCTGCTCGATCATGGACCCCGGAATCTGAACGGCGAAGTCCATGAGGATCTGCGCCATCATCTTGCCCTGTGGGTCGTAGCGCAGGCTGGCCATGCCGCCGCCACCCAGCGCGTTGTGCAGCAGGAAGTTGAAGCCGCCCAGGCCGGGAATCTCGAAGCGCTCGACCTTGCTCGGGGTGAAGTGCGCGAAGTAGGCGGCGACGGCTTCCGGCGTGAGCTGGGCACGCAGCAGTGGCAGGAATTCCGGCTTGCGGGCCAGCACGCCGATGTTCGCCGAGTCACCCTTGTCGCCGCTGCGGCCGTAGGCGAGGGTGATGAGGGGAACGCTGACCAGTCCCCTCTCCCCTTGTGGGAGAGGGTTAGGGAGAGGGGGCTGTCCGCTCTCGGGTGCGGTTTCCACGCGCACTGCGTGCGCGCCCCCCTCTCCCCGACCCTCCCCCACGGGGGGGGAGGGGGAAAAAATGGCGCCATCCACCTCAATTCCCACCGCTGCCTTCGCCACCAGGCAGGAAAACAAGCGCACCAGCGGCGTCGGCGAAGGCCGGCCGCCGGAGAAGCCGGTGATTCCCTGTGCCATCGCGGTCGCTGGCGGAATGAATTCGCGGCCGAAGATTTCCAGTGCCTGCTTGTCGGCGTGGTGCACCGAGAGCTTCAGGATCACTTCACGACTGCCGCGCGCGCGGCTCTGGACGCCCCAGTTGGCCTCGCTGCCCAGCACCTCGACATCGCAGCGCAGGTAGTCGGCCAGGCCGCGCTGCGCGAACAGCGCGCGGGTGCGCTTGAGGATGGCGGCGGCCACGGCCTCGGCCTTCCGCACCGCATTAATGCCGCCGATCATCATGGTGCCGCTGCTGCGGAAGCCGTCCTGATACGTGGCTGAAACCTTGTAGTGATCGGTCGGCGCGCGACCGCGTGCGCCAGTGACCTCGACGCGCTGGTCGCCGACCTGTTTCAGCGTCACACCGCTCCAGTCGCAGGTCACGTCCGGCAGCAGGTAGGCAGTCGGGTCGCCGATCTCGTAGACGATCTGTTCGGCCACGGTCTCCGGCACCACGCGGCCGCCGGTCTGGGCCGGCTTGGTGGCGATGAAGCTGCCGTCGCCCCTGCAGATCGCGATGGGAAAGCCCATGCGATCCCAGTCGCCGCTGACCTTTTCCCAATCGGTGCTGACGCCGCCGGTGGCCTGTGCGCCGCACTCGATGACATGGCCGGCGAGGCTGCCGGCGGAGAGCTGGTCGTAGTCGGTCGCCTGCCAGCCGAACTCGTGGATCAGCGGGCCGAGCACCACGGCACTGTCGACGCAGCGGCCGGTGAGTACGATGTCGGCACCGCCGGCCAGCGCCTGGGCGATGGGGAAGGCACCGAGGTAGGCGTTCATGCTCCACAGCTTGGCCGGCATGGCCTCGCCGCTGAACATCTCCTTGGTGTCCGCGAATTCCGCTGTGCGTGGCAGCAGGTCGTCGCCGGTGACGATGGACACCTTCAGCTCGATACCGAGCGCTTTCAGCTTCTCGTCGATGGCCGCCTTGCAGGCCTGCGGGTTGACGCCGCCGGCATTGGTCACGACCTTGATGCCGTCGGATTTCAGCCTGGGTGCCAGCGCCGCGACCACGGCCGGGAAGTCGGTGGCGTAGCCCGCATTCGCGTCCTTGATCCGCGCGCGCGCCAGCAGGCTCATGGTGATCTCGGCCAGGTAGTCGAGCACCAGGTAGTCGATCTCGCCGGACTCGACCAGCTGCTTCGGGCCTTCGGCGCTGTCGCCCCAGAAGCCGGCGCCGCAACCGATGCGGACTTCGCTCTTCATCGCTCAGGTCCCCGTGAAGTTGGGGTTGCGCTTTTCCTGGAAGGCCGCCATGCCCTCCTTCGCATCGTTGGTGCTCGACATCACCGGCACCATCGCCTGCGCGTATTCGAGCGCCTCGCGCAGACCCATGTCGCGGGTGGCGTTGAAGGCCTGCTTGCCGAGCCGGATCGCGGTCGGCGACTTGTCGGTGATGCGGGCCAGCAGCCAGTCGAGCTTGGTATCCAGCTCGGTGCGCGGCACCAGGTAGTTGAGCAGACCCCAGTCGTAGGCCTCGGCGGCGCTGAACTGCTCGCCGGTGATGCACATCTCCTGCAGCTTGCGCGGCGGCAGCACCCGCAGCATGTAGGGCAGGATCATCATCGGCGTCATGCCGATCTTCGATTCGGTGGTGCCGATGCGGATGTCGTCGGCGGCAATCGCCAGGTCGCAGGCGCAGAGCAGGCCGAAGCCGCCGGCCATGGCGTGGCCGTTGACGCGGGCGATCACCGGCAGGGTGCATTCCTGCAGGCGCTTGAACAGATCGACGATGTAGTGCTTGGGCCGCGCGAAATCGACCGCGAAGGCGAAGCCCTTGGCACCCTTGGCCAGATCGGCACCGGCGCAGAAGGCCTTGTCGCCGGCACCGGTGATGACGATGGCCTTCACCTCGCCACCCTCGACCGCCTCCTTGATGCCGCGATCAATCGTGCGGACCACGTCCTCGTTGAGCGCATTCCGGCGCTCCTCGCGATTGATGGTGATCCACTGCACCGCGCCGCGGCGTTCGATCAGGACTTGCTCAGTCATTTCCAGGCTCTCCTCAGGCTGCGCGCAAGCCTGGGCCAAGGCTGGTGAGTCGTCCTCACCCGTTTATGGGAGCCCCGCCGACCCGGTCGATTTGAGGGGGCGACAGGAATTGGCCCGATACGAACGAAGTCGCTTGCATTACATTGCGCGGTGTCGCCCTACCGCGACATCACCTTTTCCAACGAGAACGCAAAGACATGGCAACCAAGAAAGCGCCTGCGAAGAAGGCTGCTGCAAAGAAAGTGGCTCCGGTGAAGACCGTCGCCGCCAAGACCATCAAGACCACGCTCAACAAGACCGGCCTGCTGGCCCATGTCGCCGAGCAGAGCGGCGTCGAACTGAAGTCGGTTCGGCTGGTGCTGGCGGCGCTGGAGTCGGCGATCGGCTCGTCCATGAGCAAGAAGGGCGCGGGTAGCTTCGTGCTGCCGGGGCTGCTGAAGATCACCTCGGTCAAGATCCCCGCCAAGCCGAAGCGCAAGGGTCTCAATCCCTTCACCAAGCAGGAACAGTGGTTCGCGGCCAAGCCGGCGTCGGTGAAGATCCGCGTCCGCCCGCTCAAGAAGCTCAAGGACGCGGTAGCGGCCTGATGGATGGAAGAGGCGAGTCGTCGCAAGACGCTCGCCTCTTCAAGTTTTTCTGCGGCAGGCTGGGGCATCGCTCCCCAGCCTGCCGATGGCACTCTGCGGTCAGCGGGTCACAAGCCCAGGCCGGCCGCACCGCATAGGTTTCCCGCCAGGATCGGAACCCGCCGATGACTCAGCAGCAGCCCCGCGTCGTCCTCATCACCGGTGCCGCCGGCAGCCTGGGGCAGGCGGTGGCGGCCGCGTTCGCCGCCGAGGACGCCAGCCTGGTGCTGGTCGATGTCAGCGCCGAGGCGCTGGCGGCGCGCTATCCCGAGGCGGCGGCAGATCGCCTCTGCCTGGCCGTCGATCTGCTCGACGAGCCGGCCGTGCTAGCGGCGGTCGCGCAGGCACAGTCCCGGTTCGGACGCATCGACGCGCTCTGCAACATCGCCGGCGGCTTCGACATGGGCACGCCGGTGCACGCGACCCCGGCCGCCGCCTGGCAGAAGATGCAGGATCTCAATGTCGGCACGCTACTTAACGCGGTACGCGCGGTGGTGCCGCTGATGCAGGCCCAGGGTGGCGGTCGCATCGTCAACGTCGGCGCCGGCGGTGGGCTCAAGGGCGGGGCGCTGATGGGCGCCTACAGCGCCTCGAAGTCGGCGGTGATCCGCCTCACCGAGGCGATGGCGGCCGAGCTGCGCGAGCAGAACATCAATGTGAACTGCGTGCTGCCCAGCGTCATCGACACCCCGCCCAACCGCGCGGCGATGCCCAAGGCCAATCCGGCGAAATGGGTGTCGCCGGCCGACCTGGCAACCGTCATCCGCTTCCTTTGCTCGGACGCCGCGCGCGCCATCCACGGTGCGGCCGTTCCCGTGGTCGGATTGAGCTGAAGCGTGGACGCGAACCTGGAAGCGCAACTGCGCGAGCTGCTCGACAAGCAGGCGATCTACGAGCTGGTGATGGCCTATGCCAACGCCGCCGACCGCCACGACCACGCCAAGATGCGGGCGCTCTACCACGAGGACGCCATCGACGATCACGGCCACTTCGCCAAGGGGCCGGCGATGGAGTTCATCGACAAATTGCCCGATATCCAGAAGGCGATGGCGATCCTGCATCACAACGTCACCACGGTGAATCTGAAGATGGACGGCGAGCAGGCCGAGGGCGAGGTCTACATCCTCGCCTTCCACCAGGCGCAGGCGCCGGACGGCCATCTCTACGACGTGCTGATCGGCGGCCGCTACTTCGACAAGTACCAGAAGCGCGACGGGGTCTGGAAATTCAGCCACCGCGCCATCGTCGCCGACTGGGCCTATCCGGCCGATCCCACGGCGGTGCGGCTGGATCACCCCTTCCTCAGCGGCGCCTACATCGGCAAGCCGGGGCCGGTCGATCCTTCCTACGGCTTCTACTCCCTGTTCAAGCGCGGCGAGCGCTGAGCGCCTCCGGCGCGCCACGCGGGCGGGCAGACGGTAGCAATTACTAGGACCAAGGCCGATGGACGGGCTTAATCCGTCGCCTCCGGCGTAGTTACTATGGGCCTCTAGTCAGGGCTCGTTCGATCACGAGTTCGGCAGGGCGCCAGGGACGGTGCCGCTATCTGCCTGCAAACCAGTACACACCGTGCCCGGCCTTGGTCCGGAGCGCGGGACTAATCCCGGCAGGAGCTTCGCAGTGGTGGCCAAACGTGTCTGAGCCTTGCTTCCCCTGGTCGCGGCGATCGGTCGCATCGCTGCTGGCCCTGCTGTTGGCCACGACTAGCGCGGCCCAGGCCGGGCAGACCGGAGCCGGACAGCTGGCGGATCTGGAACTGGAGCAGCTGCTGGGGCTGGAGGTCTACGCCGCCTCGCGCTTCCCGCAGCCGATGGCGGAGGCGCCCTCGGCCATCACCGTGATCACCGGCGAGGACATCCGCCAGTTCGGCTATCGCACTCTGGCCGACGTGCTGCGCTCGATCCCGGGACTGCACATCAGCTCCGATCACGTCTACGAATACCTCGGCGTGCGTGGCATCCGCCGGCCCGGCGACTACAACGCACCGATTCTGTTGCTGATCGATGGCCGGCGGCAGAACGACAATGTCTACGAGGCGGCGGCCATCGGCCGAGAACTGCCGGTGCCGATCGAGCGGATCGAGCGGGTGGAATTCGTGCGCGGGCCCGGGTCCTCGGTGTTCGGCAGCAATGCCCTGTTCGGCACCATCAACGTTGTCACTCGCGACCCCGCCTCCCAGCAGGGCTGGCGCGTGCTGGCCGAGACCGGGACCGCCGGCCTATACCGGGGCTATCTGCAGTTCGACACCCCGCTGAGCACCGACACCCGCCTGCAGCTGTCAGCCGCCTACGGCCAGCGCGAGGGCGAGGACCTGCATATTCCCGGGCTGGCCGCTTCGCCCGACGGCGAGGGGCATTTCCGCGACCTCGACCACGAGCGCTTCCAGCAATTCGGCGCCAAGCTGACTTCCGGTGCCTGGACCCTGCAGGCGGCGCACGGCGAACGCCTGAAGCAGTCGCCGCTGCCCATCTACGGCGCCGATCCCGGCAATCCCGACAACCGCTACCGCGACCGCCAGGGCTATTACAGCCTCGACTACCAGGGTGGGGCCGGGCAGGACTGGCTGCTGCAAGGGCAGTTGTTCGGGGGCTATTACGATTTTCGCGGCGACCTGGCCTACGACGGCGTGCTCAACCGCGACCGGGGCATCGGCGGCTGGTGGGGCGGCGAGCTGAACGGGGTCTATGGCGGCTTCGTCGGGCATCGGCTGCTGCTGGGCTTCGACTTCCAGCGCGATTTCCGCCAGCAGCAGCGCAATTACGACCTCGAACCCTATTTCCTGTACCAGGACACCCGCCAGCAGGGCCTGCGCGCCGGCGTCTACGTCCAGGACGACTGGCGCATCCGCCCCTGGCTCAGCCTCAATACCGGCGTGCGCCACGATGTTTACAGCGAATTCAGCGCGGTGACCACGCCGCGGCTGGCGCTGATCCTCCGGCCACGGCCACGCCAGACCGTGAAGCTGATGTACGGCCGCGCCTACCGGGTGCCGAGCAGTTACGAGCGCTATTACGAGGTCGAGGGCTTCGAGGCCAATCCCGACCTGGTGCCGGAAGTCGCCAGCAGCTGGGACCTGATCTGGGAGAACCGGGTGTCCGACACGCTCCGCTTGCAGACGGCGGCGCAGTGGATCCGGGTCCACGATTTCATCCTCCAGAACCCGGACCCCGAGTCGCCGGCCTTCACCAATGCCGGCACCGCCGAGGCCGGCGGGCTCGACCTGATGTTCGACAAGCACTGGCCGGCCGGCCTCCGCAGCCGCGGCAGCCTCAGCCTGCAGCGTGCCAGCGACGCGACTGGCGATCTGCCGGATGCGCCGCGCTGGCTGCTCAAGCTGCACAACAGCCTGCCGCTGCTGGGCACTTCGCGCCTGGGTGTCGAGCTGCTCGGCGTCGGTCAGCGCCGCACCGGGCCTGGCTCGAGCTCCAGCTCCAGCTACTGGCTGCTCAACCTCACTGCCTCCAGCATCCGGCTGCGGCCCGGGTTGTGGCTCGCCGCCTCGATCGACAACCTGCTGGACCGCCACTACACCGACCCCGGCTCGCCGGATCTGTTGGCCAGCGGCATCGACGCCGTGCCCGGCGAGGGCCGGCAGTTGCGGCTGCGGCTGAGCGCCGAGTTCTAGTGGTGCTGCTACCGCCCCGGCCCCGGCTGGTCCTGCTGCTGCTGCTGGCAGCGGCGGCGCCGCTGTCGGCGGCACCGGTGCTGGACGACCAGGTCAAGGCCGCCGTCATCTACAAGGTGATGCTGTTCACCCACTGGCAGGCGCCGGCCCAGCCGGACGCGGCGCTGAGCCTTTGCGTGATGGGGCAGGACGAAGTCGGCAGTGCGCTGCCGGAGTTGCAGGGCCGCATGATCGGTGCGCGGCCGCTGAAGGTGCGCAGCCTCGGTGGCCGCGCCTCGTTCGAGGGCTGCGACGCGCTGTATTTCGCCGGGCCGGAGCGGCATCGCCTGCCAAGCCTGCTGGCGCAGGTCCCGATCGAGGGCCTGATGACCGTGGTCGATTGCGGCGTCGGCCTCTGTGCCTCCGGCGCCGTGCTGTCGCTGGGAGTCGAGGATGGCCGGCTGGTGTTCGCCCTGGATCGAGCCCAGGCCGAGCGGCAGGGCCTGGCGTTCAGCGCCCAGGTGCTGCGGCTGGCGCAGCCGGTGGCCAGCCCATGAGCCTGCGGGAGCGATTGCGGACCACCCTGGCGCGGACCTCGATCCGCCGCCAGCTCAGCCTGGCGGCGGCGGCCGTGGTGTCGCTAACCGCCCTGGTTTCGGCTTCGATCATGGTGCTCGGCGAGTACCACGCCACCCGCCGCGCGGTGCTGGCCGATCTGCAGGTGCAGGCGCGGATGATCGCCGCCAACAGCAGTGCCACCCTGGTGTTCGACGATGCGGCGGCGGCGCAGGAGATCCTGGCCGCCCTGCGCGCTTCCGAGGATGTCTCCGCCGCGCGCCTGATCCGTGCCGATGGCCGGGTGCTGGCGGAATACCGTGGCGAGTCCCGGCCGGCGTTTGGCATCGAGCAGCTGCGGCTCAACGAGCCCGTGCGCTATCTCGGCCGCGACTACGGCCGGCTGGAGATCGACGCCCATCTGCGCCGCCTGTACAGCCGCCTGATGCTGTACTCGGCGGGGGCCTTGACGATGCTGCTACTGGCGGTGGCGATGGCGCTGAGCCTGTTCTCCTGGCTGGTGCGCTTCATCACCCAGCCGGTCAACGAACTCACCGCGCTGATGCGCCAGGTCGCGCGCGACGGCGATTACTCGCGCCGCAGCGGCATCGACTCCGACAACGAGATCGGCGACATCGCGCGCGGCTTCGACGCCATGCTGGGCGAGATCGAGCAAAGGCAGCGGGCGCTCACTCACGAGCTGCAGGAGCGCCGACGCACCCAGTCCGAGCTGGACTACCTGGCGCGGCACGACAGCCTGACCCGGCTCGGCAACCGTCACGCCCTGGCCGAGCGCATGCAGGAAGCCGAGCAGCAGTGCGCCAGCAGCCATCAGCAATGCGCCCTGCTGTTGCTGGACCTCGACAATTTCAAGATGGTCAACGATTCCCTGGGCCACCATGCCGGCGACGGGCTGCTGGTGCAGTTCGCCGCGCGTCTGAGCGCCCATATCGGGGACCAGGCCGGGATCTACCGGCTCGGCGGTGACGAGTTCGCGCTGGTGTTGCAAGGTGGCGAGCTGGAGCCGCGCTGCCAGGCCCTGGCGGCCCGGATCGTGGCCCTGACCCGGGAATCCTTCGGCATCGACGGCCACGAGGTGTTCGCGACGGTCTCGGCCGGCTGCGCCCTCTACCCGCAACATGCCAGCAAGGTCGATCGGCTGCTGCGGCGCGCCGATCTGGCGCTGTACGCGGCGAAGAACCAGGGCCGCGATACCTGGCGCATGTTCAGCCGTGACATGCAGGAGCGCGCCGAGCAGAGGCTGCATCTGGAGTCGGACCTGCGCCGAGCGCTGGAGCGCCAGGAGTTCTTCCTGGTCTACGAGCCGCAGATCGACCTGCGCAACGGCCGGCTGTGCGGCGTCGAGGCGCTGCTGCGCTGGCGGCACCCGCAGCGTGGCGTGGTCGGCCCGGTGGATTTCATTCCCTTGGCGGAAGAGACCGGCCTGATCGTCGCCATCGGCGGCTGGGTGCTGCGTCAGGCCTGCCGGGATGGCGCCCAGCTGCTCGCCTTGGGGCTGGAACCCGGCTTCCGGCTGGCCATCAACCTGGCGCCGCGCCAGCTCAGCGAGGCGGGTCTGGTCGACGCGGTCGCCCAGGCTCTGTCGGAAACCGGCTTCGACGCTAGCCACCTGGAGTTCGAGGTCACCGAGAGCGTGATGACCGAGCACATCGAGCGGGTGGCCGAGCGCATGCAGGCGATTGCCGCCTTCGGCGTCAGCTTCGCGATGGACGACTTCGGCGCGGGTGCCTCCTCGCTCAGCTACCTGCGCCGCCTGCCGCTGACCAAGCTCAAGATCGACCGCAGCTTCGTCAAGGACATCCCGGGCTCGCACGGCGACTGCGAAATCGCGGCGGCCATCATCGCCATCGGCTCCCGGCTGGGGCTGAAAGTGCTGGCGGAAGGGGTGGAGACCGCCGAGCAGCTGGCCTTCCTGTGCAGCCAGGGCTGCGACCTCGGCCAGGGTTACCACTTCGCCCGGCCGCAGCTGCTGGAGGATTTTCTCGCCGACTGGCGGCAGCGGCTGGGCCGGCCGCCGCCGGCTACCGCGCCCGCCAGCCCGGAGCCGAGCTTGCGGCGCGCCTGAAGCGGTCTGGGGCGGGCGGTTCCTGTAGGGCGCGCTGCGCGCGCCGATCTTCCGGTGATCGCGACGGCTGGCCGCATGGAATGCGCCCTACGAATCGCCCAGGCCGGCGGCCGAGGCACGAGGCGCCCCACCAGCGACCGAGGGCCGGGCGGCTGCTTTAAGCTCTGGCCATGCTGTCCTCCGATCCGCTCCTGTCCCCGGTCAAGGCCGAGACCCTCGCTGCCTGGGCGCGGGACCCGGCCTCGCAAGGCGCGATTTCGGCCCTGGCGGAGCAGCGCTATCTGCTGATCGAGGCCACGACCTCGGCGCCGGGCCCGGCGCTCACCGGCGTCGCCGACTGGCTGCGCGCGCTGCCGGCGCCCAGCATCGCCATCGGTGATCCGGCCACGCCGCTGGCGGCTTGTTGTGACGCGGTGGTGCCCAGCGCCGTGGCGGCACGGCCCTTGATCGAGGGCATCGCGCGCGCGCCGCTGGCGGCGACCGTGCTGGTGCAGCTGCTGCGGGCCACGGCAGGGCTGCCGCTGGAGTCGGCCTTGTTCGCGGAGTCGCTGGCCTACTCGACCCTGCAAGGCGGGCCCGAGTACCGCGACTGGCTGCAGGCGCATCGCGCCGCAGCGCTGGCGGCGCACACCGACTCCGGTCCGGCGGTGTTGATGCAGCGCGAGGGCGGGCGGCTCGATCTGGCGCTCAACCGCGCCAGCAAGCGCAATGGCATGAGCATCGAGATGCGCGATGCCCTGATCGAGGCGCTGCAACTGGTGCTGGCCGACGACAGCATTGCCGAGGTCAGCCTGCGCGGCCTCGGCAAGTGTTTTTCCACCGGTGGCGATCTCGGCGAGTTCGGCAGCGCGCCCGATCCCGCCACCGCGCACCTGGTGCGCAGCCTGGCCCTGCCGGGCCGCCTGCTGGCGCATTGCGCGGCGCGGGTGACGGTGCGCCTGCACGGCGCCTGTGTCGGCTCAGGCATCGAGTTCCCGGCCTTCGCTGATCGCCTGGTGGCGACGCCGGATGCCTGGTTCCAGTTGCCGGAGCTGAAATTCGGGTTGATCCCGGGCGCCGGCGGCACGGTCAGCATTGCCCGCCGCATCGGCCGCCAGCGCCTGGCCGCCTGGGTGCTGGCGGGCCAGCGCATCGACGCCCGCATTGCGCTCGCCTGGGGTCTGGTCGATGCGGTCGAAGCCTGAGCGGGGGCGGCAATGAACTTCCTCGCCCACCTCTGGCTCGCCGACCAGAGCGGCACCTCACTGGCCGGCTCCGTGCTCGGCGATGTCGTGCACGGCTCCGATCTCTCGGCCTATCCCGCCGAGATCGCGGCCGGCGTGCGCCTGCACCGCCGCATCGATGCCGCAACCGACCGCCATCCCCACATGGTGGCGCTGCGCCAGTCCTATCCGGACGGCGCGCGCCGCTATGCCGGCATCGTGCTCGATCTGGTCGCCGACTACGTCCTGATTCAGCAATGGTCGCGGCACTCGGCGGAAACGCTCGAGGATTTTTGCGGACGCTGCGGTGCGGCCATCGAGGCGGCCTCGCCCTGGTTCCTCTTGGCCGGCGGGCGCGACAGCAGCGCGCGGGAGTTCGAGCACCTGCTGCGCTCCTATGGCGAGGTCGCCGGCATCGACCGCGCCCTGCGCCGCACTGCGACCCGCCTGCGCAAACCCGAACTGCTGCTGCAGGCGGCCGAGGGCTGGCTGGCCCTGGCAGCAGCCATGCAGCCGCAGCTGCCGGACCTGCTGACCGATCTTCGCCGGCTGGCACTGGAATCGGCGCCGCCTGAGCCCATGCATTGAAGACCTCGAACCCCGGAGCTGAGCCTTGAAGCTGTTCGCCCCCCTGAAGCTGCGCGATATCACCCTGCGCAACCGTATCGCCGTCTCGCCCATGTGCCAGTACTCCTGTGTCGACGGCCGGGTCGACGACTGGCATCTGGTGCACCTGGGCAGCCGCGCCGTCGGCGGCGCCGGCCTGGTGATCGCCGAGGCCAGCGCGGTCAGCGCCGAAGGCCGCATCTCGCCGGCCGATGCCGGCATCTATCGCGACCAGCACACCGCCGCCTGGGCGCCGGTCACCGCCTTCATCCGCAAGGCCGGCGCGGTGCCGGCGATCCAGCTCGCGCACGCCGGCCGCAAGGCCAGCACGGCGGCACCCTGGCTGGGCGGCAAGCCGATCGGCGTCGAGGCTGGCGGCTGGTCGCCCCTGCTGGGGCCGAGCGCCATCGCCTTCAACGAACTGTCGCAGACGCCGCAGGCCATGAGCCCGGCCGACATCCAGCAGCTGATCGGCGATTTCCGCGCGGCGGCGGTGCGCGCGCTCGACGCCGGTTTCGAGCTGGTCGAACTGCACGCCGCCCACGGCTACCTGCTGCACGCCTTCCTGTCGCCACTCAGCAACCAGCGCAGCGACGACTACGGCGGCAGCTTTGACAACCGCACGCGACTGTTGCGCGAGGTGGTGGCGGCGGTGCGCGCGGTCTGGCCGGAGCGGCTGCCGTTGCTGCTGCGCATCTCCGCCACCGACTGGGCCGACGAGCAGGGCGGCTGGGATATCGCCCAGAGTGTCGCACTGGCGCGCCAGCTGAAGGGCCTGGGGGTCGATCTGATCGACGTCTCCTCGGCCGGCACCCTGGCCAGGGGCGCGATCCCCATCGGCCCCGGTTTCCAGGTGCCGTTCGCGGCGCAGATCCGCCGCGAGGCCGGCATCGCCACCGGTGCGGTCGGGCTGATCACCGAGCCGGCGCAGGCGCAGCGGATCATCGAGTCCGGCGACGCCGACCTGGTGCTGCTGGCGCGCGAGCTGTTGCGCGATCCGTACTGGCCCTACCACGCGGCCAAGGCGCTGGGGGCCGAGATCACGGCCCCGGTGCAGTACCAGCGCGCCTGGTAGCCCTCACCAAATCGGACGAAGCCTGGCGGCCAGGTGCTGCCTAAGCTCGCGGTAAGTCAGACTCACCACGAGCGCAGCCCCGCCATGTCCGAACGTCCCAGCGTGCTTCAAGCCTTCACCGGCCTCTCCAGCGATGAGATGGAGATTCTCAACCAGGCCGACCACTTCGCCCAGCACGAGATGTATCCCCTGGCGCAGAAGATGGACGACGAGGAATGGTGGCCGAAGGACATCTTTCCCAAGATCGGCGCCACCGGTTACTTCGGCATCACCGCGCCCGAGCAGTACGGCGGCGCGGGTCTCGATGTGTTCACCAGCGGCCTGATCCTGCAGGCCTTCGGCCGCTGGAACCACGCGCTGGCGCTGAGCTGGGTCGCGCACGAGAACCTCTGCCTGCACAACATCCTGCGCAACGCCAACGACGAGCAGAAGGCCAAGTACCTGCCGGGCCTGGTCAAGGGCACCGCCATCGGTGCGCTGGGCCTGACCGAGCCGGGCGCCGGTTCCGACGCCATCGGCTCGATGCGCACCACCGCGCGCCGCGAAGGCGATCACTACGTGCTCAATGGCAGCAAGATCTACATCACCAACGGCCCGGTCGCCGACGTGCTGCTGGTCTATGCCAAGACCGACAAGGACCGGGGCAACCAGGGCGTCTCCGCCTTCATCGTCGAGAAGGATTTCCCCGGCTTCAAGGTCGCGCAGAAGCTGGTGAAGATGGGCTTCCGCGGCAGCCAGACCGCCGAGCTGGTGTTCGAGGACTGCAAGGTGCCGGCCGCCAACCTGGTCGGTGGCGAGAACCGGGGCGTGAAGGTGGTGATGTCCGGCCTCGATCTGGAGCGCGCGATGATCTCGCCGATCTGCCTGGGCATCGCCGAGCGCGCCTTTGCGCTGGCGCTGGACTACGCCAAGCAGCGCAAGCAGTTCGGCCGCTCGATCAGCGAGTTCCAGATGGTGCAGGCCAAGCTGGCCGACATGTACACCTGGGTCGAGTCGATGCGCCTGTTCACCTACCAGGTGCTGCGCGCCGCCAATACCATCGGCGAGGAAGACGGCGGCCGTGGCGAGATCCACAAGCTCACCGCCGCCGGCGTGCTCTACGTCGCCGAGACCATGAACAAGGTCTTGAACGACGCCGTGCAGGTGCATGGCGGCACCGGCTACATCTGGGAGAGCGAGATCAACCGCCTGTACCGCTCGATCAAGCTGCTGGAGATCGGTGCGGGTACCAGCGAGGTGCGGAAGATGATCATCGCCAAGGAGTTGCTGACGGCTTGAGCTTGTAGATTGAGTCCCCTCCCCCTTGCGGGGAGGGCTAGGGAGGGGGGCGCTTCCATTGGAGCGCGATCTCCGTCGCGACAGCCCCCCTCCCCCAGCCCCTCCCCACCAGGGGGAGGGGAGCATGGAGTCCGGCATGTCCCCCGAAGTCGCCCATCTCAACAACCCCGAAACCCTCTGGACCGCCGAAACCGTCTACCGGCCTGACTTGTTCCAGGGCAAGGTCGCCCTGGTCTCCGGCGCCGGTAGCGGCATCGGCCGCGCTTGCGCGCTGCTGTTCGCGCGCCTGGGCGCCAAGCTGGTCATCTGTGGCCGCACGGTCGAGAAGCTCGACGCCGTCGCCGACTTCGTGCGCGGCAAGGGTGGCGAGGTGCTGGTGCTGCCGACCAACGTGCGCGAGCCCGAGCAGGTCGATGCCCTGTTCAAGACCGCGCAGGCGCATTTCGGCCGCATCGACTACACCGTCAACAACGCCGGCGGCCAGTTTCCGCAGCCGGCCATCGACTACGCGCCCAAGGGCTGGAACGCGGTCATCAACAACAACCTCAACGGCACCTGGCTGATGATGCAGCGCGCCGCCCAGCACTGGCGCGAGCACGGCGGCCCGGGTTCCATCGTCAACATCGTGGTGGTGATCGAGCGCGGCATGCCGGGCGTGGCGCACACCGTCGCGGCGCGCGCCGGCATCATCGGCGCGACCCGCACGGTTGCGGTGGAATGGGCGCCGCTGGGCGTGCGGGTGAACTGCGTGGCGCCGGGGCTGACGGCGACCGAAGGGCTCGATGTCTATCCGCCCGAGGCGCAGAAGGAGTTCCCGCGCGCCAATCCGCTCAAGCGGCCCGGCACGCCGATGGAGATCGCCGAGTCGGTGATCTATCTCAGCGCCGGCTCCGGCAGCTTCATCACCGGCGAGGTGCTCACCGTCGATGGCGGCGGCAAACTGTGGGGCGAGCTGTGGACGGCGGGACGGCCGGACTGGTTTGCGTAGCGTCGTGGTGGGCAGTAGGCCACCCCACGAAAAATCCGCTCAGCGGCGGCAATCGCCGCACAGTTCCGGAAACACCTCGCGGCTGATCCGCTCGATCAGCGCGTCCAGCGCCGACTCGTCGGCGACATCGGCCAGCGGCTTCCAGCCATAGCCGTTGAGCAGGGTCTGCAGGTGCCGGCAGTAGAGCCGGTAGGGATTGGCGACTTCGAGATCGGCCATCACGCCCTCGGCGTGCACCAGGTTGTGGGTGCCGATGGTCAGCGCCCACAGGCCCACCGACATCTGCTCCGGGCTCAGGCCGCGCAGTTCCAGCTCGCCGTTGCCGACTGCCTCGTTGATGAAGCCGGTGACCACGGCGCTGATCGGGTCGTTGGCCTCCAGCAACTCGGCGCGGCGCTCCGGCGAGGCGGCGCCCCAGACCACCTCGGTGAACACGTACTGGCCGATGCGGAAGTGATTGGGGTTGCGGCGCACGAACAGCATGTCGGCCACGCCAATCGCGAACATGCGCTCGCGCGGCGAGGCATCCCAGCGCGCCACCCGCAGGAACAGCTCGACGTGTTCCTTCGCCTGCTCGATGGTCAGCGCCAGCAGCAGGTCTTCCTTGGAGGCGAAGTGCAGGTAGAGGGTGCCGACCGCGTACTCGGCGCGCTCGGCGATGCGGCTCATCTGCAATTTCAGCAGCCCGTCCTCGCGGATCAGTTCGCGCGCCGCTTCCAGGAAGCGCTGCTCGCGCTGCTCGAACTGCCGCTGTCTGCGTTCCTTGATGCCCAATGGGGGAGTCCGGCTGCCTGAGTAAAAGAATTCGATTTCAATCTTGAATCAGGTTCACAGACTGGTCAATAATGCCCCCAGCCCCTTGCTCCGGCCGCTGCTGGCCGTCCCGTCTTGTCGAGAACTCCGATGCGCCCGGTTCTTTCTCCCGTTTCGCTGGCGGCGCTGCTGCTGGCCCTGACCGCCTCCGGTTGCGCGCTGGGGCCGGACTACCAGGCTCCGGCGGTGCCCGGCGGCGAGCGCTACGGGGTCGACCCGGTGCCGGCCGAGACGGTGGCGACACCGGTGATCGGCGGCGAAGCGCAGCGCTTCCTGGCCGGCAAGGACGTCCCCGACCGCTGGTGGACCCTGTTCGGCTCCGAGCGGCTCAATGCCCTGGTCCAGGAGGCGCTGGCCAACAGCCCCACGGTCGCCTCGGCCGAAGCGGCGTTGCGGCAGGCGCAGGCGAACGCCAAGGCCCTGGGCGCTAATCTCTACCCCTCGGTGAGCGCCAATGCCGGCGCCAGTCGCCAGAAGGTGGATACCGGCAGCTTCGGCAATCCCGGCGGTGGCAGCAGCATCTACAACCTCTTCAATGCCTCGGTGGATGTCTCCTACGGCATCGACCTGTTCGGGCTCACCCGCCGGGGTATCGAGGCGGTGGTGGCGCAGGCCGACCTGCAGCGCTACCAGACCGACGCCGCCTACCAGAGCCTGGTCGCCAATGTGGTGACCACCGCCGTGCAGGAGGCGCTGCTGCGCTCCCTGCTGCAGGGCCAGGAGGCAATCGTCGCCGGCCAGGCCAAGACCCTGCGGGTGATCGAGCAGCAGGTCCAGCTCGGCGCCGTCGGCAAGGCCGAGCTGCTTAGCGCCCGCGCTGAGCAGGCCACCGAGATGGCGCGCCTGCCGCCGCTGCGGCTGCAACTGAGCCAGACCCAGAACCAGCTGGCGGTGTATCTGGGCAAGGCCCCGGGTGAGTACCGCAGCAGCCCCTTCGAACTGAGCGAGCTGAAGCTGCCGCAGGAGCTGCCGCTGTCGCTGCCCTCGACCCTGGCCCGCCGGCGACCGGACGTGCTGGTGGCCGAAGCCGGACTGCGCACCGCCTCGGCCAATGTCGGCATCGCCGTCGCCAACCGCTTCCCCAGCTTCGCGCTGTCGGCCAGCTACGGCACCCAGGCCTCGAAGACCGGCGATCTGTTCAAGGCCGACGTCTGGAATCTGGGCGCCAACCTGAGCGCGCCCATCCTCGACTTCGGCGCCCTCAAGGCCCGCCACGGCGCGGCGCGCGCCGCCTACGAGCAGGCCGCCGCCGACTATCGCCTGACCCTGCTGCGAGCCTTCGGCAATGTCGCCGACAGCCTGCGCCAGGTCGAGACCGACGCCGAGCTGTTGCAGGCCCAGCACCAGGCCGCCAGCGCGGCGGCGGAGGGCCTGCAGCTGGCCGAGCTCCAGTACGGGCTGGGTGCCGCCAGCTATCTGCAACTGCTCAGTGCCCAGCAGCAGCACACCCAGGCCCAGGCCGGTTACGCCCAGGCCCTGGCGGCGCGCTACCAGGACACCGCAGCGCTGTTCCATGCCCTGGGTGGCGGCTTCGCCGGCGGCCCGACCGCAACGGCCGCGCAGTAGTCCAGACCTTCCCGAATTCCAGTTTCCGCATCCAGGCGACACACCATGTACAACGCATACAAGACCGAGAACCGCGCCAAGCCCTGGCTGCTGATGATTGCCGGCGTGGTGGTGCTGGTGCTGATCATCGGCGGCATCAAGGCCTGCGGCGTCAAGCAGATGATGGATGGCTACGCCGCCATGGGCGAGCCGAAGTCGACGGTATCGACCGCCAAGGTCGCCTACGACGACTGGCAGCCCACGCTCAGCGCCGTGGGTTCGCTGCGCGCCGCGCGTGGCGTCGATCTGGCGGCGGAAGTCTCTGGCCTGGTCGAGACCGTGCAGGTGCGCTCCGGCGAAGACGTCCAGCAGGGCGAGTTGCTGGTGCAGATGGTGATGGACGCCGATCACGCCCGCCTGCGCGCCCTGCAGGCCGATGCCGAGCTGGCCCGCAGCGTCGAGCAGCGCGCCCGCAAGCAGCTGGCGGCGCAGGCGATCAGCCAGGCGCAAGCCGATTCCGAGGCCGCCAAGCTGAAGGGCGCCGAAGCAGCCGTGGCCGAGCAGCTGGCCCTGGTCCGCAAGAAGGCGATCAAGGCGCCGTTCCCGGGCCGGCTAGGTATCACCACCGTCAACCCGGGCCAGTATCTGAACCCGGGCGACAAGCTGGTGACCCTGCAGCAGCTCGACCCCGTCCACGTCGACTTCACGGTGCCGCAATCCGCGCTGGCCCAACTCAAGAATGGCCTCACGGTCACCGCCACCACCGACAGCTTTCCCGGCGTCCGCTTCAGCGGCACGGTCACCGCGATCAATCCGGTGGTCGATGCCAGCACCCGCAACGTCAGGGTGCAGGCGACGCTGAAGAACCCGGAGCGCAAGCTGCTGCCCGGCATGTTCACCAATGTGGTGGTTGCCACCGGGGCCCCGCAGCGCTATCTGACGCTGCCCGCCAACGCGGTGTCCTTCAACCCCTATGGCGAGACAGTGTTCGTCGTCATCAAGCGCGGCGAAGAGAGCGCGGTTGCCGACAACAAGCCAGATGATCTGTTGCAGACCGAAGCACTGAAGCAGGCCGATGCCGATCTGAAGGCCGCTGCCGAAGCCGCCGCCAAGCCGGAAGGCGAGGATGCCAAGCCCGCCGCCGCGCCGGCGGCCCCGGGTGAGGGGGTGCTGGTGGCACGTCAGGTATTCATCAAGACCGGCCCCACCCGGGGTGACCAGGTGGCGGTGCTCAGTGGCCTCAAGGAAGGCGACGAGGTCGTGACCAGCGGCCAGATCAAGCTCAAGAACGACACCGCCATCGTCATCAACAACGAGCTGCAGCCGTCCAGCAATCCGGACCCGCGTCCGGTGGATGAGTAAGGCGCCAGTGGCTTCGGAACGCTCATGAACTTCACCGACACCTTCATCAAGAAGCCGGTCCTGGCCCTGGTGGTCAGCGCCCTGATCCTGGTGCTGGGCCTGCGCGCCCTGGCCCAGTTGCCGGTGCGCGAGTACCCGGAATCGCAGATCGCGGCGGTCACCGTGACCACGACCTACTTCGGTGCCGACGCCGACGTGATCGCCGGTTTCATCACCGCGCCGCTGGAAGCCGCCATCGCCCAGGCCCAGGGCATCGACTACATTTTCTCCACCAGCAACAGCGGCGTTAGCGTCATCACCGTCAACCTGCGGCTCAACTACGACGCCACCAAGGCGCTGTCGGAAATCAGCGCCCAGGTGAATTCGGTGCTGAACCAGTTGCCGGAAGGCGCGCAGCAGCCTTCGCTGAAGATCTCCACCGGCGAGAGCACCGCCTCGATGTACCTGGGCTTCACCAGCGAGCAGCTGGCGGCGAACCAGATCACCGACTACCTGCTGCGGGTGGTGCAGCCCAAGCTGCAGGGCATCGCCGGCGTGCAGAACGCGGAAATCTTCGGTGCCCGGCAGTTCGCGCTGCGAGTGTGGATGGACCCGCAGCGGCTGGCGGCTTATGGCCTCACCGCCGCCGACGTCTATACCGCGCTCGGCACCAACAACTACATCTCGGCGATCGGCTCCACCCGGGGCGAGATGGTGACGGTGGACCTCACCGCCCGCACCGATCTGCACTCGCTGGAGGAATTCCGCCGGCTGGTGGTGAAGTCCAATGAGGGCGGCATCGTCCGCCTGGAAGACGTCGCCAACGTCACGCTCGGCGCCGAGCAGTACGAGTTCAACGCCCGCTCCGACGGTCGCCGCGCCCTGTTCATCGGCGTCCGCGTCGCGCCGGACGCCAATGTGCTGACCGTGATCGGCCGCGTGCGCGAGGCCTTCCCCGACATCGTCGCGCAGCTGCCCAAGGGTCTGTCCGGCGAGATCGACTACGACGCCACCGACTACATCCGCAGCGCCATCAGCGAGGTGCAGACCACCCTGATCGAGGCCCTGCTGATCGTCTCGGCGGTGATCTTCCTGTTCCTCGGCTCGCCGCGCTCGGTGCTGATCCCGGCGGTGGCGATCCCGCTGTCCCTGGTCGGCGGCTTCATCTTCATGCTGGCGCTGGGCTATTCCATCAACCTGCTGACCCTGCTGGCCCTGGTGCTGGCGATCGGCCTGGTGGTGGACGACGCCATCATCGTGGTCGAGAACGTCGACCGTCACATGCGCGACGGCATGCGTCCGATGCAGGCGGCCCTGCAGGGCGCCCGCGAGCTGGCCGGCCCCATCGTCGCCATGACCGTGGTGCTGATCGCGGTCTATGTGCCGATCGGCTTCCAGGGCGGCCTCACCGGCACCCTGTTCTCGGAATTCGCCTTCACCCTGGTCGGCGCCGTCGTGGTCTCGGGCATCGTCGCCCTGACCCTGTCGCCCATGATGGCCGCCTACTTCCTGAAGCCGGGCGAGCACGAGGGCAACCGCCTGATGCAGGCCATCGACCGCAACTTCGACTGGACCCGCGCCCACTACGAACGCCTGCTCGGCGCTGCCCTGGGCAGCTGGAAGACCGTGGTCGCCTTCGGCTTCCTCATCATCGGCCTGATCGTGCTGATGCTGATGACGCCCTCGGCCATCGGTTTCAAGAAGGAGCTGGCGCCGCAGGAAGACCAGGGCTTCGTGATCGGCTTCGGCTACGCCATGCCCAATGCCTCGGTGGAGCAGATGGGCGTCTACTCGCGCAAGATGTACGAGTACGTGAAGGCCGCGCCGGAAGTGGAGCAGGCCTTCACCCTGGACGGGCTCAGCTCCGCCAACACCACGCTCACCGGCATGATCCTCAAGCCCTGGAGCGAGCGCTCGCGCAGCAGCTTCGATCTGCAGAAGGACTTGCAGGAGAAGTTCAACAGCATCGCCGGCGCCACCATCTACGTCTCACAACCCCCGCCGCTGCCGACCAGCAGCGGCGGCGCCAACACCTCCGTGGTGTTCGTGATCGGCACCACCGACTCCTTCGTCAATCTCGACGAGGTGGCCAGCGACATGCTGGCGGAGGCGCAGAAGAGCGGCAAGTTCTACTACATCGACACCGATCTCAAGCTCAACAAGCCGCAGGTCTCGGTGCATGTCGACCGCGACAAGGCGGCGGCGCTGGGCCTGTCGATGCGGGACATCGGCTCCTCGCTGGGCGCGATGCTGGGCGGTGGCTACGTCAACTACTTCAGCATCGCCGGTCGGTCGTACAAGGTGATTCCGCAGGCGCAGCAGGTGAGCCGGCTCAATTCCGACCAGCTCGGCAACTACTACATCCGCGCCGCCAGCGGCGAGGTGGTGCCGGCCTCGACGGTGGTGACGCTGAAGACCGAGGCGATCCCGACCCGCGTCAGCCGCTTCCAGCAGCTCAACGCGGCGACTTTCAGCGGCGTGCCCTCCGGCACCCTGGGCGACGCGCTCGACTATCTGAAGCAGCTGGCGGACCGGAAGATGCCGGCCGGCTATACCGTCGACTACGGCGGCGAGTCGCGCCAGTTCGTGCAGGAGACCTCGGCCTTCGCCATGACCATGGGCCTGGCCCTGGTCATCATCTTCCTGACCCTGGCGGCGCAGTTCGAGAGCTTCCGCGATCCCCTGATCGTGCTGACCTCGGTGCCGATGGCCATCTTCGGCGCGCTGGTGTTCATCTTCCTCGGGGTGATGGACGCCACCATCAACATCTACACCCAGGTGGGCCTGGTCACCCTGGTCGGCCTGATCGCCAAGCACGGCATCCTGCTGGTGCAGTTCGCCAACGACGAGCAGAAGGCCGGCAAGAGCAAGCTGGAGGCGATCCTGGCCGCCGCCGGCGTGCGCCTGCGGCCGATCCTGATGACCACCGCCGCGATGGTGCTGGGCGTGATGCCCCTGGTGCTCGCCGAAGGTGCCGGCGCGGTCGGTCGCAACCACATGGGCCTGGTGATCGCCTCCGGCATATCCATCGGCACGGTGTTCACGCTGTTCGTGGTGCCGGCGATGTATCTGCTGCTGGCGACCGATCATCACGCCCAGCGGGCGGCGGATGAGGCGACGGAGCGGGCGCTGCCGACGCACTGAGCCGGCGTCCGATCACCGAAAAGCCCGGGCTGGTCCCGGGCTTTTTCCTGGCCCTGAACCGGCGCTCCCGTCTTGCTCAAGGGTTCAGGTGCCGACGCCAGGCTGCAGTGTCGGATTCACCAGCTGACGATCAGAAACAGATTGTGAACGGCGGTTTGCGGCGCCGAGCCGCCGGTGGCGACGAGGTAGCCGAGCAGGTAGTGATCGCGCGCGTAGGCGATGGACGCCCGCGCCTGCAGGTCACTGCGGGTGTCGGTTGTGGTGTCCCGGCGCATGCCGCTGGTGCCGGGCAGGAATACAAAGCGCTTGTCATCGCGGATGAACTGCTGGGTGGCATCGAGTGTCACCAGCAGGTGATAAGGCAGATGCAGCTGGGTGCCCAGATGCAGGGCCGCGCTCAGTCGCTCGTCGTGCTCATCCTCGCGTACCTGCTGGTTGCTGAACCGCTGCAGGGCGCGCTCGGCGGTATAGCCCAGGGTCAGGTCGCCAACAACGGCGGTGGTGGTGTTGGGTACAAAGCCCAGGCCAAGGCCGGTCTGAAAGGTCCGGACGCGAATGTCCTCGGCATAGAACGGGCCCTCTGCATCATCGACCTGCTCGGAGCTTTCACTGATGCGTGCGCGCAGCAGCGAGCCCAGCAGCATCCTCGGCGCCAGCGGCTGGCGCCAGCGCAGCTCAAGGACCTGGCCGGTGCCCCGAAGGTGCTGCTGCAGGCCCGTGCTGGTATGCGTGCGGCTGTCGACAAACTGCTGGGTAAAGCCCAATGCCAGGGTCCTTGACGCGGTCGGCTCCCGCACGGCGCCCAGTTGCAGGTCGGTAATCCGGTTGTCGGAGCGGGTGGTGACAGGCATGGCCGTGCCGGCGTCGAACATCTGATCGACGCGGAGATCGGAGCGGTAGTGGCTGGCCCCCAGACCCAGGCCCCAGCGCCCGACGCGATGGGCCGCCAGCAGGCCGGCGCTGCCACTGTCGGTGTTGGTCTCCAGCACTGAATCGGCCGATGCGCTGAGGCGGTCGGGCAGCTTGCTGCGGGCGGCGAGCCCGGTGGCCGTCAGCCCCAGCCAGCTAGCTGCCGAGATCTGCCGCAGGCCCACCAACTGCCCCGTCAGGCCGTGGCCAGAACTGCGCGAAGCGCTCGCCGCCTGCCCGCCGGAGGTGTTCTTCCGCGCGCTGTCATAGCCACTTCCCGCCAGTGACAGTATCCCGCTGCTGCCGAGGGTCGCGCTGGCATAGGCCGGGTTCTCGAGCACATCCAGCACCGGATGGGCGAACGCCAGGTAGCGGTCGGATGCCGGAAGCTCCGCCGATTCCACCAGAGCGTCCTCCGCCCGCTCAAGCGTGCCCAGGGAGGCCTCGTTGCCACTCTCGCCGTGGTCGTTGGCCTGGACCGGCTCGGGCGGCAGCAGCGGGCGCACGACGGTGAAGTAGCCGGCATTCACCCGCACGGTCTGCGCCGGCAGCAGCAGATTGGCCACATCCACCGCTCCCTCGCTGACGCCGATGCTCGAACTGTCGTCCTCCGCCACATCAATGCTGATGTCGGTGCCCCGGATGCCAATGGTCGCCACCGGTGTGACGATGCGGTACTGCTCGGGGCTGGCCTTGCCGATCAGGCCTGAAACCAGTCGGAAGCCGCCTTTGACGAAGCGCAGGAACGCGGTGCTGGAGCCCGGCTGCGCGGGCCCGATCGCCAGCGGGTTCGGCGTACCCTCCGCCGGTCTCGCGGGCGCTTCGGGGTAGCGATATTCCGCGACGATGAACACCGAGTTGGGGCGCATCAGTACCCGGGCTCCGTCCTTGAACAACAGGCTCAGGTAGCTGTTGCTGGCGGTGGTCAGGGTCTCGCCGCTGTAGATGGGGCTGTCCTGCGCCAAGGCCCGAGCGCTGTCCGCAAGCGTGCTGCGCGCCGTGCCGGAAATCAGCACGACCTGACCGACCGCATCACTGGCGGCAGCCGGGAACACCCCGAACAGACTGCACAGCAGCCAGAGCAGGCCGGATACGGCAGTGCGCCTCATAGCTATCTCCTCGGCGAGCAGTTTTTGCCGGGCAAGCCTCGGCGACAGCCCCCAACCGAAACCGGGCCGCGACATGAACGCTTGCTTGCATCCGCCCCATTCGATGCGGACCACTTCGAACCGGATTCTCAGGCGGGGCATCGAGCCGCCTCCGGCATCCTGGTCTGCGCGATCAAGGCTCGGCATTCTGTGGACGCGAATCCCGGCCTGTAATTGACCAGAGTCAGCTGCCGCTTCCAACGGAGCCTGCGACCTTGTACCGAAAAGCCCGGGCTGGTCCCGGGCTTTTCCTTTACAGGGAGCCCACCCAATGGGCCGCGCTGTCGAGCAGGTAGAAGGTCAGCATGCTGGCGCTGAGTCCACCGGCGGCTGCCTGCAGCCAGGTCCAGCGCCGGGCCGGGCTCTCATCGATGAAGTAGTAGATCGGAAAGCTGGCGATGAAGTAGGTCGCGTAGATTGCCGAGCCATAGGCCAGCATCAGATCCATCTTCTGGTAGTAGAAGCTCGAGGCCATCATCGGATTGGCCATCGCCTTGGTTTCCATCCAGGCCCAGAAGTAGCCGATGCCGAACACGAAGATCGGAAACAGCAGCCACATCGCCGGCAGTTTCAGGCTGCGCAGCCCGCGCAGCACGATGTTGGCGCTGGCGTGATAAGTCATGAAGTAGACGTGGGTGTAGGCGTACATGATCAGCGGCACGGTCTGCTTACCCTCGCCGAGCAGGGCCGAGTCCAGCGTCGTCGTCACCTGCGGGTAGTGGTAGACCATCCCGAGTACATCGAAGAAATACTCGGAGCCGAAGTAGTTGCCGAAGAAGCCGAACACGAACAGGTAGAGGTTCACCTTGAACCAGTAGCTGTCATGCCAGGGCTGCGTGCTGTAACGCCGGGCGATCAGCATCGGGATCAGCAGCACCGGCAACGCCATCACCAGGCTCTGGATCAGCAGCGCCGTATCGCTCCAGCGCTTGTCGGCGCCGCTGAGCATCATGTACGCCATTCCCGCCATCCACACCGGCGAGTAGAGCAGGAAGAATTTCTCGACCCAGGCCTTGTCCGGATTGGCTGAGAACAGCCGCGCCGACAGGCTCATTTGCCGCTCACCGCGATGCGGACGATGGCGACGAAATTGCGGAGCTTCTCGCCGAACGTCGGGTTGGGGCGCAGGCGCCGGTGACCGGGCAGCAGCCCGCCGCGTGCCTTGCGATGGATCTTCTCCTTGACCACGGGATTGAGCTTGCCGAGGCCCGCCAGCTCGAAGAAGCAGGCCTGCGCGTTGCCGAGGTCGAAGAAGTCGCGCTGCCACTTCCATTGGTAGTTGCCGCCGTATTCGAACCAGGAGCCGCCGATGCCCTCGATGTAGATCGGCGAACCGTCCTCGCGCTTGTAGGGCGAGTTCTGGCGCCAGAAGCCGATCACCGTGCCGCGCTTCTCGTCGATGATGATGTCGTGGTAGGGGTACTCCCAGTCCTCAAAACCCTTCATCTGATAACCGAGCGCGATGTCGCCGATCTCCTTGCGGCCCTTGGCGGTGAACTCCTCGTTGGGGCCGATGTTCCAGCTGTAGACCGCGTCCTCGGTGTAGAACCGGGTGATGTGCTCGGTCCAGTCGCCGCCGCCCTTCTCGGCTTCGACGTTGCCCTGCAGCCAGCGCCGCACCATCTCTTCGAGTTCCTCGCGTGGCCAGGCGCGGTTCGGCGGCGCGATCGAGGGTACGCGCTTGTCGCCGATGTACTGCTCGGTGCGGCTGCTCTGGATGCTGGCGTCGGACATGGCCTCTCCTCTCGTTTCGTTGTTGTTGTTGTGGTGGTGGTGGTGATGTTCAGCCGGCCATCCGGCCAGCCTGTTTCGGTGTCAGATGGCCGCTGGCGCAGAGCCAGCGGATGGCGTCGCCATAGGTTTGCTCGGCGGTCCGGAACTGCGCGCCCGAGAGCGCGAGATAGCGCGTCGAGGAAGCTGGCGCCCACTCGGTAATAAAGCTCATGGCCTCGGCCGAAATCGGTGTCTCGAACGGGATCAGCCGCTTGGCGAGATCGGTGGCAGCGCCGAAACCGCGCAACAGGCCGGGCGGAACCTTGGGAGTCCGCAGTCGATAGCCGAGCAGTCGCTCCAGCAACTCGCGCAACTCGACCCAGGACAGGTAATGCCCGCCCAGCAGGTAGCGCGCCTCGCACGCATCACCCTGCACCGGGTTCTCCAGCAGGAATCGGTGCGCCTGCGCCAGATCGCGCACATCGACGCACTGGAAGCCGGCACTGGTCTGCATCAGCGCCTGGGTGATGAAGGCCTTGATGGCGTAGTTGGACTCGCTGAGCTTGGGATCGTCCGGGCCGACCACCGCCGCCGGGTAGCTCATCTGGATCGGCCAGCCCTGCTCCTGCAGGCCACGCACGTACTCGTCGCTGTCGCGCTTCGAGCGCGAGTAGGGCTCGGTCGGCTCGGCCAGCGGCGTCGTCTCATCCACCGTCGCCAGCCCGGGCTTGAACAGTACGCTGTAACTCGATACGTAGACGAGGTTGCGGATGCCCTGCGCGATGGCCGCGCCCATCACGGCCTTGGTGGCGCCGACATTGTTGCGGTAGGTCTGCTGCGCCAGGCGCGGATTCAGCGAGATCGAGGCGGCGGCATGGAACAGCGCGTCGCAACCCTGCATCGCCTGCTGCAGGCCGGCCTGATCGAGGATATCGACGCCGACATAGCCTTCGATCTCGACCCCGTGTCGCGCGTAGTAGCGGCGCGCGGCGGCTTCGTCGCGCACCAGCAGGCGCGCCTGGTGCCCGGCGGCGACCAGGGCGCGGACGGTGTTGGCGCCGACCAGACCGGTGGCGCCGGTGGCGAAGACCTTCATGGCTTCAGCTTTTCACCAGGCGCAGTGCCTGGTTCGGGCAGTAGCGCACCGCAGCATCTAGCTGTGGAAGATCGGCCGAGTCGATCTCGGGCTTGACGATGTGCAGCTTGCCGTCGGCGCCCAGTCGGAAATGCGCCGGTGCCTCGCCGGTGCAGACCGCGTGGCCCTGGCACAGACCCTCGTCCACCTCGACGCGCGTGCTCATGCGCCCTTCTGGCCCAGCGCCTGGGCATGGAAGGGGCAGCCCGCCGCCGCGGCCTGCGCCGGCGTCATCGCCGGCTCGCCATCCGCCTTCGCGAAGCTGGCCGGCGAGCGCCTGCGATAGCGCACGCGGCAGGGCGACTTCGGCTGCACGATCATCTCCTTGTAATTGTCGACATAGCTGCTCGGCTCCGCCGTCAGCTCGAAGTCGTAGCGGCGCAGCAGTACCGCGAAGATCGCCTTGATCTGGAACATCGCGAAGGCATTGCCCGAGCACTTGTGCTTGCCGCCGCCGAAGGGCTGGTAGGCCATCAGGTTCCGGTCTTCACGCCGCTCGGGGCCGAAGCGGTCGGGGTCGAACTGCTGCGGGTTGCTGAACAGCTTCGACATCCGGTGCGTCACCGGCGGGCAGGCCCAGACCATGTCACCGGGGCGAATTCGGTACTGCCTGAAGCGCAGCTCCTGCGAGACCTGACGCATCAGGATGATTAGCGGCGGATGCAGGCGCAGCACTTCCTTGACCACGTTCTCCAGCATCGGCATCTCGCGCAGGCTCTGGAACGTCACCTCGCCATGCGGGCCGAGCAAGGTGTCGAGTTCCTCACGGGTGCGGTCGAGCAGCCGGCGGTGCTTGAGCAGCTCCAGCAGTACCCAGGCGGCGGTTCCGGAGCTGGTGTGGTGGCCGGCGAAGATCGAGCCGATCAGCAGGCCGGTGATCTCGTTCTCGGTCAGCGCGGTGCCGTCCTCGTAGCGCATGTCGATCAGCGTCTGGAACATGTCGCTGGGCTTGTCGACCTGCTGCGCGCGCTTGCGGACGATGCCGCCGACCAGCTTCTGCAGCTTGGCGCGCGCCTGGTCGCGGCGGCGGAAGGCCGGGATCGGCAGATTGGGAAAGTGATAGGCGATGGGGTTCACGCCCTGTTCGAGGTCGTGATAGATGTGGGCGAATTCCTCGCTCAGCTCGTAGCGGAACTCGCGGCCGAGCAGGCAGTGGCTGGCGGTGTTGATGGTGAGCTGCTTCATGAAGTCGCCGAGGTCGATCTCGCCCCACTCGCCCCAGTTCGCGGTCAGTTCCTCGACTTCACCAACGACCTTGTGCGAGTGCTCGCGCATGGCGTCGATGCGCAGCGAGGGCATCAGCATCTTCAGCTGCTCGTTCTTGCGGGCGATGGGAGCGTCGAAGATCAGGCCCTCACCGAAGATCGGCGTCATCAGCTTGTAGGCGGCCGACTGGTCGAGCTGCTCGTCGGAAGAGCGGTAGAACAGCTCGCTGGCCTCGTCGCCGGTAAGCAGCACGATGCGCTGGCCCATCAGCGTGAACGAGGCGCACTCGCCGCCCTTGGCCGCCACCTTCTCCATGAAGCGGTAAGGGTTGCTCGCGAACGAGAACATGTGGCCGATCCAGGGCAGGCCGCCGCCGACCTTTGGCGGGTCCAGGCCTTCCGCCGGCGCCGCAGCACCCGCCTCCAATGGCGTGCTCACGGCTTGGCACCGAGCAGCGTGGGATCGTTGCGGCGCAAAGCCTCGACGGTCAGGCGGATGCCTTCGGCAATGGAGACCTTGGGCTGCCACTGCAGGTCCCGCCGTGCCTTGGCGATGTTGAAGTAGTGGTGAGTGACCATGTAGCGCACCGAGAAGCGCGACAGCCCGCCCTCGGCGTTGAGCGTGCCGCCGCGCAGGGTGTCGATGGCCTCCATGACCGCGGCCACGCTATAGGCCAGCCAGTACGGAACCTTGCCCTTGATCGGCGGATAGCCGATCTCGACGATCAGCTTCTCGATGAAGTCGAAGAAGGCCATCGGCTCGCCGTTGGTGATGAAGTAGGCCTGGCCGCAGACCGGCGAGCCGGGCAGCAGCCGGTCCTCGGCGGCGACCACGGCATCGACCAGGTTGCTGATGTAGGTGAAGTCGCTGAGCTTGTCGCGGTTGCCGATGGCGCGGGTCATCTTGCCCTGCTTGGCCTTGTCGACAATGCTCGGCACCAGGCGGTTGTCGCCGTGGCCGAACACCACATGCGGGCGGATCGCGCAGCAGCGGGTGACCCCGGCGCCATTGAAGGCCAACGCCTTCTTTTCGGCGGCGATCTTGCTGTCGGCATAGGGCGCTTGCGAGATGCTGGAGTAGGGCAGGGTCTCGTCACCGTTCTCGATGTCGCGGCCCTCGTACACCGCACTCGCCGAGCTGATGTAGGTGAAGCGCGGAATTTTGTGCTTCTTGCAGGCCGCGAGCAGATGCTCGGTGCCGTTCAGATTCACCGCCCAGACGTCCTCGACGCGGTTGTGCTTGGTGTGCACCAGCGAGGCGTTGTGGACGATGCTGTCCACACTGGCACAGGCGGCCAGCACGGCGTCTGCATCGCGGATGTCGAGTCTGATGAAGCGCACGTCGTCGCGGAACGGGCGGTCATTGATGTCGGCACAGACAACCTCGTGGCCGAGGTCGGCGAAGCGATCCACGAGCGCGCGACCGACAAAACCCTGGCCACCGGTGATGAGCACTTTTCTGCGGGTCATGGCTTTGCTCCTGCTACTCGGCGGTGCCGAAGGCTTGGTCCCAGAACGGGAAGATCGAGGCGTAGTTGTTGCGGGCCTTGCTGTGGTGGACGTTGTGCTTCTCCACCCAGAAGTTGAACAGCCGGAACGAGGCGTGCGGAATGATCAGGTTGCTGTGGACGATGATGTTCACCACCGAATGGACGAAGAAGATCACCAGGAACGAGACCGCGCTCACCGGCCCCAACAGCACGATGGCGAGGATCAGCAGGCCCAGGCCACCGAAGGTCTCGATGGGGTTCAGATAGATGCTGGCGTCGGAGGTTGGCGAGCGCAGGCGGTGGTGGATGTTGTGGCAGTAGCGCATCAGCTCGCGGCGGTGCATCAGCCGGTGGAAGCCGTAGTACATGAGGTCGTACAGCAGCAGCACGCCCAGAATCTCGCCGAACAGGGTTAGCGCGGTCGGCACGCCGGTGTAGAGGGTCTGCTCGCCGAGGTAGTAGAAATAGGCGGCGAAGATCAGCAGCGAGAACACGTTGTTCAGCATCGTGTTGATCTTCTTGCGGCCTTCCGGCAGTGGCGGATTCTGCGGCGGCAGGTGGCGCAGATGCCGGAAGCGTCGCGAGTTCGCCATCCAGGTCAGGCTGTACATCAGCACGCCGTCGAAGCCGAGGATGACGGCCCAGGCGACGAAGAATTCGGTGCTCATCGGGAGGCTCCTGGCCGCAGCGAAAGTTTCAGCAGCGCGAGAAGCGCCGACAGGCGATCAGCCCAGCGCCGTGCGAACAGCAGGCGGATGCTGCTGAGCGACTTGGCGTAGAGGGCTGGGCCGACCGGATAGAGCTTTGGCAGCACGCTGAAGCCGAAGCGGTCGGTGAGCACGGCCTTCGCATTGGTGTAGGCGCGCAGGCCGTCGCGGCCGTTCATGCGCCCGAAGCCGGAGGACTTCACGCCGCCGAACGGCAAGTCCTGGTTGAGGTAGCACATGCCGAAGTCGTTGATGCAGACGCCGCCGGCGTCGAGCGCGGCGGCGATGCGCTCGCCACGCGCGCGGTCGCGGGTGAACACCGAGGCCTGGAGGCCGAATTCGGTGCCATTGGCCAGTGCAATCGCCTCGGCCTCGTCACGCACCCGCATCACCAGCATCACCGGGCCGAACACTTCCTCGCGCGCGATGCGCATGTCCGGCCGCACATCGACCAGCACGGTGGGCGGGTAGAAGCTGCCGGGACCGGCGCCCGGCTTGCCGCCGACCAGGGCGCGCGCACCCTGGGCGAGCGCGTCGGCAACCAGGGTGTCGATCACCTGCAACTGCTGCGGCGTGACGATGGCGCCGACGTCCTGTGCGCCGGGGGCGGTCGCCTGGCCCTGGCGCAGCGCGGCGGTGGCCTCGCTGGCGGCCGCGACGAAGCGGTCGTAGATGCCATCGAGCACGATGATGCGTTCGGAGGCGATGCAGTTCTGGCCGAGGTTGATGAAGCAGCCGCTGAGCGCCGAGTGCAGGGCCTGGTCGAGATCGGCGTCCTCGCAGACGATCATCGGGTCCTTGCCGCCGAGTTCCAGCACCACGGGCGTCAGGTGCTGGATGCTGCCTTCGAGGATGCGCCGGCCGTTACCGACCGAGCCGATGAACAGGATCTTCTCGACGCCGCTGCGCACCAGCGCCGCACCGGTGTCGCCGAAGCCGTTGATGATCTGCACGGTGTCGGTCGAGAAGCCTTCGCGGCGCAGGGCCTCGTCGATGATTTTCTGGAAGCGCTGCGTGGACCAGGCCACGGCCTCCGAGGCCTTGACGACCACCGCATTGCCGGCCATCAGCGGCGCGATCAGCGAGCCGAAGATGTTCTGGAACGGATAGTTCCAGGGCACGATGCAGGCGACTACGCCGAGCGGGCGGTATTCGATGCGGCCCTTCTTGTGCATCAGCAGGCCGCTCGGCACTGGCTCCGGCCGCAGGTGCTTCTCGCCATTTTTCATCAGCCACTGGAGCTTGGTGCAGACCGTCATCACCTCGCCGAGCAGGGCGTTCTCGTGGGTCTTGCCGCTGTCCTCGACCACGGCGGCGACGATCTCGTCGGCCTGCTCCAGCACCAGATCGAGCAGATGGCCGAGTACCGCGCGGCGCTGCGCGAAGCTGCTCTGCGCCCAGACTTTCTGCACGACGCGAGCACGGGCTACTGCGGCGGCGACGTCCTCCGGGCTGGCGGCTGGCATCTGCCCCAGCCGCGCGCCGGTGGCTGGATTGAAGCAGTCGATGACGGCGCGCTGGCCGCTCCACTGCGGTGGCTGGGGTGCGATCAGGGTCATGCGGTTCTTCCGGCGAGAATCAGATCAGCCGCGCGGTAGCCGAGCACCATGCTCGGCGCATTGAGCGCGGATACGGGAATTTCGGGTACCGCCGAGGCATCGGCGACACGGACGTTGGCGAGGCCCTTGACCCGCAGTTGCAGGTCCACGGGACTGGCCGCGTCCTCGCCCATTCGACAGCTGCCGCAGTAGTGGAAGGTGGTCATGGTGGCGGCACCGATCCACTTCCAGATTTTTTCGGCTGGGACCCGCTTGCCGCCCAGCGACAGTGGCGTGGCGCGTACCTGTTGCAGCGGCGCCTGCGCGGCGATGGCCTGGGCGCGGGCGACGCCGGCGAGGATGCGCTCGCGATCTTCGGTGGTGGCGTAGTAGTCGAGATCGATCTCGGCGGGGACGGCGGGATCGCGCGAGGCCAGGCGCAAGCTGCCGCGCGAAGTCGGCTTGCCGAGGATCACCACGATGCCGAACACCTTGGCTACGTAGCGTTGCAGCAGCGGCAGTTTGAAGGCGAGGTTGACCATGCCGCGTAGCAGGCGGCGCAGGGCCGTGACCGCATACAGGCGCCCGGGCAGCGCCAGGATCGGCACCATGCGCTGCATCGACTGCTGCAAGGAAGCCGGTGCGGCGTAGCAGACGAAGCAGGTATCGGGCGCCGCGTCGGCGCTGCGCGGCAGCACTGCCTCGAAGCCGTAGACCTGCGGATACTGGAAGTCCACCGGCGCCTGCGAGCGGTAGAACAGGCAGACATTGGGATGATCCTGCAAATGCTGGCCGACGCCGGCGGAGTTGTGCACCACCGGAATGGCGAGTGCTTCCAGTTGAGCGCGCGGCCCGACGCCCGAGAGCATCAGCAGCTTGGGTGTTTCCAGCGCACCAGCGCAGAGCACGGCTTCGCCGGTCACGCCGACACGAAGCCCTTGTCCGTCCTTGCGGTACTCGACCGCGATGGCGCGGTGCGCCTCGTCGAAGACCAGCCGCTGCACGCTAGCGCCAGTGACCACGGTCAGTCGCGCCGGTGGTGCGTCCTTGATCCAGGCCCGGTAGGAACTGCGGCGCTCGCCACCGGCGTAGTTCATGTCGTTGCAGCCGAGCACGCCGCCGAGATCGCCGTCGTTCATGCCGTCCTTGCGCCGGAAGCCGGCGGCGACGCCGGCGGCGATGAAGCGATCCGCAAAGGCTGTTGTTACGCGCGGTCGGATGCCGAGCTTGGCCTCGATGGCCTCGAAGCTGGGTTGCAGATCATCCCAGTGCCAGCCCACCGGCCAGTCCAGATAGTCGCGCCGGTCGCCCCGCGTATAGACCATCCCGTTGACCGAACCGCTGCCGCCCATGCCGCGACCGCTGCCGATGTAGAGCGGGCGACCGCCGCAGCTTGCTTGCGGTGTGCTCATGCGATGCCACATCAGGGCGTCGTTGGCGAAGGCGTACTTGAAGCCGTCGGCCGACAGCGATTCCGGATGCGCTTCGGCCGGCTCGCCGGCTTCCAGCAGCAGCACCGAGCCGGCATTGGCCTCGGCCAGACGCGCCGCGACGATGCAGCCGGACGAGCCGCCGCCGATCACCACGTAGTCGTAGCTCGCTTCCGTGCTGGACATGGATGGTCGTCCTCACGACCCCTGCTGCTGCAAAACCGCTGGCTTGTTTTAATTAGAAATTGAAGTTACTTTATTAAAACGATGAATTACTGGACTGTCAACCGTCTTCCTGCACAGCGACTGCCGACCCAACGGCCAGGGCGCTGCGCATGAGTCTGGAAGAGGGTCCGGTGGTCGGCGCAGTGCGCCTGGGGCGTGGCCGGCGGCCGCAGACGGCGAAGGTCCGCGACGCCCGCGATGCCGCCTACCGCGAGCACATCTTCGAGGTCGCCGAAAAGCTCTTCGCCGAGCAGGGCTTCGACAACACCCGCATGCAGGACATCGCCGCCGCCGCCGGCATCTCGCTCGGCACGCTGTACCAGAGCTATCCCGGCAAGCGCGAGCTGCATCGCGGCCTGCTGACCGGACGCGACCAGCAGATGCTGGATGCGGTGGTGCTGCGGCAGAAGACGATGGCGCGCAGCACCGCCGGCGGCATGGAGCGCATCCTGTGGATGCTGGAAGCGAACCTGCGCTTCCTGTTGCAGCACCCGGACTATCTGCGCATGCACCTGCACGAAGGGCATGCCTGGTACAACCGCGCCGCCGACGGCACCCAGGATCAGGACGAGGTCTGGACCCGTGGCCAGGCGCTGATGGAGCAGGTGTTCAACTGGGGCATGGCGGAAGGCTGGTTCAGCCCTGGCGTGCCAGCGCACATGGCGCGCCTGGTAGTCGTCAACCAGCAGACCCGCCTCGCCAACTGGGTGATCGACGGCCTGCACGCTCCCCATGAGCAGGTGCTGGCACAGATCCAGGCCGATTTCGTGCGCCTGTTCTGCACGCCGGCGGTGATCGCCCGGCTGCTCTCCGGCGACGGCTCCGGCCTGAGCGAACAGACCCTGCAAACGCTGCGAGCGATGTCGGCAATGGCGCTCGCTTCGGGTGACCAGGCGGCGGGCGGAGCCCGTCGGGACGGTTGATTCCAACGAGGGCGTCCGTACCAGGACGCTCCGACAGAGGGTTTCGAGTGCCCTCGGCTGCGCGAAGGAGGAGAGGATGGCCATGAAGGCTTCACAGCGTTGCGGCATGCGGAACCCTGTCCTGGGTCGAGTTCCGGGCCTGCTGCTCGGCGTGCTGCTGTCGGCGACGGCGGCAGCGGACGGGCTGGACTTCAGTGGCCTGCAGGCCGACTACAAGCTGACGCTCAACTACGGCGTCGGCATCCGCATGGAAAGCCCTGATCCGAACCTGATCAATGGCCCGCTCGATCCCTTCGAGCTGCATCTGGACCAGGTCCAGCAGGGCTCGGGCTTCACCCACACCGGCTACTCCACCACCATCAACCAAGACGACGGCAACCGCAATTTCGCCAAGCACGCGCTCACCAACAACCGCCTCAGTGCGCTGGCCGAAGTGCAGCTGCGCTGGGGCGACTACGGTGCCATCGTTAGCGCTGACGGCTTCTACGACTGGGTCTATCACCAGCGCAACGACAACAACTCGCCGCGCACGGTCAACAAGCGCGTCAACGACACCAACCAGTTCAGCCCCGCAGCCCGCCACTACGATGGCGAGCGGGCGCGGCTGCTGGATACCTACGTCTACGGCACCTGGCTGATCCGCGACGACATGCAGCTCGATCTGCGCCTGGGCAACCAGATGGTGGCCTGGGGCGAGAGCCTGTTCCTGCCCGGAGTCTCCGGTGCGCAGTCCACCGCCGATGCCACCAAGGCCTTCACGCCGGGAGTCGAGGTCAAGCAGATCCTGCTGCCCACCCAGCAGCTGTCGGCCAGCCTCTCGGTCGGCAACGAATGGACGCTGATGGGTTACTACAAATTCGACTTCCAGCCGAACCAGATCTTCCCGGTCGGCGACTACTTCTCGCCCACCGACAGCGTCGGTCCGGGCGCGGAGTTTTCCTATGGCGCCGTGAATCCGCTCTACCTCGACGGCTGCCCCGGCCTGCTGGGACCGCTGAGCAATCTCTGTCAACTCGGCGGCGTCGGCGGCACGCTGTTCAATGCGCCGCCGGACATCCTGATCCCCTATGTCGGCGCGAAAAAGGCCAGCAAGTACGGCCAGTACGGCCTGGCCCTGCGCTACCAGGCGACACCGCAGACCACGCTGGGCCTGTACGCCCTGCGCTACCACGACCCCAATCCCTCGGTCGGTTTCAACTCGGGCTATCCGGTGGTCGCCACCTTCCCGGTCGAGATCACCACCCAGGTCTTCAACGAGCCGACCGCCTCGTCCTACTACCTCGACTACTTCGCCGGCGTGCGGATGTTCTCGGCCAGCTACTCGACGGTACTGGGCCCCTTCAATGTCGCGGGCGAGGCCAGCTACAAGCAGCGTGCCTCGGTGCCGGTGCAGGCGCTGCAGCTCGGCACGGTCAACCCGCTGTTCGCGCGCGGTGAGCTTATGCAGTTGCAGAGCTCGCTGATCTACGCCACCAACCCGCGCCTGTACTTCGACGATGTCGCCTTTGCCGGCGAAGTGGCCTACCTGCGCGTGCTCGATGTCGAGGCGGGCAAGGCGCAGCCGGGCATCGTCCTGGTCGGCGACGGCCGCGAGCTGTTCTACAACCGCAATGCCTGGGGCTTCCAGTTTCTGGTCATGCCGACCAAGCGCAACCTCCTGTCCGGCTGGGACCTGACCCTGCCGACCAACTTCGGCTGGTTGCCGAAAGGCAACCCGTCGTCGCCGGGCGTGTTCGGGGCGCTATACGGCGAGGGCGACATGCGGCTGTCGGTCGGTGCCAGCTTCCAGCGCCTGCAGAACCTGCAGATCGGCGTCACCTACAACATGTACTTCGGCGATACCGAACAGAACATCGGCGCCAGCTTCCTGCGCCAGAACCCCTACGCCGATCGCGACAACATCAGCCTCAACATCAAGTACTCGCTGTGAGGAGCAGATCCATGACACTTGCCCCATCGCATCTCACCCCGGCTGTCGCCGGCCTGGCCCTGCTGCTGGCGTCCGGCGTCGCCGCCGCCAAGGTGTCGGAGGCCAAGGCGGCGGAGCTGGATGGCCCGAGGTACACCTGCATCGGCGCCGAGCGCGCCGGCTCGCCCAGCGGCATTCCCGCCTACACCGGCAAGTTCCAGGGCACCTGGCCTGGCGTGAAGAATCCTTACGGCTTCGACCCCGGACCCTATGCCGACGAGAAGCCGCAGTTCTCGATCACCGCCGAGAACATGGCGAAATATGCAGACCGGCTGACCGAGGGCCAGAAGGCGCTGTTCGCCAAGTACCCGAAGAGCTACCGGATGGATGTCTATCCGAGTCATCGCGACTTCCGCGACTCCGACGCCATCTGCCAGCGCACCAAGCACAACGCGGTGACCTCGGAAGTGATCGATCAGGGCAAAGGCGTGACCGGGACCGGTGGTGCCATCCCCTTCCCGTTTCCGCAGAGCGGCCTGGAAGCGGTGTGGAACGCCGGCAACTCCGGTCGCACCTGGACCCAGTCGGCGGTCTGCGACATCGCCGGTGTCTACGCCAACGGCAGCATCGCCTGGGGGCGCAACAAGTTTCAGGTGCTGACCCTGAACAACGATCCGGCCAAGCCGGCGCTGTACACCGACCGCATCAACTCGCATTTCTATTCCGGCTATCTGCTGCCACCCCGCGACAAGGGTTTCGTCGCGGTCGGCTATCAGCCCAACAACTTCGCAAAGGAAGGCACCGCTTCCTGGCAATACCTGCCGGGCATCCGGCGCGTACGCCAGGCACCGGAAGTCGGCTTTGACTACCCGGTGCCGCCAGCGGGCTTGCGCACGGTCGACGACGACTACGGCTTCAACGGTTCGCCCGAGCGCTACACATGGAAGCTGGTCGGCAAGCGCGAGTACTACGTGCCCTACAACAATTTCCGGATCAACGACCCGGCGGTGAAGTACTCGTCGCTGATCAAGCCCGACACCGTCAATCCAGACTACGTGCGCTACGAGTTGCACCGGGTCTGGGTGGTCGAAGGCACGCTCAAGCCGGGCCTGCGGCATATCTACGGGCGACGTGTGCTGTTCGCGGACGAAGACAGCTGGCTGGTACTGACCGCCGACAACTACGATGTGCGCAAGCAGATCTGGCGGCAGTCGCTGATCACCTACTTCTACTCGCAGGAGTCGCAGTCCTGGAACCGCGGCGCCTCGATCTATCACGACCTGACTGCGGGCGTGTACGAGGCCGGCTACCTGGTCAACGAGAGCGAGTCCTGGTGGCGGCTGAACACGCCGATGGCGCCTGCCCAGTTCACCCCCACCGCCGCCCAGCAGGGCGGGCACTGAGCCGCGCGCCGGACGCGACCAGCCGCCCCGCCGAGGACCGTCAATGCCGCTGCCCCTGCTGGTCAGGCTGTCGCGCCTGAGCGCCGTGCCGGCCGACCTGGAGTCGGTCACCGAGCGCGCTCCTGAAGCCCCGGAGACCGCCGCCGGGCTGCGCGCCGGCAGCGTCGAGCAGCTGTGGTCGCGGATCGCCGCGCTGTACCGCACCGGCGTGCAACCCGGCATCCAGGTCTGTGTCCGCCATCAGGGCCAGGTGGTACTGCACCGGGCCATCGGCCATGCCCGTGGCAATGGCCCCGGCGAAGGCCGCGCGGGTCCGGTGCCGATGCGCACCGACACCCCGATCAACCTGTTCTCGGCCGGCAAGGCGGTGACCGCCATGCTGGTGCACAAGCTGCAGGAGCGCGGGCACTTCGGCCTCGACGATCCGGTGGCGCTTCACCTCCCCGGCTTCGGCCGGCACGGCAAGCAGGCGATCACCGTGCGCCAGGTGCTGACCCACCGCGCCGGCCTGCCGTCCCTGCCACTGCTGGGGCGGCGCGAAGCATTGGCGCTGCTGGCCGAGCCGCAGCAGTTGCTGGAGCAGCTGATGGCGCTGAAGCCGGGCCGGATTAACGCCGCGCCCGCGTACAGCGCCATCACCGGCGGCTTCGTGCTGGCCGCGCTGCTGCGCGCCACCACCGGCCGCGACCCGCGCGCCCTGCTCACCGAACTGATAAAGCAGCCGCTGGGCGCGCGCTGGCTGGACTTCGGGCTGCGTCCCGAGCAACTCGGCGAGGTGGCGCTGAACGCCTGCACCGGTCTGCTGCCGCCGCCGCTCTCCAGCCACCTGGGGCGAGTGATCGGCGCCCCCTATGCGCTGGCGGTCGAGCTATCCAACACGCCGGAGTTCCTGACCGCCCTGGTGCCTTCCGGGAATCTCATCACCACCGCCGCCGACATCGCCGCCTTCTACCAGAGCCTGCTCGACGGCGGCCGCTGGCAGGGCCAGGCCCTGTTCGCGCCCGAGACCGTGCGCGCGGCGCTGGCGCCGGACCGGCCTGGGGCCTCGCTGGATCGCTGCATCGGCATCCCGATCCGCTACTCGCCGGGTTTCATGGTGGGCCATCGCGGGCTTGGCCTGTATGGCTGGAACCGCAGCGGCACCTTCGGCCACCTGGGACTGTCCTCGACCCTCACCTGGGCGCGTCCCGACACCGGCACCGTGATTGCCTTCCTCACCAACGGCAAGCCGGTGCTGGGACCGCACCTGCCGGAGTTCCTGGCCCTGCTCGCCGGCTTCAACCGGCTGTGCGAAAGCCGGGCCTAGTCGCAGACACACCTGAACGCCGCCGTCAAGACGCAAGTCGGGGATTCCTGGCCCTGACTTTCGGGAGACAGTCCTCGAAAGTCCAAAACAGCGCCCGCCGGGGCGTCCAGGAGCGTTTGCATGTCCACTGTCGCCCAATCCCTTCCCCTGCGTGAAACCCCGAAGGTTCCCGGTCTGCCCCTGCTGGGTTCCCTGTTCGGCATGGCCAAGGATCCGGCGGGCTTCTTCCTCCACTGCTACCGGACCTATGGCCCGGTGTGCCGGCTGTCGATCCTGGGCCAGAAGTACGTGCTGATCTCCGGCGTCGAAGCCGCCAACTTCATGGGCACCCGCGAGGGCAAGGAGTGCCTGCGCTCGAAGGAGTTCTGGCAGGGCCTGGCGAAGGAATACGGCGCCAACCGCATGCTCACCGGCGAGGATGGCGAGGCCCACAAGCAGCTGCGCGACGTCATGCGCAACGGCTACTCGAAGGAATCGATCAAGGGCCGCTACAACGAGCTGATTTCCATCACCGACGGCGCGCTCAAGCGCGACTGGCCGATCGGCAAGGAAGTGCCGGTGGTCGAGGCCATGCAGTACCTGGTGGTCGATCAGCTCGGCACCATCCTCACCGGCGCCGCGCCGCTGGAGTACGTCAAGGACATCCGCACGATGATCCTGTACATCCTCAACGTGCTGGTCACCCGTCAGCGCCCGAAGATCCTGCTCCAGCGCCCGCAGTACAAGAAGGCCAAAGCCAAGGTCTACGAACTGGGCGCGAAGATGGTGGTGGATGCCAAGGCCCGCTACGGCAAGATCAAGCCGGAAGACCGCAACCTGATCGACGACATCTTCGCCGCCCACATGGAAACGCCGGAGATCATGCCGCAGGGTGACCTGCTGGTGGCGCTGACCGGTCCCTACGTGGCCGGCCTCGACACCGTCGCCAACACCACCTCGGCGATCCTCTACACCGTGCTGAAGTACCCGGAGGTAAAGGCGCGGGTGCTGGCCGAGGTCGATGCCCTGTTCGACGCCGGCGAAGTCGACGAGGACGGCCTGATGAAGAAGCTGCCCTCGCTGCAGGGCGCGATCATGGAGACCATGCGCCTGTACCCGATTGCGGTGGCGCAGATGCGCACCGCGAACAAGGACTTCGTCTTCGATGGTCATCAGATCAAGGAAGGCGAGATGATCTACATCGGCACCAGCGTCACGCACTTCATGGACGAGTTCTACCCCGACGCCAAGAAATTCGACATCGACCGCTATGCCAAGCCGCGTGCCGAGCATCTGAAGCCCGGCGCCTATTCACCCTACGGCCGTGGCCCGCACACCTGCCTGGGCAAGTCGCTGGCGGAAGTGCAGATCGCGTTGTCGATGGCGCGGCTGTTCTACAAGCTCGACATGGAGCTGGAGACGCCGAACTACGAACTGAAGACCAAGACCGCGCCGACCCCCGGCCCGGCGATGGACTTCAAGGTGCGCATCAAGGGCGTTCGCCACTAAGAATTTTTCGAGGAGTACGCCATGTCTCCCAGCGAAATCTTCTACGTCCTGCTCGGCCTCGCCACCATCGCGGTGGTGTTCGTGGTCAACCGGCCGCTGTACGCGGCGGGCAGCAGGGCGGGCGGCACCACGCTGTTCGAGTGGTCGTACTACCTGATCGCCTTCGCGGCGCTCTTGGTCGGCTGGTACTTCAACTTCCAGTACATGCGCGGCTATGGCGACCAGGTTGGCTGGTGGCACTGGACGACGCTGCTGTTCGTCAATCCGGCCTCGGCTTCCGGTGGCCAGGACCTGATCTTCGCCAATGTCCTGCTGTTCCCGATGTGGACCATCGCCGACGCCCGCCGCAGCGGCATGAAGCTGGGCTGGTGGTATTTCCCGATGAGCATCTTCACCAGCTTCGCCTTCGCGATGGCGCTGTTCCTGGCGGTGAAGGAACGGCAGCTGCGCTGGAACGCGAAAGCCTAGCCAAGCCGTAGGGCGCATTCCATGCGCCTGGGATCATCGAGACCGGTGCGGCGCATGGAATGCGCCCTACGCCGTGCGTCTGAAGGTCACCACCAGCACGTCGCGATAGGCCGGTCGGGCCGGGTCGAGTGGCTGCACCGGGGTGACGCCGTGGAACACCCGGCTGTCATCCAGCAGCACCGCGTCGAAGGGCTCGGTGAGGGTGAAGCTGCCGAGGCTGCGGCCATCCGGGGCGTGGATGGTGGTGGTGCCGCTGGCGATGTTGTCGCGCCGCACCAGCAGTACCAGCACGTAATCGACGCCATCGCGGTGCACGCCCTCCGGAGTCGGCTGGCCGGGTTCGCCAGCAGCCGCCTCGATGCGGAACTGGTGCACCTCGACCTTCCAGTCCACGACCCCGGGCGCCAGCGCGCCGAACACGCCGGCGCAGAAGCTCAGCACCGTATGCAGGCTGTAGCTGCCGGCAATGGCCGGTTCCAGCGGCTCGAACCAGCGCTCGATACCGCCATTGAGCGGGTTGTAGTCCAGGCCCTGCCAGTGCGGCTGATGTGGCTGCATCTCGATGCCGCGCCGGGAGACGGCATGGACCGCATGGCGCCGGCGCCGGTAGCGGCCGCCGTCGGCCATGTAGCGATCCAGTTCCAGGCGGTTCCAGCTGTCAGCAAACGCTGCCCAGTCGGTCAGCGGACCGGCCGCTTCCAGCAATGCCCGCATCGCGCCGCCGAGCGGGCGCACATGGCCGTCGCGCGACAGGCCTGCGAGCAGGCCGGATACCGGCGTGGCGGGCAGCGCGGTCACTAGCTCAGCAACTCGAACGGGCCGCCGGCCTGCAGCGCCTTCTGGTAGGCCGGGCGCGCATGGATACGCCGCAGGAAGTCGTGCAGCCTCGGCCAGCGCGGGGCTAGCCCGCCACGCGCGGCGGCGGCCTCGATCGGAAAACTCATCTGGATGTCGGCGGCGCTGAACTGGCTGCCAGCGAACCACTCGCTCTTCGCCAGTTCGCCCTCCATGTAGTCGAGGTGCAGCTTGATCTGCGGATCAACGAAATTCTTCAGTGCCCCGTCGGCGATGGCCCTGGCGATGGGCTTGACGAAGAAGGGCATCGGCTGCCTGGGCAGGCGGCTGAAGATCAGCTTGAGCAGCACCGGCGTCATCGCCGAGCCCTCGGCGTAGTGCAGCCAGTAGGTGTAGCGGCGGTGCTCCGGCGTGCCGGCGGCGGGGCGCAGCCGCTCGCCGCCCGGGCGGTCCAGCAGGTATTCGATGATGGCGCCGGACTCGGCCACGGTGGCCGGTCCCTCGGTGAGCACCGGCGACTTGCCGAGCGGGTGCACGGCCTTCAACTCGGGCGGCGCCAGCATGGTCTTGGCGTCGCGCTGGTAGGGCTGCACCCGGTATTCCAGGCCCAGTTCCTCCAGCAGCCAGAGCACCCGCTGCGAGCGCGAGTTGTTGAGGTGGTGGACGGTGATCATTGGCGGCCGTGCTCCGGAACGGGAAGAGTCGCATTGTCGCCGCGCCGGGCCAGGCCAAGCGAATCTACTAGGACTTTCTCGGCTGCTGCTGGCACGGCCATTGCGGACTGCCTAGCAGCCTCGTCGGCATCTCCCTCGAAACATGCGTGCCCAGCGGGTCCAACAAGACCTCCCTACTTCCCTCGCCTCGGGGTCGCGTCAGCGCGGCCATCCACTGGCTACCCTGCTGTCCAATCTGGACGGCATGGTCTACCGCGCCCGCGTCGACGGTCGTGGCATGGACTTCGTCAGCGAGGGCTGCCTGACGCTGACCGGCTATTCGCCGCGCGAGCTGGGTGGCCCCGGGCAGCCCAGCTTCAGCGACCTGCGGCACCCGGACGACGCCCAGGCCATCAGCCTGGCGATCACCGCCGCGCTGTCGCAGCGCCAGCGCTACGAGCTGGAGTACCGCATCGTCCGCGCCGACGGCGAACTGCGCTGGGTGCTGGAGCGCGGCGCCGGCGCCTACTCCGAGGACGGCTCGGTGGTCGCGGTCGAGGCCATCGTCCAGGACAACTCCCAGCGCCGGCAGATCGAGCACTCGCTGGCCGAGGCCGAGCGCCGCTACCGCAGCATCTTCGAGAACGCCATCGAGGGCATCTTCCAGTCGACGCCGCGCGACGGCTACATCACCGTCAACCCGGCGCTGGCGCGGATGTACGGCTATGCCTCGCCGGCCGAGCTGATCGCCGACCTGCGCGACATCGACCGCCAGCTCTACGTCGAGCCGCGCCGGCGCGCCGACTTCGTCGAGGCGCTGGAGCAGCAGGGCTATGTCACCAACTTCGAGTCCGAGATCTATCGCCGCGACGGTACCGTGATCTGGATATCCGAGAACGCCCGCGCGGTCTGCGACGAGGCGGGCCAGCTGCTGTTCTTCGAAGGCACGGTGGAGGACATCAGCGAGCGCAAGCGCAGCGATCAGCGGCTGCGCCACCTGGCCATGCACGACACCGTCACCGGCCTGCCCAACCGCCTGCAACTGCACGAGCGGGTCGGACAGCTCCTGGGTGCGCCCGCCGGCAAGGACGGTCCGGCGCTGTTGTTCATCGACCTCGACCAGTTCAAGTACGTCAACGACAGCCTGGGCCACGAGGCCGGCGACCAGTTGCTGCAGATCGTCGCCCAGCGCCTGCAGCAGGGCGTGCGCGAGCGCGACATGGTGTCGCGCCTGGGCGGCGACGAGTTCGTGGTGCTGCTGGCCGGGCCGGTCTGCCGCGACCAGGTCGCCCAGGTGGCCGAGCGTCTGCGCGGCGCGGTGTCCCAGCCCTGCGCGGTCGCCGGGCGCGAGCTGAGCCTGGGCTGCAGCATCGGTGCCGCGCTCAGCCCGCAAGACGGTCGCGATCTCCGCACCCTGCTGGGCAGCGCCGATGCCGCCATGTACCGCGCCAAGGAACTGGGCCGCAACAACGTGCAGTTCTTCTCCTCCGAAATGCAGCCCGAGAGCAGCGGCCGGCTCGATCAGCTGCTGCGCCTGCAGCAGGCCATCGAGCGCGAGGAGTTCGTGCTGCACTACGAACCCAAGTACGAGCTGGCCAGCGGCCGCATCGTCGGTGTCGAGGCCCTGGTGCGCTGGCAGACGCCGGAGGGCCTGGTGCCGCCCGGCCGCTTCATTCCGCTGGCCGAGGAAACCGGCCTGATCGTGCCGATCGGCGAGTGGGTGCTGAAGGCCGCCTGCGCGCAGAACCGCGCCTGGCAGCAGCAGGGGCTGCCGGCGCTGCCGGTGTCGGTGAATCTGTCGGCGCGCCAGCTCGGGCGCGGCGACATCGCCGGCCTGGTGGCCGAGACTCTGGCGCTGACCGGCCTGGCCGCCGACTGCCTGGAACTGGAGGTGACCGAGAGCGCGGTCATGCAGGACCCGGAGAAGGCCGCCCAGATGCTCGGCCGCCTGCGCGCGCAGGGCGTGCAGATTTCCATGGACGACTTCGGCACCGGTTATTCCAGCCTCAGCTACCTGCAGCGTTTCCGCGTGCACTGCCTGAAGATTGATCGTTCCTTCCTGCTGGCGGCGCCGAAGGACCCGGAGTCGGCGACCATCGTCCGCGCGGTGATCTCGCTGGCGCACAGCCTGGGCCTGAAGGTGCTGGCCGAGGGCATCGAGACCAAGGCGCACTTCGATTTCCTGCGCACCACGCGCTGCGACGAATTCCAGGGCTACTACCTGTGCAAGCCCCAGCCGGCGGAGCGGATCGCCGAGATGCTGCGGGCGCAGCAGCGACGGGAGGACTACATCGCCGTCTGCGCGGCGAAGCGAGCGCCGATGGAACCGGCACGCGAATCGCTCGGAGCCGGTCCGGCCCGTGCAACGGTCGCGGTGCCGTCGTAGGGCGCATTCCATGCGCCGGATCGCCGGCGAGGCTA
>JAUYNO010000077.1 GCA_030696045.1 Stagnimonas sp. | reverse complement strand
CAGCGTCGAGCAGGCGCTGAGGCTGGCTCCCAGGGCCAGCAGCGCCAGCCACACCACTCTCATCCGGCGGCGTCGCAACCCACGCGGCTGCGCTGGCGCTCGATCTTCACCAGATTGTCCTTGGGACTCTCGCCGGCCGGCGCCGGCTGCTCGCCGCGCAGCTGCGCCTCGGTATCGCGCTTCTCGCCGTCGAGCAGCTGGCAAATCACGGTCTTGTTCTTGCGGATGCCGGTTTCGATGACCGGCGTCGCGGCGGCGGCGCGCGAGCGGCCGCTCGTCACCGGCGGCGCGGCACGGCTGCCGTGTTCCTTGACCTGGGCATCGGTGCGCTGGCCGGTCTTGCAGGGCCGGTCCTGGATCAGGCGATGCCCGCCACCATCAACACAGAGGTAGAGATCGGCACGGGCGCTGCCTGCCGCGAACAGCAGCAGCAGTCCGAGCGAGCGAGCGGCTAGTCCTGCGTCCATTTGAATCCGAAAGCACCGAGCAAGGTGAACAGCAGCGACATCGTCGCCAGCAGCAGCAGCGGCTGCAACACCGCCGCATCGGCCAGGCCGGCACCGTCGAGCATGATGGCGCGGGCGGCTTCGAGCATGGGGGTCAGCGGCAACCATTGCGCGACCCACTGCACGGCCCTGGGCGCGCCGTCGGTGGCGAAGAACACGCCGGACAGCACCATCATCGGCCAGGACAGCATGTTCAGCAGACCACCCGCCAGCTCCTCCGAAGTAACCCGCGCCGCCACCAGCAAGCCGAGCGCGATCATCGAATAGGCGCCAACCGCGGTCACCAGCAGCAGGGTCCAGGGGTTGCCGTCCATGCGGAAGTGCAGGAAGGCATCGCAGCCGAGATAGACGGCCACCGTCACCGCCAGCACCAGCAGCAGGCGCGACAGCAGCTGGGCAACAATGAATTCCGCCGCCGACAGCGGCGTGGCCTTGAGCCGCTTGAGATAGCCGGATTTGCGGTAGCGGACGATCACATAGCCGGTGCCGAACAGGCAGGAGAACATCAGGTTCATGCCGAGCATGCCAGGCGCGGCCCAGTCGACATAGCGGATGCTCGCGCCCGCCACTTCCTGGCGTTGCAGCGGCGCGCCGCCGACGCCGTGCAGCAGTTGCTCCAGCAGTTGGCCGTGCTGGGATTGCGGATTGATCCAGTAACGCCGGGCCGGCAGGTCGATGGCGAGGTCGATGCGATGCCGCTGCACCTTGGCCTGCGCCTTGGCGAGGTCGGCCTCGCGGTAGAAGCGCACCGCCGGGGTGGCCAGGAAGGGATGGCTCTCGGCGCTCAGCGGCGTGGTCTCCGGCGCGATGACCGCGACCGTGAACAGCGGCTTGCCCGGGCCGGAGAAGATCCAGGCGAAGCCGGCCACCATCAGCAGCGGCAGCGCCAGGTTCCAGCCCAGGGCCGAGCGGTCGCGCAGGAATTCCAGGCTGCGCGCCCAGGTCATGGCGAGAATGTGCGAGAGCTTCATGCGCGCAAATCCTTGCCCGTCAGTTCCAGGAACAGGTCTTCCAGCGTGCGGGGCCGGATGCGCAGGCGCGACAGCGGTGCCTCGGCCTTCTGCAGGACCTGCAAGGCACCGGCGATGTCGCGGGTCGACAGCTCCGCCATCTCGCCACGGATCACAAACGGCAAGCGATCACCGACCCGCATCGCGTCAACCACCGGCAGTTCCAGCACCGAGTCATCAAAATGCTCGGCCAGCAGCCGCTGCGGGCTGCCGCGGGCAATCATGCGGCCACGGTCCATGATGCCGATGTCATCGCAGAGCTCGTAGGCTTCTTCCATGTAATGCGTGGTCAGCACCAGAGTCTTGCCCTCGGCCTTGATCGAGCGCACCAGCTCCCAGAAATTGCGCCGGGCCTGCGGGTCGAGACCGGTGGTGGGCTCGTCGAGGAAGATCACTTCGGGATCGTTGACCAGGGCGATGGCGAGCAGCACCCGCTGCCGCTGGCCGCCCGAGAGCTTCTGGGTGTCGCGGTCGAGGAACTCCTCCAGCCGGCAAACCGCGATCAGCTCCTCGATCCGGCGCTTGGTGGGGTACAGGGCCTGGAAGAAGCGCAGGTTCTCGCGCACGGTGAGAAAGTCCTGGAGCGCCGTCGCCTGAAACTGGATGCCGATACGCTCGCGGTAGCGCGATCCGCGCGCGGCGATGCTCTCGCCGCGGAAGCGCACCTCGCCACCGCTGGCGGCGACCACGCCTTCCAGCATCTCGACGGTGGTGGACTTGCCGGCGCCATTGGGGCCGAGCAGGCCGAAACAGATGCCGGCCGGCACCTCGAAGGAAACGCCATCGACGGCGCGGACTTTCGGGTACTGCTTGACCAGTTCACGAGCTTCGAGGAGGGCGGCCATGCGGCGACAACGCGGAGGAGGTGCGCATGATGACATGCGCGCCCGCCGCCCAGTTCCGGCCCGGGCCGGCGCTCAGCGCGGCCGACGCCGCCACCGGCCGGGCAGCACCAGCACCAGACCAAGCAGTGCTGGCGACAGCGCACCGCCGCCCGCGCTCGCTTCGGCGGGGGCACCACCCGAGCCGCTGCCGCTGCCCGACGAAGTACCGCCGCCCGAACTGGAACTGCCCGTGCCGCTGCTGCCACCGGAGCTGCCAGAACTGCTGGATGAACCGTCCGGTCCGCAGTCCCCCGAAGAGCTACCGGAGGAGCTGCCGCTGGTCCCGGAGCTGGATCCTGAGCTGGATCCGGAGCTACTGCCAGAGGAGCCGCTAGCCGATCCGCTGCTGGAACCGCTGGTGCTGCCACTGCCGGAGCTACCGCTGGATCCGCCGCTGGTGCTGCCACCACCCGAACTGCCGCAGTCGCAGCCGGCGCGGATGTCTTCGCAGAGCACCGCCTCACCGTCGCGCTTCGGATAGGCCCGTGCCGAGCGCGAATAGAAGCTGTAGCGCTCCACCCAGTCGCCGTCCGCCAGCAGGCGGGCATCGGCGTCCTCATAGCCGGGCTCGCCGGGGCGCTTGAGCCAGCGGTCGAACCAAGCCAACGAGTAGTGCTCGGCCAGCGGCCGCCCCCAGCCGCCGACGCAATGGCCGTCGACGACCTCCGGACACCAGCTGGTGGCGGGAAAGCTGGGGATCAGGCTCCACTCGAAGTGGGTCGAGCCCTGGATCGTGAGTTGGTACATGGGCACCCCGGCATCGCGCCAGGCGCCGTAGGCGGTCTTGTGCTGCTCAGGATCAGGTGGTTGCAAGAAGGCCGTCCCGCCGATGCCGTACTCGCTGGTCTGGCTCATGAGCGGCACTCGCGCCACGACCACTGGCGTGCCGGCGCCCGAACCCATCCCATCCCAGGCGACGGCCACCTTCACCGGGTTGCCGGTGTCGAGTCGACCCGGCCAGGGGTCGGCGCCCTCGGCGCCGTAGGACTGCACCACCGAGACGCCGACACCACCCAGCGAGTGGCCGGCGATGCCCAGGCGCTCGCGATCAATACGATCGAAGTAGGGATTGAAGTCGGTGACCGGCGTCGGATAGCTGTCGGCGCAGGTCGCGTTGTGCGGATAGGGCGCGACCGGCGTGGAGCGGAAGAAGTCGATGACGTTGACCAGTCCTTCCCAGAACACCGCCGAGTTGGCGTTGCTGCCCTGTTCGCCGTCGGGGCTCATCTGGTCGCTGCGGCCCTGGCCGCGCGGGTCGAACGTCATCACCACATAGCCCTGGCGCACCAGGGCCTGTGCCATCCACCAGTACAGTGGTTCCGGCGCCTGGATGCTGCCGTTCTCGATCACCACCGCCGGCAGATTCGCGCCCGCGGCACTGCCCTTGGGCGCCCACACCCGGCCCGACAGCCGCGCGCAGCCCTGGTCGTAGATCACCAGCGGCACGACCTCCGCCTCGACCTCGTAGAAGGGATCGACGCCGGGGTAGCGGAACGGATCGCCGGCACACTGGAAGGCCCAGGTGGTGCACAGCGGCAGCAGCGGCGTGTTGCCGCTGGGTGCCAGCAGCCAACTCGGGTCGGCGAGCGCGCGCTGATTCCATTCGAGGCTGTTGGCAGCCGACTGCAGTAGCCAGCGCTGCTGGAAGGCCGGCAACAGTTGCTCGCTGGGCGCTTCCGTGGTCCGGGCGTAGTTGAGCAGTTCGCGCTGAATCCAGGCCGGGGTATTGGGTTCCGGGCCCTCCGGGATCGCCTGCAAGGGACCGCTCAGCAGCAGGGACAGCAGCGCGGCGGCGCGGATCAGCGTGGTCTTCATGGCCGTCATCTCCTCCAGCAGCCGCGTCCTGGCACGGCCTGATGCTGGCGAGACTACCCCGGGTCGCAAGGGTAAGGGTGCTTGTCGGCAGCGCGACGGCAAATGACTCAGGCGGCCAGCTTACCGGCGCCAGTAGCCGGGCCGATGCCGGAAGAGCGCATCAACTCCACCAACTCCTCACGCCGGAACACACCCAGCTTGCGGTAGATGCGGGTGGCGTGATTGGCCACCGTCGATACCGCGATGTCGCACTGGCGCGCCACGCTCTTGAAGGTCTTGCCAGCGCCCAGGGCGCGGGCGATCTGCTGCTCGCGCGGCGACAGCACATCCAGTGGCAAGGGCTTGCGGGCATGTACCAGATAGAGCCCGCCCATCGGTTCCACCCGCAGGTGCAGGCCGTCACGCACGAAGGCACCGGTCTCGTCCAGCATGTTCTCCGGCAGCGGAAAGCTCAGCCGCTCACCGTTGCTGCTGCCGCCGCCGAGCGTGGTCATCAGCTCGGTAAAGCGGTCGCTGCCGGCATGCACCACGCCGCGCACGTCGACCAAGGCTGCGGCGCCTCGGTTGGGTCGGCCCATGTCGCGCAGCCACTCGTCGCGCTGCACGAACTGGCGCATCGCCAACACTGCGGCCTCGGCCATGTGCGCGACCGCGCCCGCCAGCAGCTGCGGCTCCGGTGGCGGCTTCTTTCGGTCGTTCCAGCGTAGCGCCACCACGCTCACCAGACGCCCGCCCTCGTGCGGCTGGCGCAGCGCGCGCACCTGAAAGGCGCTGCTGGTAGGCGGCAATAGCGGCTCATCGTCGCGGAACCGCAGCCCCAGCAGACCGGCCTTGCTGAAACCGCTCTGCGTGGTTTCCGAATACGCGCCGCCCAGACTGCCACCACCGGTGGTGAGCCAAGCGCCGCCGTCAGCGCCCAGGTAGCGGACCAGCAAGCCCAGCGCCCGCTCGCGGGCGGTGCGCCAATCGACTTCCAGTGAAACGGCGTACAGATTGCGGATCAGGCTGTCGAGCGGACTCATGGGAGCAGATTCGGGTAGTGCCTCGCGGCATGATTGAACAGTGTCAAATCGCGGACAGGAAGGCAATGCGCCCGCCCTGGAACGATCCTGGAGCGACCCTAGCGGCAAGCGCCGCTGCCTCCCGATCCCGATCCTGGTGTGGAGCGTCCAAAGAAAAACCCCGGTTCGAATGAACCGGGGTTATCTTGTTTAAGAGCTTGGCAGTGTCCTACTCTCACATGGCTAACGCCACACTATCATCGGCGCTGAGCTGTTTCACTGCTGTGTTCGGGATGGGAACAGGTGGTTCCAACTCGCTATTGCCGCCAAGCAAACTGTTGTCCAAGTGC
>JAUYNO010000075.1 GCA_030696045.1 Stagnimonas sp. | reverse complement strand
GGCGGCGCGGTCGAGATCACCGGCGATGACAGCCAGGGCGACGGCGTGGTGGTGGGTGTGGACTCGGTCAGCATCAGCGGTGATTCCATCACCAGCAGCGGCAATATTTTTGTCACCGGCGACGGCGATGTCAGCATGTCGCTCTACGCCGGCGCCGGCAGCATTGATGTCACGGGTGCGCTGGGGGTCTACTCCGACTACGGTGGCGCCGACCTCGATGTCGATGCCTACTTCGGTTACGAGGATCCGGACGAGGACGGCATCTTCACCGTCGTCAACGGCACCGGCAATGTCAACGTTGGCTCCGTCACCGTGCGCGCCACCACCAACGGCGGCTCCAGCCCGGACCCGCTCTACGGTTCGGTGCTGTATGCACCGCCCCTGTCCGTCGCAAGTCTGGACGCCGACGGCGACCTGATTGCTGGCGACGTCAATGTCGGCAGCTATCAGGCCCTGGCCTATGAGCTGGTGGAGCAGGGCTACGGCGGGCCGGTCACCGGCCATCTCAATGCTGCCGCCACTCGCTTGCTGATCAACCAGGAGTACCACTCCTCCGCCGGTTCGGTGCAGCTGACCAGCGCCCAGGTGTCAGGCTATGGCGAGTCCACCGTGGCGATCAGCGCCACCGACTTCGTGCGGATCGACAACGGCCTGGTGGTGCAGGACTACTCGGCCACGGTCGACCGCAGCTACACCGGCACCGGCGCCGACGGCACCCTGCAGACCCTGACCGAGACCCGCCTGCTGGGAACCGCCACGGTCGACATCGGCGAATTCCAGCCCTATGTCGGCACTCTCGCCACCACCACGACGGGCGCCTACAGCGAAACCTCGCCCGACTTCGAGGTCGAGATCGAAGGCGGGCTGAGTGTCGTCGGTGCCAACGCCCAGGCGCGGATCGAGGCCGGCAGCATCCATATCGGCGCCGACGACGAGGGCAACGCGGTGCATGTCGAGGCCTATGCCTTCGAAACCAATCCGGACCCGCAGCTCGACGAGAGCTACCGCAATGGCAGGCACGAAGTCCGGGATGCCGCCGACAATCTGATCTACAGCTCCAACGTCGCCATCGCCCAGGCCGAGTTCGTCAGCACGGCGGTGAGCGGCAACGAAGACGCCTCGCAGGTGTTCGAGGGCCGCGTCGATGTCAGCGGCCGCGAAGCCGGCTTGCGCCTGATGGCCGCCAACGGCGGCAGCATCCGGGTGGGCGATGCCCTCACCGAGGGCGGCACGGTCGCCGGCTCGATCAACGTCAGCGCCAGCGGCTACACCATCGACGGCAACTTCTTCTACTACGGCCACAACCAGTTCCTCAGCGACTACTACGGCAACGATCGCTACGGCATCAGCAGCCTGTACGGCTACTACCTGCCGCCGCTGGACGCGCCGGCCGTCGGCCAGCTGAGCGAGGGCGCGCCGACGCCCTACCTGCACTGGGGCGCCGGTCGCCTGCAGGTCATCGGCGGCGGCTTCGACCCCAACAGCGGCCAGTATTTCGATCAGGCTGCGGGCCGACTCACCCTGACCGGCGCGCTCAATGTCAGCGGCGTCGGCACCGCCACCGCCGATATCTGGGCAGATCAGGTGCAGATCGATCAGGCGGTGTCGATCAACGCCGCCCAGGGTGCCGTGTACGGCCAGCTGGGGCTGGCCTATTACTACGGCAATTCGGCCATCCTGCTGCCGGAAACCATCGTCACCGGCTTCAACCAGGAGACCCAGACCGAATCGGGCTACGTGGTCATCCGCGAAATCAGCGGCGACCCGGAGCATCTGGTCAGCACCACCACCGGCCGGGCACCGGTCGCGGCTGCCACCGCCGCCTATGCCGGCATCAGCTTCGAGGGCAGTGGCAACGTCTTGCTGCAGGGCCCCTTGACCGTGACCGGCCTGGCCGCCGAGGCCTCGATGGAGGGCTATGACAGCGTCACGGTGGCGGGTGCCATCGTGCTCGACGGCCGTCCGGAAGGTAGCGCGCCTTCGTACTACCGCGAAGACCTGACGTACACGCCCTACGGCGACAACCCGCCGAGCGCCGAACCCATCCTGGCCTCCAGCCTGCTCATCGGCGGGCGCTCGGGCATGCTCATCGATGCCGGCGTGGTCCGCCTCAACGGCGGCGTCGACATCCGAGGCACCCTGATCGCGGCCTTGCTGCTGGAAAGCCCGGACATCCAGATCACCGGCGACCTGAACATCGACGCCGCCACCGGCCACGTCGAATCCAACGACCCCTGGGTGGTCAGCAACCCGGCCAGCCCGGTGTCGGTGGATCTGGGTCTCGCCGGCTTGCGCCTGGGCTCGTTCCAGGGTGGCGCGGCGATCCTGCACGGCAGTCTGAACATGACCGGCACCACCGACGTGCAGTTGGGTGGTGTCAATCTGGTGGCCGACGGCGCGGTGCAGCTGCAGGCCAGCGATCCGAACGGCGTGGTCAGCGACTTCCTGATCGACTTCGTGGAGGCCTTCGAGCATCCGTTCAGCGAATCGGACGCGGTCAATCCGCCGCTCATGGCGCTGGCGGCCGCCACTGAAATGGAGCCCACCCTGGACCAACTGCTGAGCGGCGGCTCGCGCAGCTGCTTCGTCGAGGACGGCGCGGCCTGCAGCACCCGCATCGAAACCACCGGCGCCGAGAGCGACATCCGGCTGCTGGGCCAGAGCATCGAGACCTCCAGCCTCAGCCTGGTCTCGGGTGCCGACGTCTTCGCCGGCAGCCTCGGCACTGAGTCGGCGGGAGTGGTGAGCCTCGGCAATCTCGAAGCCGACGGCAGTGTTCGTCTGGGGATCAGCGACAGCATCCCCGGCACCGACACCGCCAGCAGCGTCACGGTCGGCAATGTCTTTGCCGGTGGCGTGCTCCGCATCGGCAGCCTCGGCGATATAACGGTTGGCAACAGTCTGCAGGGCGGCTCGGTGGACCTGACCGCGAGCGGCGATCTGCACGGTCCGCAGGTCGGCAATCTCAGCATCGTCTCGACCAGCGGCGACGTCGAACTCGCCGTCGATCAGATCTTCCTCCCGGAAGGGCTACTGAGCCTCAGTGCCGCCGAGGAGCTGAACATCCAGGCCGGCCAGCTCGACCTGAATGGCTTCGACTTCCACGCCATCGACAACCTGGTCATCAGCGCCAACAGCATTTCGCTGACCGGCGGTGATCTCGTCGGCGACGAGGTCCGGCTCACGGCCAGCGGTACCGGTAACCAGGATGGTCTGAACCTCACCACCGTCAACCTCGACGGTGCGACCGCCGTCCTCGGCGGCAACCGCATCAATGTCGTCGAGTCGGCGCTCCGCGGCGATAGCCTCACGCTCACCGCCAATGGCGGCCTGACGGTCGACGACAGCGTCCTCGGCCTGCCGACTGGCGAACTGGTGCAGCTGGGCTCCACCGCCGGGACGATCACCCTCCGCCATGGCAGCCTGCTGCAATCCGCTACCGTGCGACTGAGTTCCGCCGGCTCCACTACCGTCAACAACGCAAGCCTGAACGCCGGCATCGGCGGTCTGATCGAGTTGGGCTCCACTGCGGGTGCGATCTCGATCGCCAACACCAGCCTGCTGCGCGCAACCAGCATCCAGCTCACCGCCAACAACGGTTCGATCACGGTCGAGAACTCGATCCTGGAAACCGCCTCACAGGAAATCGTGAAGGCCCTCACGCCCTATCCGACTGGCTCGATCAGGCTGTCGGGCCGGGGCTTGACCTTGCGCAACTCCGAGGTCTCCGGCGGTGATGTCAGCCTGCTGGGCAACGCTGGCGCAGTGATCCTCGACGGCGGCCAGATCGAGGGCAATATCGTCCGCATCGAGGGCAGTGCCATCACCGCGCCCAGCGCGGTCAGCATCGCCGCCAATGGCTTTGGCGCCCGCGGCGGCATACTCGATTTCGAACTGGCGTCCTTCACCTTCGGCACCGGAGCCGCCCCCTTCGGCGACGACGGCGGACTGTTCGCCGCCCTGCCCGACAGCGCCGCCGGCCTGTTCCCCAGCCCAACCACGCCGAACGCCAGCTTCATCGCCACCGACCTCCTGCTGCTGGGCAGCATCAACGGCAGCGCCCAATACCTGCTGCTGGACACGCCGGAGGTCAGCTTCCACGGCAGCATCCGCGGTGCCAGCAACCTGTTCCTGCAGATTGCGCCCGGCCTTGATGATCAGCCGCGCAGCATCAGCGACCTCAGCTTCGCGCAGTTCGTCCGCACCCTGGCTATCGGCAACGCCGGCTTCAGCGGCGACATCCGGATCCTTGACCCGCAGCAGCCGGGCGGCAAGGCCCTGATCGGCGGCGCCGACACCAACTACCTCTTCCTGACCGAAGGCCGGGTGACCGGTGCCGAAAACATCGCCACCAACGGTCGCGTCGTCGTGGTCGATTCGACGCCGCCGCCCGCGCCGGAGATTCCGGACGAGGTCGCCGAAGCTCCGGCCAGTGAACTGGTGCTGGTCTCCGACGAATTCGAGCCCAGCGAAGACGAGCGGGAGGAAGAGGGCGAGGCCGTCTTTGACGGCCAGCCTGAGGACGACAGCGGCGATGTCATCACCGACGACACCGGTGATGCCAGGCAGCAGTGCGATGCGGTCTAACCACAGGAAGCCACAGCCATGAGCGCTATGCGGAACTGGATCATCGGCGGCCTGCTGGCCATGCTGGCAGCGAACCCGGCCCTGGCCGCCGAGGCGGCGGCCCAGGTGGTGATGCTCACCGGGCAGGCCACCGCCGTCGGCGACGACGGCGCGGTGCGCAAGCTCTCGCGCGATGACGCGGTGTACACCGGCGACTTCATCAACTCCGGCCCCGGCAGCTACGTCAACCTGCGCTTCGCCGACGGCGCCTTCTTCCTGCTGCGGCCCAATACCCGCTTCCAGATCGAGGACTACCGCTATGTCGATCCGGCCAAGCTGGCCGCGAAGACCGAGCCGGCACCGGCCGCCCCGGCTCAGGCGCCGACGCCGCCGCCCGCTGTGGTCGCAAAGACCGCCTTCAACGCACCGAGCCAGGCCGAGGTAAGCCAGGCCTGTGCCGCCAGCCAGGTCTGTCGCGACTGCCGCGCCAGCAAGGACAACCACTCCAAGGCCTGCAACCTCTGCTACACCCGGGTGCAGAACTGCAAGGCGGTGAAGAAGGCCTTTCAGGCGGCGCAGCAGGCGGGGGCCAGCCAGACCGCCGCCGCGCCAGCAGCGCCCCCGGTCGCCACCCCAGCTCCGGAGGCAGCAACCGCCGCGACCGGCGCGCCGGTCGTCACCAGCACTGCCGACAGCGGTGGCGAAACCTCGCGCGCCTTCTTCCGTCTGGTGAAGGGTGGCTTCCGCTCCGTCAGCGGCCTGATCGGCAAGGTCAACCAGGACGACTACCGGGTCAGCACCCCGGTCGCCACCATCGGTATCCGCGGCACCCGCTACAGCGCCCGTCTCTGTCAGGGCGACTGCGCCGACTGGGGCGAGATCGTCTCCAAGCTGCGCGCGGCCGGGCGTAGCGCCAAGGCGGGCCAGACGGTGCTGGTCACCACCGTCGACGAAGGCAAGATCGCCATCGAGACCAAGACAGTGAAGGATCTGCAGCTGCCCGGTGGCGCCCGCCTGGTCGATCCGAGCGGTGCCATCATCAGCTCCGATTCCGCGCCGACGACCGAGCGTCTCGATCAGGACATGGACCCGGAAGCCTGCGTACCCTAGTCCCACTTCCTCGTGGCGGCCTCGTATCAGTTCCTGGCGCCGCCGGGCTACGGCAAGCTGGTGCCGCTGGACCGCCAGCGCCACGGCGCGCTGGGCCTGCCGCTGGGTGACGACCATCGCTGGTGCTCAGAGCTCAACGCGGTGCACCTGAATGCGCCGGAATTCGCCAAGGCCGCCGCCGACTACCCCATCGCCTTTGTGCGCGACCCGGACAGCGGCGAATTCGCGCCGGTGGCGGTGCTCGGTCTGCGCGCCAAGCAAAACCTGTTCGTCGGCGCCGACGGCCGCTGGCAAGCCCATCGCTATGTGCCGGCCACGGTGCGGCGCTACCCCTTCTGCATCGCCGAACTGCCGCAGGACAAGGGTCCGCCGCAGCGCCTGGTCTGCGTCGAGGAAGCCCGACTGGCACGCGGCGGCACGCCCCTGTTCGCCGCCGACGGCTCGCCCTCCCCCGCCTGGCAGCAGACTCAGCGCCTGCTGGAGGCCGTCGAGGGCGCCCGCCTGCAGACCCGGGTGCTGAGCCGCCGCATCGAAGCCCTGGGCCTGCTGACGCCGTTCGAGGCCCTGGCGCTGCCCAAGCAGGGCCAGCGCATGCGCCTGCAGGGCCTGTTCCGGGTCGACGAGGAGCGCCTGCAAGCGGTGCCGGGGCGCGACCTGCGGGTGCTGATGCGCAAGGGTGAGTTGCGCGCCATCTATGCTCATCTGCTCTCACTGGAAAACTTCGCCCGGCTGATGGACCTCGCCCTGGAGCGCGACGCCGCCGAAGCCGGCAAGGCCTGATGGCGCAGCGCATCCTGCTGGCCTGGGAGCTGGGCGCCGGCTACGGCCACCTGATGCCGCTGCGCGCCATCGCCGAGCAGCTGCGCGCGCGCGGGCACGGCTGTGCGTTCGCGGTGCGCGAGCTGGACGGCGCCGAACGCCTGGGCCTGCATCGCTTCGGGCCGGTGTATCCGGCGCCGCTGGCGGTGGGCCGCATCCGCAATCCGGTGCGGGTGCAGACCAGTTACGCCAGCCTGCTGCACAACTGCGGCTTCGATCAGGAAGACGCCCTGGCCGGCCGCCTGCGCGCCTGGCGCGAGCTGATGATCCTGAGCGGCTGCAGCGCAGTGCTGGTCGATCACGCCCCCACCGCCCTGCTCGCCGCCCGCTCGCTGGACCTGCCGGCGGCCGCCACCGGCACCGGCTTCACGCTGCCGCCGCCGGCCTCGCCGCTACCGGCCTTTCCCGGCCTGCGCCTGGGCGCGAACGTACTGACGCGCAACGAGGAGCAGGTGCTGCGGCTGGTCAACGCCGCGCTCGGCCGCTTCGGCGCGGCGCCACTGACCAGCCTGCGACAACTGTTCGACGGCGTGCTCGCCGGGCTCAAGACCTACCCGGAACTCGACCACTACGGCCTGCCGCGCGCGGCGAGCTACCTGGGCCTGCCCGACTTCTCCAGTGGCCTCGAAGTGGACTGGGGCCCCAGCGGCGAGAAACGGGTGCTGGCCTACCTGCGTCCCTTCGACGGGCTGGAGCCGCTGCTCGACGCACTCGCCCGCCTGCCGGCGCAAGTACTGGTGCGCATCGCCGAGCTTGATCCGGCGCGGCTGGCGCCCTACCAGCGGCCGGGCCTGGTGTTCATCGATCGCGACATCTGGCTGCGGCAGGCCGTGGAGGGCTGCGACATCTTCGTCAATTACGGCGCCCACGGCGCCACCGCCGAGGCGCTGCTGGCCGGCAAGCCCGTGCTGCTCCTGCCCTACACGATGGAGCAGCGCCTGCTGGCCGAGCGCGCGCGGCAACTCGGCGCTGCCGTGGTACTGAACGGAAAGGCGCACCAGAACCCAGCTGCGGCGCTACGACAGCTTCTGGAGGACGACAGCCTGCGAGCGGCCGCTGGCCGGTTCGCGGCGCATCATGCCGATCAGGACCGCCGCCGCATCGTTCCGGACTGGCTGGAGCGCTGGTTGGCCGCGCTCTAGGGATTCAGCGCCCCAGCGCGCGCGCCAATAGCGCCGGCTTGGCCAGCGGCGCGCGGTCGACCAGCTCCAGGCCCAGACCCAGCAGCCGCCGCAGCGCGGCCTGCTCGCTGCCGAACAGGCGCTTCAGGCCGTCGGTGAGCGCCAGCATTTCCAGGTTGTCGGCCTTGCGCCGGCGGGCATAGGCAGCCAGGGTACGCGGCCGCCACCAGCCGCGACCCGCAGCGCGGGCAGCCGCCAGCACCTCCGCCAGCGCCGCGACGTCGCCGAAACCCAGGTTCATCCCCTGGCCGGCCAGGGGATGCACCACGTGCGCAGCGTCGCCCACCAGCACCAGGCCGGTGCCGTGGTAGTCCTGCGCGTGTTGCAGCCGCAGCGGCAGGGCGCGGCGCGGCGTCGGCTCGGACAGCGCACCCAGCCGCCCCTGGCTGGCGGTGCTGACCCGCAGGGCAAACTCGGCGTCGGACAGCGCCAGCAGCTCCTCGGCCAGCGCGCCGCGGCAGGACCAGACCAGGGACACGCGGCCGTCGGCCAGTGGCAGCAGGGCCAGCGGCCCTGTCGGCAGAAAGCGCTGCCAGGCGGTCTGCTCATGCGGCCGCTCCGGCCGCAGATGGCAGACCAGGGCCTGCTGGTCGTAGACCCAGCCGACCGTGGCCAGGCCGAGCTGATGCCGCAAGGGCGAGTCGGGGCCGTCGGCCGCCACCAGCAGGCGGCCGCGCTCTGTACTGCCGTCGGCCAGGCGCAGGGCGACACCGTCCTCATCGGTCTCGGCCGCGACGATCTCCCGAGCGAAGCAGGCGCAGCCGGCCGGCAGGGCCTGCGCCAGCGCCGCCGCCAGCGCGCCGTGCTCGACGATGGCGCCGAGCCATTCGGCACCGGCTTCGGCGGCGCTGAAGCACAGCGCGCGTCCGGGCTCGTCCTCCCAGACCCGCATGGCCCGGTAGGGGCTGAAGCGCGAGCCGCGCAGGGCCGCACCGGCACCCAGCCGGTCCAGCAGCGCCAGACTGGCGGGCGACAGGGCATAGACGCGCGCATCGACGCGGTCGCCATCGAAGGCGGGCGGCGCGGCGGCACGCTCGTACAGGCGCACCTGGAAGCCGGCCTGCGCCAGAGCCGCCGCCGCCGCCAGCCCGACCGGGCCACCGCCGGCGATCAGGATGTCGGCGTCGTAGCCGCCACTCATGCCGCCAGCCCGCGATGGCCCAGGTTCTGCCGCAGCACCGCCTCCTTCAGCGGCGGCGTCAGGTCCAGCGCCAGCAGGCCTAGGTGACGCAGGCCGCGCAGCAGCGGCAGGCGGTTGGAGAACAGCCGCACCAGCTGATCGGTGAAATCGGCGGTGCGGCGGCGATCCTGCTCGCGGGCCTGAACATAGGCGGCGAGCCGCGCCGGATCGGCCAGCGGCGCGCCCGCCGCCAGCGCGACGCGCAGGCTGGCGGCCAGGGTCGCGACGTCGCGCAGGCCCAGGTTGAAGCCCTGCGCCGCCACCGGGTGCAGGCTCTGGGCGGCATTGCCGCAGAACACCACGCCGGGCGCGGTGAGCTGCTCGGCCAGGCTGCGCTGCAGCGGATGCGGCAGACGGCGGCCGAGGGCACGGAAGCGGCCCAGGCGCTCGCCGAAGCAGTCCTCGGCAAGCGCCAGGAACTCGGCGTCCGGCAGGGCGCGCAAGCTCTCAGCGCGCTCGGTCGGCAGGGTCCAGATCAGCGAACAGGGATGGCCCTGCGCGTCGACCGCACCCGGCTTCGGCAGCAGGGCGAAAGGGCCTTCCGGCGTGAAGCGCTCGTAGGCGACGCCGGCCGGGTCGCGCTGCACCCTGACCGCCGTGACCAGGGCCGTCTGCTGGTAGTCGCGCAGCTCCGCCTGGTAACCGAGCAGGCGCCGTACCGCCGAGCCGGCGCCGTCGGCCGCCACCAGCAGTCCGGCCCGCAGGGTGCCGCCGGACGCCAGGAGCAGTTCGGCGCCGCCGGCATCCAGGCTCAGTCCTTCCAGGCGCTCGGGACAGCGCAGTTGCAGGTTCGGCTGGGCCGCGACCCGCGTCATCAGTTCGCCCCCCAGGGCCCGCATCGGCGTGTTGTAGCCGAGCGCCGGCAAGCCAGCCTCGGCGGCATGGAAGCGGGTGACGCCAAAGCGGCCGCGCTCGGAGATATGGGTGGCGGTGATCGGCGCCACCTGCGGCACCAAGGCCTCCCAGACCCCGATGCCGGCGAAGATCTGGCGACTGGCATCGTTGAGCGCGATGCAGCGCTCGTCCCAGGCCGGCGCGCTGGCGGGCGGCTGTGCCGCCTCGATCAGCACGATGCGCAGCGGCGTGTCCGCCAGCGCCACCGCCAGGCTGGCGCCAACGAGGCCGCCGCCGACGATGGCGAGGTCGCAGCTGTCCGTCATCGCCAGTGCCCGCGCGTCTAGGCGCGAGTGGCCATCAGGGACTCGATGTCGCTGACCAGCTTCGGCACGCCGCTGGTCAGCACTTCCGGCCCCTGCTCGGTCACCAGCACGTCGTCCTCGATGCGGATGCCGATGCCCCAGTAGACGGGATCGACGCCCTCGGTGCCGGGCGCGATGTAGAGGCCGGGCTCGACCGTCATCACCATGCCGGCCTCGAACACCCGGTACTCGCCGGCCAGCTTGTAGCGGCCGACGTCGTGCACGTCCATGCCCAGCCAGTGGCCGGTGCCGTGCATGTAGAACTGCTTCTGCTTATCGGCGCGGATCAGCTCGTCCACCTCACCCTTTAGCAGGCCCAGCTTGACCAGCCCCTCGGTCAGCACGCGGGTGGCGATCTCGTGCGGACGACCGGCGCTGTTGCCGACGGTCAGCTCCTCGATGGCCGCCAGCTGCGCCGCCAGCACCACCTCGTAGACCGCGCGCTGCGCCGCGCTGAAATGGCCGTTGATCGGGAAGGTGCGGGTGATGTCGCCGGTGTAGCCGCGGTACTCGGCGCCGGCATCGATCAGCAGCAGCTCGCCGTCCTTCAGCACCGCATTGTTCTCGGTGTAATGGAGGATGCAGGCATTGTCGCCGCCGCCGCAGATGGTGCCGTAGCCCGGTTCGCAGTCGTTGAGGCTGAACTCGGCGGCGATCTCGGCGGCGATCTCCCATTCGTTGCGGCCGGGCCGGGTGGCGCGCATGGCGCGCACGTGGGCGGCGGCGCTCACCTCGCAGGCGGTGCGCTGCAGTTCGATCTCGGCCGGGCGCTTGAGCAGGCGCATCTCGTGCAGGGTCTGCTCCAGCGCCACCACCGTGTGCGGTGCCACCGCGCCGCGCCGGGCGACGTCCCGGATGTGCTTGACGACGGCGATGATCTTGGGGTCCAGCGCCGGGTACTCGCCCAGGGTGTAGTGCAGGGTTTCGCGGCCGGCGAGCAGCTTCGGCAGCTCGGCGTCCAGCGCCTCGATGCTGTGGGCCTGGCGGGCTCCGAACACGGCGATGGCACCCTCCGGCCCATGGCGGCGGCCGTCCCAGATCTCGCGCTCGGCATTGCGCGGGCGCACGAACAGGATGAAATCGGCCGGATTGCCCTCGGCGTCCTTGCGGCCAGGCACGATCACCGCCACCGCATCCGGCTCCTTGAAACCGGTGAGATAGGCGAAATCGGCGTCCTGCCGAAAGCGGTACTGGGTGTCGCGGGCGCGGGTGACTTCGGTCGCGCTCGGAATGATGGCGACGCCGTCGGCGCCGATGCGGCGCATCAGCTCGGCGCGGCGGGCGGCGTATTCGATCAGCTGGTGGTCGTTGGGGCGCATGGACAGAACCTCGAAAAACTAGTGGACGGTTTCGTTGCCAGCAATGTTGGCGCGCGGCACCAACTCGACGAAGACCAGTTGCAATCCGACCCGCACGTACTCGACGAGTTCGGCATAGGCCTCTTCCTCGATCTCGGCGTTGTCGCCGTCGTTGAACTCGGCGCGGGTGAACTGGCTGAGGTCTTCCACCACCTCGCGCACCTCCGCCGAAGCCTGGGCCAGGTTCAGGCCGCCGCGACTGGCGAGCCCGAACAGGAAGCCTTCGCACCACTGGCCGAGTGCACGGGCGCGCAGGGCCAGCGGTTGCTCGTCATCCGGCAGCAGCAGGCGGATGCCGCTGTCGGCGTCGGCGAGATCGCGGGCGGTGGCGTCGCGCAGACTGGCCAGCGGCCCCTGCACTTCCGGCGGTGGCGCCTCGATGGCGACCCGCTCGAGCAGCCGCAGGGGATCGACCTCGCTGCTGCCGCGCACGCAGAGCGCGCCGCACAGGGCACCGTGATATTCGCTGGGGTCCTGGTCGAAACCGGCGCGCTGCAACAGGGCGGCGAGCGCGCTGTGGGGAGTTAGGGAAGACATGGCGCGATTATACCGCCCACCCCCAGCCGGGCCGGCCGGCTCCGCCCAGGCGCCCGCCTATAATCCGCCGCCATGAATCCCGCCGATTTCGTCCGCGCCCTGCGCGCCGCCGCGCCCTACGTGCATGCCCACGTCGACCGCGTGTTCGTGCTCGCCTTCGGCGGCGAGATCTGCGAGCGCGCGGATTTCGAAAACTTCCTCTACGACGTCGCGCTCCTGCACAGCCTGGGCGTGAAGATCGTGCTGGTGCACGGCGCCCGGCCGCAGATCGAGCAGCGGCTGCTGCGGTTGGGGCTGGAGTCGAAGCACAACGGCGCGCTGCGGATCACCGACAGCGAAACCCTGGCCTGCGTGCTGGAAGCCGCCGGCAGCCTGCGCATGGGCATCGAGGCGCGGCTGTCGACCTCGCTGGCTTCCACGCCCATGGGCAGCGCCCGGGTCAAGGTCGCCGGCGGCAACTGGGTGGTGGCCAAGCCGGTCGGGGTGCGCAACGGCATCGATCACCACTACACCGGCGAAGTGCGGCGCATCGACGGCGAGTCGATCCGCCAGGCCCTGGACCAGGGCCGCATCGCGCTCATCAGCAATGTCGGCTACTCGCCCACCGGCGAGATCTTCAACCTGCGCTACGAAGATGTCGCCACCGCCGTCGCCGCCGCGCTGGCGGCCGACAAGCTGGTGTTCATGGTCAACAGCAACCCGGACGACTGGAAGCTGGCCGCCGACACCGGCGACGCCGGCCAGCTCTCGCTGGGCGAGGCGACCCGGCTGTTCGAGAATGCCGCCCACCTGGCCGAGAGCGATCGCGCCCACCTCGCCGCCGCGCTGGCCGCCGGTCGCGGCGGCGTCAAGCGCACCCACCTGGTCGGTGCCGCCGAGGAAGGCGCGCTGCTGCGCGAGCTCTACACCCGCGACGGCGTCGGTCTGATGGTCTACACCGACGCCCATTACGAGGCGGTGCGCGAGGCCAGCATCGAGGACGTCGGCGGCATCCTGGCCCTGATCAAGCCGCTGGAAGACGCCGGCGTACTGGTGCCGCGTTCGCGCGAGCAGCTGGAACTGGAGATCGGCCAGTTCGACGTGATGGTGCGCGACGGTCTGGTCATTGCCTGCTGTGCCCTGTTCCCCTTCCCGGCCAAGAGCATGGGCGAGTTCTCCTGCGTCGCCGTGCACAGCGACTACCGGGGCGAAGGCCGCGCCGAAGCCCTGCTCAAGCGCGCCGAGGACACCGCCCGCCAGCAGGGCCTGAAGCAGATCTTTGCGCTCACCACCACCACCGAGCACTGGTTCCTCGAACACGGCTTCGTCGAAGGCCGGATCGAAGACCTGCCGGTGCAGAAGCAGCGCATCTACAACTACCGGCGCAATTCCATCGTGCTGGTGAAGAGCTTGTGACCAGCAATGCCGACTGGCGTGCGCGCTCCCTCGCCCACGTCTGGCAGCCCTGCACCCAGATGCAGGACCACGCCAGCGGCGAGCTGCCGCTGATTCCTATCGCCCGCGCCGACGGCGTCTGGCTGGAGGATTTTGAAGGCAAACGCTATCTCGACGCGGTGAGCAGCTGGTGGACCAATCTCTGGGGCCATCGCCATCCCGCCATCGTCTCGGCTCTCAAGGCACAGCTCGACACGCTCGACCATGTGATCTTCGCCGGCTTCACCCACGAACCGGCGATTGCACTGGCCGAGCAGCTGGCCGCGAAAAGCGGTCTGCCGCGCTGCTTTTTCACCGACAACGGCTCCAGCGCGGTGGAAGCGGCGCTGAAGATGAGCTTTCATTTCTGGCTCAACAGCGGCAAGCCGGAGAAGCGGCGTTTCGTCGCGCTGCAGAACAGCTATCACGGCGAGACCCTGGGCGCGCTCGCGGTCGGCGGCCCCAGCATCTACCGCGACACCTATGCGCCGCTGCTGCTGCAGCCGCTGTTCGTGGCCTCGCCCGACTGCTACGAGCGCGGCGCCGGCCAGAGCTGGGAGGATCACAGCCGCCGCCAGGCCATGCACCTGCGCATGACCCTGGAGCGCCACGCCCACGAGGTCTGCGCCGTCATCCTCGAACCGCTGGTGCAGTGCGCCGGCGGCATGCGCATGTACCACCCGGTGTACCTGACACTGGCACGCCAGTACTGCGACGAGTTCGGCGTGCACCTGATCGCCGACGAGATCGCGGTCGGCTTCGGCCGCACCGGCAGCTTCTTCGCCTGCGAGCAGGCGCCGCCGGCGGTGCACGGGCGCGGCGCCAAGCACGGCATCACGCCGGATTTCATGTGCCTGTCGAAGGGCCTGACCGGCGGCACCCTGCCGCTGGCGGCGGTGATGACCCGCGAGAGCATCTACCAGGCCTTCTACGCCGAGCCGGCCGCCTACAAGGCCTTCCTGCACAGCCACAGCTACACCGGCAATCCGCTCGCCTGCCGCGCGGCGCTGGCCTCGCTGGCGCTGTTCCAGGACACCAACGCCCTGTCCGCCAACGACGTGCTGGCCCAGCTGCTGTGGGCTCACACCGCGCCATTGCGCCAGCACCGCCACGTCGCCGAAGTGCGCCAGACCGGCCTGATCCTCGCGGTCGAGATGGTGCGCAACTCGGCGAAGCGCGAACCCTTCCCCGCTACCGAGCGGCGCGGCCTGCGCGCCTACCGTCACGCGCTCGACAAGGGTGTGGTGCTGCGCCCGCTCGGCAATGTGCTCTACCTGATGCCGCCCTACGCGATCAGCGCCAAGGAAGCGCAGCTGATCTGCGAGGTGCTGTGCGAGGCGGTGGATGTCGCCACCCGCGAAGCCGCATGACCCGCCTCTACCTGCCCCAGCCGCTCGCAGCCGGCGCCACACTGGATCTGCCGGACGAGGCCGTGCGCCATCTGGTGCAGGTGCTGCGCATGGGCAAGGGCGAGCGGCTGATCGTGTTCAACGGCGAGGGGGGCGAGTACGCCGCCGAACTGGTCGAGGTCGCGCGCCGCTCGGCGCGGCTGCGCATCGAGGCCCACGACCCGGTGTCGCGCGAGGCGCCGCTGGCCGTGACCATCGCCCAGTGCGTGTCGAAGGGCGAGCGCATGGACTACGCCCTGCAGAAGGCGACCGAGCTGGGCGCCACGGCGTTCGCGCCGCTGCTGTCGGCGCGCGGCGTGGTCAAGCTCGACGGTGAGCGCTGGGAGAAGAAGGTCGAGCACTGGAGAGGTGTCGTGGTCGGCGCCGCCGAGCAATCCGGGCGCACCCGGGTGCCTGTCGTCACGGCCCCCGAGCGCTTCGAGACCTACGTCGCCGCCGCGCATCCCGGCCTGAAGCTGATCCTCGCGCCAGGCGGCGACAGCCGGCTTTCGGCCCTGCCGGCCGTCGGCGAAATCACCGCTCTGATCGGCCCCGAAGGCGGCTTCGACGAGACCGAGCTGGCCCTCGCCGCCCGCCATGGCTGGCAGCGCCTGGCCTTGGGACCGCGCATCTTGCGCACCGAAACCGCCCCAGTCGCCCTGCTGGCGGCCCTTCTGGCCCGGCATGGCGACTACGCCTGAATCCTCACCCGAACAGAGGGTTGGGCGGCCCGGCCTGCCTGCCGTAAAATGCGCGGCCTGCAACGCCCCGCTTCATCGTTCGAGCTGCCGCTAATGACCTTCGTCGTCGTCGAAAACTGCATCAAGTGCAAATACACGGACTGCGTGGAAGTCTGCCCCGTGGATTGCTTCCACGAAGGTCCGAATTTCCTGGTGATCGACCCGGAAGAGTGCATCGACTGCACCCTCTGCGAGCCCGAGTGCCCGGCCAATGCCATCAAGGCCGAGGACGACCTGAAGGAATTCGAGCTGCACTTCAAGCCGCTGAACGGCGAGCTGGCCAAACAATGGCCGGTGATCACCGAGCGCAAGGGCATCGCGCCGGACGCCAAGGACTGGGACGGCAAGCCGGACAAGCTGGCGCTCTTGGAGCGTTGATACGCTGCGCGTCATGGCCGACGCGCGCATCCTGCTGATTCCGCCGGGCGCCGACCTGCCCGAGACGACAGCGCGGCTGCTGCTGGCGCAGTACCGCGCGCAGCTGCCGGATCTCACCGCGCTGAGCCTGGTGGTTGCCAGCCCCGCCCTGGGCTCGGCCCTGTTGCGCGCACTGGTCCGTGCCGCCGGCGGCGCCCTGCTGGCGCCGCGCATCCTGACCCTCGCCCAGCTGGCACCGACGCCCGAGGCCGCCAGCCCCCTGGCCTGCCGCCTGCGCCTGGCCGAGGCGGTGGCGCGCTTCCGCTTCCTGTTCCCGGGCCAGACTCCTTTGCGGGTCGCCGACGCGCTCTACGCTCTGTTCGAGGAACTGGAGCAGCAGCAGGTCGAACTGCCGGACGACGAGGCGGCGCTGGAGGCCCTGCTGCAGCAGGGTTACGGTGCCACCCGGCCGCTGGCCGCGTTGTCGCGGGAGGCGCAGATCGTGCACCGCCTGCACCGCGCCTTCCGCGAGGAACTCGGCGAGCGAGCGCCAGCCCTGGCGCGCCGTCGGGCACTGGTCGACGCGCTGAGGCAATGGCCGGAGACCGCGCCCCTCTGGCTAGTCGGCTTCGATGCTCTGACGCCGGCCGAGGCTGCCGCCCTGCGCCCGGAGCTGGCGCGGCCCTCGCTGCATTTCCTGACCCAGGGCCGGCTCCAGGGCCGCGACGGCAAGGCCCTGGTCCGCCTGTTCGCACAGCTCGGCGTCGAACCCGAGCAGGCGCCGTCAGCGCCCACGCTGCGGGCGCCGCTGCTCGATGCCGCCTTCGCCGACACCGGCCTGGCCCGCGAGCGCGCTGCCGAGCTGGGCGCCGCCGAACCCGGCGACCTGGCCCTGGTCGAGGCCACCGATACCGAACACGAGGCGCAGATCGCCGATCTCGCAGTGCGCGAGGCCCTGCTGGCCGGCGCCCGTCGGGTCGCCGTGGTCTGCGAGGACCGCCGCCTGGCCCGCCGCCTGCGGGCGCGACTGGAGCGGGCCGGCATCACGCTCGCCGACCGCGGCGGCTGGGCGCTGTCGACCAGCCGGGCGGCGGCGGCGCTGGACGCCTGGATGAGCTGCCTGGACAGCGACTTTCCCTTCCGCGCCCTGTTCGCGGTGCTCAAGTCCGGCTTCCTCGACGGCGGCGAGGCCTGGGCCGAAAGCCTGGAGCCGCGCGCCTACCAGGCCGGGATCGCCGGCGGCGCCGGCCGCTGGCGGGCGGCGCTGGATGGCGCCGCCGAACAGGCGCGCTGGGATCGCCTGGCCGCTGCCGCGCGGGCGCTCGACAGCCTGCGCGGACCGCAGCCGGCCCTGGCGCATGCCGATGGTCTGCTGGCCAGCCTGGAGCAGAGTGGTCTGGCCGCCGGCCTCGCCGCCGACAGCGCCGGCGCGCGGGTGCTGGAGCGTCTGCGCGAACTGCGCGAGGCCCTGGCTGGCACCGGCCTGACCCCCAGTTGGCCAGCCTTCCGCGCCCTGGTCGACGCCGCCCTGGAAGACGCCAGCTTCGCCACCGGCGACCCGCAGGCCGGGGTCCAGCTGCTGACCCTGGCGCAGACCCAGGGCCTGGCCGCCGACGCCCTGGTCCTGGTCGGTGCCACCCCGGCCCTGCTCGCCGACGGCAACAAGGCCCCCTTCTTCAACCGCAGCGTGCGCCGCGAGCTGGGCCTGCCGACGGCGGCCGAGCGCCAGGCCCTGGCCTTGACGCGCCTGCGTCGGCTGCTGGAAGTCGCGCCCACGGTGCGGCTGGTCTACGCCCCGGGCGAGGCCGGCGAGACCGCGCAGCTGACGCCGGCACTCGCCGCGCTCCTCGCCTTCGCCGCTGCGGCGGGGCGCCCGATCCCGCAGGACCGGGCGCTGGCAGCACGGGCGCCCCGGGCCGAGATCGCCGCCGACTCGATGCTGCCCGAAGCGAATCTCCAGCCGCCGGCACCGCCCGCGACCGCGCCGCTGTGGGAGCGCAGCCTGTCGGCGCGCGGCCATCAGAGCCTGATCGACTGCCCCTACGCCTTCCACGCCCGCTACGCCCTGGGCCTGGAGCCGCTGGAAGACCCGGATACGCCGGTCGACCGCCGCGACTACGGCGACCGCGTGCACCGCATCCTGCGCGGCTTCGAAGAGAGCCTGCCCGGACTGCCGCCGGCCTGGACCGGCCCTCGCGACGACGACGCCTTGCCGGACATCGAGCAGCGCCTGCACCAGCTCGCCGATGCCGTGTTCGCGCCCGATTTGGCGGCGCGGCCCCTGGCCCGGCTCTGGCGCAGCGAGTTTGGCGACAGCATCCCCTGGCTGGCGGAAAAGCTCTGCGAATGGCCCCGGGCCAGCATCCTGGTCGAGGCCGATCTGGAGGCGGTGCGCGACGGCTGGCGTCTGCGCGGCCGCGCCGACCGGCTGGAGGACGAGGGCGGTCGCAAGCGCCTGATCGACCACAAGACCGGCGCCAGTCCGAGCAAGAAGGCCATGCTCGCTGGCGAGGCGGTGCAGCTGAGCCACTACAGTCTGTTGGCGGAACCGGTGACGGCCATCGAGTACTGGAACCTGAAGGAGCAGAAGGCCACCGGCCTCGACGGCGAGCCCCTGCAGGACCTCGCCTACTCGATCAGCGAGCGCCTGCAACGGCTCTCGACCGCGCTGCATGCCGGCGCGGCCCTGCCCGCCAATGGCGCGGACAGCGTGTGCGAGCACTGTGATTTTCTGGGCGTCTGTCGTCGCGGAGACTGGGCGAACGGGGGCCGTCATGGACAGCCTTGAAGGGCTGTCCATGCCCGTTCGCGCCCGTGCAGGGATGCACGGGCCGGGGGTCATCGACTCGGGCGCAGCCGCGCCAGGGACGGCAGGGAAATCTCACCCATGAATCCCGCCCTCGATCCAACCCGCAGCGCCGCCGTGCTGGCCAGCGCCGGCACCGGCAAGACCTGGACCCTGACCGGCCGCATCGTCCGCCTGCTGCTGGCCGGCGCGGCGCCCGGCGGCATCCTCGCGCTCACCTTCACCCGCAAGGCGGCGGCGGAAATGCGGGAACGCGTGGTCGCCCGCCTGCAACAGCTGGCCTATGCCGACGAAGCCGGCCTGAGCGCCGCGCTGGCCGAGCTGGAAGCACCGGATGACGCGCCCAGCCGTGAGCGCGCGCGCGCCCTGTTCGAGGACTATGTCCACGCCGAGCTGCCGTTGCGCGCCAGCACCCTGCATGCCTTCTGCCAGGAGCTGCTGAGCCGCTTCCCGCTGGAAGCCGGGGTGCCGGCCGGCTTCAGCCTGGCCGAGCGCGAGGACGAATGGCTGGGGCAGGCAGTCGAGCAGCTGCTGGCGCAGCTGCACCGCAATCCGGACAGCGCCGAGGCGCTCGCCCTGCAGGTGCTGGCCGAGGAAGGCGTCGGCGAGTGGGAGCTGCGCGATAGCCTGCGCGGTCTGTTGCAGCGCCGCGCCGAGATCTGGGCCGCGACCGAACACAGCGAGTCGCCGCTGGAGTCGCTGTGCGCGGCGCTGGCCGCGCGCCTGCCCTGGAGCGAGGACGAGGATGTCTACGGCGCCATCGACGCCGACAGCTGCGGTTTCCGTATCAGCATGCTGCATGGGCTGTTGCACGAGCTCGGCGATACCCAGTACCTGAAGGCCGCCCGGTTGGCCGATGTCCACGAGCTGCACGGCGCCGAGCGACTGGCCGCGCTGCTCACCGCGCTCTACAAGAAGGACGGCAGCGCGCCCTACAGCTTCAAGCCGCAGAAGAAGCTGTATACCGAGGAGCAGGCGGCCACCGCGCTCGAACACCACGCGGTGCTGCTCGACGCCATCGCCCAGGCGCTCCAGGCCCAGCGCCGCCACAGCACCTACCGCCGCACGCGGGCCGCGCTCACGCTGGGGCTCGCCGCCATCGAGGCACTCGGCGAAATCCTGCGTCGCGCCAATGCCCTGCTGTTCCCGGAGCTGGAATGGCAGACCTGCCGGCTGCTGAGCAGCGCCGAGCAGGCCGAATGGGTGCGCTACAAGCTCGATGCCCGGGTCGAGCACCTGCTGCTCGACGAGTTCCAGGACACCAGCCCGCTGCAATGGCGCCTGCTGAAGCCCATGCTGGACGAGTTCGCCAGCGACCCGGCGCGCGGCCGCAGCGCCTTCGTGGTCGGCGACGCCAAGCAGAGCATCTACGGCTTCCGCCGCGCCGAGCCGCAACTGCTGGAACTGGCGGCGCAAACGCTGGAGACCCGGCTCGCCGCCGTGCGGCTGCCGCTCAATGCCTCGCAGCGCAGCGCCCCGGCCATCATCGACTTCGTCAACGCCCTGTTCGCCGCCGACACCGGCACCCGCATCGGCTTTGATCGCCACGAAACCCGGCGCGACGCGCTGCACGGCGCGGTCGAGGTCGCGCCCCTGTTCAGCGCTGCCGAGCTCGAATCCCTTGCCGACGCCGGCGGCCTGCGCAACCCCCTGCTCACCCCGCGCGAAACCGGCGAGGACCGCCGCGCCGCGCAGGAGGGCGAGTGGCTGGCCGAACGCATCCAGACCCTGGTGGCGGCGCGCACCCCGGTCACCGAGCGCGATGGCCGCAGCCGGCCGCTGCGGTATGACGACGTCATGGTGCTGTCGCGCCAGCGCCGCCACCTGGGCGCCATCGAGCGCGCCCTGGGCGCCGCCGGTGTGCCCTATCTCAGCGCCACCCGCGGCACCCTGCTCGACACCGCGCTGGCGCAGGACCTGCTGGCCCTGCTGACCGTGCTCGACGCCCCGCATCAGGATCTGGCGCTGGCGCAGGCGCTGCGCTCGCCGCTGTTCTCGGTCGACGATGCCGACCTGCTGGCGCTGGCCCAGCGCCTGGGCCCCGAGCGGCGCAGCTGGTTCGCGAGTCTGGCCGACTGCGGCGAGCGGCCGGCGCTGGCGCGCGCGAACCAACTGCTGAACCGCTGGCGCGGCCTGGCGCGGCGGCTGCCGCCGCACGACCTGCTCGACCGCATCGCCGACGAGGGCGACTTGGTCCGCCGCTGCCGCGCCGCGCGGCCGGCGGACAGCGCGGTCGCCGCCAACCTCGCCGCCCTGCTGCAACTGGCGCTGGACAGCGACCACGGCCGCTATCCGACCCTGGCCGGCTTCCTGCGCCACTGCGCCGGCCTGCGTGGCGACGCCGCGCCGGACGAGGCGCCGCCCGCCGGGGGCGAGGCCCGGGTGCGGGTGATGACCGTGCACGCGGCCAAGGGCCTGGAGGCACCGGCGGTGTTCCTGGTCAATGCCGCGCCCGGCGCCCGCGCGGCGCGCGCCGGCTGGCGCATCGAATGGCCAGTCGGCGCCGCCGCCCCCGGCCTGGTGGTGCTGACCGGCAGCCGCGACGACCGCGATCCTCTGTCGCAGAGCCTGGTCGACGCCGAGCAGGCGCGCGAGCAGCGCGAGGACCTCAACCTGCTCTATGTCGCTGTGACGCGAGCGCGGCAATACCTGTTCGTCTCCGGCTTCGCGCCCGCCCGAGGCGAGGTCGCGGACAGCTGGCATGCCCGCTGCGCAGTCGCGGTGCAGCAGCTGGCCAGCGCCGCCAACGAGGCCCCGGACGACGGTCTGCCGCGCAGCGTCCACTACGCCAGCGGCGCGCTGCCGAGCGTGCAGGAAGGCGCGCCCGCCGCCGTCCCGCCGCCCCTGGACCTGCGGCTGCTGCGCCCCCTGCAAGCCGCGCCGGCGGCGCCCGCGACCGGCCTCGCCCTCGACGCCGGCGCGGTCCTGCGCGGCCAGCTGGTGCATGCGCTGCTGCAGGCCCTGGGCGACGGGGTCGGGGCCGACCGCGCCGGGCTCGCTGCCCGCGTCGCCCGGCAGCTGGGCCTCAGCCCGCCCGCGCCGCTCTACGCCGCCGCGCTGGCCGAGGCCGAGGCGGTGCTGGCAGCACCGGAACTGCGCCGTTTCTTCGCGCCCGGCCTGCGCGCCTGGAACGAGGTGGCGCTGCCGCTGGCGCTCGCCGAGGGCCTGCAGCTGAACGTGCTCGACCGCCTGGTCGACGACGGCGAGCGGCTGTGGGTGCTCGACTACAAGACCCATCGCGCCGGCGATGCCGCCGCCGTGCTCGCGGGTGCCGCCGAGCAGCTGCGCCGCTATGTCGCCGCCGTGCAGCGCCTCTGGCCGGACCGCCCGGTCTCGGCCGGCGTGATCTGGACGCCGACGGCCCGCTGGCTGCCCCTGCCCGAGTCGCCATGATCGTCCGCCATCACCAAAGCCTGGTCGAGCAGTCGGAAGCGCATTACTCCGATTGCGAGCTGTACCGCTACCTGCTGCGCCGCCGCTGGGGCGAAGGGCCGCTGTGGTTGTTCGTGATGCTCAACCCCAGCACCGCCACCGAGCTGGCCAACGACCCCACCGTCGCCCGCTGCCAGACCCGCGCCATGCGCGGCGGCGCCGGGGCGATGAGCGTCTGCAACCTGTTCGCGCTGCGCTCAACCGATCCCAAGGCCTTGCGCCGGGTCGATGATCCGGTCGGCCTGGCCAACGACGCGCTGATCGCCGCCGAGGTCCTGCGGGCCGACCAGGTGATCTGCGCCTGGGGTGCGGACCCGGCCATCGGCGAACGCGGCCGCCAGGTGCTCGCCTTGATCCGCGCCAGCGGCCGACAGCCCCTGGCCCTGCAACTGAACCGCGATGGCTCGCCCAAGCACCCGCTCTATGTCGCCTATGCGGCGGCGCCGAGTCCGATGCCGGGTTAGGGCGACCAGTCCCCTCCCCCGCTTGCGGGGGAGCGACGTAGGGTGGGCTTCAGCCCACGCGGCGCATCGACACTCCGCGGGGGCTGAAGCCCACCCTACGGGAACCGCTTCTATTCCCCGACCGGCTCCGCCAGGCTGGCGATGATGGGACAGGGCGCGCCCGCGCCGGCGTGCTCGCAGCTCAGCAGCAGCTGCTTGAGCGCCTGCTGCATCCGGCGCAGGTCGCCGATCTTCGCCTCGATCTGCCCGAGCCGGTCGGCGGCGACCCGCCGGATCGAGCCACGGTCGGCGCCGTCCTCCAGTCGCAGCAGCTCGGCGATTTCGTCCAGCGAGAAGCCGAGCTCCTGCGCGCGCTTGATGAAGCGGATCCTCGCGTTCAGCGTCACCGGATAGAGTCGATAGCTGCCGACGGCCGGCGGCAGCGGCAACAGGCCGCGCTGCTGGTAGTAGCGGATGGTTTCGACGCCGACGCCGGCCGCGCGGGCCAGGCGGCCGATGGTCATAGCTTCGGGGGCAGTTCGGGTCATGATTGCCGGGCCTTGACTCTGGGGTCGGGAACGGAGTTTAGGGTGCAATCTGTCCCTGCAAATGGAGGTTCATCATGCCCCGATCAAGCCCAGGCCCAGCCCCCCACGGCGGTCACACCGGTCACCACCACGATGCCACCGGGTCCGCCTGCTGCACGCCGTCGCCGGCCGCTGCAACCAAGGGTAGCGATGACGGCCTGAAAGACCCGGTCTGCGGCATGACCGTGACACCGGCCTCGCCGCATCTGCTGCACCACGAGGGCCAGCCGGTCTACTTCTGCAGCGCAAGCTGCAAGAGCAAGTTCGCGGCCGACCCGGAGAAGTATCGGACCGTGCCCGCGGCCGCCGCCGTCACCACCCCGGCCGCCGCCCCCGCCATCGCCGGCACCATCTACACCTGCCCGATGCACCCGGAAGTGCGGCAGGACCACCCGGGTTCCTGCCCCAAGTGCGGCATGGCCCTGGAGCCGGAGCTGCCCAGCCTTGATGCGGGCGAGGACCCGGAACTGCTCGACTTCCAGCGGCGCTTCTTCTGGACCCTGCCGCCGACCGTGCTGGTGACCGTGCTGGCGATGGCCGGCCACCGGCTGGGCTGGTTCCCGATGGCGACCCAGAGCTGGATCGAACTGGCGCTGAGCCTGCCCGTGGTGCTGTGGGCCGGCGCGCCGTTCTTCGTCCGGGCGCTGCACTCGGTGCATCACCGCAGCCCCAACATGTGGACCCTGATCGGCCTGGGCACCGGGGCCGCCTTCGGCTACAGCCTGGTCGCCACGGTGGCGCCAGGGCTGTTCCCGCCCTCGTTCGTCGCCATGGGCCGGGTGTCGGTCTATTTCGAGGCGGCGGCGGTCATCATCTCGCTGACGCTGCTCGGGCAGATGCTCGAACTCCGCGCCCGCTCGCGGACCTCGGCGGCGATCAAGTCCCTGCTCGGACTCGCACCCAAGACCGCGCGCCGCATCAATGCCGATGGCAGCGAGGAGGATGTACCGCTCGCCCATGTCCACGTCGGCGACCTGCTGTGGGTGCGGCCGGGCGAGAAAGTGCCGGTCGATGGCCTCGTCACCGAGGGCGGCAGCGCGGTGGACGAGTCCATGCTCACCGGCGAGCCGCTACCGGTCCGCAAGGCAGTCGGTGATCCGCTGATCGGCGCCACCCTCAACACCAGCGGCGCACTGGTGATGCGCGCGGAGAAGGTCGGCTCGCAGACCGTACTGGCCGGCATCGTGCAGATGGTGGTGCAGGCGCAGCGCTCGAAGGCGCCGATGCAGCGCATGGCGGACCGGGTCGCCGGCTATTTCGTGCTGTCGGTGGTCGGCGTCGCGCTGCTGAGCTTCCTGGCCTGGGGCCTGTTCGGGCCGGAGCCGAGCTGGGTCCACGGGCTCATCAACGCGGTGGCGGTGCTCATCATCGCCTGCCCCTGCGCCCTGGGCCTGGCGACGCCGATGTCGATCATGGTGGCGACCGGCAAGGCCGCGACCCAGGGCGTGCTGTTTCGCGACGCAGCCGCGATCGAGAACCTGCGCCGGGTGGACACCCTCATCGTCGACAAGACCGGCACCCTCACCGAAGGCCGGCCGCGCTACGACCGCGCCGTGGCCGCCGCGGGCTACACCGAGGCCGAGCTGCTGCGGCTGGCGGCGAGCCTCGATCAGGGCAGCGAGCACCCGCTAGCGCAGGCCATCGTCCAGGCCGCGCGCGCGCAGGGCTTGCGGCTCGACCCGGTCGAAGACTTCGAGTCCAGCACCGGCATCGGCGTGCGCGGCCGGGTCGGCGGCAAGGCCCTGGCACTGGGCAATGCCGCGCTGATGGCCGAACTCGGGCTGAGCGTGGAGGCGCTGGGCGCGCAGGCCGAGCGCCTGCGCGCCCAGGGGGCGAGCGTGATGTACCTGGCAGTCGATGCCCGGCCGGCCGGCCTGCTGTCGGTATCCGACCCGATCAAGGCCAGCACCGCCGAGGCGCTGACCACGCTGCGGGCCACCGGCCTGCGCGTCATCATGGCCACCGGCGATGGCCTGACCACCGCCCAGGGCGTCGCCGCGACGCTGGGCATCACCGAGGTTCACGGCGAGGTCCGGCCCGCCGACAAGCTGGCGCTGGTGGACCGTTTGCAGCGCGAGGGCCGCGTCGTAGCCATGGCCGGCGACGGCATCAACGACGCCCCGGCCCTGGCCCAGGCCGATGTCGGCATCGCCATGGGCACCGGCACCGACGTCGCCATGAACAGCGCCCAGCTGACCCTGGTGAAGGGCGACCTGCGCGGCATCGCCCAGGCCCGGCTGATCTCGCAGCAGACCGTCAGCAACATGAAGCAGAACCTCGGCTTCGCCTTTGTCTACAACGCCCTCGGCGTGCCGCTGGCGGCGGGGGTGCTGTATCCCGCCACCGGCTGGCTGCTGTCGCCGATGATCGCAGCCCTGGCGATGAGCCTGAGCTCAGTCTCGGTCATCGCCAATGCCTTGCGGCTGCGGCGGTAGTGCCTCGGCCGGCCAGGCTGTTTCGCGGCGAATGACCTGGGTCAATGTGGAATCGCCGTTTAATCGACACAGTGGGGGCGCGCGCTGAACAAGCCGTGTCCCGGCTGCCGGCTTCGAACCGACGCCCATCCATTGACCGCTCAAGGAGTGACGTCGTGAACAAGATTACCCTCAGCCTCGCCGCCTGCTGCATGGCCCTGTCCGGAATTTCCTGCGCCGCCGATACCAAGGCGCCGATGCCGCAGACTCGCGGCATGCAGGGCATGGATCCCAAGCTCCACGATCCCGCCAACAAGCCGACCATCACCTGCACGCCCAAGCCCGGCACCGAGCATATGGACCACGCCGCCAAGGACCACCCCATGCCGGACACCAAGGGCATGAAGGGCATGGACCCGGCCCAGCACATGCAGGACTGCAAGAGTTCCGACGCGCCGGCCCCGGTTGAACAAGGCCCGCATGAGCACAAGACCCCCGGCAAGAGCTGAAGCGCCAGCAACGTTGCCCTAGCCTCACGCGACTGCGCCGGACGGCCGGCGCAGTACGGGTATAGCCAGGTTCCCGCTGCTAGGACAGGGGGCGGCTTTTGAAGCGGTCGCGCCACTGGCGATATCCGCCCGCATCGCTGTGCGCCTTGAGGAGCCGCCGGAAAGTCCGCAGACTCCGCGCCACCTTCAACCGCCAAGAAACGATCATGACGCAGCCCGCCGAACCGATGTCCTGGTTCACCAAGACCGAACTCCGGACCAGCTTCCTGCGCATCGAGGAGATCCGCAAAAGCGGCATCCTCAGCGACGCCGGCCTGACCAATCCCCTGTTCAAGTCGGCCGTCATCGAACTGCTGATCTACATCAACGACCTGATGCAGAAGGCGGACGCCCATGGGCAGCGCATTGCCGTCACCGATCACCTGCCGGACAACGTCGCGCTGCGCGATGTCACCGAACTGATAGCCAAGTGCCGCGACGCCGCCTGCCATGTCTCGGCCGGCCTGGAGTTTTTCGAGCGCAACAAGTTTTCCTTCGCTCTGGCCGTGGGCAAGGTGCCGGAAGCGGTCGTGATCGACGGCAAGGCTATGGGCTGCGACTTCGACGACGACGTGGCCATATTCTTCGGCGCCTACCGCCTGTACCTGCGCCGCAACCTGCTCGACGGCTACACCTTGGCGGTGCGTGCCCTGCAGTCGATGTTTGATCTGCAAACGCCACCGCGCAGCGGCCCCGCCGCACCCTAAAGTTGCAGTCCATGCAAAAAGACCCCGCACTAGGCGGGGTCTTTTGCTTGAATTCTGCGTTTGGTGGAGCGGAGGAGGATCGAACTCCCGACCTCTGCATTGCGAACGCAGCGCTCTCCCAGCTGAGCTACCGCCCCCCACTTACGCAACCGCCACCGAACGATGGCGCCTCGGCTGGACCGCGAAACCGTCCAGCGCGAAGGGCGCGGATCATAGCACTCAGCCCCCGGCCAGCACAGCCCCCGGCGCTCAGGAGGCGAGATAGAGCTGGTTCAGCCGCCCCTCGGCCTCGAACCCGGCGATCCAGGGCAGCAGCTGTTCGGCCGGCAGCGGCTTGGAGAACAGCCAGCCCTGCATCAGATCGACCTTGAGATCCCAGAGGATGCTCATGGCTTCGACGCTGTCGACGCCTTCGGCGCAGACCCTGAGCTTCAGCCGGCGCCCCAGGTCGATGCTGGACTCCACCACCATCCGCAGTTCGTAGCGGCTGGGCGCGCCGGACACGAACTCGCGGTCGATCTTCAGCTCCGAGAACGGCGCCTGCGCCAGCTGCTGCAGCGAGGAATGCCCGGTGCCGAAATCGTCGATGGACAGCTCGTAGCCGAGCAGGCGCAGCCGCGCCAGGCTTTCCAGCATCGAGGCCTGGCCGCTGACCGAGCCGGTCTCGGTGATCTCCAGCGTCAGCCGTTGCGGCGCAACGCCGCGGGCGCGCACCTGAGCGTGCAAGCGCTCCGGGAACCCGGCATCGACCAGCAGCGAGGGCGGGACATTGACCGAGACCTTGAGCTGCACGCCCTGGGAGTCCCAGTACAACAGATCGGTGAGCGTGGCTTGCAGCACATTGAAGGTGAGCGGTTCCATCCAGCCCAGTTCCTCGATGCGCGGAATGAAGCTGCCCGGTGGCACCACGCGACCGTCCAGGAACAGCCGCGCCAGCGCTTCGACGCTGCGCGCCCGGCCGCTGGCCAGCTCGATCTTGGGTTCGTAGTAGGCGACGAAGCCTTGGTGCTCCAGGGCCTCGCGGATGTAGTGGTCGGGCAGCGGCGGCAGGCTCAAGGCGCCACGCTGCGGTTCGCGGACCCGCGCCAGCGCCTCGCGCAATCGCGCCACCTCAATCGGCGTGTTCAGCACTCCCGCGACCCGTGGGCCGTAGGCCTGCACCATCCGCTCGACCGTGACCAGCATGCTGCCCTCCAGCGCGGAGGTGATGATCATCGCGATCTGCGGCGCCTGCTGGGCGATATCCCGCACCACCGTCAGACCATCGGTGTCGTGCATCCGCAGATCGCAGATCACGACGTCCGGCACCTGCTCGGCGAGCATCGCCAGCGCCTCCGCGCCACTCTTGGCGGCGCGCACGCGATCCAGGCCCAGGCCCTCCAGCAGGCGCAGCAGCAGCGCCCGCTGGAACGAGCGGGCTTCCACCACCAGGACTTCCAAACTTTCCACCGATTTCATTGCGGGCACGGCCTTGCGACTGAATGCCCGAACCGCGCAGCAAGCAGACTGACTGACTAACTAGGTATTTCTACTAGCCGAACTTTAGCACCGGACCACGGCAGTTTCGCGACAAGGCGCCGCCATATCGGTGATTCAGCGCACTCCAGCTGCGCGGCTTTTATCCAGCACGCGCGATTGGTCGACACACCCCGCTGCTGATCGGCTCCGTAGAATCCGGATATCGCCACTGGAGCCGGTCCGATGAGCAAGCTGCCCTGGGTATTCGTGCTGCTGCCGGCGGTCGCGCAGGCGGCGCTGCCAGCGCCGGTCGGCGCGCCGTATCGCGCCGGTGAAGTGCTGGTGCGCTATCGCGACGGCGCGGAGGCACCTGCCGCCATCAGTGCCAAGGCCCGGCTCGGTCTGCTGCCCCGGCTTCGGCTCGTGGACGCTGGCGCCGAGTTGCTGCGGCTGCCGGCGTTCATCGAGGTGCCGGCCGCGCTGGAGCTGCTGCGCGCCGACCCGGCCGTGGCCTGGGCCGAACCCAACTACCTGCGCTTCCGCTCGGCGGTGACACCCAACGATCCCCTGTTCGGCGAGCAATGGGGCCTGCGCAACAGTGGCCAGGCCAACTACTTTCCGGGTGGTCCGGCCGGGGTGCCGGGTGGCGACATGAACCTGCGCGCGGCCTGGGATGCCAATGACGATGGCATTGCCGACCGCACCGGCGACGGCTCGGTGACCGTCGCGGTGATCGACGACGGCTTCGTGCTCGACCACCCGGACCTGGCCGCCAATTTCATCGCCGGCACCGACACCGCCGACAACGACGCCGACCCCTCCGCCAGCGGCAGCGACAGCCACGGCACCCTGGTCAGCGGCTGCATCGGCGCGCGCGGCAACAACGGCATCGGGGTCGCTGGGGTGGCCTGGAACCTGCGGCTGCTGCCGATCCGCTTCGGCTTTGATACCGCCAGTGCCGTCGCCGCCTACGACTACGCCCGCACGCACGGCGCCAAGATCGTCAACGCCAGCTTCGGCGGGCCCGGCTTCTCGCAGCTGGAGATGGATGCCATCGAAAGGCTGCGCGATGCCGACATGCTGTTCGTGGCGGCCGCCGGCAACAACGATTCCAATATCGACCAGTCGCAGCGCTCCTACCCCGCCAACTACGATCTCGACAACATCGTCGCGGTCGCCGCCACCAATCGCCAGGACGGCATCGCCAGCTTCAGCCAGTACGGGCCGACCACGGTCGATCTCGCCGCGCCGGGCCTGCAGATCATCACGACCCGGAGCGGCAGTCCCGCCTATACCGAGGCTCCGGGCGTCACCGGCACCTCCTTCGCGGCGCCCTACACCGCCGGCGCGGCGGCGCTGATCCGCATGACGCATCCGGGCGCCGACTACCGCGAAACCAGGGCGCGGCTGCTGGAGGGCGCCGCTGCCGGCGACGACGTTCGCCTGCGGGTGGCCAGCGGGCGGCTGGATGTCGACGCCGCGCTGGATCTCGCCGCCCGCCCCAACCTGGTGATCCGCTCGCTGCGGATCGTCGATGGCGGCAATGCCAGCCTGGACCCGGGTGAAACGGCGATGCTAGAGATCACGGTCGCTAACCAGTGGCTGGCGGCCGGTAATGTGCAGGGCAGCCTGAGCGTCGACGACGGTGCGGCGACCAGCCCCGGCACCGCCGTGGCCTTCGGCGACATCGCCCGCGACGGCAGCGCCACCGCCCGCTTCCCGATCAGCCTGCCGGCCAGCGCCTCCGGCTTCCGGCAACTGCGGCTGCGGCTGGCGCTGAGCGCCGACGGCGGCTACAGCGCCAGCCGCGGCGCCCTGCTCGATACCGGCCGTCTGCTGCTGGGGCAGAGCGTCAGCCAGACCATCCAGACCGATCTCTACGACGAGTTCCACACCTGGCATGTCGAGGTCCCCGCCGGGCAGCGCCTGCTGCGCATCCGCAGCAGCGCCGGGCAGGACATCGACCTGATGGTCAAGCGCGGCGCGCCGGCGCAGTACCAGATCAGCCTGGATGTCGACCCGGACAGCGGCGAGCAGCTGTTCTCCACCGACGCCGACCAGATCGGCGGCGACGAGGACGGCAACGAGGATGTGCGCATCGACCATCCCGCTGGCGGCACCTGGTTCGTCACCGTCGTCAACTACGCGCAGGTCGCAAATACGCCGTACAGCCTGGTCGTTGACCTCGGTGACGGTGCCGGCTCCGGTGGCGGCGGCGCCTTCCTGGCCTTCGGCCTGGTGCCGGCGCTGGCGGGGGTCCGGCGGCGGCGGAATCGCCCGCTGCGGGCGCTGGGCAAAAAATAGGCGAAATCGGGGGATGACGAACGGGCTTCCCTTTGCCCGAAAAGACTGCTAAAAACGCGCCCGTTTCGTAACGAACACCCAGCAGAGCGCCATGGCAGGACGTCCCAGCAAGAAAGCGAAAGAAGCCAAGGCTGCTGCCGAAGCGGTGGCCAAGACCTACGACGACTTCGTCGGCGAGGAAACTTATTCCGACGATGTGCCCGACATCGACCCCAATACCGGCGAACTGCGCCGCGACTGGCGCGATGTCGAGAAGTACCGGGAAGCCCGCGACCTGCGCAAGCTGGTCGAGGAAGACCTGGAGGCCTATCTGTTCCGCGAGGAAAAACCTCGTCCGGGCCGTCGCTAACCGCGCTAACCGGTTGATAGCTCGGTTGTAATTCGCTCGAACGCATCATCGACGCTGTCGACCAGATGTAGCAGTTTCAGGTCGTCCGGCGAGATCAGGCCGCGCCGCGCCAGGGCCGGCAGGTTGAGCAGTTCGTCCCAGTATTCGCGACCGAACAGCACCAGCGGCATCCGCACCGCCTTGCCGACCTGCATCAGGGTCAGCGCCTCGAACAACTCGTCGAGGGTGCCGAAGCCGCCGGGAAACACCACGAAGGCCTTCGCCAGGTTCATGAACCAGAACTTGCGCATGAAGAAGTAGTGGAACTCGAAGCCCAGGCGGGCATTCAGGTGCGGATTGCCGTGCTGCTCGTGAGGTAGCGAGATGCCCATGCCGATGTTGAGGCTGCGGTCGACCTTGGCCCCGCCCTCGTGGAAGGCCTCCATGATCCCCGGCCCGCCGCCGGTCACCAGGTGGTAGCGCTGATCGTGCGGATGCTGCTCGCAGGTCCAGCGCGCCAGCCGCTCGCCCAGCTCGGCGGCCTGGCGGAACCAGTCGCGCTCGGTGGCATCGGCGGTCTGTGGCCGCAGCCGGGCCGAGCCAAAGGCGACGATGGCGCGGCTCACCCCCTCGCGCCGCAGGCGCGCCAGCGGCTCCAGGTACTCGCAGAGGATGCGCACCGTGCGCGCGTCCTCGCTGTTGAGGAAGTCGGTGTTGTTGTAGGCCTTGATCAGTTTCATGCTGGCCGGAACCAGGGGGCGAGGCGTAGAGTCTAGGCTCCATGTTCCTGCGCCGCCTGCTCTGCCCGCTGCTGATCGCCTGCCATCTGCTGGCGGTGCCGGCGACGGTGCTAGCGCACTGCCCGCATGCCAGCAAACCTGCCACGGTCAGTCCGGCTATGCACGACCATGCGGCGATGGGCCATGCCGGTCACGCCATGGCGCAAGCCGAGCCCGACGGTGTACCGGCGCACTGCCAGTGCGGCTGCGCCTGCCAGGACCGCGGCTGCGCGCCCGGCAGCTCGGCGGCGCTGGGCCTAGCCTGGCCCGGCGGACGCATCGAGCCGCAGGCTACGACGCCCCCCGCCAGCACACTGATCGCCATGCCCCGGGCGGCACACCAGCAGCCGCGATTGCGACCGCCGGCCGGCGACTCCGCCTGAGATCCGCCCCGCCATCGCCGCTGCAGGCGATGGTCCCGGTCGGCGTTGGCCCCGGCCCGCGCCGTTCTGCCGCTGGAGTGTCCCGTGAAACCATCTTTCCGTTCGGCCGCCCGCCTGGGCGCGCCCCTGTTGGTCCTGAGCCTGAGTGCCTGCGCCAGCCTGCCCGCCGGCTGGGGTCGCGGCGCCGTCGCCGAAGCCACCGCCGCGCGCGGCCTCAGTACGCCTGAGGGCGACGCCGCCGCGCTGAGTCAGCGCCTGCTGGCGCAGCCCCTGGGCCCCGATGAGGCCGTCAGCCTAGCCCTGCTCAACAACCCGGAGCTGCGGGCGACCACAGCCGGGCTGGGCTTCGCTGCCGCCGAGGTCTATGACGCGGCACGGCTGTCCAACCCGAGCCTGAGCGCGGCACGGCTGAGCTCCAACGACCCCGCCGCCAGCCGGGCGCAGCTGAGTCTGGGCGTCGCGGTCAGCTTCACCGACCTGCTGTTCCTGCCGGCCCGCAGCCGGCTGGCGCGCGCGCAATTCGAGACCGCCAAGCTGGAGGTCGCCGACCAGACCCTGCGACTTGCGGCCCAGGTCGAATCGGCCTGGTACCGCCTGGCCGGCGCGCAGGGCACGGCGGCGATGCGCGCCGCCATCGCCCGCGCGGCGGCGGCCTCGGCGACGCTGGCCGAGCGGCATCAGGCGGCCGGCACGCTCAGCCGCCGGGCGCTGGCCATCGAGCAGGCGGCGGCCAGCGAGGCTGCGCTGGCGGCGGAAACCGCAGGCGCCGACGCCACCGAGGCGCGCAGCGCGCTCAACCGCCTGCTGGGCCTGAGCGCCGAGGGCAGCGACTGGCGGATCGCCGACGGCCTGCCGGCCCTGCCGGAACAGGAGCCGGACCGGGCGGAGCTGTTGCGGCTCGCGGCCGAGTCGCGGCTGGACCTGGCGCTCGCGCGTCAGCAGGCCGACCGCGTCGCCGCGACCTATGGCCTGGAACGACGCAGCCAAGGCTTGGGCGAGATCGAGATCGGCCTCGAACACGAGCGCGAAACCGACGGCAGCCGCCTGTTCGGCCCGAGCCTGTCCTGGCAGCTACCGCTGTTCAACTGGGGCGGCGGGCGCAAGGCCCAGGCCGAGGCCGCGCTACAGATCGCCGAAGCCGAGCTGCGCGGTCGCGAGCTGGACGCCAGCAACGAGGTCGCAGGCGGGCTGCTGGCGCTGCAGTCGGCGCGCCGGCGCGCCCTGCGGCTGCGGGATCAGCTGATACCGCAGCGCGAGGCCGTGGTCGAGCAGACCCAGCGCGAGCTGAACTACATGCTGGTCGGCGCCTTCGAGCTGATCCTCGCCAAGCAGCAGGAATACGCCGCCTATGCCGACTACCTGGCCGCCGTCACCGACTACTGGGTCGCCCGCAGCGAACTGGGCCGCGCGGTAGGCCGCCGGTTGCCGGAGCCGCCTGCCAGCGATCAGCGCCTGGATGCCGAAGCCCTGCTGAAGCCCGCCGCCGTCGAGGCGGAAGCCCCTGCCCATCAACACGGAGACGCCCCATGATCTCGCGCCGAAACCTTCTGTCCCGGCTCGGCTGGGGCTCTGCCGCCCTCGCTGCCGGTGGCCTGGCCCAGGCGGCCGATCCGCACGCCCAGCATGGCGGGGCCAAGCCGGCAGCGCCGGAGCCAGCGGCCCCGACCTCGCCGCCTGCCGCAGCGCCCCGCGCGTCCGGCTACACGCCAGTGCGCACGCTCAATGGCTGGACCCTGCCCTACAAACTCGTCGACGGCGTCAAGGAATTCCACCTGGTCGCCGAGGAAGTGGAGCACGAGTTCGCACCCGGCTCAGTGGCCAAGTGCTGGGGCTACAACGGCACCACGCCGGGCCCGACCATCGAGGCGATGGAGGGCGACCGCGTGCGCATCTACGTCAGCAACCGGCTCGGCGAGGCGACCACCGTGCACTGGCACGGCATCCTGCTGCCCAGCGGCATGGACGGGGTCGGCGGAGTCAGCCAGCCGCAGATCCAGCCGGGCGAAACCTTCGTCTACGAGTTCACCCTGCGCCAGCACGGCAGCCACATGTACCACCCGCATGCCGACGAGATGACGCAGATGGCGATGGGCATGATGGGCCTGTTCATCATCCACCCGCGCCAGCGCGAAGCCATAGACCGCGACTACGCCTTCATCCTGCACAACTGGGCGCTGCATCCGGGGACCTCGACACCCGATCCCTCGGTGATGCAGAACTTCGATCTCTGGACCTTCAACTCCAAGACCTTTCCCGCCATCGACACGCTGGTGGCCCGCACTGGCGAACGGGTGCGCATCCGCGTCGGCAATCTTTCGATGTGGAACCACCCGATCCACCTGCACGGCGTGCAGTTCGAGGTCACCGGCGGTGATGGCGGCCGCTGGCGCCGCGAGCAGTGGCGGCGCGAGGTGACCGAGATCGTCGGGGTTGGCCAGATGCGCGACCTCGAATTCATTGCCGTGCCCGGCGACTGGGCCTTCCACTGCCACATGTCGCACCACACCATGGGGCCGATGGGGCACGAGATCCCCAATCTGCTGGGGGTCGATCAGCGCGGCGTCGAGGACGAGATCCGCCAGCTGCTGCCGGGCTACATGGCCATGGGCAAGAACGGCATGTCCGAGCACAGCGGCCACCTGGCGATGGGCATGCTGCCGGGCCCCGACAACACCCTGCCGATGATGAGCGGCGAAGGTCCGCACGGGCCAGTGGAGATGGGCGGCATGTTCACCCTGGTCAAGGTGCGCGACGACCTGGCGCCCGGCGACTACCGCGATCCCGGCTGGTATGCGGCGCCCGAGCGCGAGCAGGCACGCTGCGTCTCCAACGATCCGGAATTCGGCGCGCCGGTGCGGCGCGGCAAGACGATCAGCGCAGCACCCGGCGCGGCAGTCGATCCGCACGCGGCGCACCGGGGGCATGGCGGCTGAGGCGGCAGGGCGGGGCGCGCTTCGGCGCGCCAGCGCCACCGGCGGTCGGACTTGCCTGCGCGCGCTGAGGTCGTCCTGACCCGTTAATTGTAAATGCAACTGATTTGCATTTAACCATCGACCTGACTACCGTATGCCGGCCTGATCCCCGGCTTGCACCCCGCCCCGGGGTCCGCAAGCCGACGCCCCCTCAGACCGCCATGAACCCAGCCGACGACACCGCCGCCCGCGACGCCCGCGCCCTCTACGCCCGCCGCCCCGAGGGCGTGCTTTCCACCCTCTCGCTGGAACTGCCGGGCTATCCCTTCGGCTCCATCGTCCCGCACGCGGCCGACGCGCTCGGCCGGCCGGTGATCCTGATCAGCGAGATCGCCCAGCACACCAGGAACATCCGCGCCGACGGCCGGGTCTCGCTGACCCTGGCGGACGAGGGCGACGACGCCCAGGCCGCCGGCCGGGTGACCATCGTCGGTGACGCCCTGCCGGTGCCGGCCGCGGAACTCGACCTGGTCCGCGCCCGCTACCAGCGGCGCTTTCCGGATTCCGTCCGCTACCACGCCCAGCACGATTTCAGCTTCTTCCGCATCGAGCCGCTGCGGGTGCGCTACATCGGCGGCTTCGGTCGCATCCACTGGCTGAGCCCGGAGGCCTTCTGCCGCGCCAACCCCTTCGCCGGTCGCGGCGAGGACGGCATGGCCGCGCACATGGATGCCGACCACGTCGCGGCCCTGCGCGACTACTGCCGTCTGCACGGCTTCCGGCTCGACGACGACGAACGCCCCTGCATCGCCGGCATCGACGCCGAGGGCTTCGAGATTCGCGTCGGCAAGCGCCTGCTGCGGATCGCCTTCGATGCCCCCGCCGAGACCGCCCACGAGGTGCGCATGGCCCTGGTCGCGCTGGCGCTGCGCGCCCGCCAGCCGGCCGAGGCACCGGTGTGACCGAGACAGAGGACAAGGCGCGCGCGCGGCCGGGCTGGCGCCAGCTGGCCCAGCTCGGCTTCTGGTTCTTCCTCATCAAGGGCCTGCTCTGGCTGACCGTGCCGCTGGCGCTGGCCTGGTGGGCGAAATCCAATGCGCTGTGAGTGCTGGTTGCTGTTGTCGCTCTACGCGGGTTCGCTCCAGGCCCAGGGCGAAGCGGCGCTCATTCCCGTGCAGGCGCTGCCGGCTGCGGCCGCACCCTCCCCTGTCGCCGAGCAGCCGGTGCGGGAAGTGCGTCTTGAGCCGGTGGTGGTCACCGGCACCCGCACCGAACAGCCGCTCAGCCGCAGTCCGGTCGAGGTACAGCTGATCGGCGCGAAGCAGATCGAGCAAAGCGGCGCCCGCGACCTCGCCGAGTTGCTTGAGCGCGAGGGCGGTGTCTACGTGTCGCGGGTCGCCGGCCGCGGCACCCGCATCGAGATCCAGGGCCTGGCCTCGGACCAGGTGCTGATCCTGGTCGACGGCCGCCGCATGATCGGCCGCGTCAACGGCGCCATCGACCTCGGCCGCCTGCGGCTCGACAGCGTCGAGCGGGTGGAGATCGTCAAGGGACCGTCCTCGGCGCTGTACGGCGCCGACGCGCTGGGCGGCGTGGTCAACATCATCACCCGTCGCGACGGCCGCCAGGCGGGCGCGATCACCGGCCGGGTCGATACCGGCGAAAACCGGGAGCTCGGCGGCAATGCCGGCTGGTCGCTGGGGCCGGTGCAGGGCCGCGTCAGCGGCGGCTACCTCCGGCTCGAACCCTACGATCTCGACCCATCGACCGCCAGTCAGGACGGCGTCAACGGCGAGAACCGCTACGCCGGCGCCGAGGCCGACTGGACGCTCAGCGACCGCACCCGCCTGGGCCTGAGCGGCAACTACTCGCTGGACGACAGCCACCGCGTCGACCAGGGCAGCGGCAGCCGCGTCTACGACACCCGAAAGCGCATCGAGGAGGTCCGCACCGGCCTGGCGCCGCGCTTCGAGCTGGGCGCCCAGACCCGACTTTCGCTCGACGCCTACTACAACCGCTACTTCGACCAGTTCCTGCAACAGCAGCGTGGCGGCGATGGCAGCAGCGACATCGACGAGGAAACCCTGAACCAGCTCTGGTCGCTGGGCGGTCAGCTCGACCGGCGCTGGGGCGTGCATGCGCTGAGCCTGGGGCTGGAAGGCTCCTTCGAGAATCTCGAGGCCGACCGCCTCGCCAGCACCGGCGAGCGCGACCGCCAGTCGGTCTACGCGCAGGACGACTGGAGTCTGCGCGACGGCAGCTTGCGCCTGGTGCCGGGCCTGCGCTACGACCGCGATTCGCAGTTCGGCGAACAGCTCTCGCCCAAGCTGGCGCTGCGCTGGGACTTCGCCGACGACTTGTTCCTGCGCGCCGGCTACGGCCAGGGCTTCCGCGCGCCCGACTTCAAGCAGCTGCTGCTGCGCTTCAGCAATCCGGCGGTCGGCTATCGCGTCGATGGCAATCCCGACCTGCGGCCGGAACGCAGCAGCGGCTACAACCTCGGCCTCACCTGGCTGCCCAGCGCCAAGCTCAACCTCGGCCTGTCGATCTACCACAACCGGGTTCGGGACCTGATCGACATCGTCCAGACCAGCGGCGGCCAACCCAGCCCCAGCGATCCGGTGGTGTTCAGCTATGTGAACGTCAACAGCGCCACGCTCTACGGCCTCGACTTCCAGACCCGCTGGCGCCCCTGGCGGCCGTTGGAGCTGCAGCTCGGCTACGGCTATCTGCGCAGCCGCGACGAAGACAGCGACAGCGAGCTGAGCGGCCGCGCCCGTCACCGCGCCAACGCCGCCCTGCGCTTCGAGCAGGAGCGCTACGCCCTGCAGCTGCGCGGCGTCTGGATCGGCAAGCGCGTGTTCAAGGTCGAGCTGGACACCGGTGGCCAGCCCACCGGCGCTGGCGTCGCGCCCGACTACGCCCTGCTCGACGCGCGCGGCGAACTGAAGCTGAGCCCGCGCTGGCAGCTCGCACTCGGCCTGGAAAATCTGCTGGACGAGGGCGAGCCGCAGTTCCTGCCGGTGCCGCCGCGCAGCGCCTATCTGGAAGCCCGCTGGAGTTTTGAATGAGCACGTTCCGCCCCCGCCCGCTGCTGGCGGCGCTCGCGCTGCTGGTGCTGGCCGCCTGCGCCGGCGACATCACCCCCGACCAGACCGCGACACCGGTCGATCCAGGCCCGACCGAAACCCTGCCCGGCCCCGGCGGCCCGCAGGCTCTGTTCGCGAAAACCACCGCCGGCACCTACACCGCCGCCATCGACGCCAGCGGCAGCGACTGGATCTACCTCGATCTCGACAGCCAGACCCAGGTGTTCCCGACCAGCCCGGAAGCCAGCGGCGACTGGGACCTCGCCCACCGGGGCGCCGAGATCAAGCTCAATGGCGGCAGCTCCGGCGCACCGCCCACCGGCCAGCCGGTGCTCGCCTTCGGTGACAAGGTGGCGGAAGGCAGCGCCTATCCCTTCGAGACCGTCACCGCCGCGCCGACCACGACCGCCGTCGAGTACCAGACCGACGGCACGGTCAACCGTTATCCGTACCCGCTCTCGCTGCTGTTTCCGGATGCGGTCGATCCGCTCTACGCGATGAACACCTACCCCGCCGCCGACCAGGAGCCGGATGCCGCAACCCAGGCCGGCGACCACGGCTGGTATCGCGACAGCGGCCTCGCCGGCGGCTCGGTGATCAGCGCCCGTGGCAACGTCGGCTATGTGCTGCGCACGGTCGAGTGCCGCTACTACAAGCTGCGGATGACCGGCTACAGCGACACGAGCGGCGAGGTGGCACATCCGCAGTACGAATTCCTGGAAATTCCCGGCAACGCCTGCGGCAACGGCGGCAGTGCGGTGGCACCGCTGGGCCGCGCCAGCTTCACCGCCAGTGGCACCGGTTACACCGTGGCGGTCGATGCCACCGACGAGGAAGCCTGGGTGCACCTGGATCTGGTCAACCACGCCCAGCTGGTGCCGACCAATCCCGACAACGATCCGCAGGGCTGGGACATCGCCCTGAGGCGCAGCGACCTCAAGCTCAATGGCGGCGTTTCCGGCAGCGGCAGCGTGCTGCTGCACGACGGCCTGCGCGACGACTGGGACGCCCGCACCAGGGCGCCGGCGGTGAGCGCCGACAGCTATCACACGGACGAGACCGACGTGCTGGCCTTCACCACCTATCCGGCCGCCGAGCGCAGCGGCGACGCCGCCTGCGGTGGCATCAATGGCGACCACGGCTGGTACTACTACTCCGGCTTCTGCAACGACGGCGAGGGCATCCACCACATCTCGCCCCGCGACGTGGTCTACGTGCTGCGGGGGCGCGACGGCCAGTACTGGAAGCTGCGCCTGCTCGGCTACTACGACAGCGCCGGCAGCTCGGCGCACCCCGCGCTGGAATACGCGCCGGTGGCAGCGCCCTGAAGTCCCCGGCGGCTCAAGCTACTTCGGCGGCGCGACCGTCCGCAGATAGGGCTTGATGGTCTTGAAGCCCTGCGGGAACAGCTGCTTCGCCTCCTCGTCCTTGACGCTCGGCACGATGATCGCGTCCTCGCCCGGCTTCCAGTTCACCGGCGTCGCCAGTTTGTGCCGGTCGGTGAGTTGCAGGCTGTCGATCACCCGCAGGATCTCCTCGAAATTGCGCCCGGTCGAGGCCGGATAGGTCAGCGTCAGGCGGATCTTCCGGTTCGGGTCGATCACGAACACGCTGCGCACCGTGAAGGTATCGGAGGCATTGGGGTGGATCATGTCGTAGCGATTCGCGACCTCGCGATCCGGGTCGGCGATGATCGGGAAATTGACCGTGCAGCCCTGGGTCTCCTCGATGTCCTTGCTCCAGCCGATGTGATCGGCGAGCGGATCCACCGACAGCGCGATGGCCTTGACGCCGCGCTGGTCGAACTGCCCCTTGAGCTTGGCGGTGTAGCCCAGCTCGGTGGTGCAGACTGGGGTGTAGTCGCGCGGGTGGCTGAAGAAGACCACCCAGCTGCCCGCCGCCCAATCGTGGAAGCGGATCCGCCCCTGGGTGGTTTCGGCGCTGAAATCGGGGGCGAGATCGCCCAGTCGTAAGCTCATGACCTGCTCCTTGTCCCAGGGGCAGGCAGGTTGCGCCTGCGCGGCGCCGACTTCAAGGCATGAACTTAGACGGCTTTGTTCATGGCAAGCCGCCGCCACGCGCCGAGCAGCAGTGGCAGCAAGGCAGCCAGCCCTAGGCCGCCGCCACCGCCGCCGGCATCAGCCGGCGCGCTGTAGGAAATCGTCGAGCCGCCAGAGCCAGAACTGCTGGCGCCGGACGCGGCCTTCGGTGGAATCTGGTTGCCGAGATTGGCGGGATCCAGCCAGGGCCGCAGCGAACCGGCACTGCTGCCGTTGCCGTTCCAGGCGGGGCCCAGCCGGGAGTAATAGAGGCTGGGCATGGGGTCGGATTCGCAGCTACTGGACAGGCTCAGCACCCCGACCACCCGCCCGCCGCTGGCGAACAGCGCCGAGCCGGAGGAGCCGGAGGCCGCCGCGCCCAGTTCGGCGAACACCTCCCAGATCGGCAGCGCGCCCAGCAGCGGCACGCTCACCAGCATGGACTGCAGGCCACCGCGGCTCCAGGCGATCTGCCGCGCCAGCCGGCCGCCGTGGTGGATACCGGTCAACTCGCCGCTGGCCGGCTGATCACTGGCATCAATGCCGGCCCAGTAGGGGTTGGCGCCGGTCGGCGGCGGGGCCTTCAACTCGACCAGCCAGACATCGCTGGCCTCGGCGCGATGCTCGGCGCCGCTGCTGATCTGCTGGGCGGCGCTGCCGACCTCGGCCAGTGCGCTGTCGCAGGCAGTGACGGCATTCCAGTAGACCCGCATCGAAGCTGCGGCCTGCTGAGCATCGGCGAGCACGCCGTTGAGCTTCCGGCAGTGGCTGGCGGTCAGCAGGTAGGGACGGCCGTCCTGGTTGCTGTTGTTGACCAGGGTGGCGGTGCAGCTGATCGCGTTGAGCACCGTGATCGCCACCACCGACTGCCCCCAGAGCAGGGCGTCGTTGCGGGCGGAACAGGAAAAATTGATGGTGCAGGTATCGGCGCTCTTGGCCGCCACCGGCGCCGCCTGGGGGTCGCGGAAGCCGGCCTGCAACTGGTCGATCCGCAGCTCGAAGGCGGCGGTGGCGGTCAGCGGCAGCCGCAGTTCCAGATTCAGCTGCTCGCCGGATTCGGCACTGCTCCAGTAGTCGGCGCCGTCGAGATCGGCAGCGCTGATCCGGCGACCGCCGTAGCTCAGGCTGGCATCGGCCGGCAGCTGCAGCGAGCTGGCGTGAAAGGACAGACTGCGGGCACCGGGTACCTGCAGCTCGATGCGCCATACGGCCTGAAGGCCATCGCGGCTCCAGTGTCCATCGCCGCGGGCGTCGATGTGCACCGCCCGCGCCACCGCGAAACGCTCGGGCTGGGACTCGGCACGCGCCAGTTCGGCGGGCCAATCCACTGCATAGGTCTCCGCCCGCGCGCCGAAGGCCAGAACCGTCATCAGCAGACCTGCCAGCCAGTAGAGCCAGGGTCCTGAATGTTTCGCGTCCATGCTTGCCGTCCTGATCGAAGTTGCTGAACCTGCGATCAACTATCGCCGTGGCAAGTGCTCCTGCGGGGTCGAGGCCGACCGGCGAGGGTGGCCTCGGGACCAGCGGTTCAGCGCGGGTTCCGGGCGCGCGTTCGTCGGAGAAAACGTACCGACAGGCCCGACGCCGCCACCGCCAGCCCGGCGATGAAACCCCACCACACGCCGGCCGGACCGACCGCCGTGTGAAAGGCCAGACCCACCGCCAGCGGCAAGCCGACGACCCAGTAGGCGGTCACGGTGATGAGCATCGGCAGCCGGGTGTCCTTGATGCCGCGCAGGGCGCCATTGGCAGTGGCCTGGATACAGTCGGCGATCTGGAACAGCGCGGCATAGGCGAGGAAACTCACGGCCAGCGGCCGCACGCTGTCGGCATCGGTATAGAGCCCGACGATCAGCTCCGGCGCCAGGGCCATCAGGCTGGCGGAGAAGGCGGCGAAGGCAATGCCCAGCAACATGCCGGCGCGCCCGCGCAGCGCCACCGCCGCCGCGTCGCCGGCACCCGCGGCCAGGCCGACCCGGACCGTGGTCGCCAGTCCCACCGACAGCGGCACCATGAAACTCACCGAGGCGAAATTGATCGCCACCTGGTGGGCGGCGACCACGTCCTCGCCGAAGCGCGCCATCAGCAGCGCACCGATCAGGAACAGGCTGGCCTCGGCAGTCAGGATGGCGGCGATCGGCAGGCCGATGCGGATCAGCTCGCGACTCGCTGCGGCGTTGGCGGCCGCTCCGGGGCGCCACAGGCGCAGGGCGCGCAACTCTGGCAGACGCCGGTAGGCGGCGAGATAGACCAGCACCATCACCCAGGCAGCGACACTGGTGGCGATGCCGGTGCCCATCGGGCCCAGCGCCGGCAGCCCGAGCTTGCCAAACAGCAGCAGCCAGCCGACCAGGCCGTTGACCACCAGACCGACCAGGCCGGCATACAAGGGCACCCGGGTCAGGCCGTGCGCCTCGGCGCTGTTGCGCAGCACGAAGCAGAAACAGAACGCGACCGAGGACGGCGCGATGCCCAGCAGGTAGTGCCAGGCATCGCGGCTGGTGGCCGCCGGCAGTTCCAGCAAGGACAGGACCGGTCGCCCGACCAGGACAATGGTGAGCGCCCACAGCAGCCCTGCCCACAGCGCCAGCACCAGGGCGGCGCGCAGGAAGTCGCCGGTCTCCCGTGCCGGACGGCCCGCGCCCAGGCCCTGCGCCACCACCGGCGACACCGCCATGAACAGGCCCATGAACATGACGAAGATCAGGAAGAAGATGTTGGCCCCCACCGCCACCGCCGCCAGCGCCGACGCACCCAGGCGGCCGGCCAGCATGGTGTCGACCGTGCCCATGCTGACGAAGCTGAGCTGGGCGGCGATGATCGGCCAGGCCAGCCGGAGATTGGCGCGCAACTCGGCGCGCAGGGCAGCGGACAGCACGGGAAATATCGCCTAAACCACGGAGGGCGCGCATTTTAGCGACCGTCTTTAGCTATAGTCGCCGCCAGCGCCATACCCCGTATTTTTTATGCACCCCGCGATTGCCATCGCCAACTATTTCTTCGAGAAATCACAGGCCACCGGGGCGTCGGTGAACTGCGCTCAGCTGCAGTGCCTTACCTACTTCGCGCACGGCCTGCGTCTGGCCCTGGTCAACCTGCCCCTGCTCGACGAAGCGGTGCTGGCGGACAAGGACGGCGTCAACCTGGCCAGCATCAGCGCCGCCGGCATCGGCGGCAATCGCGCGCTCACCCGCCTGCTCACCCAGCTGCGGCCGCTGCCCAACGGCCAGCTTGAGGAGGTGGCGCCGGCACTCGACGAGCGCGATCCCGCGATCCCGACCCTGGATACGGTGTGGGCGCGCTTCGGCGCCTTCTCCGCCTACGACCTCGGCGTCTTCGTGCGTGGCGGCGGCGGCCCCTGGGATGAAACCTGGAACGATCCCAGCCGCCTGGAAAGCCAGCTGGCCGCCACCGCCACCGAGGTCTGGCAGCCGGATGCCAGCAGCGAGCGCGCCATCGTCATCGCCAATTCGCTGATCCGGCGCTGGTTCCGCAAGCTGGTGATCCAGGAAAACCGCGACCAGGCCCTGGCCGACGGCCTGGACCAAACCGTAATGGTCGGTCGTCACCGGCTGGAAGAAACCGCCAACCTGTCGCCGCTACGACACCTGCGCTCGGTGTAGCTGAGCGGCAGGTCACGCGCGGCTGCGGCGGACGCCGCTACACTGGCCCGGAAGCCTCACGGAGTGCCTCTCATGCGACCTGTCATCGCGGTTGCCAACCAATTGATCCAGCTCGCGCAGGCCGATCAGGTCGTGCTCACCGGCGCGCAGCTGCAAGCCCTGCTCTACCTCAGCCACGGCCTGCGCGTGGCCAGCGTCAACAAGCCCTTGCTCGACGAGCCACTGCTGGCGCTGCGCGACGGTGTCACCATCGCCAGCCTCAATCGCATGGGCATCGTCGCCGGCCGGCCGGTGAAAACCCTGCTGGCCCAGATCGTACCCAGCGCCGACGGCGGCAAGCTGCGCGAGCGGGTACTGGCGCTGAAGCCGGATGATCCGGTGCGCCCGCTGGTGGAGCGTACCTGGCAGCGCTATCGACCACTGTCCGCCTACGAGCTGAGCGTGTTCCTGCGGTGCGCGGGCAGCCCTTGGGACCAGGTCTGGAACGACCCCGCGCGGCTTACCGGCGGCCTGCAGACCGCCCCCAGCGGCGTCACCGGCGAGGACAGCGAGCGAGCGGCGATCATCCCCGACGCCCTGGTTCGCCGCTGGTTCCGCCAGCAGCTGATCCAGGAGCAGAAAGCGCAGGCAGCGGCCGAGGGCCTGGAACGCACCATGGACGTCTCCTCCCGGCATCTGGAGGAAACCATCAGCGCGGTGGTCGAGCCGGAGCTTCGTTCGCTCTAGACCCTGGTGGCCCTGGGATATTGCGAGCCCGGGCTGCTGTAAAAAAACGAGCTGGCTTTCGGTTCACACCCGACCCCACTTCCGCGCATAGTGGGCGCCACAGCGGAGCCTGCAGCCCTGGCTCCGCCGCCGCCAATGGCAGCCGGAACCACGAGGGGAGAGAACGATGGCCGGGCACAATCCGATTACTCGCCGTGCGCGCGGGAAACTGAAACTCCGAATCGCCGCGCTCCTGCTCAGCGGCCATGCCGGCCTGGCCGCAGCCGACGCGGTGGACCTGACGGTGACGGTCGACGGCAGTTCCACCAGCGCGTCCTTCACCAGCGTCGAGGGCGCCTTGGGCGTGATCGGCACTGCCACCGTCGACAGCTATTTCAGCGGCTACTTCGCCGGCTACACCGATGGCAGCGCCGCCATGGCCAGCGTCAGCTACCTGGAAGTGCTGACCAACTACCGCTTCGACGCCGGCAGCAACACCCTGCACTTCGAGATTCCCAGCATCGGTTTCAGCCGCGATTTCACCAGCGATACCCGCCAGAATTCCAACCGCCTGCTGCGCGACTTTCTGCGCGACAACGGCGACCAACTGCTGGAGCAGATGGAGCGCTACCGGGTCGAGAACAGCCCCAACAGCCCGGTGGCCGGCAATCCGTCCAGCCTGCAGGCGGCCATCGTCGGCCAGGATTTCGACAACCTGGGCAGCGACATGCCGACCCCGGGCAGCAGTGGCCGCGTCGGCGGCGGCGCGACCCAGATCGGCTTCGAGGCGGGCAGCTTTTCGACCGGCAACCTGCACGGCAGCAACTACACGCTGCCGCTGAGCTATACGGTGGCGGTTGGCGACCGGGGCCACGAGCTGCGGCTGTCGCTGCCGCTCACCTACACCCTGCTGGAGGGCTCCGAGGTCTATTCCGGCAGCTTCGGCGCCACCTACCGGATGCCGGTCGGCGAGCACCTCAGTGTGCAGGGCGGCCTCACCTACGGCGCGGTCTATTCCGAGGACCTGCTGCAGGTGGTGCAACTGGGCGGCGCCAGCCTGGGCGCCAGCTACCGCTTCGAGCTGGGTGGTGCCCGGGTGATGCCGGCCCTGCTGCTGGGCTATGTCACCTCGCTGCCGTTCCAGGTAACCCGTTATGCCTTCGATCCCGACATCGAGAGCTACACGGTGAAGCTGGGCCAGATCGTCGAGAACGACCTCACGCTGTACGGCCACCCGGTGCGGGTGCAGCTGTTCGCCGCCAACTCGCGGGTGCTCGGGCAGCGCTTCTTCATCGACAGCTACACCGACCTGGGCTTCAACGTCGCCCTGCTGCCGCCCTCCGGCAACAAGCTGCTGCGCCGGCTGAAGGCCGGCATCACCGCGACGCTGGCGGAAAACTACGACGCCGCCCGGCTCAATTTCGGCTACGCCTTCTGAGGATCGCGCCATGAAACTTCCGCTTGCCCGCCCGGCCAGCCTGCTGGCCCTCAGCCTGGTCCTGCTCAGCGGCTGCGCCGACGTGCTCGACGAGCCCGGCAATCTGCCACCCCCGGTCGATCTTGGTAGCTCCTCGGGCGGCACCTCGCTCAATGGCATCCCAACCCGCGCCCAGCTTGCCGGCAGCTGGCGGCTGATGCGCGCCAACGGCAGCGATGTCAGCGGCCATCAGAAGATCACAGTGAGCTTCTTCACCGACCTCAGCTATGTCATCGGCGGCGAGAACAACGACCCAGGCTGCACCAACGGCCAGGGCACCTATGCCAACGAGGACAGCAATGGCGACGGCGTCGAATTCGGCGAGCTGAACTACAGCGAAAGCACCGGCCATGCCGTGGCCAGCACCCCCTTCGTCGACAGCAATGGCGACTGCGGCCTTCACGAGACCGGCGTCGGCGCCACCCAGGATCCGGTCCGCCTGCGCTTCATCAACGGCGTGCTGCAGGCGACCGACATCGCCACCGGCAACACCGCCGAATTTGAAGCCATCGTGCGCGGCAGCGGCATCGTCGGCAGCTGGTACCTGGTGCAGCAGGACAGCGATGTCGCGGTCGGCCCGTATCCGCTGGTGGTCAGCTTCTTCGCCGACGGTCGCTACATCCTGCTCAGCGCCGAGCCGCAGGACGCCCCGGGCGGCGAGGACGATCCGGGTTCCCAGGTCGGGCAATACAGCATCGGCGCCGGCAACAGCCTGACCGTCAGCAATATCACCACCGACAGCTCCAACGGCGGCTTCGACCCCAGCAACAGCAGCGGTGAGAAGCTGTTCGTGACCGGTTCCGGTCAGCTCCGTTACGAGTACACCGAGGCCGGCATGCCGCATTTCGCGCTCGCCAATCCACTGCCGCTGGCAGCGCGCTTCGACCCGGCGCAGGCGCTCGGCACCTGGGTCGTTGATGAAAACGACAACGGCAGCCTGGCCGACGAGATCGAACCGACCCTGGTCAGCTTCTTCGCCGACGGCCATTACCTGCTCGGCGGACTCAACGACGATCCCAATTGCGTCAACGATTACAGCGGCACCGGCGTCGCGGTGGAGCCCAACGGCAATGGCTACGAGACCGGCAGCTACCAGATCGACGCCACCACCGGCCGCGTCCGGGTCAGCGGCATCAACGAAACCGACGGCTCCTGCGGCATCAACGACCGGACCCTCGCGGACCAGCGCCTGTACGTCAATGCCCTGGTCAGCAACCGCCTGCAGGTCACCAGCGCCAGCCACCGCTACCCGGATGGCGACACCACCGCACTGCGCCCGGTGCCGTCCAGCGCCGGCAGCCTGTTCGGGGTCTGGCGCGGGCTATCGGCGGCGGCCACCGCCGAGGAGGATTTCGTGCTCGCCTACGTCGATGACAGCACCGCCGGTCCGGCCTCTGGCCTCTACCTGGCGGTCGATGCCCGCCCGGGTGGCAGCTGCTCGACCAGCGATCCCGGTCCGGTCGGCGGCATTGCCGCTGGCAGCTATGTGCTCGGCGGCGGCAATGCGATCAGCTACAACGCCGCAGCCGACAGCCTGTGCGCGAGCCGCTTCAATCCCCATACCACCCACACGCTGAGCTTCACCGCCGATAGCCTGGGCTACACCGACAACCAACCGGCAGCCACGCCGCCCGCCAGTTTCAGCTACAGCAAGCTCAGCCGTCCCTGAGCAGGCGCCGGACGCGCCAATTCAACCCGGCTCGCCACGCCGGCCCGGCCGTGGCGGCGGTTCCGGCAGGCTGCCCTGCAGGTTGATCGCGGCGCCCTGGCGGATCACCTGCAAGCTGAGCGCGGCACCGGGCTCCAGTGCGAACAGGCGGTCCAGCAGGTCCACCGGACTGCGTACCGGCTGACCGTTGATGCTCGCGATGACATCGCCACTCTTGAGCACTGGCGCCCCCTCCATCGGCGGCGGCGCCTTCACCACCAGCACGCCCTCGCGGGTCTTGAAATAGGCCGCCAGATCCTCGTCCAGCTTGGCCAGTTGGAACCCCGGACCACCAAAGGGGCCGGCGATCAACTGCCCCATCGGCCCAATCGGGCCGAGTGGCCCCATCAGCCCCGGGGGCGGCAGCGGCAGCGTGAAGGGCTCGCCCGGCGCGCGCGGCAGCAGCAGGTCACCGCGCCGGCCGAAGCGCTCGATATCGAAGTCTGGACTGCCCAAGCCTTCCTGGCGCTGGGCGATCACCGACAGGTTTTGACGCTTGCCGTCGCGCTCGATCACCAGCGCCACACTGGCACCCGGCTCCAGCTCGCGCAGGCTGCGGCGCAGGCTGAGGCCGGGACTGGGGCGGGCGTCCTCGGCCAGTTCCAGCGAGCTGCCGTTGGCGGCCAGGATCAGATCGCCACTCTGGATGCCGGCTTTCTCCGCGCCCGAGCCCGGGGTGACGCCGGTGACCAGCACACCGCGCTGCCGCCCCTTCTCCAGCGGCCCGGGGGCGACGCTGACACCCAGGGCCGCCCGCTGCGGATCAACCATCAGGCCGAAGGCGCGTGAGAACGGCGTCTCCTCGCCCAGCTGCGCCTGTACCCGGGCCAGGTCGCGCGCCGATTTGATCAGCTGCTCGCGCGCCTCGCGCATGTTCAGCTCGGCCTGCCGCAGCTGCTCGCGCAAGGCCTGCTGCTGGCCGGGGTCGGCCTCGACCTTGGGTTTGGCCAGCGCCGGCTGCGCCAGGCTCGCGGCCAGCAATAGGCCGGCGATGACTGCGTACTTGTTCATGTTTCAGAGCTCCAGGACTTCGGCCTCGTCCTCGTCCAGGACGGCGGTCGGGGTGGTGGATTGGACCAGGGTCGGCGCCGCGTGCGAGGCCACCAGTTGTTTGAGCAGGCTCACCCGCCGTTGCCAGAGCGCCTCGGCGGCGCGACGGTCGGCATCCGGGTTGAAGGCGACATCGCTGAGCTGCACGTCGAGCAGGGCCACATCACGCTGCAGGCCGGCGGCGCTGCGGGCCAGGGCGCCGTTCCAGACGCCGGCATCCGCCTTGAGCCGGGACAGCCGCTGCTCCAGTGCCTGCGATTGCTGCATCAACGCGACCACGGCATCGGGCGGGGTCGCGGCGGGCACCGCCTCCGACGGGGCCCAGCGCGGCAGCACCACCGCCAGCAGTACCGAAGCCGCCAGCGCGCAGCCGCCCGCCCACTGGCGCCGGTGCCGGCGCTGCCGCTGGCGGGCATCGAGCCGGAGCGCCAGTGACTGCCAGCCCCCGCCCGGGGGCACGAAAGCAGGCAGCTCCTGCAGGGATCGGGACAGATCTTTCATCTCAACACTCCGTTACGGCCGCCAGCGCCATCGGCGGGGCGGCGGACCCGCTGGCAGCGGGGCGCGGGCCGGCGGCGCCGTCCTTCACCCCCAGCAGTTCGCGCAGTTTCTGATGCGCGCGCGCCAATTGCGACTTCGAGAAGCTCTCGGTCTTGCCATTGAGGTGGGCGATCTCGCCATGGGTATAGCCCTCGACGTGATACAGCCAGAGTACCGCGCGCGGCAGCGCCGGCAGCGCCGCGAGCGCGCGCTCCAGGTCCAGCTGGTGGACGTCGAAGCTCGGCACCTCGTCGACCTCGGCGTCCGGCGCGAACAGTTCCAGGAAGCGGCGCCGGCCGCGCAGATGCATCAGCGCCCGACTGGCGGCAACCGCCCGCAGCCAATAGCCGAACGGCGCATCGCCCCGGTACTGGTGAATGCGCGCGAAGGCGTCGAGGAAGCTGTCCTGCATCAGGTCGGCGGCGTTGTCGGCGCAGTCGACCATGCGCCGCAGCAGGTTGTAGACCGCCTGCTCGTAGCGGCGGTAGATCAGCCCCTGCGCGGCGCGCTCGCCAGCGCGGGCGCGGACCAGCAACTCGGGCTCGAGCGGCTGGGCGAAACCGGTGGCGGGTCGGGATTCCTTGTCCATGTCGTTTGGATGCCAGCGGCGCGAAAAAGGTCGCAGCCGGCCGGGCCTTTATATTCGGCCCGCCGTGCCCATGATTCCCGGCAGCCCCTCCATCGGAGCCGAGATGACGATCACCGAACTCGACCGCGTCAATGCCGAACTGGGCCAGGACCCACAGGCCCTCATCGCCTGGGCACTGACCCAGGGCCTGCGGCCGGTGGTCACCAGCAACTTCGCGCCGTACTCGGCGGTGCTGCTGCACCTGGTCAGCCAGCAGCGGCCCGACATCCCGGTGCTGTGGATCGACGCCGGCTACGGCACGCCGGCGACCTACCGCACGGCGCAGGAGATCATCGACCGCCTGCGCCTGAATCTGGTGGTGTATCAGCCGCTGCGCTCGCGGGCCCGCCGCGAGGCGCTGGAAGGCCCGCCGCCTGGGCTCGACGAACCGGAGCGGCTCGCCGTCTTCACCCGCGAGGTGAAGCTGGAACCCTTTGCCCGCGCGGTCGGCGAGCTCAAGCCGGATGTCTGGTTCACCGCCCTGCGCGCCGAGAGCACCGCCACCCGCGCCGCGATGCAGCCGGCCAGCATCAATCCGGACGGCATGATCAAGCTCACCCCGCTGCTGCACTGGAGCAGCAAGCAGATGTACGAGTACTGCCAGCAACACCGGCTGCCGAACAATTTCGACTACAGCGATCCGACCAAGCTGGAAGGCCACCGGGAGTGCGGTCTGCACCTGGCCCACTAGCACCGCAACGAGCCCCGCCGGCCATTCGTGTTACCGTGGCCGCCGCCCCGGCCCTTGCTTTTCGCCGCCGCGACTGCGGACGCGCCGAGGTTTCCACTGCCGGCCCCCGCTCCCATTCCGATAGCGAGCTGCATGGAGCGCGCATGAAACAAGCGACACGATTCCGCGGCATTGATGGCCAGTATCACCAGACCGGTCACCAGCTCGGCAACGACGGCAAGTACCACCCGAAGGATCATTTCCTCGGCAACGACGGCCTCTATCACCCACCCGGTTCCTTCGTCGGCACCGACGGCAAGTACCACCGTCTTGGTGAGCTGCTGTGCAGCGACGGCGTCTACCGCGCCGCTGGCACCTTCCTCGGCAATGACGGCAGGTACTACGGCCGCAATTTCTTTCTCGGTGCCGATGGCAAGTACCACCCGCCCGGCGCCTTCCTGGGCATGGACGGCCACTACCACCCGCGCGGCTGCTTCCGCGGCGCGGACGGCAAGTACCACTATCCGGGCTCGGTGATCGGCGCCGACGGCCTGTATCAGCTCGACGTCGCGGCGGCGGCGACCGCAGGCGAGGACATGGGCGATCCCAGCGACCGGCAGCGCCGCAACCGCGAAGGCGTCAACTGCTGAGTCGGGGCGGCCCGCCGTTTCCGGCGGTTACAAGAAACCGCTACCGCCGGACCCGGTGCTGCGGCATGCTGCGAGCCTTGCTTTCCAGCCCGCGCTCGTATGTCCTCCCAAGCCGAACTCCTCCGCCAGCTTTCGATTGATCGCGGCAGCCCGTCCGCGCCGGCCCCAGCGCGCTGGCCTTGGCTGCTGGCCGCGCTGCTCCTGCTGCTGGGCGGCGGCGCCTACTTCGCGCTGCGCGGTACTGGCGCCGTGCCAGTTCGGGCGGTGAGCGTGCAGGTGAAAGGCGGCGCGGCGGCGGCGAGCGGCGGCTCGGTGCTCGACGCCTCCGGCTACGTGGTGGCACGCCGGCAGGCGACGGTGTCCTCGAAGATCACCGGCAAGGTGATGGCGATCAATTTCGAGGAAGGCCAGCGGGTCGCCGAGGGCGAGGTGCTGGCGCGCCTGGACGACAGCAATGTCGCCAGCCAACTGGCGCTGGCCGAGGCCCAGGTCGAACAGGCGCGCGCCCAGCTGACCGAACTGCGGGTCTCGCTCGCCAATGCCGAGCGCGAGGCCCGCCGCAACCGCGACCTGCTGGAAAAGAAGCTGGTTTCTCAGGCCGTGCTCGACAATGCCCAGACCGCGGTCGAGCAGCTGCGCGCGCGTCTGGCCAGCAGCGAGCAGGGCGTGAAAGTGGCGCAGCGGCAGCTGGCGGTGATCGGCCAGCAACTCGACGACACCGTGGTGCGCGCGCCCTTCGCCGGCGTCATCACGGTGAAGAACGCGCAGCCGGGCGAGATGATCTCGCCGCTGTCGGCTGGCGGCGCCGGCACCCGCACCGGGCTGGGCACCCTGGTCGACATGAACTCGCTGGAAGTGGAAGTCGACGTCAACGAAAACTTCCTCAACAAGGTCCGGGACGGCCAGGGCGCCAGCACCAAGCTCAATGCCTATCCGGACTGGGAGATTCCCTCGCGGCTGGTCGCCATCATCCCCACCGCCGACCGCAGCAAGGCGACGGTGAAGGTGCGGGTCGGCTTCGAACGCCTGGCGGGCGAGGCGCTCGACGCCCGCATCCTGCCGGACATGGGCGCGCGGGTGAGCTTTCTCGCCGAGCGCCCGGCACCGAGCGCCGCGCCGCTGCCCCGGCGGGTGCTGATGCCGGCCGAGGCGCTCGACGGCGACGCGGTCTGGCTGCTGTCGGGCAGCACCGTCAGCCGCCGTGTGGTGCGCACCGAGGCAGCCGAGAATGGCTATCTGGCGGTGCTCGAAGGACTCAGCGGTGGCGAGTCGCTGGCGGTCGGCGAATTCGGCAAGCTATCGGACGGAAACCAGGTCAAGGTGCAAGGAGCCAATGATGAGTGAAGCCATCGTGCAGCTGCGCGGCGTCAGCAAGACCTACACCCGCGGCAAGCAGAGCGTGGAGGTGCTGAAGAATCTCGACCTCGAGGTCGCCAAGGGCGATTTCCTGGCGCTGATGGGGCCTTCCGGCTCCGGCAAGACCACCCTGCTCAATCTCATCGGCGGCCTCGACCAGCCCACCACCGGCTCGGTGATCGTCGCCGGCGAGAACATCGAGCAGCTCAAGTCGTCCCGGCTCGCCGCCTGGCGCGGCCGCCACGTCGGCTTCGTGTTCCAGTTCTACAACCTGATGCCGATGCTGACGGCGCAGAAGAATGTCGAGCTGCCACTGCTGCTGACCAAGCTCTCGGCCAGCCAGCGCGCCGAGCGCGCGCGCATCGCGCTGACCGTGGTCGGCCTCGCCGACCGCGCCAGCCACAAGCCCAACGAGCTCTCGGGCGGCCAGGCGCAGCGCGTCGCCATCGCCCGCGCCCTGGTGGCGGACCCGACCATCCTGGTCTGCGACGAGCCCACCGGCGATCTCGACCGCAAGACCGCCGACGAGATCCTGGGCCTGTTGCAGACGCTCAACCGCCAGCACGGCAAGACCATCATCATGGTCACCCACGACCCCAAGGCGGCCGAGTTCGCGAGCCACCAGGTGCATATGGATAAAGGCGCCTTGGCGGACGCGCCGGTGCACTGAGCGCGGAGGTCGCCATGAAATACTTCCCCCTGCTCTGGGCCACGCTCTGGCGCAAGAAGACGCGCACCTGGCTGACCATGTTTTCGCTGGTCGCCGCCTTCCTGCTGCTGGGCCTGCTGCAGGCCGCCAACTCGCTGTTCTACGGCGGCACCATCAACCTCAGCGCCAATCTGCTGATTACCCAGGCGCGGGTTTCCTTCACCTCGCCGCTGCCGCTGCGCCTGCTGCCGCAGCTGGAGGCGGTGCCCGGGGTCGAGCAAGTGTCCTGGTCGCAGTTCTTCGGCGGCGTCTACAAGGACCCGAAGAATTTCTTCCCGCAGTTCGCGGTGGTGCCCGAGCGCTGGCTCAAGACCTTCACCGAATGCACCCTGCCCGCCGAGCAGGCCGAGGCCTGGAAAGGCTCGCGCACGGCCGCCGTCGCCGGCCGGCAACTGGCCGAACGCTTCGGCTGGAAGGTCGGCGACCGTATTCCGCTCAACAGCCAGATCTTTCCGCTCAAGGATGGCTCGCGCGCCTGGGCCTTTGACCTGGTCGGCATCTTCGACAACACCACGGCCGACTCCTGCCCGCGCATGGGCAACATGTACATCCGCTACGACTACTTCGACGAGGCGCGCCTGTTCGGCCAGGGCACGGCCGGCATCTACGTGCTGCGCATCACCGACCCCAACCGCGCCGAGGCCATCGGCCGCCAGGTCGATGCCATGTTCGAGAACTCGCCGGACGAGACCAAGACCCAGTCGGAGAAGGAGTTCAACCTCAACTTCGTGCGCCAGGTCGGCAACCTCAGCCTCATCCTCAACGCCATCCTCGGCGCCGTGTTCTTCACCATCCTGCTGCTCACCGGCAACACCATGAGCCAGGCAGTGCGCGAGCGGATTCCGGAGCTGGCGGTGCTCAAGACCCTGGGCTTCAGCAACGGCGGCGTGCTCGGCCTGGTGCTCGCCGAATCGCTGCTGATGTGCGTCATCGGCGGCCTGGTCGGCATGGCGCTGGCGAGCGCGGCCATGGTCGCGCTGGCGCACGCGCCGGTTTCCTTTCCGCCCCTGCGCGCCGATGCCACGGTCTGGCTGATCGCGGTCGCCAGCATGCTCGGGGTCGGCCTGCTGGTCGGGCTGCCACCGGCGCTGCGGGCCATGCGGCTGTCGATCGTCGACGGCCTCAGCGGCCGCTAGGGAACAAGCCATGAAACAGATCCTCGCCATCACCCTGATGAACCTGCGGGCGATTCCACAGCGGCTTGGCTCTTCCCTGGTGATCGTCATCGGCATTGCCGGCGTGGTCGGCGTGCTGGTGGCGATGCTGTCGATGGCCCAGGGCTTCGGCGCCACCCTGAAGGCCACCGGCAAGGACGACCGCCTGATGGTCCTGGCCGGCGGCGTCACCAGCGAGCTGTCGTCGACGCTGATGCCGGACATCCTGCCGCTGCTGCGCGAACTGCCGGGCCTCGCCCGCGATGCCGAGGGCCGGCCGCTGGTGTCGGCGGAGCTGGTGGTGATCACCGAACTGCGCCGGGGCGAAGGCGCCCAGCGCGCCGACGTCAATGTCTCGCTGCGCGGCGTCGAGCCCCTGGGCCTGCAACTGCGACCCGAGGCGAAGCTGATCGAGGGCCGCTGGTTCACCCCGGGCCTGCGCGAAGTGGTGGTCGGCAAGGGCGCCGCCAACCAGTTCCAGGGTGTCCAGCTCGGCGCGGTGCTGAAATTCCGGGGCTCGGAGTGGACCGTGGTCGGCACCTTCAGCGCCGACGGCGATGCCCACGAGTCCGAACTCTGGACCGATGCCAACACCGCCCGCTCGGCCTTCGGGCGTGGTGGCTCGGCCTCGTCGATGCTGGCGCAGATGCAGTCGGCGCAGAGCCTCCCGGGCATCCAGGCGGCGATCAAGGCCGACCCACGCCTGCAGGTCGATGCCAGCACCGAGGTCGCCTACTACTCCAGCCAGTCGCAGCAATTCACCCAGCAGATCGGCATGCTGACCTCGGTGGTGGCGGCGATCATGGCGGTGGGCGCGCTGTTCGGCGCGCTCAACAGCATGTACTCGGCGGTCTCCACCCGGCAGGTGGAGATCGCCACCCTGCGCGCGATCGGCTTCTCCGGCCTGCCGGTGGTGCTGTCAGTGCTGACCGAGGCCCTGTTGCTGGCGCTGACCGGCGGCGTCCTGGGCGCGGCGGTCGCCTACGTCCTGTTCAACAACATGACGGTGTCCACCCTCGGCGCCAACTTCACCCAGATCGCCTTCAACTTCGCGGTGACGCCGGAGCTGATGCAGAAGGGCCTGATCTGGGCCACCCTCATCGGCCTGCTGGGCGGCCTGCCACCGGCGATCCGGGCGGCGCGGATGCGGGTGGTGGAGGCCCTGCGCGGCGGCTGAGGTCGGCGCCCGTCCCTATCCGCCCGGCAGATCCTGCACCACGCGGAAACCGGCCCAGACATTGCGGCGGTGCGCCGCGAGCCTACGACCGCGCAGCGGACGGGATGCGAGCCGGGCGAGTCGGCGCCGTACCGCAGGGGAACCCTTATCCGCCCGGCAAATCCTGCACCACACGGAAGCCGGTCCAGACATTGCGGCGGTAGGGTTCGAAGCCCTCGCGGCTGCTGATGTCGAGCGCCTCCTGCCCTTGCTGCCAGGAGCCACCCCGCACCGCCACCCGGCTGTCTTCACCGGGCGTGCCACAGCGGTTGCTGACCCCGGCGGACTGGTAGCTGGAGCAGGTCCACTCGCGGGCATTGCCTAGGGTCTCGTAGAGCCCGAAGGGATTGCCCGGGAAGCTGCGCACGGCGGCGGGTTGGGTCGGCACCTCGGGCAGGCAGTTCTGGCAGGCGGCAACGCCGGCGGTCACCTCATTGCCCCACCAGTAGCGGCCGCGGGTGCCGGCGCGCGCGGCGTACTCCCATTCGGCCTCGGTGGGCAGGCGGTAACGCAGGCCGGTCTCGCGGCTCAGCCACTGGCTGTAGGCATTGGCATCGGCCCAGCTGACGCAGACCACCGGGAAGTCCTCGGTCTGGGCATAGCCGGGATTGTCCCATTCCGGCAGACGGCCACCGGCGCTCTCGCAGGGATAGTTCTGCCAGCGCGGATTGCGGTAGCCGCTGCGGCGGACGAAGTCGCGGAACTGGCCGACCGTGACCTCGGTGACGCCGACCCGGAACGACCGCATCGCCAGCAGGCCCTCGCTGCCCGCCACCGGCAGCTCGCCACTGGGCAGCACCACCGTCTCCGGTGGCTCGCCGGGCAGCAGCGGCTCGGCGTCGACGGGCGGCGACGGCGGCGGGACACCCGCCACTGGCAGCGGATCGGGGGTGGCCGGCGTGGCTGCCGCTGGCTCGCCGGCCGCGGCGGGCGACACCTGCGGCGGCACCGGCGTCTCGCCGGGTGGATTGAGCAGCACATAGACCACCGCCCCGGACGCGACCAGCAGCAGCGCCAGCAACAAGCCCCGGCGCTGGAGCGTGCCCTTGCGGTCCACTGCACGCCGCCGCAGCGCCTGCGGCGAAGGCCGCGACATCGGCACCGGCGGTGCGCCGGCCTCCTCGACCCGGCGGTAGAGCGGCTGCCCCGGTGGCGGCACGGGCGCTTCGGCGGGTCGCGGCGTGGCGGCGACCGCACCCGGCGGCAGGTTCAGCAGCGGATAGCCGCCGGCCGGACGCGGCGGCATGGCGTCCTCGCGCTCGGCTTCCGGGTTTGCGACCGGCACCGACACCGGCGGCGCGGTGGGTGTCGATGGCGGCGCCGTCGCCCGCAGCACCACTGGCGACATCAGCGGAGCGTCCACCGGCACCCGCGAGGAAATCGGACTGAGCGGCACCGGCGGACGCTCTGCCGAGACCGGCGTCATCGGCGGCAAGGTGTTGCTGCGCGGCTTCGGCGGCAGGGTGCCGACGCGCGGCTTCGAGACGGGGTCGGTTTCGCGACGACCACGGGCCGGCGTGACCTCGGCCGGGATCGGGCTGCCGACGCTCCGGTACTGTTCCAGCGCGGTGCGGAATTCCAGGGCGCTCTGGTAGCGGTCGCTGGGGCGCACCGCCAGCGCCTTGCGCATGGCCGGGATCAGGCCCTCGGGCACCGCCTCCCAGCCGTCGGTCTCGACCGGGTCCTGGCCGATGCGATCGAGCGCGATCGGCGGCGCGTGGCCGGCGATCATCCGGTACAGCGTCGCGGCGACCCCGTAGACGTCGGTCCAGGGGCCCTGGATGGCGCGGCGCTGGTACTGCTCCAGCGGCGCATAGCCTTCGGTCAGCACCACCGACAGGCTCTGCACGCGGTCGCCGGCCGCCTGCCGGGCGGCACCGAAGTCGAGCACGATGGGGCGGCCGACGGCGGCGAGGTAGATGTTGTGCGGCTTCAGGTCGCGGTGCACCAGGCCGCGCTCGTGCACGTACTGCAGGCCGTCGAGGATGGGCTTGACCAGGGGGATCGCCAGCTCCGGCTCCAGCCGGGTGCGGACATTGGTCAGGTAATCGCCGAGCGACATGCCCTCGTAGTAGTCCATCACCAGGTAGGCGGTGGAATGGGCGTTGAAGAAATTGCGCACCCGCACGATGTTGGGGTGATCGAGCTTGGCGACGATGCGCGCCTCGCGCAGGAACTGCTCCTTGCCGAACTCGAAGCCGCGGCGGTCTTCCGGCGTGTGGGCGCAGACGTCGAGCATGGCCTGGGTGCGCGCCGCCAGTTCGCGCGGCAGGTATTCCTTGATCGCCACCCGCTGCTGCAGGTTGATGTCCCAGCCCAGGTAGGTGATGCCGAAGCCGCCGGGCCGCCCCAGCACCCGACCGACCCGGTACTGGCCGCCGAGGATCATGCCGTGCGGCAGGAACAACGGGCTGCGCGGAGTCGACTCGTCGTAGCCGCAGTGCGGACAGACCGCAGCACCTTCCTTGAGCTGGAAGCAGCCCGGACAGTGCTTCTGGTAACGCCCGGATGCGGCTGCGGAGTCGATCGGGATCATGCCGGCGATTGTATAAGCGCAGTACCGGCCATGCGACCGGGCTGTCAGCCGGCCTTCCGCTCCCGACGCCCGCCGGTGCCGTGACGGCTTGCACTGATCCGGCAGACGCGCTCAACTGGCGCCTGTCAGCACTGTTCGCGATGCCCAAGGACGATCACGCCGCATGAAGCCAGCCGCCGCCACCGACGCCCGCGTCAACGTCGTCCTGCTCGCCCATGCCGCGCCGGTGCGCGGCGGCGGCCCGCTCGGCAACGAGCACCAGGCCAAGCTGAAGGCGGCCCTGGAGCGCCCGAGCGCGGCGATCGCGGTCACCGGCGGCGGCGAGTTCCTGGGCATGTACGACCGTATGGAGCACGCGCTCGACGCCGCGCTCGCCTTCCTGCGTCTGGCCGAGGAGCTGCAGGCGGACGGCCGGATCGGCAACTACTGCGGCCGCGCCGTGCTGGAGGTCTGGCCGGAGAGTTCCGAGCAGCTGCCGGTCGACCGGGTGCGCGAGATCCTCAGCCACGCCCGCGATCACAGCCTGCTGCTGACGCACGACGCCATCCTCCACCTGCAGCCGGCGGTGCGCTCCGAGCTGCTGCCGTTCGAACTGCACGAGGGCGAGAGCGCCGCCCTCAAGGGCGTGATGGAGCTGCCCTGGCGCGATGGCGCCAGCACCTATCGCGAGAAGACCGTCCATGTCTCCAGCGTCCGCGACAGCGGGCGGCACCTCGCCCTGCGCCTGACCCGGCGCGGCAGCAGCCAGACCGTGCGGCCCGAGGACTGCCCTTACACCATCGGCCGCGATTCCGCCTGCGCGCTGATCATCGGCGGCCCCAATGTCTCGCGCCTGCACGGCGCCATCCTCTACGACGCCGGCCGCTTCCACCTGCGCGACGACTCCCGCAACGGCAGCTACCTGACCACCGCCGGCAACGAGGTGTTCCTGCGCGCCGACCGCTTTCCCCTGCTCAGCGATGGCGTCATCAGCCCGGGCGCGACCCTGGTGGAACAGACCGGCGACGTCATCCTGTACCGCTGCCTCACCGAAGATCCGGGGGATTGAACCGTGCCCCTGCTCCCCAGCAATCGCCCTTTCGATGCTTGCGCGCTGCTGGCGATCTTCAGCGACGCACGCGGCTCGCGCATCGTCGATGGCGTGCTCGTCTATGACGACTGGTACCGGCTGAACCTGGCGGTGGAGGCCGCGCGCGGCCAGGCGCTGGAACTCGCCAGCACCCGGGTGCTGGCCGGCTTCCGCAGTGCCGCCGAGGGCTGGCAGGCGGCGCAGGCCTTCATCGCCGAGGTCGAGCGCCTGCGCCTGGCCGATCCGGTACGGCGCCTGCTGTCGGCGCAGGTGCTGCTCGACTGGGGCCAGTGCACCGTGGTCGGCAAGGATCTGCGGGGCGACTTCGTGCCCCAGTTGCCTATCCTCGTAAGCCAGGTGCCGTCCCACGGCATCGGCGCCACCGAGGCCTTTCTCAAGCAGCTGCGGGCCGAGGGCCAGCCGCTGCCGCCGGACTACCTGCGCCTCAGCCGCGAGGTGTCCCTGCTTTGGGCGCCGGCCGGCGAATCAGAGACCCGTCTCGCCAATGCCCAGACCCTGAGCAGCAGCGGCATGTACCTGGAGCTGGTGCTGCGGGTGCGCGGCCAGCCGCGCCAGTTCGCGCCCCGGGATTGCCCGCTGCGGCTGGGCCGCGACGCCCAGTGCGCGGTGCCGCTGGCGGGCGAGAATGTTTCCCGCGTGCACGGCCGCATCGAGTTCGATCACGAGAAATTCCTCTACATCGACGAGAGCAAGAACGGCAGCTATGTGCTGACCGGCAACGGCGAGGAGCTGTTGCTGCGCCGGGGCGAGACCCTGATCCTGGCCGGCGAGGGCGCGATCAGCCCCGGCGTGCCCATCGCCCAGCAGACCGGCGATGTGGTGCGCTACAGCTGCCGGCCGTCGAAACTGCTGCTCGACGCGCCGGAACCGGGCGACACTATCCGCGCCGATCCCCGCCCCTAGGGCGTGTTCACCATTCAATGTGATGCCGCCATGACCCTGCTCTCCCCCGCCGCCCTGCGTGCCCGCTTCGTCGAGCGCGCCACCGCCAAGTTCGCCAGCAATGTCCCGGACTTCGTCGCCCTGCGCCAGCTGGTACAGCAGCAGGGTGGCGTGTTCCGCAACGACCACGGCGCCATCCGCACCGCCGATCCCGAGGTCCGCGCCCTGTTCGTGCGCGCCGCGCGGGTGCTCGGCCTGCACCGCGACCGCGACTACCGCTTCCCGGCCAAGAAACTGGTCAGCTTCGACCTGCAGGCAACGGGCGAGGACTCGACCCAGTTCAAGGTCTTTGTCTCCCAGGTCGATCTGGAGGCCTTTCCGCCCGCGGTCGCCGAACTGCTGCGGCAAGACTGCGCGCAGCAGGCTGCCGCCGTCGATCACGGCGCCTTCCTGGCCCAGATCGGGCGCGCCGAGCAGCAGGGCGGCCTGAGCGCCGCCGATGCCGACGCCTTTGTCGAGCACTTCGCGATGCGGCTGATGAACCGTAACGGCGCGCCGATGAAGCGCAGCACCCTGGAAGCGGTAGCGGCGGTATCGCCGGAAGCCGCCAGCGCGCTGGCCCTGGGGCCGGACTTCAACCACGTCACCATCGACGTGCGCGCCGCCGGCTTTGACGGCATCGAGACCATGGCCGCGACCATGGCAGCGCGCGGCTTCCGGCTGCTGCCGGCGATCCAGGGCGCGCCCGGCACCAAGCTGCGACAGACCGCGACCATGGCCGCGACCATGGCCACCCCGGTGCTGGAAGCCGACGGCCGCGAGGGCTCGGCCGCCACCGAGAAGCAGTTCGTCGAAATCATCGAGCGCAGCGTGGCGCGGGCCGAGGACGGCACCCCGCTCTGGCAGGACGACGGCCGGCCGCTGATCTTCAAGCACTTCCTGGCCGCCAATGCCGAGAAGATCTTCGACGCCGCCGCCACCAAGGCCAGCGGCATGGTCTGCTGAATCCGGGCGGCGACCGGGCCGGGGCGGCCCCGTCGCCTTCGGCGCTGGCGGCAAAATAAGCGGGGCCGCCTAAGCCCCTGTTTTCCCGTGATTTGCGGTTTTAACCCCGCACTTATCCACAACTTGTTGGCCACTTGCGCAAACACAAAACACACTATCTAGTGGTTGATGCACTGCAACACCACAACATTTTGTGAAAATTCGTTGACGCCCCCCCACCCGCGCGTTATCGTCGGTCCAGCCTCTCATCCGCCATCGGCAACCGTTTGCCAGGGCCAGCCCGCGTCTCCGGACGCCGCGCCAGCCCGGCAGGCGACAGCATCCAAACGCAACCAACACGCGGCACGAAGCCCGCAAGCCGTTCAAAGGGAGATTGTCCTCATGCAAAGTTCCAGCAGCCTCAGCTCCAGCAAGCCCGACGCCCTCCCGCCGTCGGCTGCCCCCGCCGCCGGCATGGCCGAAGTCGCGGCCACCGCCCCGGGCGGCCTGAAGGTGATCCGTCGCAATGGCAAGGTCACCGCCTTCGACGCCAGCAAGATCAGCATTGCCGTCACCAAGGCCTTCCTGGCCGTGGAAGGCGGCGGCGCCGCCGCCAGCGCCGCCGTGCGCGAGAAGGTGGAGGCGATCACCCGCAGCGTCGCCGCCGCGCTCGCCCGCAACATGAGCGGCGGTGGCACCGTCCATATCGAGGACATCCAGGACCAGGTCGAACTCGGCCTGATGCGCGCAGGCGAGCACAAGATCGCCCGCGCCTACGTGCTCTACCGCGAGGAGCAGTCCAAGAAGCGCGCCGCCGAGCAGGCCGCCAAATCGCCGGCCGAGTCAGCCCGCCCGGGCCTCACGGTCAAGCTCGACGATGGCCGCAGCCTGCCGCTGGACCAGGACCGCCTGACCGTGCTGGTGCGCGAGGCCTGCGCCGGCCTGACTGGCGTCGACGTGACCGAAGTGGTCAACGCCGCCGTGCGTGACCTCTACGACGGCATTCCGGAAGCCGAGCTGAGCCAGGCGCTCACCCTCGCCGCCCGCGCGCGGATCGAGAAGGAGCCGAACTACACCTATGTCAGCGCCCGCCTGCTGACCGTGGCCCTGTACCACGAGGCCCTCAAGTTCCTCGATCAGGCCCAGACCCGCCCGACCGCCAGCGAGATGGCCGGCCTCTACCCGGACTATTTCCGCGCCTACATCGAGCGCGGCGTGAAGGAAGAGCTGCTCGACGCCCGCTGCATGGAGTACGACCTCGAACGCCTGGGCAAGGCGCTGATCGCCGAGCGCGACGGCAAGTTCGACTACCTGGGCCTGCAGACCCTGTACGACCGCTACTTCATCCACCGCAACAAGAAGCGCTTCGAGCTGCCGCAGGCCTTCTTCATGCGCGTCTCCATGGGCCTCGCCATCAACGAGGTGGACCGCGAGACCAAGGCCATCGAGTTCTACAACCTGCTCAGCTCGTTCGACTTCATGTCGAGCACGCCGACCCTGTTCAACAGCGCCACGCCGCGCCCGCAGCTGTCGTCCTGCTACCTCACCCAGGTGCCGGACGACCTGCACGGCATCTTCAGCGCGGTGCACGACAACGCCATGCTGTCGAAGTTTGCTGGCGGCCTCGGCAACGACTGGACGCCGGTACGCGGCATGGGCGGCTACATCAAGGGCACCAATGGCAAGTCCAATGGCGTCGTCCCCTTCCTGAAGGTCGCCAACGACACCTGCGTCGCGGTGAACCAGGGCGGCAAGCGCAAGGGCGCGCTCTGCGCCTATCTGGAAACCTGGCACCGCGACGTCGAGGAATTCCTCGACCTGCGCAAGAACACCGGTGACGAGCGCCGCCGCGCGCACGACATGGACACCGCCAACTGGATTCCCGACCTGTTCATGAAGCGGGTGCTGGAAGAAGGCCCCTGGACCCTGTTCAGCCCCGAGGAAGTGCCCGACCTGCACGACCTCACCGGCGCCGCCTTCGAGAAGCGCTACAACGAGTACGAGAAGCTGGCCGACGACGGCCGCATCAAGAACTACAAGCGCATGCCGGCCGTCACCCTGTGGCGCAAGATGCTGGCCATGCTGTTCGAAACCGGCCACCCCTGGTTCACCTTCAAGGACCCCTGCAACCTGCGCAGCCCGCAGCAGCATGTCGGCGTGGTGCACAGCTCCAATCTCTGCACCGAGATCACGCTCAACACCAAGGCGGGTCAGGAAATCGCGGTCTGCAACCTGGGCTCGGTCAACCTGCCGGCGCATATCAAGGCCGACGGCACGCTCGACCTCGCCAAGCTGGAAAAGACCATCAGCACCGCCATGCGGATGCTGGATAACGTCATCGACTACAACTACTACTCGGTGCCGACCGCGCGCAATTCCAACCTGCGCCACCGTCCGGTGGGCCTGGGCGTGATGGGCTTCCACGACTCGCTGTACAAACTGCGCCTGGCCTACGAGAGCGATGCCGCCATCCAGTTCGCCGACACCAGCATGGAGGCGATCAGCTACTACGCGATCAAGGCCAGCAACCAGCTGGCGCAGGAGCGCGGCGCCTACTCCAGCTTCAAGGGCAGCCTCTGGGATCAGGGCATTCTGCCGATCGACTCCATCGAGATCCTGGCCCAGCAGCGCGGCGGCGGCCATCTGGTGCAGGACCGCAGCCAGTCCGGCCAGTTTGACTGGAACGGCCTGCGCGCCGAGATCAAGGTGAGCGGCATGCGCAACAGCAACTGCATGGCGATTGCCCCGACCGCGACCATCAGCAACATCATCGGCGTCAGCCAGAGCATCGACCCCACGTACCAGAACCTGTACGTGAAATCGAACCTCTCGGGCGACTTCACCGTGGTCAACGAGTACCTGGTCAACGACCTGAAGAAGCTGGGCCTGTGGGACGAAGTGATGGCCCACGACCTGAAGTACTTCGACGGCAGCGTGCAGAAGATCGACCGCGTGCCGGCCGAGCTGCGCGCCATCTACAAGTGCGCCTTCGAGATCGACAGCAAGCGCCTGGTGGATGCCGGCAGCCGCCGCCAGAAGTGGCTCGACCAGGCCCAGAGCCTGAACCTGTACATGGCCCAGCCCAGCGGCCGCAAGCTGGACGAGCTGTACAAGCACGCCTGGCTCTCGGGCCTCAAGACCACGTATTACCTCCGCAGCCTGGGCGCCACCCACACCGAGAAGACCACCATCACCGATGGCCGTCTGAACATGGTGGGCAATGGCAGCGCCGACAGCGGCCCCATCGTCGCCAAGGCGATGACCGCCGAAGCGCAGGGGATATCGGCGGGGCCCAAGCTCTGCTCGCTGGAAGATCCGACTTGCGAGGCTTGTCAGTAGGTCGGCGCGAGTCGCCATGCACGCCCTGCAAGAACCCGCCCCGCGCGGGTTCTTGCAGCTCAGAGACACTGAATTGAACGCAACCCTGCGGACGAGCAGGGGTCTGAACAATACCGAAGGAACCGAACATGCTCGAATGGGACGACACCCCCGCCAGCCCTGCCCTCCAGCCCGCCGCCGCCAAGCCGGCGCAGGTCGGTGGCTACACACCGCATCCCGCCATCGTGGGAGCCGCGACCATGACTAGCCACGCTGCTGCGCCCAAGCAGGACGCGCTGTTCGCCGAGGGCGGCGCCACCGGTCTGGAAGAGATCAAGATGGGCGGCGCGCGCATCCGCGTCGACGACAAGAAGATCATCAACTGCCGCGCCGACCTCAACCAGCTCGTGCCCTTCAAGTACAAGTGGGCCTGGGAGAAGTACCTCGCCGCCTGCAACAACCACTGGATGCCGCAGGAAATCCAGATGACGGCCGACATCGCCCTCTGGCAGGACCCGCACGGACTCACCGAAGACGAGCGCACCATCATCAAGCGCAGCCTCGGCTTCTTCAGCACCGCCGACTCGCTGGTGGCGAACAACCTCGTGCTCGCCGTCTACAAGCACCTGACCAACCCCGAGTGCCGCCAGTACCTGCTGCGCCAGGCCTTCGAGGAGGCCATCCACACCCACGCTTATCAGTACTGCATCGAGAGCCTGGGCCTGGACGAGGCCGAGGTGTTCAACATGTACCGCGAGGTGCCGTCGATCCACGACAAGGCGGCCTGGAGCCTGCCCTTCACCCAAAGCTTGGCCGACCCCGACTTCCACACCGGCACGCCGGAAATGGACCGTCGCTTCCTGCGCGACATGATCGCCTTCTACGTCGTGTTCGAAGGCATCTTCTTCTACGTCGGCTTCGTGCAGCTGCTCAGCTTCGGCCGCCGCAACAAGATGATCGGCGTCAGCGAGCAGATCCAATACATCATGCGTGACGAAGCCATGCACATGAACTTCGGCATCGACGTCATCAACCAGATCAAGGTCGAAAACCCGCACCTGTGGAGCGCCGAGTTCCAGCAGGAAGTGCTGGACATGATCAAGGAAGCGACCGAGCTGGAGATCAAGTACGCCCACGACACCATGCCGCGCGGCGTGCTGGGTTTGAACGCCGCCATGTTCAACGAGTACATGAAGTTCATCGCCAACCGCCGCTGCGCCCAGATCGGCTTGAAGGCCGTCTACCCGCCGGCGGAGAACCCCTTCCCGTGGATGAGCGAGGTGATCGATCTCAAGAAGGAGAAGAACTTCTTTGAGACTCGCGTTACCGAGTACCAGACGGGTGGGGCTTTGAGCTGGGATTGAGCTGCCACGGTCGCCATTCGTAGCTCTCGGACGCTCGCAATGGCCTTGGGGTTCGAAGATGTTTCATGCTCAATTCCACATAAATTTGGGTGACCTTGCTGCTTGGATACAAGCAGTAGGCTCCATACTCGCACTCGCCATAAGTCTCTGGATTTACGTAGCTTCTCAGCGTAAAGATTTGGCATTCCGAGTCAGCGCAGACTTGGAACGTAGGTTAGAAAAACGGACGGAACAATGGGTGCATGCACGCAAGCTGGTGCTAACTCGGCAACATGATTTAGACACGTTACGAGAGAGCCTTCTAAAGATCAGAGACGAAGCAGCAAAAGCGTTGGCAGGTGAGCCTTGGGGAGGAGGGCCAATTAAGCTCATCGGGTTAGATGAATTGGAGAGTCAAGTTCCGGATGCAATGTATTTAAGGTCAGATCGTGTGGATAGCTACCTTTCCCTCATCTATGTCTGCCGCCAGCTTGAAATCAGGATCAAAAAATGTAAGGGAGATGACTGGTTTTCAACGTCCAGGCAGGATCTTGCTGTCATCCAAAATCTAGCCAACGTCTCACTTAATGCCATGGAATCGGTCTTGGATACTTTTAAGCGAGTGCAAAAGAATAGTATCCCTACAGTCCTAATCTCTTATCCACCTGGACAACAAACGTTCGACGAGCCTTACTAGGGTCGTAGCAAGCGTAGCCTGGATGAAATCCAGGGCCTTTAATGATCTGCAAAATCCCGGATTTCATCCGGGCTACGGATTTAGAGCAGCGCGAGCTGCGAACCTTCTGGTTCGGGTGCGCCGTCCAGCGACCAGCGGCCCAGCTCTTCGTAGTGATAGGTCGGGCCATGTCCCGTGCTGCGCACCAGCTGAAACTGGTCGATGCGCCATTCGATGGGCGGCTCGAGGCGCAGCGGCTGCTCCAGCCTGAAGGGCGCGCGGTAACTCAAGGTGACGTGTGGGCTGTTGCGCGAGCCCTTGTCGAGGCCGTGCTCGACGAGCGCGCGGCGAATGCCATCCAGCAGGCGATCCAGCCCGGGACTTTTCTCCGGTCGCAGCTCCCAATGCGTGACGCCGTCGCGGCCCCGCCCCTCGATGCGATCCAGCCGCAGCACCACCGGCGCGCAGCGCACATCGGCACCCACCTTGAGCAGGCGCCTCAGGTCGATCGGATGCGCCTGCAGGTCGGACAGCGACTGATGACGGTTGCCGGCCGGCCAGCCCATGCTGCCGGGCTTCTTGAGCAAACCACTGACGGTAATCGCCTGCTCGACCTGTTTGGCGGCTTGGCCACGCAGCATCGCGGCGAAGAAAACGGAGGGCTTGGCCACTGTCTTATCCCAACAGCTTCTTCAAATTGACCGACTGCATCCGCTTCTCCAGATCATTCGCCCCGCTCACCAACCGGCCCCAGGTGAACAGCATCGGGAAGGTCGGCCAGCCAGTGACGACTTTAGTACATGGCTGCAGCAATGTAGCGTGCACCTTGTGCACGGGGCCTTCGATCTATACCCGCGTCTTCGTGCGCACGGCGCACGCTACTGTTCAATCGAACGACCAAGCTCGGCAGCACCTAGCAAGCCCGGATGCAATCCGGGGCTTTTGCAGGACTCCGAAATCCCGGATTCCATCCGGGCTACACGCCCTCGTTTCCGCAGACTCTGTGAGAGCAGTTCCTCGCTCACCCAAGAGACGCCGACTTCAAAAACTCCCCGAACTGTCCTCGCCTCGAACCCGCAGCCGTTAGGCAGTGAGCGTAGTGACACCAAACCAAGAACCCCGGCACCAAGAAGCCGGTGGAGGAGATGACCATGAATACCCTGCTGCGGCTCACCGTCGCGCTTGCGATGCCCCTGCTACTGGCCCATTGCGGCAATTCGACCGCGCCGGCCGCCGGTGTCGGCTCGGCCGGCAAGTACGACGTGACCGTGACCCGCACCCGGCTCGGGGTGCCGCACATCAAGGCCGAGGACCTGGGCTCGATGGGCTACGGCTATGGCTACAGCTTTGCCGAGGACAATCTCTGCGTGCTGCAGGAAGACCTGGTCACCATCCGTGGCGAGCGCAGCAAGTATTTCGGCCGCGATGGCAGCTACCTGATCGTGCCCAACGGCGTGCGCGCCAACAACGTCGACAGCGACTTCTTCTGGAAGCTGTCGGCCAATGCGGCTGCCATCGAGCATCAGCGCAGCGGCACGGTGCCGGAGTTCCGGCAGATCACCCAGGGCTTCGTCGATGGCTACAACCGCTACATCCGCGAGCTGAAAAGCGGCGGTCACGCCGGCCGCCACCTCGCCTGCCGCAGCGGCGACTGGCTGTTCGAGATCAGCCCCGACGACATGTACCGGCGCTACTACCGGCTGGCGATCATCGCCAGCTCCTCGGTGTTCATCAACGAGATCGCCAAGGCCAAACCGGCCGCCGCGCCGCCGGTGACGCTGTCGGCGCCCGCCGCCGCTACCGCGCTGAAGGCCGACCCCGGCCCGCTGCGCTACTTCACCGAACTGCGCGGCAAGCGCTTCGGCAGCAACATGTATGCGCTGGGCAAGGACGCCACGCAGGACGGCAGCAGCATGGTGTTCGGCAATCCGCACTTCCCCTGGACCGGGCCGGAGCGGCTCTACCTGGCGCACCTGACGGTGCCGGGCAAGCTCGACATCGAGGGCGTGGCGCTGCACGGCGTGCCGGGCGTGCTGATCGGCTTCAACAACCACTTCGCCTGGAGCCACACGGTGTCCACGGCCTATCGCTTCACCTTCTACGAACTGACGCTCAATCCGCTCAATCCCTTCCAGTACCAGTACGGGACGGGATTCCGCGACATCGAGCAGGTGCCGCTCACCATCGACGTGAAGGAGACCGACGGCAGCCTGAGCCAGGAGAGCCGCACGCTCTACCGCAGCCACTACGGCCCGATGCTGGTGCTCGAAGCCAGCGGCGCGCCGGTGCTGGGCTGGACGCCGGCCAAGGCCTACACCCTGCGCGACGCCAACGCCGAGAACGACCGCCTGATCAACCAGTTCTACGCCTGGAACACTTCGAAGTCGCTGGACGAATTCATCGACAACCACGGCAAGGTGCTGGGCATCCCCTGGGTCAACACGGTGGCGAGCGGCCCTGGCGGCAAGGCCTATTACGGCGACCTCTCGGTGGTGCCGAACGTGCCGGACAGCCTGGTGCAGACCTGCGGCGCGGTGCCGATCAACACCGCCATCGGCGCATTGGTGCCGGGCCTGCCGGTGCTCAACGGCAATAGCGAGAGCTGCGAGTGGCTGACCGACGCCGACGCGCCGGCGCCCGGTATCTTCGGCCGGGCCAACCTGCCGAGCCTGCAGCGCGACGACTGGGTCGCCAACAACAACGACAGCTACTGGCTGACCAACCCGCTGCAGCCCATCACCGGCTATGCCCGCATCATCGGCGACGAGGCAGCGGTGCGCTCCTACCGCACCCAGCAGGCCATCACCCAGATGCAGAAGCGGCTCGACGGCAGCGATGGCCTCGCACCCGCACCGAAGTTCACGCTGCCGCTGCTGCAGCAGGTGACGCTATCAGCGCGCATCAAGACCGCCGAATACGGCCTGGCCAACGTGCTGGCCGACCTCTGCCCCGGCGCCACCGGCGACAAGGCCCTGGCCTGCGCGGCGCTGGCGCAGTGGGATGGCAGCGCCAGCCTCGACTCCATCGGCGCACACGTCTGGCGCGAGTTCATGTCGGCGTTGACGGCCGGGGCGGATCGCGGTGGCGACTTCTGGCGCGTACCGTTCTCGGCCAGCGATCCGGTCAACACCCCGCGCGATCTCGATACCAGTGCCAATGCGGTGGTGACCGCCTTCGATACCGCCGTCACCCGCGTCAAGGCCAGCGGCTACGCCTTCGATGCGACGCTCGGCACGATCCAGCACCCCTGCTGCATCCTGCGCGACATCCCGATCTTCGGCGGGCAGTTCTTCGAGGGCGCGTTCACCATCGCGGACGGCCCCAACCTCAGTAGCACCGGCTACGACGTGAGTTATGGCAACAGCTACATCCAGACTGTGACCTGGGGCGCGGCGGGCGTGCACGCGGAGGCCTTCGTCACCTACAGCCAGTCCACCGACCCGGCCAGCCCGCATTTTTCAGACTTCACCCGCGAGTACTCCGCCAAGCGCTGGAAGCGCCTGCCCTTCACCGACGCCGAGATCGAGGCCGACAAGATCAGCCGCTTGCGGCTGCAGCAGTAGGGGACCAGTGCCGGATCAATCCCGGTCCGGCGCACCGAGCGGGAAGTAGGGCCGGAACGGGCGCGCCTCGTCCACCGCGCGCGCGAACGGTGCCCAGGCCTTGAGCCGCTCGCGGTAAGCGATGACGTTCGGATAGCGGGCGCTGTCGATGCGCTGCGTCCAGTCGGCATAGAACAGCGCCGGGGCGGCCGAGCAGTCGGCTAGGCTGGGGGCATCGCCGACTGCCCAGCTGCGACCGGCCAAGTACTGCTCCAGCCAACCGTAGGAAGTTTCGAGCGCGGCCAGCGCGTCCGCCACGCCGCGCGCATCGCGCTGCTCGGCCGGGCGCAGGGCGTCGAAGACGACTTTCTGCTGATGGGTCTGGATGTAGTTGTCGAAGAAGCGGTCGATGAAGCGCACCTGCAAGGCGGCGGCGGGCTCGGCTGGTATCCAGCGCGTGCGACCGGGGTAGTGCATATCGAGGTGCTCGATGATGATCGAGGCCTCGATCACCGAAGCATCGCCATCGACCAGCAGCGGAAAGCGCTTGATCGGCCAGCGCCGCGCGAGTTCGAGATTGGCCGGCGAATCGGGCGCACCCAGGGTCTGGTAGTCGAAGGCGATGCCGTTTTCGTACAGGGCGATCAGCACCTTCTGGCAGTAGGACGAGAAGGGATGGGCGTAGAGGGTCAGGGCCATGGCGGGGTCTCGGACGGGGCGGCGGTTGCGACCTTCAGTTGGCACCTGTCCGCCGCGCCTATTCTGCAGCTACCACCGACTGCCTGAGCAGGCTCTCGGCCGGAATCCCAAGGCCGACATGCAGCTTGTGGATCATGTTGAGCGTCAGCCCACGCTTGCGGTTGAGCACCTCGTAGACCCGGTTGCTGCGGCCGATCATTGGCTCCAGGTCCTTCACGCTCAGGCCCTGCTGCTCCATACGGAACTTGATGGCCTCGACCGCGTCCGGTAGCTGCATGGGGAAATGCTGGCGCTCGTATGCCTCGACCAGTGTCACCAGCACATCGAGCATGTCGCCTTCGGGCGTGTTGGCCTTGGCATCCATCAGCGTTTCCACGGTCTTGAGGGCCGATTTGTAGTCGGCCTTGGTGCGGATTGGTTTGATGTTCATGGTCGAACTCCGGGTGCTGCGACTTCAAATGCTTTGCGCGTCGATGGCGTCGTACTGCTGGTGGGTGCCGATGAAGCGGATGTAGACGACCCGGTAGGGGTAGTTGATCCACACCACCAGTCGGTACTTGTTGCCGCCGAGGTTGAACACCACCCGGCCATCCTTGAGGATGCTGGCCGTGCCGAACTGCGCCTTGATGGCGGCAGGCGTAGCCCAGTCCGCCTTCAGCACATCCCGATACCAGGCCAGTGCCGGCTCCTGAGCATCGGCGTATCTCAGACTCTGCGCCCAGAAAGCCTTCAGGGTGGACAGCGCGATGACTCTCATGGATTCAGTTTAGTCCCGTATTGGGACTACTGACAAGCCTTTGTCAGCCGACTGCCTCCGGCAAAGGCTGCGAACTTCCACGAGAGACGCGAATCCGTCGCACACCCGACCAACTGCCTGTAGCTTTGGCCTTGCCGCGCAAGCACCTCAACAGGACCACCCCACCATGTCCCCGCGTCTGCTCGCCCTCTGCCTCTGCCTGAGCTGCGCCCTGCCGGCGCCGCTGCAGGCGGCGGCCGGGCGCGAGCCAGCCAGCGAGGCTGGGCTGGACTGGGCGGTGCGCGAGCGCGAGCGCGAGCGCGCCGACGCTGCCCGCGCACCGCGCGCCCGCGCCCAGGTGCTGATCGAGGGCCGGCTCGGCGACGACCCGGCGCTGCGCGAAGGCCTACACGTCAGCCGCGACTGGTTCGACATGCTCTGCCTGGCGCTGGCGGCGCGCGCCAGCGGCGAGCCGGGCTACGCCGAGCGTCTGCGGCTCTACCTGGAGGCCTGGGTGGCGGTGTACCAGCCCAGCTACAACCCGGTCAGCGAGACCGACTTCCACTACCTGGCGCTGGCCTATGCCCTGGGCCGGGCGCAGGGCGTGTTCCCGCTGGCGCTGCAGACGCGGAGCGAGGCGCTGTTCCGGCGCATGGCCCTGGCCTATCTGGACGAGCAGCGCGATCCGCGCCCGAGCACCCGCCGCAACAACTGGCAGAGCCATCGGGTGAAGCTGGCGACGGCGCTCGCCTACGCGCTGCGCGACCCGGAGCTGATGGCGCGCAGCCGGCAGCTGTACCGCGACCAGATCGAACGCAGCATCACGCCGGCCGGCCAGGTCTACGACTTCGGGGAGCGCGATGCCCTGCACTACGTGGTCTATTCGCTGGAAGGCCTGCTGACGGCGGCGCTGATCGCGCGGCTGCAGGGCGAGGACTGGTATTGGTACGAGACCGCGCGGGGCGCCAGCCTTAACCAGGCCCTGCTCTGGCTCAGCGAATACGCCAGCGGGGCAAAGACCCACACCGAGTTCCAGCACACCACGGTGGAGTTCGACCGCCAGCGCGCCGCGCGCGGCGTGGCCGGGTTCTCCGGCCTCTGGCAGCCGCGCACGGCCGCCAGCTGCTACCAACTGGCGGCCGGCCTGGCGCCGCACTGGCTGCCGCTGGCGCGGCGCCTGGGCCCGATGCCGGGCTGGGCCCGGGAGCTGTTGCAGGGCGCGGGCGGCAGGCCGCTGACCCCAGTGATCGAGCGGCGCATCCAGCCCTAGCCCGGGTTTGCAGGCGGCCGGCCGGGGCGCCTAGAGTGCCGGCCCCAACCCGCACACCGAGCCCGACCATGCAGACCACCCCTTCCGGCCTTCAGTACCAGGACACCACCCCCGGCACCGGCGCCGAAGCCAAGGCCGGCCAGCAGGTGCGCGTGCACTACACCGGCTGGCTCTACAACGACGGCAAGCAGGGCGGCAAGTTCGACAGCAGCAAGGATCGCGGCCAGCCTTTCTCGTTCGCGCTCGGCGGCGGCCAGGTCATCAAGGGCTGGGACGAGGGCGTGCAGGGCATGAAGGTCGGCGGCACCCGCCGCCTGATCATTCCGGCCGCGCTCGGCTACGGCGCGCGCGGCGCCGGCGGCGTGATTCCGCCCAATGCCACCCTGCTGTTCGAGGTGGAGCTGCTCGCGGTCTAGAAAGAACCGGCCCGGGTGTCGCCGCCGCCGACCGCGCGACACCGGAAACCGCACTGACGCGGATCAATGTCCGGCCGTCTGCCAGGTCGCAGAGTGCGCGCTGATCCCAGCCACCGGCCGGCGCGCCTCGCACGATGCAGAGCAAACCCACTCCCTACCAGACCCTGGGCGGTGAGGCCGGCGTGCAGGCTCTGGCAGCCGCCTTCTACCGGGCCATGGAGCGGCTGCCGGAGGCGCAGGGCATCCGCGCCATGCACGGCGCCTCGCTGGATCTCATCCAGGCCAAGCTGGCGGCCTATCTCAGCGGCTGGTTGGGCGGGCCGCTGGTCTACGTCGAGCGCTTCGGGCCGATGTGCCTGGGCCATGCCCACGAGCGCTATGCCATCGGCGACGCCGAGCGCGATCAATGGCTGCTGTGCATGGACACCGCCCTGGCGGAGCTCGGCGCGCCGGCGCCGCTGCGCGAGTCGCTGCACCAGGCCTTTCACCGCCTGGCCAGCGCGCTGCGCAGCCACGCGGACTGAGCGCCGCTGGCGCTAGCATGGCGGCATGAGCCTGCTCGATTCCCTGCTCGCGCTCTACCGCGAGCCGCTGTTCTGGACCTTCCCGGTGGCGTCCATCGTCGTCGGCATGGTCGCCTTCATGGCCTTCGCGCTGCCGCTGACTTGGGCGGCGCAGGCGGATGTCGCGTGGCTGCGGCGCTACCGCATCCAGAACCGGCGCGAAAAGCCGGGGCTGTTCTGGCCCTCGGTCTGGGCCTGGTTGCGCAACAACCTGTGGATGCTCGCCACCGTGGTACTGGTCTGGCCCCTGGTGCGCTACAGCGGCGTGCACGGCGGGCCGCTGCCGCCGGTCTGGCTGATCGCGCTGCAGCTGCTGTTCTTCATCTATCTCGATGACGCCATCTACTACCTGTTCCACCGGACCATGCACCGGCCCTGGTGGTTCCGGCGCGTGCACGGCGTGCATCACCGGGTGCACACGCCGTGGGCGATCACCGGCCACAACATGCACCCGGTCGAATACGTCGCCACTGGCCTGATCGCGACGCTCGGCCCCGTGCTGGTCGGCGCCCATGTGCTCACCGTCTACCTCTGGGTGGTGATCCGCCAGTGGGAGGCCGCCGAGGGCCATTGCGGCTACGACCTGCCCTACTCGCCGACGCGCTTCCTGCCGGGCTCCGACGGCGCCCTGCACCATGACTTTCACCATGCCCGCGTGCGCGGCAATTTCGGCGGCTTCCTGCCGATCTGGGATCGCCTGCTGGGCAGCTTCGTGCGCGGCTACGAAGCGGATCGCGACGCCCTGCGCGCGGCCCAGCGCGGGCGCTAAGCGCGGCCGGACAGACCGGCGCGGGCGGCGCCCAGCAGCAGCCGCGAATACAGGCGATGGAAGCCCAGCAGGGCACGGAACAGCCAGCCCATCGCCGGCCGGCCACGCTGCACCGAGCGCGGCGTCGGCACCACCGCCGAGCCGAAATAGAGCCGGGTGCCAGTCCGCTCCGGCAACGGCAGCACCATCAGCCAGGAGCGGGTGCGGCCCTGGTAATCGCACAGCAGCAGCTGCCCCGGGGCGCGGGCTTCCACCGTCCAGGCGGCGAAGGCGTCGATGCGGCCCTCGCCTAGCTGCCGGGCCTGGGCGTCGCTGGACGGTCGGGCCACCGCCAGCTTGAGGATGCCGCGTTCGAGCCTGAACAGCGGGCTGGTGTAGAAGGCCTCGACGTACTGGGCCAGGGACACCGGGCCGGGGACCTCGGTGCGATAGCAGTCGGCATAGCCCTGCGCTCCGGCATAGCGCAGCAGCAGGGCTCCTTCGGGCAGGGCGCAGCTGGTGATGCTCTTCACAGTCCGCGCTCCAGCGCCGGGGTCAGTGCGGATGCTAGCGGAGTGTCGGTGCTTGTGAGGGCCGTCGGCGCGGACTACCGTGCGGCCACCACACGCCGACGTGCTCAGGAGGAGACGCGCCATGCCCTACGCCGCCATCAATGGTCAGCAACTGCACTACCTCGACACCGGCGGCGCGGGCGCTGCCATCGTCTTCTCGCACGGCCTGCTGATGGACCATGCGATGTTCGCGCCGCAGATCAAGGCGCTGAAGGACCGCTACCGGGTGATCGCCTGGGACGAGCGCGGCCACGGCCTCACCAACGACGCCAGCGCGCCGTTCAGCTACTACGACTCGGCTGACGACCTTGCCGGCCTGCTGGCGCAGCTCGGGGTACGGCAGGCGGTGTTCGCCGGCATGTCCCAGGGTGGTTACCTGTCGCTGCGCGCAGCGCTGCGCCACCCGGCCCTGGTACAGGCATTGATCCTGATCGACACCCAGGCCGGCCCGGAAGCGGCGGACACCCTGCCGCAGTACGAACAGCTGATCCAGACCTGGATGGCGCAGGGCCTGTCGGCGGAGATGGCGACGACCATCGAGCACATCGTCCTCGGCGCCGGCTATGCCCGCGCTCCGGCCTGGAAGCAGAAGTGGGCGGCGGTGCGCCCGGCCAACCTGGCGCAGATCTTCCACACCCTGGCGAGCCGCGACGACATCCGTGGCGAGTTGTCGCGCATCCGCGTGCCGACCCTGGTGATCCACGGCGAGGCCGACGCGGCGATCCCACTATCAGCGGCCGAGGCGATGACTGCGGCGCTGCCGAATGCCCGGCTGGAAGTGATCCCCGGCGCCGGCCACGCCGCCAACCTCACCCACCCGGAGCAGGTGACGCCGCTGATCGAGCGCTTCCTGGGCTCGCTCTAGTGGCAGCGCGGGCTGAATATCCCGCTACTTGAAGGGAATCTCCACCGACATCTGCACCGCCTGCTTGCGGACCTGCAGACGCATCGGGCCGGTTTCCAGGCCCTGCTCGACCTTGCCTTCGGCCTTCTCGGATTGTGTCGGGTCCTCCTGGGTCTGCTCGTCTGGCAGCGCGGCAGCGCGGCTCAGGGCCTGGGCTTCCTCCTGCGCCGGCAGCCGCCGGTGCTTGTTGCCGGCAGGCCGGGTCGGCTGGTCGGTTTCCAGCAGCTCGCTGAGCGGGGTTTCCGACACGGTGGCGGCCGGGATCTGATCGGCGGCGACAACCGCGTCGGGGCCGGGAGCGGCCGGCGGGGCGGTGTCGGACTGGAGGATCAGCTGGGCCGGGTCGGGCTGATAGGCATTCAGGGTGGCCTTGGAATAGCGTCGCGGCCGCGGCTTCCTCGGCTTGGCGGGCCTGGGCTGGGCCGCCGCCGGCTTCGGCGTCACGCCGGCCGCAGCGGCGCCCCCGGTGCCCGGCACCGCCGCCGGGGCGGCGACGGCCTCGGGCGCGGCCTGGGCCGGCAGCCCGCAGACCAGTAGCAACAGCAGGGCCGGCAGGGCGAACTTGCAGCCGGGATAGATCAAGGGACGGTCCATGGGCAAATCTCCTGCCGGCGCCAGTGGACCTGCGGCAGGCAGGTTCGGCAGGCGACCGACGAATGCAGGCACTATCCGCCCCAGGCCCTGTCCCGGCCCTGAACCGCAGCCAGCCCGAGCGCCGTTGGTCGGGCCCGGGCGCTCGCTGCGCGGCGGCCTGCCGGCCGGCGCTACCGGAACGTCATCGACACGGACGACAATGCGTTGTCTGACCTGTTCAGCGTATTCAGCCGGGGCTCAGCGGGCCTGCCTATAAAACGCCGGAAACCTCCTGCCACCATGCGCAAGCCGATGAAATCCAGCTTCCTTTCCCTGGCGCTCGCCGCCGCTTTTGTCAGCAGCGCGCAGGCGCAGGCGGCGCTACCGGCCGGCAGCCTCGACGCGCAACTGATGAACTCCTGCAATGCCCGCATGGACGCGCGGATGGAAGGCATGAGCCAGGCTGAACTCGACCATGTGCGGATGGCGGAATTCGCGCTGCGCATGGCGCTGGCGCCGTTCCGCGCCGACCCGTCCTCGATGTCGGAGCAGGACCGTGGGCTGGCGACCGCCGACCTCGCGCGGGCACGCCGCAGCTTTGCCTCCGCCTGCGGCCTGCAGCTCGGCGCAGTCCGCTGACCCGCTGCGGGCCTGAAGGCCCGCAACCGCCGGCTACGGCGACATCAGGCCAGCGCCGGCCATTGCACGGCGCTCAGGCTCAGCAACAACAGAACCACGAACAGCATCAGGCGCGGGTGACGATCGCTCATGGCCGACTCCTGCGTGGGGGGACCGGAAGTATGGTCCCGGCCGCCGGGGATATCTTGTGGGTAAGAAGTAGGGGTGCACGCCGCCGGTCAGCTGACGGTAGGATCGGGCTTGAGCGGCCCGGTACAGGAAGGCCGCCGAACTGATCGAGGAGCCGAGCATGAGCGCACGCAAGCGCCTGAATCCCTTGGACTGGACTTTTCTCGCCGGCGAAACCCGCGAGGCGATGATGCACGTCGGGGCGCTGATGCCGTTCGCGCCGCCGCCCGACGCCACGCCCGGCCTGCTGCGGCAGCTGATGGACGAGGTACGCCAGCAGGCGGTCGCCTACGAGCCCTGGAACCTGAAGCTGCGCACGCCCAATTTCCTCGCCAACCCGCTGCAGGCCTGGGTCGAGGACCGCGACTTCGACGTCGACTACCACATCCGCCGCAGCGCCCTGCCCTCGCCGGGCGACGAGCGCGAGCTGGGCATCCTGGTGTCGCGCCTGCACAGCCACAATCTCGACTTCCACCGCCCGCCCTGGGAGGTGCATTTCATCGAGGGCCTGGAGGGCGGGCGCTTCGCGATCTACTTCAAGGTGCACCACGCCCTGGTCGATGGCTATACCGGCATCCGCCTGCTGGCCAGCAGCATGTCCAAGCGCGCCGACGAACTCGATACGCCGATGTTCTTCACCCGCAAGCCCAGCGAGCGCGCCGACAAGACCGGCGCGGTGGTGGCCAAGGCGCCGACGCTGGAAGCGCTGCTGGCGCTGGCGCGCGAGCAGCTGGGCACCAGCCGCAACATCGGCAAGGCCCTGCTCAATACCTTCCGCTCGGCCGGCGCCCACAAGTCGCTGGTGGCGCCGATGCAGGCGCCGAAGTCGGTGATCAACCAGAAGATCAGCCGCAACCGCCGCTTCGCCACCCAGCAGTTCCCGGTGGACCGGCTGAAGGCGGTCGCCAAGGCCCAGGGCGGCACCCTCAACGACGCGGTGCTGGCGCTCTGCGGCGCGGCGCTGCGGCGCCTGCTGAGCGAGCAGGGCGCGCTGCCGACGGCGCCACTCACCGCGATGCTGCCGGTCAACATCCGCCCCAAGGACGACCCGGGCGGCGGCAATGCGGTGGGAGCCATCCTGGCCTCGCTGGCCACCGACGAGGCCGATCCGGTCGAGCGCCTGCGCCGGATCATCGCCAGCACCAGCGAGGCCAAGGCGCAGCTGCAGGGCATGACCAAGGCCGGGATCATGCAGTACAGCGCACTGCTGATGGCGCCGATGCTGCTATCGCAAATTCCCGGCGCGGTCGGCCGCCTGCGCCCGGCCTTCAACCTGGTGATCTCCAACGTGCCGGGGCCGACGCAGGCGATCTACTTCCGCGGCTTCCGCATGGAGGCCTACTACCCGCTGTCGATCCCGATGCCGGGCTATGGCCTGAACATCACCGTGGTCAGCTACCTCGACACCCTCAACTTCGGCTTCATCGGCTGCCGCGACAACCTGCCGCACCTGCAGCGGCTGGCGGTCTACAGCCGCGAGGCGCTGGAAGAACTCGAAGCCGCCTGAGCTGGCACACTCCCCGTCCACCACCCCACCCGACTTTCGACATGAGCCTGCACTACACCGCCCTCGTCACCCTGCTCAGCGTGCTGCTGCAGATCTGGATCGTGGTCCTGGTCGGCCAGGCCCGCGCCAAGTACGGCGTGAAGGCGCCGGCGATCATCGGCAACGAGGACTTCGAGCGCACGCTGCGGGTGCAGGCCAACACGGTCGAGAGCCTGCTGATGTTCCTGCCGGCGCTGTGGCTGTGCGCGATCTACCTTGGCGATTGCTGGGCCGCTGGCGGCGGTCTGCTGTGGTTGCTCGGCCGCGTGCTCTACGTGCTCGGCTACCGGCGCGAGGCCAAGCAGCGCGAGCTGGGTTTCACCGTCAGCGCGGTCGCCATCGTCGCCCTGGTGCTGGCCGGCGGCTACGGCCTGCTGCGCGCGCTGATGGCCTGAGTCAGCCGTGGCGGAGCTGGTCAACCTCAACAAGGCGCGCAAGGCCAGGGCCCGCGCCGAGGCCGAGCGGCTGGCCGCGGAGAACCGCGTGCGCCACGGCCGGACCAAGGCGCAGAAGCAGCAGGACGCCGCCGAGACCGACGCCATGCGGCGCCGGCTCGACGGTCTGAAGCTGGACCCGCCAGCCGACGCCTGAAGCAAAACGGCGCCGCAGCGCCGTTTTTTTCCCGCGCGCCGCCTTATCGGCAGCGCCGCACCACATGGCTTTCTTCGGAGACCTTGGGCTTGCCCGCGTTCTTGCCGATCAGGGCGCCCGCCACCGCGCCGGCGGCGGTGGCCGCCGCCTTGCCATCGCCCTCGCCGACCTGGTTGCCGGCCAGGCCGCCCAGGGCGCCGCCAATGACGATGCCGGCCACCTGGTTGTCCCGGGTGCTGCTGGTGGTGGTCACGGTCTCGTCCCAGCAGTCGGCGCCCGCCACCTGCGCCGAGCCGCCGTCGGCCTCGGGGCTCTGCTCGCGCGTCATCAGGTAACCCGAGGCCAGCACGGCGGCACTGATGCCGACGCCCAGCGCGATACCCACCGCTGCATTCTTCATGGCAAAACTCCGAGTGATGGACGGTGCGTCGTCGCACCGGAAACTCAGAGTGACCGCGCGGGCTGAACCGCCCCTGAGGCGCTGCGACGGGGATTCCCGCCGGCAAGTACGGAAACGGCGCCTTGCGGCGCCGTCTCTGCCCGCCGGCTAGGCCGCCAGCCGCTTGCGGGCCGCCGCGTACTCTGCCGCCAGCTTCTCGACCAGCTTCGCCGCCGGCAGCACTTCTTTGACGGCGGCAATGCCCTGGCCGCAGCCCCAGATGTCCTTCCAGACCTTGGTCTGTCCGTCGCCGATGCCGAAGTCCATCTTGCTCGGATCGGAACCCGGCAGATGGGCCGGATCGAGGCCGGCCGCGACGATGGAGGGGATCAGGTAGTTGCCGGCGACACCGGTGAAGGACGGTGTGTAGAGAATGTCGGTGGAGGTCGAGTCGACAATGCTCTGCTTGTAGGCCGCACTCGCGCGCGCCTCCTCGGTGGCGATGAAGGCGGAGCCGATGTAGGCGAGGTCGGCCCCCATCGCCTGCGCGGCCAGGATGGCGTCGCCGGTGGCGATGCTGCCGGACAGCGCCAGCGGGCCGTCGAACCACTGGCGGATCTCCTGCACCAGGGCGAACGGCGAGGTGGTGCCGGCATGGCCGCCGGCACCGGCGGCAACCGCGATCAGGCCGTCGGCGCCCTTCTCGACGGCTTTCTTCGCGAACTTGTTGTTGATGATGTCGTGGAACACCAGGCCGCCGTAGCTGTGCACGGCGGCGTTGACGTCCTCGCGCGCGCCGAGCGAGGTGATGACCAGCGGCACCTTGTACTTCACCGTCATTTCGAGATCGTGCATCAGCCGGTCGTTGGACTTGTGCACGATCTGGTTGACCGCGAACGGGGCGCTCGGCGCCTCCGGATGCCGGGCGTCGTACTCGGCCAGCTCGCTGGTGATGCGGATCAGCCATTCCTCCAGCTGCGCCGCCGGCCGCGCATTGAGCGCCGGAAAGCTGCCGACGATGCCGGCCTTGCACTGGGCGATCACCAGATCGGGATTGCTGACGATGAACAGCGGCGAGCCGATCACGGGCAGGCGCAGACGGCTCTTGAGGCTGGCGGGCAGGGCCATGGATTTCCTAGGGGATGACAAAAGGGGTGCGCGATGATGCTTCAGCGCCGCCCGGCCCGCCAATCGCCCCGCCGCCGCGCGCCTACAACTGGTTGCGGCGCGCCGCGATCAGCCGCAGCAGGCCGCGCAAGGCCAGGTGCAGCAGGAAATACACCAGGATCGCGAACAGCAGCGGCAGCGCCAGGGTCACCCCGTTGTCCAGCCCCGGGCTGACCACGATGCCCTTGAACGGCAGGTAGAAAGGCTCGGTCACCGCCTTGACGAAGCGCACGAAGCCGGCGTGGTTGCTGGCCGCCATCAGCGCCAGCAGGAAGCGCAGGCTGAGCAGGGCATAGAGCAGATAGAACAGGTAGTCGACGAACTGGTTGATGCGCGCCGCCGTGCGCAACGCCGCCATCTCGCGCTCGGTGCTGACCACTTCACGCAGGGCCTTGCCGCGCAGGTCGGCGGCGACGGCGCCGATGCCGACGTCGGCTTGGGGCGTGTCGCGGGCCTCGGCGGTGATGCGGCGGTCGAGATCGGCGTCCAGCTCGCCGCGCAGCGCGGTGTGCTGCTGCAGCCGGCGCGCCTCCTCGGCGGCCAGACGTTGGTCGTGGCTGAGGTCCATGGTGATTCCTCTGGTGACGGATGAACCGGTCCGGGCCGACCGGCTTGGCGCGCCGCCGGCCCGCCTGCTTGCGGATGAGCAGCCGTTTCGACGGCAGGCTCCTGTGGTGGCAGTGTCCACCCTGGTGCTGAACGGCTTCTGAGCGCAGCCCGCCCCCGGCTGCCAGAGCCGCGCCGGTCAGCAGCGCTGGTACTTCCAGTGCCGGGGCTTGCCCTCGGCCATCCATTCGATGGCCTGGGCCAGGCGGCGCTCGCGGGTGGCCTCGGTCCTGGCCTCGACGTACCACTCGACATACTCGCGCTGATGGCTGGGACTGAAGCGCTCGTAGGTCGCCAGCGCGCGGGGCTCGGCGCGCAGGGCGGCCAGGAAGGCGGCCGGGACTTCCGGCGGCGGTTTCGGCGGCTTGACCGGCCGTGGCGCCGGCGTGCCCGAGACCTTGGCAGCAGCCGCCTGCTGCACCCAGGCGCGCAGGCGCGCCGGCTCCGGCAGGTCCTTGAGGCTAGCGATGCGGCCAAGCTGGCCCATGGCCTCCCGGCTGGCACCTTCGACGATGCCCTCGGCCTTCCAGAACCCGAAGGCACAGTGCGCCTTGAAGGCCGCCATGTTGCACAGCAGGCCGTGGAATTCGAAGTGCGGGAAACCCCACTTGATGGTCTCGCTCACGCCCGGGCAGGCCTCGTGCACCAGCTCGCGCAGATGCCGCAGGATGGTCCGGGCAAAGGGCTGGGCCTGGTCGATGTAGGCATCGACTCGCGAATCGCGGGCTCCCATGGGCAGCTCCCCGGATGGATGACGGCGCGCCAGCATACGACCTGGCCGGGACTGCGTCTGTCTGCCCGCCGGCCCCGGCAGTCGGTGCCGCGCCGACTGGCCACCGGCCGGGCCGATACTCCCGCTGACTGGCACGGAGGTAGCGCCATGAGGAAGCTGGGAAAAGAACGGCGGCAGCGCGGCTGGCAGGGCCAGCTGAAGCGCGGGCTGTACGGGCTGATGCTCTGGTACAGCCAGCAGGTGATGGCCGACCAGCCGGACAAGCCAAGGTTCGCGCCCATGCCCGCCAAGATCAGCGTCGCCATCGAAAGCCTGCATCCGGCCAGCGGTGGCAGCGCCCAGTACCGGGTCGATATCAGCCGCGACGACCCGCGACTGACGCCGGGCATGTCGAAGATCAGCGAATGGCTGCGGCGACAGAGCTGGGAGCTCGACGACGAGGACCTGCGCACCGTGCGCCAGTTGCGCGGCGGCGTGCGGATCGACGTTCCGCTCGACGACGCCAGCAAGCTCTATCTCAATTTCATTCCCGGCAATCGCGAACGCCGCGAGGGCCTGCGCTGGCAGCCAAACGCCGAGGAGGCCGCCACCGAAACCACGCCGCGCTGGTCCATCGGCTGCCTGCTGCACACCCGGGGCCAGATCGCCGGCCAGGACATGTCCGAGGAAGACAAGGCCGAGCTCGGCTTCACGCCGCAGGTCAGCATCAACCTCGACGGCCGCCACGAAACCGCCTCCGGCACCCGCCAGCTCACCCTGCAGCATGGCGACTGGGTCAATCCCGCCAACGGCCGGGTCAACGGTACCAATGCCTGGCAGGTGCAGCTGCGCTGGAAGTTTTAGTGCCGATAGGGATGGCTGCCATCCCTGGCGCGACCGAGCGCCTCTGATCTAGCCCCGGCCCGGCCATCCATGGCCGGGCGTTCGGCCGGGCAGCGAGAGCCACTGGCTCTCGCTAAGCGCCCGGCCTCACCCATTCCGGCGGCGCCCAGGCGTGCTTCAGCCGAACTGACAGCGGCCCCGGCCGCGCAAAGTCGCGGAACAGGTCGCGCCATTCGTGGAACATCATCACCAGCGGATTGCGGCTGTGGATCTGCCGGACGATGCCGTATTCCGGCGCCTCGGTCTCCGCCACATAGGTGCCGAACAACTTGTCCCAGATGATCAGCACGCCGGCGTAGTTGCGGTCGATGTACTGGGCATTGCGAGCGTGGTGCACCCGGTGGTGCGAGGGGGTGTTGAACACCGCCTCGACCCAGCCCGGCAGCTTGCGGATGCTCTCGGTATGCACGAAGAACTGGTAGGCCAGGCTGATCGCCACCACCAGCACCACGGTCTCCGGCTGGAAGCCGATCCAGGCCAGCGGCAGCCAGAACAGCCACATTCCGGACAGGGGATAGGTCAGGCTCTGGCGCAGCGCGGTCGCCAGGTTCATGGTCTCTGAGGAGTGATGGGTGACGTGCGAAGCCCACATCCAGCGGATGCGGTGGCTGCCACGGTGGAACCAGTAGTAGAAGAAGTCCTGCAGCACCACCAGCAGCAACAGCGACCAGCCACTGGCCGGGATCTCGAACAGGCGATGCCGGTAAAGAGTGTGGAATAGGCCCAGCACCAAGGCCCAGGCTAGGCCGTCGGTCACGGCATGGCTGAGCGCCAGCACGATATTGGTCGACACCTGCCCGAAGCTGTAGGTCTGCCGGCCCCGGCGCGCCAGGTGCCAGGCCTCGGCGGCCATGCAGACGGCGAACACCGGCGCCATCAGCAACAGGAAGACTTTTTCCAGGCCGATGGCGTTCAGGGTGTCGAGGGCAGTGTGCAGCAAATCCATGTCCGGTCTCCTCCGGTTTGACGCTGATGGGGATTCTGCGAGAGCGTGCGCGCGCCTTCTTGACCTGCCGCGTCAATCGCCATGACCGCATCCGCCACCGCCGCCCTCAGCTACCTGCGCGCGCTGTTCGACCATCTGCGCCAGCGCGGCCTGGCGGCGGAAGCGGTGCTGGAGGGGCGTGCGCTTGATCTGGACGACCGCGAGGCCCGGTTGCCGGAAGCCGAGGCGGCGGCGCTGTTCAACCGTGCCGCCGCCCTGCTCGGCGACGAGGCGCTCGGCCTGCATGTCGGCGAGCAGATCCGCCCCGGTCACTACGGCGCGCTGGGCTACGTGGCAATGGCCTGCGCCACGCTCGGCGAAGCGCTCGCTTGTCAGCAGCGTTACCAGGGCCTGGTGCTGAGTATCGCGCCGATGCGGATCCGGGCCGAGGGCGCGGCGGTCGAACTGAGCTGGAACGCCGAGCCCAGGCCCGACTACCGCCACCTCGCCGAATTCAACCTGGCCGCCTTGCTCAGCTTCGTGCGCTGGATCAGCGGCCAGCCGCTGCGGCCGCTGCGGCTGGACCTGATGACCCCGGCGCCCGCCGAGCTGGGCGAGCACCAGCGGGTGTTCGGCTGCCCGCTGCGATTCCAGCAGGCGCAATACCGGCTGCTGCTGCCCGCCGACTGGCTGGGCCTGCCGTTGAGCCAGCCGGATCCGGCCATGCGTGGCCTGATGGATCGCTTGGCCGAGCGCCAGATGCAGCAGCTGGCCCGCGCCGACGATCCGGTGGCACCGGCGCGGGCGCAGATCGCGCGCCAGCTCGGCGAGGGCGTGCCCGAGTTGGGCAAGGTGGCGGACGCCCTGCACCTGTCGCCGCGCACCCTGCAAAGGCTGCTGCAGGAGCAGGGCCTGAGCTTTACCCAGCTGGTGGAGACGGTGCGCCGCGAGCTCGCCGAGCGCTATCTCGCCGAGCCGACGCTGGACCTCACCGACCTCGCTTTCCTGCTCGGCTATTCCGAGCAAAGCGCCTTTCAGCGCGCCTTCAAGCGCTGGACCGGGCAGACCCCAGGGGAATACCGGCGCGCGCTGGCGGGCTGACTACCAGCGCCGACTGTTCGGCAGGCTGGCGCCCAACTGGCTCAGGAAGGCGCGCAGCGGTGGGTCGTCGATGCGCAGCGCGGCGATGCGGATAGTGTCGGCCAGCTTGGCCTGCGCCTCGGCATCCAGCCGCTGCGGGATCTGCTGGCAGAACTGCAGCGCCGCCGCCCGCTCCTCGGCGGAGGAGTGCCAGTTGAGGGCATCGGCCAGATAGCGCAGCACCCGCGTAAGGTCCGGCATCGCCGGACCGAACAAGCCACGCCACCAGGCCTCGCTGGCGCAGAGGTCGAGGTATTCGAGCAGGTCCAGGCGCGGCATCAGCGCCGCCATCTCCGCGTGCTTGCCGGCGCGGTGCAGGCGCACCAGCAGGCCGCGCGTGCAGGGCCGGCGCTGTGGACCCGGCGGACATTGCAGCAGACCTTCGGCAACCACCATCAGCTGGCCATCGTCCCAGCAGCTGAGGGCGTCGGCATACAGCTGCAGCACCGCCGCACCGGCGCGCAGGCGCTCGTGCAAGGTCTGGATCAGGCCGGGGCGACTGCTCTGCAGCTGGCGCACGGTCTGCGCTCGCATCACCGCCGGCATGCCCTCCGGCTGCTTGTAGGCGGATTCCAGCAGGTCGACGATGGGCAGGGCGCGCGGATCACCAGCCGGTGCCGACAGCGCCGTGGCCAGGGCCGTGCGCAATTGATTGGGATCGACCGCGCTGAGCCGCCGCATGGCAGTCAGCGGGTCACGGAGGACAGCCTTGTCCAGGTTCGGATCAGTCATGACACGGTTCAGCAGCTGCGACGGCGGGTTGCCGTCCAGGCAGGCCAGCGCACCCTAGCGCAGGCCAGTGGCCGCCGGGGCGGCCGTAGGCAGTTTAGTCGCTAGACGCGGGGCCTTGGACGACGAGCGCCCGGATTTCGCGCAGCTTGCCAGCGACCACCGCACGATTTTCCGTACCCAGCCGGATCATCAGCTTCTGGCCGAAGGACAGGGCCTCCAGCGCCGGGTCGGCGAACTCGTACATCACCTTGGGCCGCACCAGCAGCACCGGCTCGGGCGGCGTCGGCGCCGCCAGCAGATGGTCGATCACCGTCACCAGGCGGTCGTTGAAATGCCCCTGCGGATAGCCCAGCTCGCGGTAAGCCTGATTGAACAGCGGGTAGTAGCGGAAGTAGAGCCGGACCAGGGCGGGGGCATCGGCCGCCTTCACCAGGGCCACCGCCAGACCGTAGCGGGCGCCGTTGTCACGCCGCAGCGAATAGCCGCCCGGCAGCAGGACCGGCTCTTCCTGCACCGTCAGCACCCCGGCCGTGCGCCGCACCGGCCAGTCCCGCAGGCCGACGCGCTCGCGCGGCAGGTTGTCGACCGCCACCACCAGGCGGCGGATCAGCTGCTCCGGCACCAGCACCGCCTCGACGCCGGGGGCGCCCAGCAGGCCGCGCAGCCGCTCCAGCAGCTCGCCATCGCTGTCGGCCAGCGCCGGCAGCGGCGGCTCGGACTCGGCGGCGGGCAGCGCCGGCACCGGATACTCGGGCGCCGCCGGCGCGGCTGGTTCCGTGCTGGCAGCGGCCGCCACCGGCGCGGCCACGGCTACCGCCTCGGGCTCCGGCTGCCGCAGCCAGAACCAGTAGACGCCGCCCGCCACCGCCAGGGTGATGGCCAGCAGTGCGGCAAACCATTGCTTCTCGTTCATCCGTGTTCCCTCCCTCGATCCTTGGCGCCCGCGCCGTCTGCGGTGATCTTGCCGCAATCCGATTCACTTGGCGCGTAGCGCCGGCAACCGGATACTCTCCGCCCTCGCCCGCCACCCGCAAGCCCCATGTCCCGCAGCATCCTGATCACCGGCGCCAGCTCCGGCATCGGCCGGCAGCTCGCCTTGGAATTCGCCGCCCGTGGCTATCGCCTGGCGCTGGCCGCGCGCCGGGTCGACAGTCTGGTGGCGCTCAAGCAGGAAATCCTCGCCGCGCAGCCGCAGGCACAGGTCGAGCTGCGGGCGCTGGACGTGCAGCAGACCGGCAGCGTCGCCGCCGTCATCGAAGAGCTGGCGACCACGCTCGGCGGCCTGGACATCGTCGTCGCCAACGCCGGCATCGGCGACAGTGGCGGCAATATCGGCAGCGGCGGCTTCGCCCGCGACGCGGCGATCATCCAGACCAATGTGCTGGGCGCGATGGCCACCATCGACGCGGCGGTGGCGCTGTTCCGCCGCCAGCAGCAGGGCCAGATCGTCGCCATTTCCTCGGTCGCCGCCGCGCGCGGCCTGCCGGGCGCTGGCAGCTACAGCGCCTCCAAGGCCGCCATTGCGGTCTACGCCGACTCGGCGCGCAACGAGCTGCACGGCACCGCGATCCGCGTCACCACGCTCTACCCGGGCTTCATCGACACCGCGATCAATCAGCGGCTGCGCAGCCGGCCCTTCGTGATTCCGGTCGAGAAGGGCGGCCGGATCATCGCCGACCTGATCGAGCGCCGGGTGCAGCAGGCCGCCGTGCCGGGCTGGCCCTGGAGCTTGGTGATGCCGCTGATGAAGCTGCTGCCGGCGACCTTGGTGGCGAAGCAGAATCCGCTGAAGTAAGTCGGCCGCTCAGCGCGGCAGGTCGGGGCAGACCCGGGCTTCGCGGCTGGCGCGGTAGCGCTTGGTCTCGGGGCCGCCGCGCAGCAGAAATTCCAGCTTCAGGGCCTCGCCATCCAGCGCGAGCAGCCGGGCGCGGATGGGCTCGCCGTCCTCGTCCCATTGCAGGCTGTCGCCCTGCCGCTGCCAGCGCGCCAGCCGGTAGGGTTCACCGCAGGAAGTCATCAGCAGCGCGCCGCCGGCGAGAAAGGCCAGCAGATCGCCGGGCGCCGCGCCGGGATCGGCACGCAGCCAGACTTGGTCCGTGAGCCGATCTCCGGCTGTGGCCACCGGCGCTGGCGCTTCGGGTGCCGCCGAGCAGGCGGCAAGCAGCGCCACGAGCAGGCCAAGGGCGCGCCTCATCGCGCCGACTCCTGCTGGGCCAGCAGACGCCGGATCTCGTCCTCGCCAGCCGGGCGCGCGTCCTTCACTTTCAGGCTGTCGGCCCACTCGCGGGCGAAGTCGCGCTGCAGGCGCAGGTTGAGCGCCACCGTGACCAGCATCGCCAGCAGGGCGCCGGCGCCGGCCAGCGCCATGTCCTTCTGCGCGTCCCAGACATCGCCCTGGCTGCCGAGATAGGCCACGCCCAGGTCGCCGCCGAAGAACTCCGCCGCGCCCCATTCGAACAGCTCGAACAGGGCCGAACTGGCGAGGGTGAAATCCAGCGGCAGGAAATAGCCCCAGAAGCCGCGCACCTCGGCCAGCCGCAGGAACAACTCGCGCAGCGGATAGGCGAGCAGCAGGCCGTAGGCGAAGTGCACCGCCCGGTCGAAATGGTTGCGGTCACTGAAGCCCAGCTGCTGGTTGAGCGACTGCCCGGTCAGGCTCTGCCAGGCGCGCTCGTAGGGCACTTCCGAATAGGTGTAATGGGCACCCACCGCGTGCAGGCAGAGAAACAGGAAGATCAGGCTGTAGGAAATCCGCGAGAACACGAAATGCCGGGCGCTGGCCGCCATCGCCAGGCCGAAGGCCAGCACCAGGGCGTTCTCCAGCGCCCAGTCCTTGCGGTCGACCGGGGCTATCGCCAGTGCCGTCCACAGCAGGGCGTAGATCGCGACCAGCACCAGCAGGTAGCGGCGGTGCGGCTGCAGGGGATGCGGCATGGACTCCTCCTCAATGGCGGCCAGGGCGCCATTATGAGTAGCGAGGCCCTGTGACCGGGCGGTATCCTCCGCCACCGCATCCGAACCCGGAGTGAACCATGTCCAGCGCCCTCGCCTACGCCGCCCAGACCGCGACCAGCCCGCTCGCCGCCTGGAGTTTCGAGCGCCGCGAACCGCGCCCGAATGACGTGGTGATCGACATCCTCTACTGCGGCGTCTGCCACTCCGACATTCACCAGGCGCGCGACGAATGGGGCGGCTCGCTGTTCCCGATGGTGCCGGGGCACGAGATCGTCGGCCGCGTCAGCCGCGTCGGCAGCGCGGTCACCCGTTTCAAATCCGGCGAGGCAGTCGGCGTCGGCTGCATCGTTGATGCCTGCCGCAGCTGCGGCGCCTGCGGCGAAGGCCTGGAACAGTACTGCGAGAAGGGCTTCACCGGCACCTACAACAGCAAGGACCGGGTCGATGGCTCGCTGACCCAGGGCGGCTACAGCAACTACATCGTGGTCGACGAGAACTTCGTGCTGAAGGTGTCGGAAAAACTGCCGCTGGATGCGGTCGCGCCCCTGCTCTGCGCCGGCATCACCACCTGGTCGCCGCTGCGCCACTGGGGCGTGAAGGCGGGCGACAAGGTCGGCATCGTCGGCCTCGGCGGCCTCGGCCACATGGCGGTCAAGTTCGCCCATGCCTTCGGCGCCCACGTGGTGCTGTTCACCACCAGCGAGAGCAAGCGCGCGGACGCGCTGCGCCTGGGCGCCGACGAGGTGGTGATCTCCAGCGACAAGAAGCAGATGAAGGCCCAGGCCAATCAGCTCGACTTCATCCTCGACTGCGTGTCGGCGCCGCATGACCTCAACGCCTACCTCGCCTGCCTCAAGCGTGAGGGCACCATGACCCTGGTCGGCGTACCCGACCAGCCGCCGGCGGTGCAGATGTTCGCCCTCATCGGCAAGCGTCGCAGCCTGGCCGGCTCGCTGATCGGCGGCATACCGGAAACCCAGGAGATGCTCGATTTCTGCGCCGAACACGGCATCGTCAGCGACATCGAGCGCATCGCCATCCAGGACATCAACGGCGCCTACGAGCGCATGATCCGGAGCGATGTGAAATACCGCTTCGTCATCGATCTGGCCACACTGAAAGCGGCCTGAAGCCTGCGACCACCGAGTCCATGAACCTCCATCCCAAGACCAAGGCCAGTCTCAAGGCCACCGCCGCCAAGCTGGCCGGCATTTTCCTGACCGGCCTGCTGGCCCTGCTGCCGATCTTCATCACCATTGCCGTCGTGCTCTGGCTGTTCCAGGTCGCGGAGTCGGTGCTCGGCGGCCTGCTCGGCGTGCTGCTGCCCAGCTCCCTCTACCTGCCCGGCATGGGCATCGTGCTGGCGATCGCGCTGATCTTCCTGGTCGGCGCCGGCATGCAGGGCCTGGTGGTGCGGCAGTTCCTGGGCTGGGTGGAACTGGCGGTCAACCGCATCCCCCTGGTCAAGACCGTCTACGGCGCCGTGCGCGACCTGACCGGCCTGATGAGCAACAAGAACGGCCGCAAGTTCAGCCAGGTGGTGACGGTGCAGCTGCCCAACCTGCCGATGCGCCTGGTCGGCTTCATCACCATCGCCGACCTCGCCAGCGTCGGCCTCGGCGGCGGCGACGACGAGGTCGCGGTCTACCTGCCGATGAGCTACCAGATCGGCGGCTACACCCTGCTGCTGCCGCGCCGCTATCTCACCCCGCTGGACATGGGCTTCGAGGAGGCCATGCGCTTCGTCATCACCGCCGGCCTGTCGCGGCCGGGTGACAGCGACGAGGGCGCGCCACGCTGAGTCCTACTTCAGCGCCTCGCCGAAATAGGCGCGCAGCTTCTCGAGCTTGGGTGTCGAGACCGCCTGGATATAGGGCTGGCCGGGATTCAGCGCCGCGTAGTTCTGGTGATCGGCCTCGGCCACGAAGAAGTCCGCCAGCGGCTCCAGACGGGTGACGATGGGCGCGGTGAACACCTCGGCCCGGTCGAGCTGGGCGATGTAGCGCTCGGCGACTTCTTTCTGCTGCGGGTCGGCGTAAAAGATCGCCGAGCGGTACTGCGTGCCGAGGTCATTGCCCTGGCGGTTGAGCTGGGTCGGGTCGTGCGCGACCGCGAAGAAGATGCGCAGCAGCGCACCGAAGCTGAGCTTGGCCGGGTCGTAAGCGATCTGGATCACTTCGGCGTGCTCGGTGCGCCCGGTGCAGACCGCCTTGTAGTCGGCGGTCTCGGCGCTGCCGCCGGAGTAGCCGCTGACCACGTCGAGCACGCCATCGAGCTCGCGGTAGATCGCTTCGACACACCAGAAGCAGCCGCCGGCCAGCACCGCCTCGGCGCGCGCGCCGCTGGCGGGCGGATCGTAGTCTGGCGCCGGGAAGTCACGGGGAGAGATACGCAGGCTGCTGCCGCCGAACTTGTTGCCAAACATTTGGAAACTCCCTTGCGGAACCGTCCTTCGTTTATGGCGCCTTGAGCAGGATCTGCAAGGCCTGTTTCAGCGCCGCCTCGCTGGCGGGATGCGGCACCGAGGGCTCGAAATGGCCGGCCGTGGGCAGCGTCAGCAAGGTCACCGCGTCACCGGCCTTGGTCGCGGCCTCGACATAGGCGCGCACGCCGGCCGCTGGCACGATGGGATCAAGCTCGCCTTGTACGAACACCTGCGGCACGCCCAGCGGCAGTCGCGCCAGCGGCGAGGTTTCGGCGTAGCGCCGCGCCACGGTCTCGGGCGTGCCACCGAGTAGCTGATCGACCGAGGCGTTGCAGCTGCCGGCCGGGCCGACGCGATAGCTGGCGAGATCGGTGATCGCCGCCAGCCCCAGCACGCCGCGAATCTTCAGCGGCTCGGTGCGGGCCAGTTCGGACTCGTTCGGCAGCTTGCCGCGCGAGGCCAGCCACAGCGCCAGCTGGCCGCCCGCCGAATGGCCGACGGCATAGACGCGCTGGAGGTCGAGGGGATCGGTCCTGGCGATGAGATGGAGCGAGTCGGCCGCCTCGCCGACATCCATGAAGGTGTTCGGCCAGCCGCCACCATCGCCCAGACGGCGGTATTCGATAGTCCAGGTCGCCACGCCCTGCTCGGTGAACCAGGCCGCCAGCCGGGTGAAGTAGGCGTAGTCGTACTCGGCCTGCCAGCAGCCGCCGTGCACCAGGATCAGCACCGGAAAAAGTTCCTGCTTGGATCCCTTGCCGTGGCGCTTGCGGTCCGGCAGGCGCAGCTCGCCGAACTTGGCCGCGGAAGCGCCGTAGGGAATGGTCGTGCCCGGCCTAGCGGGATAGGGCATGGCCTCTAGTTCGGACCAGCTCAGGGTCTTGGTGGTCATGGCGGTCTTGTCAGTCTGGGCGCTGGCGACAGAGGCCAGTGCAGTGAACAGCGTCGCGAGCAGCAGTTTGCGCAGGGTCATGGCGCCTCCTCAGGTCACCTTGCTCTTGATCTGGAAGCCTGGCTGGCGCCATTCGCCGCTGCGCATCACCTGCTCCAGCTCGCTCACCGCCTCCCAGACATCGAGATAGCGCACATACAGCGGCGCGAAGCCGAAGCGGAGGATGTCGGGCGCGCGGAAATCGCCGATCACGCCGCGCGCGATGAGTGCTTGGCAGATCGGCCAGGCCGCCGGGTGCCGCAGGCAGACCTGGCTGCCGCGCCGAGCCGCCTCGCGCGGGCTGGCGAGCACGAAGCCCTGCCCGGCCAGCCGTGACTCCACCAGGGCGATGAACAGCTCGCAGAGCGCCACCGACTTGGCGCGCAGCTCAACCAGATCGACGCCCTCGAACTGTTCGATGCCGACCTCCAGCGCGCTCAGGCTGAGGATGGGCGGCGTGCCACACAGCGCCTGGGCGATGTCGGGCGCCGGCACGTAGTCGGGCTCGAAGGCGAAGGGCTGGGCGTGGCCGAACCAGCCGGTCAGCGGACTGCGCGCCTGGCCCTGCCAGCGCTTCGCGATGTAGAGGAAGGCCGGCGCACCGGGGCCGCCGTTGAGGTACTTGTAGCCGCAGCCGACCGCAAGGTCGGCGCCGTCCTCGTCGAGCGCCAGCGGCACCGCACCGGCGGAATGGGCGAGGTCCCAGAGCGTCAGCGCGCCGGCGGCCTGTGCCGCCGCCGTCAGCCGCCGCAAGTCGTGCATGGCGCCACTGCGGTAGTTGACGTGGGAGAGCATCAGCACTGCCACCTCCGGACCCAGCGCGGCCTCGTAGTCGGCGGCGCTGGCACCGGCCGGCAGCAGCCGCAGCTCGTGCTGGCCATCCAGCTGCGCGATCAGGCCCTGGGCGATGTAGAGGTCGGTCGGGAAGTTGTCGGCCTCGCTGACGATCACCCTTCGCCCCGGTCGCAGGCTGAGCGCCATCGCCAGCAGCTTGTGCAGATTGATGGAGGTGGAATCGGCGGCCAGGGTCTGCCCCGGCGTGGCGCCGATCAGGCGGCCGATCTGGTCTCCGATGCGGCGCGGTGCCTCGATCCAGCCCGCCGCGTTCCAGCTGCGGATCAGGCCCTCGCCCCATTCGCCGGCGATCACCTGCGACAGCCGGGCCGGAGTCGCGGCCGGCAGCACGCCCAGGGAATTGCCGTCGAGATAATTGAGGCCCTCGGGCAGACGGAAACGGGCGCGGCGGGCGGCCAGCGGGTCGGCGGCGTCGAGCGCGAGGCAGGCCGCGCGGGTGGTGGCGATGGTCATGCCGCTCAGGCTAGCACCGGCGTCGGCCCGCATGGACGCGCCGGCGCGCGCTGCCGATACTGCACCGCGCCCGCCCGCTGCCAGAACCCATGCTCCGCCCCACCCAGTTGCTACTCGCCGGTCTGCTCGCGAGCCTGCTCGGCACCGCCGCCGCAGCCGACCCCGAGCCGGCCGAATACGCCGGCCTGCTGGCCGGCCACAATGCTCTGCGCGCTCAGGTCGGAGTGCCGCCGCTGGGCTGGTCCGATGCCAACGCCGCCAGCGCCCAGGCCTGGGCCAGCCAGCTGGCCAGCGAGGGCTGCCCGCTGCGCTACAGCAGCGATCCGGCGCGCCGCGAGAGCACTGGCGAGAACCTGCTCAAGGCCTGGTCCACCACCGCCTACGACGGCTGGAAGCGCAGCCCCGCCGCCGTTGTCGAGCGCTGGTCCTCGGAAGGCCTGTATTACGACCATGCCGAGCACCGCTGCAAGGCACCCCAGGGCCGCCAGTGCGGCCAGTACCTGCAGATGATCTGGGAGACCAGCACCGAGGTCGGCTGCGGCCGCGCCCGCTGCGGCGGCGGCGAGGTCTGGGTCTGCCACTACACGCCGCGCGGCAACCAGGACGGCCTCAAGCCCTACGGCAATCCGCCGCCGGAGCCGGTGCCGCCACCCGAAGTGCTGGGCTGTTCCGTCGATGACGCGATGCCAGCCGAGCAGGCCAGCCCGGCGCTGTCCTCGCCGCACCTGATTCCGGTGCCACCACCGTCTCAGTAGTGCGGCGGGACTTCCTCGGCGGCGGTCGCCTTGCGGTCGGCGCCTTCGGCCAGGCGTGACACCCGCTCGGCCAGTTGCAGGTAGCGCGCCTGCAGGCGCTCGATCTGCTCGGCTTGGGCGATCACCACCTCGTTGAGCACCCGCACGGTGTCTTCCTGCTCGGCGAGCTTGATTTCCAGGGCGATGAAGCGGGATTCGGACATGGCGGCGGGCGGGCTGGGGCGGCTCATGGTAGCCCAGCATCCAGAGTCCATCTGACACCGTAGTCGCATTGGTGTGATGCTTGCGTCAATATTCCCTAAACCAACTTGTAAAACCTCCGTCATGTCCCCGATCCAGAAACCGGCGCTGTGGGCGTTCGCTTGCAGCACCCTTGCCGTTGTCGCCGCCTCCCTCGCCCTGCCGCAGCCCCATGACCGGGGCCGGACGGTAGCGGCGCCAGAGTCTTCCGCCGAGCTGATGCGCTCGATCAGCAACCGCAACCTGAAGGCCGGCCTGGTGCCGCCGGGCGCCGTGCGCGCCGCTTACAACCAGAAGAACGCCATTGCTGGCAAGGCCGATGTGCCTGGCTCCGCCGGCGAGTGGAGTGAGTACGGCCGGGGCAATCTGCGCGCGGCGACCGGCTGGATCGACGGCAACGTCTCGGCCCGGGTCGACAACTTCGCCTTCGATACTGTGCACAAGCGCCTGTTCGCGGCCATCGGCACCGGCGGCATCTGGATGAGCGAGGCGGTGGACGGCGACCTCAGCACCCTCGCCGACAGCTGGGTCTCGGTCGGCGACAAGCTGCCCAGCCAGGCCAATGGCGGCGTCGCCTGGACGCCCGATGTCGACGGTGACGGCGATGCCGACAACGACAGCGACGGCACCCTGATTTCGGCCGGCGGCGAGGCGGTGATGGGTTCCGGCAGCTATTCCGGCCTCGGCGCCTACTGGACCACCGACCTCGGTGCGACCTGGACCCACGCCAGCGGTTTCCCGGACCAGGCCCTGGTGTTCCAGGCCGTGGCCGATCCGGTGAACCCGGCGGTGGTCTACATCGCCTCCAGCGTCGGCCTGTTCCGCAGCGCCGATGCCGGCCGCAGCTACGTGAACGTGGCGCTGCCGACCGGCGAGTGCGCCGGCATCGAGGACATCGCCAGCAAGTGCTTCTACGCCAACTACGTCACCGACGTGGCGATCAAGCAGCCGGGCGGCAGCACCGAGGTGGTCTGCGATCCCAAGGGCTGTCCGGTGGTGGCCGGCGTGGGCTTCCGCACCGGCTCCACGGCCCTGTTCCGTGACGGCACGCCACAGGCACCGGCCAACGGCGTCTACCGCTCGGAAACCGGCGTGGTCGGCAGTTTCTTGCGGGTCGATGAGGCGGCGGCCGACACCTTGTCGCCGGTCGGCTTTCCGCCGCAGGCGCGCATCGGCCGCATCGAGTTCGGCGTCGCCGACGGCCCGGAGCAGGATCACAACTACCTCTACGCCATCGTCCAGGACGCCGTCACCTTCAACGGCGGCGCCATCGTCGATGCTCCGCTGGATGCCATCCTCGGCCTGGTGACTGGCCAGCTGCCGCTGGTGCCGTTCGACAGCGTCTTCAACGGTCTCTATGTCTCCAGCGACTTCGGCACCAGCTGGGTGCGCATGGCTGACCGCACCGAGATCGCCACCAATGTCACCACCGGCACCGGCATGCTGGCCTTCGGCGCCACCGGCAGCGGCCCCGGCGGCCAGACCTGGTACGACGCCTGGATCAAGCCCGACCCGACCCGGCAGACGCTCGGCATCCCGACCCGCCTGACCTTCGGCATCGAGGAGATCTGGCAGAACCGCGTCACCCTAGGCGTGCCGCTCAACGGTCTGGCACAGGCCGGCGTCAATGACTTCAAGGTGATCGGCGCCTACAACATCCTCGGCGCCGAAGTCGCCGCCAATGTCGTCAACGACGGCACCACCACCCATGCCGACCAGCACACCGCGATCTATGTCCCGACCGGCGATGGCGGCGTCTGCCTCATCATCGGCGGCGACGGCGGCGTCTTCAAGCAGTGCGCCGCGGCCAATGCCGAGATGGACAACGCCGGCTGGGGCACCGGTGCCAACACCGGCATCTATGCCCTGCTGCCCTATGGCCTGGCCATCGCCAAGGACGGCACCGTCTACTACGGCCTGCAGGATAATGGCTCCGGCCTGATCGATCCCGAACGCGAGCTGCAGATCTTCGAGACCCTGGGCGGCGACGGCTTCTACGCCGAGGTCGATCCCGACAACTCCGATGTCGCCTACTACGAGTCGCAGAACGGTGCGCTGAACCGCACCACCACCCGCGGCGCCAGCAACACCGCCATCGCCCCGACCTACACCCGCGTGCAGTTCGACAACTGGTTCCGCATGGACCCGCTGAATGCCCAGCACATGGTCACCGGCGCGCAGGAGATCTACGAAACCGACAACGCCGAGACCGTCACCGCCAGCAGCTGGGTCGAGGTGTTCAATCTCGGTGCCAATCCCGAAACCAACGCGATCCGCACCACCACGGCGATGGAGGTGCACGGCACTGCCGTCTACGTCGGCGGCTGCGGCGACTGCGGCGCCTCCGGCAACGACACCGGCTTCGCCAGCGTGGTCGCCACCAATGTCATGGACGGCGTCGAGCGGGTGCCGGAAACCACGGCCGGCTGGCACCTGGCGGCCAAGCGCGGACTGCCCAGCCGCTACATCAACGGCTTCGCCATCGATCCGACCGACCCCAAGATCGTCTACGCCGCCATTGGTGGTTACCTGTCCAACCTGCGTCCGGCCGGACACTACCTCGACCGCAATGCCGAGGCCGCGCTGGGCGGCAATGTCTACAAGTCGGTGAACGCCGGCGACGACTGGGTGAACATCTCCGGCGACCTGCCGCAGGCGCACGCCAACAGCATCGTGCTCAAGGACGGCCAGCTGATCGTCGGCACCGACCTAGGCGCCTTCATCTCCGCCGACAGCTCCGGGACCAGCTGGACCACGCTGGGCGATAACCTGCCGAACGCGCCGGTGAATATGGTGCGCCTGAAGCCGAAGGCCGCGCCGACCGACGCCGACCTGCTGGTCGCGGCGACGTTCGGTCGCGGTGTCTGGGCCTATGAATTTGCCGACCCGGTCGGCGGCAGCTCCAGCGGCGGTTCCACCAGCTCCAGCGGCAGCAGTTCTGGCAGCAGCTCCGGCAGCAGCAGCAGCGGTGGCTCCACCAGCAGCGGCTCCGGCAGCAGTGGTTCCGGCAGTTCCAGCGGCTCCAGCTCCGGCGGCTCCAGCGGGGTTCCAGTGACGCCCGGCAGCGACGGCCGCTTCGGTGGCTCCTTCGGTGGCGGCGCCCTGCTAGGTCTGCTGAGTCTGTTCGCGCTGCGCCGTCGTCGTCGCCAAATCTCAATCATCGTCTAGGACAGGCCATGCGCTTTCGCCCTGCCACGCTCCCGCTGCTGGTGGCGACCGTTTCGGTTGCCGCCGTTCTGGTGCTCGCCGCCAGCGATCCCCGTCAGGACTGCCCGGCCGGAACCGCCCCGATCCAGAGCCCGCGCGCGCAGGCTTCCGGCCGCTACTGCAGCAAGCCGGTGCAGCGCGAGCAGGAGTTCAAGGCGCCGGGGCAGCATCCGCGCCTGCGCGGGCCGCTGCCGGACCCGACCCTGATGGACGCGGCGATGGCGCAGAAGGAGGCCCTGCGGCAGAACCAGAAATCGGTGCCGAAGGCCGACGGCGCCTGGCAGCCCTATGCCCAGGGCCAGCTGATCGCCGGCAATTCCCGCTACTCGGCGCGGGTCGACAACTTCGCCTACGACCCGGAAAAGCAGCGCCTGTTCGCGGCGGTCGGCACCGGCGGCATCTGGATGAGCACGGCGGTCGGTGGCGATGTCACCACCCTCGCCGACCAGTGGGTTTCGGTCGGCGACAAGCTGCCCTCGCAGATCAATGGCGGCGTGATCTGGTCACCGGACGCGGACGGCGACGGCGCTGCCGACAGCGGCAGCGACGGCACCCTGCTGGCTGCCGGCGGCGAGTCGGTGATGGGCAACAACGGTTACATGGGCTTCGGCGCCTGGTGGACCACCGACCTCGGCGCGACCTGGACCCGCAGCACCGGTTTTCCTTCCGGTGTCCAGGTCTACAACGCCCGCCACGACCCCGGCCACCCGAACATCTTCTACATCGCCAGCTCCATCGGCCTGTTCCGCTCCAGCGATGCCGGGCGCAGCTTCGTCAACGTGCGGCTGCCCAGCTCGCCGGACTGCGCGGGGGTGGAAGACATTTCCAGCAAGTGCCAGTTCGCCAACGTCGTCACCGACGTGGCGATCCGCGGGCCCGGCGGTGCCACCGACGCGGTCTGCGAGGCCAGCGGCTGCCCGGTGGTCGCAGCCATCGGCTGGCGTGCCGGTCAGGCGACCTTCATGGACGGCACGACGGTACAGGGCATCGGCAACGGCCTGTACAAGTCGGCGACCGGCGAGCGCGACAGCTTCACCCGCATCGACGACGAGCCGGTCAATGCGGCGCTGCCGATCGGCTTCGCGCCGGCGGCGCGCAGCGGTCGCATCGAGTTCGGCATCACCAGTGGCGACACCCAGGACCACAACTACCTCTACGCCCTCGTGCAGGACGCGGTGCACTTCAACACTGGTTACAGCTTCCTGGAACCGATCCTCGACGACCCCACCCTCGTAGCGTCGAGCAACGTCAATGGCCTCTACGCCTCGGCCGACTTCGGCGACAGCTGGACCCGCATGGCCGACGACAACGAGATCGTGCTGACCCCGGGTTCGATCAATTTCCCGGGCGCGCAGGCCTGGTACAACGAGTGGATCGCCATCGACCCGACCCGCGCCGATCCGCTCACCGGCATCCCGCTGCGCATGACCTATGGGCTGGAAGAGGTGATGCAGAACATCACCACCCCGCTCAATGGCACCGTGCAGGCGGCCAGCCCGCAGGACTTCGAGCTGATCGGCCGCTACACCGCCCTGGTCGGCACCAGCACCCATCCGGACCAGCACGTCGGCCTCTACATTCCGGACGGCGCCGGCGGCGTCTGCCTGTTCGTCGGCAATGACGGCGGCGTGTTCAAGCAGTGCGTGGATGCGGGCCTGCCCATGACCCAGGCCGGCTGGGGACCGGGCCACAACGAGGGCTTCTACGCCCTGCTGCCCTACGGCCTCGCGGTGGCCAAGGACGGCACCGTCTGGCAGGGCCACCAGGACAATGGCTCCGGCCACATCGAACCGGATACCCGCGAGCAGGTGATGGACTTCGGCGCCGACGGTTTCTTCGCCGAAGTCGATCCCGACAACTCCGACGTCGCCTACACCGAGAGCCAGAACGGCGGCCTGCGCCGCACCACCGATCGCGGCGCCAGCAGCAGCAGCATCGCCCCGCCCTACACCCGGGTGAACTTCATCAACTGGTTCGTGATGGACCCGCTCGACGCCCAGCACATGCTCACCGGCGCGCGCGAAGTGTTCTCCACCCTGAATGCCGAAACCGTCACCGGCAGTACCTGGGATGTGGTGTTCGATCTCGGCACCAATCCGGTCACCAACGTCAACCGCACGACGACGTCGATGCATGTCTACGGCGACACGGCCTACGTCGGCTACTGCGGCGACTGCGGCTCGGTCGCCAACGACACCGGTTTCGCCAACGGCATCGCCACCAATGTCGGCGGCGCGCTGCCGCCCAAGAAGGGCGCGGCCGACGGCTGGCATATCGCCACCGCCGCCGGCCTCGACAGCCGCCTGGTGCTGGGCCTGGAGATGGACGAGGCCGCACCCGAGACGATCTACGTCACCCTCGCCGGCTACACCGGCAACATGCGTCCGCCTGGCAGCTTCCTTGATCCCAACGCGGCGAAGATCGGCAGCGGCGTGGTGTTCAAGTCCACCGATGCCGGCGAGAGCTTCACCGACATCAGCGGTGACCTGCCACGGGTGCAGACCAATAGCGTGCTGCTGCACAAGGACGCCGCCGGCAACGAGCAGCTGATCGTCGCTACCGACATCGGCATCTTCATTTCCAGCGACAACCGCGGCACGCGCTGGGCCCCGCTGGGCGACGGCCTGCCCAACGTGCCGGTGGCGATGATCCGCTTCAAGCCCAAGGCGAGCGCGGACGAGGCCACCCATATCTTCGCCGCCACCTTCGGCCGTGGCATCTGGAGCTACGAGCTGCCGGCGGTGATCGTCGATCCGCCCCCGGGCGGCAGTGGCTCGGGTAGCGGCTCGGGCGGCAGTTCTTCCGGCGGTAGTTCCAGCGGCGGCAGCAGTGACGGCCGCTTCGGTGGCGGTCTGGGCGGCGGCAGCCTGCTCGGCCTGAGCGCGCTGCTCGCCTTGCGCCGGCGCCGCCGGCACTGAACCCCGCCCGCAGCTGACGGTCTGCCATACCGGCCCGGGCGTCCGCCCGGGCCTTTTTCTTGCCTGTCGCGCTCCATGAACCGAATCCCTCTGCTCGCCGCCCTCCTGCTCAGCCTGTCCGCGCCGCTGCATGCGGCTGAAGCACCGATCCAGCTCCATGTCGACGTCAGCGACACGCCGCACCGCCTGTTCCGGGTGCAGGAAACCATCCCGGTGCAGCCCGGACCACTGTCCCTGCTCTACCCGGAATGGCTGCCCGGCAATCACGCCCCGCGCGGCCCCATCGAGGCCATCGCCGGCCTGGCCATCGAGGCCGGCGGCAAGGCCCTGGCCTGGACCCGCGATCCGCTCGACATGTACCGCTTCCGTCTGAGCGTGCCGGAGGGCATCAGCGAGCTGAAGCTCCGGTTCGACTACGCGACGCCGATGGTGCGCGAGCAGGGGCGCATCGTTGCCACCCCGGAGATGATCGGCCTGCAGTGGAACGCGGTGGTGCTGTACCCGGAAGCCGCCGCGAAGTCGCTGACAGTGGAGCCCAGCATCACCCTGCCCGAGGGCTGGCAGCAGGCCAGCGCCCTGCGGCCCTCCGGCCAGGACGGCCGGACGATCCGCTTCGCGCCGGTCGACCTCGACACCCTGATCGACTCGCCGCTGTTCGCCGGCCGCAACTTCCGCCAGTTCGTGCTCGACGACGGTGCGCAGCCGGTGCGCCTCAACGTGTTCGCCGACGCCGCCTACCAGCTCGACGCCAAGCCGGGGCAGTTGGCCGCCCACGCCCAGTTGGTGCGCGAAGCCGACCGGCTGTTCCGTTCACGCCACTACGAGCGCTATGACTTTCTGCTGGCGCTCAGCGATGCCTTCAGCGGCATCGGCCTGGAGCACCATCGCTCCAGCGAGAACGCCCTGGGCCCCAACTATTTCAGCGAGTGGGACAAGTCCGGCGCCGGCCGCTCGCTGCTGCCGCACGAGTACGTGCACTCCTGGAACGGCAAGTTCCGCCGCCCCGCCGACCAGCTGGTCGGCAATCACAACACGCCACTGCAGAACAGCCTGCTCTGGGTCTACGAGGGCCAGACCACCTACTGGGGCAATGTGCTGGCGGCGCGCTCGGGCCTGTGGACGGCCGAGTTCGCCCGCGAGGCCCTGGCGCAGATCGTCGCAACCCAGGCGCTGGCTCGTCCTGGCCGGGTCTGGCGACCGCTGATCGACACCACCCAGCAGCCGATCCTGACCCCGCGCCGGCCGCTGTCCTGGCTGGGCTGGCAGCGCAGCGAGGACTACTACACCGAGGGCGCGCTGATCTGGCTCGACATCGACACCCGCATCCGCGAGCTGAGCCGCGAGCGGCACTCGCTGGACGACTTCGCTGCCGCCTTCTTCGGCATCGACGACGGCCGCGTCGATGCCCAGGCTTACCGCTTCGAGGACGTGGTTGCGAGCCTAAACGCGGTCGCGCCTTACGACTGGGCCGGCTTCCTGAAGGAGAAGCTGGAAACTACCGGTGAGCACGCGCCGCTGGATGGCCTCGCGCGCAGCGGCTGGAAACTAGCCTTCGTCCCAGAGCCGACCGCCTTCGTCAAGAGCAACGAGGAGCGCAACAAGTACAAGGATTTCAGCTGGTCGCTGGGCCTGGTGGTGGGCAAGGAGGGCGCGCTGGAGGATGTGCTCTGGGGCTCGCCGGCCTTCGCTGCCGGTCTGTCGAAGGGCGACAGCCTGGTCGCCGTCAACGGCCGCGGCTACAGCGCCGATTTTCTGAAGCAGGCAATCGTCGATGCGCAGAAAGGCGGAGAGCCCATCGAGCTGCTGCTGAAGAACCTCGACCGCTGGCGCAGCGTGAAGATCGACTACCGCGAGGGTCCGCGCTACCCCAAGCTCGAACGCCTGCCAGGGACGCCCGACCGGCTGAGCGCCATCCTCAAGCCGCGCGCCGGGAAATAGCTGGCGCTTCGCTGGCGCGGCAGTGCGCCAGCAGCAGGCTCGCCAGCCGCGGCACCAGCGCGGCCGGGATGTCATGACCCATGCCGGGAATCACATGCAGGGTCGAACCCGGCGTGTGTCGGGCCAGGTCGTGGGCGGCATGGACCGGCACCAGCGGGTCGGCCTCGCCGTGGATGATCTGCACCGGCATCCGCAGCCCGCGCAGCAGCGCCCGGCGCGAGCGGGCAGCAAGGATCGCGGCGGTCTGGCGCGCGGTGCCACGCGGATAATGCGCGCGGTCGATATAGCGCTCGACCTGCAGCCGCAGCTCCTCGACCGGCGTCGGATAGGCCGGGCTACCGATCAGCTGCCAGGTCTGCACGCCGTGACGTACCAGCGCGCCGCGGTCGCGGCCGTCGGGGCGACGGATCATGCGCATCTGCAGGCTCAGCCTCGGCTGCGGCAGGCCCGGATGCCCGCTGCTGGTCATCCACAGGGTCAGGCTCAGCACCCGCGCCGGCTGTCGCGCCGCCAGCAGCTGCGCGATCATGCCGCCCATCGACAGCCCGACCACATGCGCCTGCGCGATGCCGAGTGCATCGAGCAGGCCGAGCGCATCGGCTGCGAGATCGTCGAGCGCATAGGGTGCCCGCACCGGCAGCCGCAGGCGGGCGGCGATGCCGGCACGCAGCAGCTTCGGAATGCCGGCCTGCTCCAGGCGCGTGCTCAGGCCGGTATCGCGGTTGTCGTAGCGGATCACCCGATAGCCGGCCGCGACCAGTTGCTCGCAGAGCGAGTCCGGCCAGTGAATGAGCTGGCATCCGAGACCCATGATCAGCAGGATCACCGGTGCCGACTCGGCGCCCAGGCTCTCGTATTCGATCTCGATTCCGTTGGCGGCGATGCGGGGCATGGTGGTACTCAGGATTGCGGATTGCGGATTGCGGATTGCGGATTGCGGATTGCGGATTGCGGATTGCGGATTGCGGATTGCGGATTGCGGATTGCGGATTGCGGATTGCGGATTGCGGATTGCGGATTGCGGATTGCGGTAATCCTCGCATGGCCTGAGCACCGGCGACTTGGCGCTGGCTACACTGGCGCATGTCCGCGCAGTCGTCCTCAAGAAAACATCTGCTGATGGTCTGGCACAGCCAGTCCGGCAACACCGCGCGTCTGGCCGAGGCGGTGGCCGAGGGTGCCGCCGAGTTCGCCGAGGAGGTCGAGCTGCGGCGGGTGCGGGCGCTGGAAGCCGGCCTCGACGAGCTGCTCTGGGCCGAGGGCCTGCTGATCGGCACGCCGGAGAACTTCGGCTATCTGTCGGGTGCAGTGAAGGACTTCCTCGACCGCACCTACTACCCCGCGCAGGGCCGGGTCGACGGCCTGCCCTGGGCGATGTTCGTGTCCTGCGACAATGACGGCCGCGGCGCGGTGCAGGCGCTGGAGCGCATCGCGCTGGGCTACAACTGGAAGCGGGTCGCCGAGCCCCTGATCGCGCGCGGCCCGGTACAGCCGGAACACCTGGCGCAGGCGCGCGAACTCGGCCAGACCCTGGCCGCCGGACTGGCCTATGGCGCCTACTGAGGAAATCCCGCTGCTGACGGTCGGCGGCCTCTCGGTCTACCCCGCCGAGGTCGAATGGCTGGCGATGCGCGCCCAGGGCTCGGGTGGCCAGAACCTGCACAAGACCGAGAGCGCGGTGCAGCTGCGCTACGACGTCGCCGGCAGCCGCCTGCCGGCAGACGCCAAGGAGCGGCTGCTGGCGCGCCGGGATCGCCGCATCAGCGCCGATGGCCTGCTGCTCATCAAGGCGCAGCGGGCGCGCAGCCAGGACCGCAACCGCGCCGAGGCACTGGGCCGCCTGGCCGAGCTGCTGGCCGCGGTCGCCGAGGCACCGAAGGCGCGCAAACCCACCCGCCCCAGCCGCGCCGCCAAGCGGCGACGGCTGGATGAAAAATCCCATCGTGGCCGCGTGAAGTCGCAACGCGGCAAGGTTCTTGAATGAGTGATGGCAGCCAGACTTTTCCGCAAACTCCCCGCATGACCCGCCGCCTCGCCGTCCGCCGCTCGCCGATCCACGGTTCCGGCGTCTTCGCCCTTCGTGATCTTGCCGCCGGCGAGTCGCTGCTCGAATACCGTGGCCGTCGGCTTACCCACGCCGAGGCCGACCAGGGTTACGGCGACAATCACCACAGCGGTCACACCTTCCTGTTCACGCTCAACGAGCGCTATGTGATCGACGGCAACGTGGGCGGCAATGCCGCGCGCTGGATCAACCACAGCTGCGAGCCGAACTGCCAGGCCTTCCTGGTCGAAAGCCGCGAACCGGGTTCGGAAAAGGACCGGGTCGTGCTGGAAGCGCTGCGCGACATCCGCGCCGGCGATGAACTGACCTATGACTACGGCATCGTGCTGGAGGTGCGCCACACGGCGCGGCTCAAGCAGATCTGGGCCTGCCGCTGCGGCTCGCTGAGCTGCAGCGGCACCCTGCTGAAGCCGCGCCGGCCGAAGCGCGCCACACGCTGAGGGCAACAAAAAACCCCGGCCGAAGCCGGGGTTCTTTTGCAGCCGTTCGAATCAGCCTTACAGCGGCTTGATCTGGGTGGCCTGCATGCCCTTGGGGCCGCGCTGCGCGGTGTACTCCACGCGCTGGCCTTCCTTCAAGGTCTTGAATCCGGTGCCCTGGATTTCCTTGAAGTGGGCGAAGAGGTCTTCACCGCCGCCTTCCGGGGTGATGAAGCCGAAGCCCTTGGTGTCGTTGAACCACTTGACGATGCCGGTAGTAGCAGACATGTAACCATTCCTTTTGAACTGAAGTTTGAAAATGCGGCCCGCCAGGGAACCGCGGTTTGTCAGCCATCCAGAAACGTTACCGTGACGCTACATTCACTGGTGTCCGGAGACACTGGTGAAACTCCCGGAAATCTTTTTTTGAATACGCTGCGGACAGGATTCTACACCCAACCTGAAACCGAAATACAAGGCCTGCAAGGCCGAAACAGCAACGCTTGCGCCCCTGCGGGCCAAGCCCATTCCGGAGTGTCTATAACGGCATCGACAGCCCCGGATTGGCCGCTGCGCACCGGCCCCTTGTGATCACCCCGCGCGCCCTGCGCGGCCGCCGGCGTCGGACTCGCCTTCAGGCCGCGGTCGGGAACGCGCGATACTCTCCAACCCGTTCCGAAACCCCGCTGCGAGCCGACTCCCGCATGAGCACGATCCTGAAACCGCCCCAGCTCACCCGCGCCGACTGGCTGGCCTGGGGCACGGTCGCCGTCGCCCTGGTGTTCGTGCTGAAGACGCACCTGCTGCCGGCCCTGCTGGCCGGCCTGCTGGTGTTCTCGCTGGTGCAGCTGCTGACGCCGCGCCTGAAGATCAGCTCGCTCGATGGCCGTGGCCGCCGGTTGCTGGCGGTGGCGATGGTGGCGGGTGCGGTGATCGCCGGCATGTCCGGCCTGGGTTTTGCACTGGCCTCGTTTTTCCGCGGCAGCGACGAGAGCGTGCCGGCGCTGTTCCAGCGCATGGCGGAGATCATCGACCAATCGCGCGAGCGCTTTCCCGACTGGCTGCTCGCCAACCTGCCGGACAACGCCGAGGACCTGCGCCGCACCGTGACCGAATGGCTGCGGGTGCACGCACAATCGGTGCAGACCGCCAGTACCGACTTCCTGCGCGGCCTGGCCCACGTGATCATCGGCATGGTGATCGGCGCCATGCTGGCCCTGCAATCGGCGGCGGCACCGCGCGAGGTCGCGCCGCTGACCGCCGCCGTCAGCCGTCATGGCGGCCGGGTCGCCGGTGCCTTCCGCCGCGTGGTGTTCGCGCAGGTCTGGATCTCCGGCATCAACACCCTGCTGACCTGGCTCTACCTGGGCACGGTGCTGCCCCTGCTCGACATCCATCTGCCGCTGACCAAGACCCTGGTGGCGCTGACCTTCGTCGCCGGCCTGCTGCCGATCATCGGCAACCTGATTTCCAACACCGCGATCTTCGTGGTGAGCATGAGCCAGTCCCTGGTGCTGGCCTTTGCCTCGTTGGCCTACCTGTTCGTGATCCACAAGCTGGAGTACTTCCTCAACGCCCGCATCATCGGCGGCCACATCCGCGCCCGCGCCTGGGAGCTGCTGCTGGCGATGCTGGTGATGGAGGCCTCGTTCGGCCTGTCCGGGCTGATCGTGGCGCCGATGGCCTATGCCTATTTCAAGGATGAGCTGCGGGAGAAGGGCCTGATCTGAGAACTGGCTTGCAAACCTACTGCGCTTGGCAGTTCGCGTCCGTCCGGTGCTCGAAATGCTCACGTATTCCTACATACGCTGCGCTTTCTGCGCTCCGGGCGGACGCGAACTGCCGTCGCTCGCTACGGTTTTCAAGCCAGTTCCGTGCGCGCTGGCTTGCACGACCGTTCGTCGGATATTTTTTAAGCAGCGACCACAACCCATTGTGTCAAGCAGGGAGTTAAGCCACGATCCCTAGCGGTGGAGTCAGTGTCTCCGCATGGTGTGGGGTCCGCTCCCCGAGTGCTAGCTAGGAGGTAACAACTTATGGCCGCTGCCAAGAAACCCGCCGCCAAGAAGACCGCTGCTAAGAAGCCTGCCAAGAAGAAGTAGTAAGGCTGTTCTTCTTGGGGCATGACGCGATTCGCGTCATGCCCTTTTTCATCCCCGCTCGGTCTGCCCGCCGCCGCTAGCCGGCGAAGAACTCCGCCACCGCCGCGCGCTGCTCGCTCGCCTCGGTCAGCAGGCAGAGCCGCCGCCAGAACGCCTCGACACCCGGCCGCGACTCGCAGTACCACTGGATGTGCTTGCGGGCCACCCGCACCCCCCGCCCTTCGCCGTACAGGCCATACAACTCGTCCAGGTGGCCGAGCAGGGTGTCCCCTTGCTCCTGCGCCGAGGGCGGTGGCAGGGTCTGGCCGGTCGCCAGGTAGTGGGCCGTCTCGCGAAAGATCCAGGGATTGCCCTGGGCCGCGCGGCCGATGAATAGCCCGTCGGCGCCGGTGGCGGCGAGCACCCGTCGCGCCTTCTCCGGGCTGTCGACATCGCCGTTGGCGAATACCGGGATGCGCACGGCGCGCTTCACGTCGGCGATGGTCTGGTACTCGGCCGAGCCCTGATAGTGGTCCTCGCGGGTGCGGCCGTGCAGGGCCAGCGCGGCGACGCCGGCGTCCTCCGCCAGGCAGGCAATGCGCAAGGCATTGCGCTGCTGGTGCGAAAAGCCGGTGCGGAACTTAAGCGTGACCGGCACCGGCACCGCGCGCACCACGGCATCGAGGATGCGCGCCACCAGCACTTCGTCACGCAGCAGCGCCGAACCGGACAGCGCGCCGCAGACCTTCTTGGCCGGGCAGCCCATGTTGATGTCGATGATCTCGGCACCCTGCTCGACGTTCCAGCGCGCACCCTCGGCGAGCAGGTCGGGATCGGCCCCGGCCAGCTGCACCGAGATCGGGCCGGGCTCGCCCTGGTGATCGCGCCGAGTGCGGCTCTTCTCGGTATCCCGGAAGCGCGGATCGGCCAGGGCCATCTCACTCACCGCCAGACCAGCACCGAGGCGACGGCACAGCACCCGGAACGGACGGTCGGTGACGCCCGCCATGGGTGACAGCACCAGGGGCGGGTCGATTCGGTGTGGACCGATGAAGACGGCGGGCAGGCTCACGACGATGACTTGCGGCAACAAAAAACGGCGGGTCCGAAACCGGACCCGCCGCGGGTGGATGACTCGGTGGCCCTAGTGTAGGACGCCCCGACGACGACGCAGTGCCAGCAAGGCCAGCGGCAGCAACAGGCCAGCGCCCAGCGAGCCCCCGAAGCGGCCTTCGGAACCAGCGTCCGTTCCGCCGCCCGACGGGGGCGGTGGTGGTGGCGGCGGCGCGGCAGTGACCACGATGCTGACCACGGCCGGGGTCGCGCTCACCTTGCCGGCCTCGTCCTTGACCGTCAGGTTGGCGACGTAGGTGCCGGGCTGGCTGTAGACGTGACTGGTGCTGGCTGCGGCCTGGTCCACCTGCGGCTCGGAGCCATCACCGAAACCGAAGGTGTAGCTGCTCACCGCGTCGCCCGCATCCGGATCGCTGGAACCGCTGCCGTCGAAGCGGACCGTGAGCGGCGCGGTGCCGGTCAGCGGCGTCGCCGTCAGTACCGCCACCGGGGCGTGGTTGTCATCCGGCGGCGGCGGCACCACCTCGCCGAAGTCATAGGTCCAGATGCCGCGGCCGTAGGCGGCGACGAACAGGCGGTTGGGATTGCCCGGCTGCAGCTGCATCTGGCCCACCACCACGTTCGGGAAGCCCTCGCCGAGCACCGCCCAGCCGCTACCCTGGGTATCACTGGAGATGAAGGCCCCCAGGTCACCGCCGACAATCAGTTGGCCCTCGCGCAGCACGATGCTGCTGACCGGGGCATCCGGCAGGCTGCCGGTGATATCGACGAAGCTCTCGCCCGCGTCGGTCGACTTGAACAGACGCCCACTGCCAATGCTCTCGTTGCCGTCCTGGTAGTACTCGCCCGGCGGCGCCCATTGGCGTCCGGAGTAGTCGCCCAAGCCAACGTAGACAGTCTCGGGATCGGTGGGGTCGATCTCGATGGCCGAGATATAGCGGTTGGGCAGGCCGGCGGCGGCGGCGAAATGCCAGCCGGCCGGAGTCCCCTTGGCCGGCGGAGCCTCGCCGCCGACATTGGTCGCCAGGGCATTGTGGAAACCCAGTTCGCCCCGGTTGAGGATGTCGCAGACGCCGCAGAAACCGGCGTAGATGGCATCGCCCTGCACGTCCAGCTTGGACATCTGGTAGTTCTGGGCGTTGGCCGGCTGGGTGCCGGCGTCGAACACCTGCACCCAGTCGCCGGTCGGGCCTTCGAGCCGCTCGACGATCTCGCGGGCACCGGTGACCAGATGCTTGGGATCGGTGGGATCCATCATGAAGAAGTTGGAGAACATCGCGCCGGTCACGGTCGGCGCGATACCGCTCCAGTTGGTGCCGCCATCGGTGGTCACCCGCATGTCGGCATTGGTGTACTCGCTGTAGGCGATGTTCGAGTTGTCGGGATCCACCGAAGCGAAGAAGCCGTCGCCGCCGTAGGCCATGTAGATGCCCGCGCCCTGGTTGGTTTCGGGGTCGGCATCGACCTTGCCAGAGCCGTTGTCCTGCAGACCGAACCAGACCGTGCCGTCCTTGGCCACCGCCAAACCGTAGGGCAGCAGGGTGTTGAAGCCCTGGTTGGCGCCGTCACCCCAGTCCTCGTTGGCGAACTCGCCACCGCTGGCGACGTGCTGCTTGTACACACCGCCGTCATTGCCGGCGACGATGGTGACCCCGCCCTCGCCGTCCGGCACGAACAGACCGACGTGCTGGTCCGGGTGGGTGGTGGTATGCGGCAACGGCGCATTGCTGACCGGGCAGGCCGGCAGGAAGGGAATCGACAGGCCGGCGCAGCTGCTGCCGGCGAAGTAGTCGCCAATCACCAGGAAATCGTCGGGGCCGGCCTGCAAGGCGCCATTGAGCGGCAGCTGGGTGATGCGCGGCGCCCAGACCTCTTCCAGGCCGAACAGCAGGCGGGTTGGAATGCCGGTGAGCTGGCGGGTGGGGTCGATCGCGATCCAGAGGTTGTAGTAGCCCTGCACGCCCGGCGCATAGCCCAGCGCCGACTGCGCGACCAGAGCCGAGCCGGTGGTCGGGTTGGCGGCGATCTCGGTGTAGTCGGCCATCCGGGTCCAGCTTTCGCCGAAGTCGGGCGAGACATAGATGCCATTGAACAGCGAGGAGAACAGCAAGCCGGTGCCAATGCCGATCAGGCCGGTGGGATCCTCCGGCAAGTCCAGGGTCGGCACGCCGCCGTTGAACAGCACCGCGTCGGAGACGATGGCGTAGAGGTAGTTGTGGTCCTGCTCCGGGCCGGTGACCGCGCCAAAGGCGATGCGGCCGATGCGCTCCTTGGGCGTGAAGCCGATCGGCAGCGCGGCATCAAGCGCGTAGGCATCGACCAGTTCGACAAAGCTGCCGGGCTCGCCGGTATCGGAACGGTACAGGCCGTTGCCAGGCGAGTGCAGCTTGCCGTCCGGGTAGGCCTTCTGGCCGGCGCGATAGCCGACGCCGACGATCACTTCGCCACCAGTTTCATCGGTGCTGCCACCCGGAACCTTCACCACGATGTCGGTGACAAAATTGGCGAACAGACACTCCGCGTCGGAACGTCCTTCACAACCGTCACCGACCGGCAGCGGCACCAGAACATAGCTGCGCCCCGCGTCGGTGGAGCGGTACAGGCCCTTGCTGGTGCCGGCGTAGACAATGTCCGGATTGCTCTTGTCGACCACCAACTTGAAACCCATGATGCCGTCCGGCACGCCCTCGGCGAAGTGCCAGTTGGCACCCAGGTCGTCGCTCCAGAAGGCGCCCAGGCCGACAAAGTTGTAGCCACCCATGCTCGGCTCGCCACCCAGCGCCAGCAGGCTGCCACCGGCGGCTGGGGTCCAGGCCACGGCGCCGACGGTCTGCGAGGGCAGGCCATTGCCCACCGAGGTCCAGTTGTCGCCCAGATCGGTGCTCATCCAGACACCGCCGGTGCCCACCGAGGCGAACAGCCGTCCGTTCTCGGCGTCATAGTCGAGGCTATCGACGCGGCCACCGAGTTCGACCAGGCCGAGGTCGTTGACGCTGGGAAAGCGCGCGTCGTTGGAGATCAGCGGCCCGGTGCCGTAGGGCTTCCAGGCCGAGCTGGCGCCATCGACCTTGGCGCGCGCCGAGGGAGCCGCCAGTTCCGCCTTGCGCTGATAGAGGCGGCGCAACTCGCCGGCCTCGGGCGCGCCGCGCTGACCGGCCGTATTCCTTTCCATCGCCAGACGCTCGGGCAGGCGCTCGGGATGCCGGGCCGGAACGCAGGCACCGGTGTAGCCGGTCTCTTGGGCCTCCGCACCGGCGGGCACCGTGCCGGCCGGGCAGGAAATACCGGCCGGCATCGGCCGCCCGGCAGTGACCAGACCTACCACCAGCGCCGAAAGCAGTAAGGCAGAAGCCGAAGCGCCAGGGAGGCCCAAGCGCGGCAAGGAAATCGATTTAGGGAACATGGGTCTCGGGGCGTCTCGGTAAATGTTCGTCAATTACATGCGAAGTCTGAGCCAAGATTCAGGTCATTGGCCAGAACTCCGGGGGCTCGACGGGGCCAAACCCTAACCCCCTCAAAACCTTCCGGGGCGTCGGTACCCGGAGAAGTTTGCATCAATATGACGCGTTCATCATTTGCGGCCAGTTCAATTTTCTGCTTGGCCTGCCGCAACCGGAGTGGTAGTTTCGCGAACAGGTTCACAAAAGACTCCCTCAGATGACCAAGACCGCGCTGGTAGTGGATGACTCCAAGTCGGCCCGATTTGCCCTGCGCAAGTTCCTGGAAGGCTTCAACTACAAGGTCGAGACCGCCGACAGCGCGGCCGATGCCTATCGCCAGCTGGCCGCACGGCTGCCGGATGTGCTGTTCCTGGACCACATCATGCCGGGGGTCGATGGCTTCGAAGCGCTGCGGGTGATTCGCGCCGATCCGCTGACCTCCAAGGTGCCGGTGGTGATCTGCTCCTCCAATGAAGGCGAGGACTTCATCCACCAGGCCAAGCTGCGCGGCGCCACCGACGTGCTGCAGAAGCCGCCGAGCCCCGAGCAGATCGCGGGCGTACTCGCCAACCTCGGCTCGGCGGAAACCGATCTCCAGCTGCTCGCGCCGACCCGGGCTGCGACCCCGCCCCGGGCCGAGCCGACCGCGATGGAGCGCCTGAAGGCTGCCATTCCGGCCAAATCCCCGGTGCCGGTCATGGCGCCGCCGTCAGCGCCCAAGGTGCATCCGATCCGTGAACCGGCGGTCGCCATCCAGCAGGCGGTGATGAAGTCGCTGCGCGATGCGATGCCCGGCGGCTTCGAGACGCGCGCGCCGGTGATGCAGGAACTGCCGGCGGTGCCGACCCTGGGTTCGAGCGATCTCGAACCGGAGCTGCCGAGCTTCAGCCAGCCCGCACCAGCCGCCGGCGACGCGCTGACCGCCCTGCGGCAGGAAGTGTTCGCCGAACTCGCCGCCCTGCGCGCCCAGCTCGCCCAGCTGCAGGCGCAGCCGGCCAATGAGGAAAAACTGCGCGGCATCGCCCAGGAAGTCGCCAAGAGCCGCACCAACGCCCTGGCGCAGAATCTGGAGCAGCACCTCACCGCGCTGCAGTCCAACCTTGACGCCATGATGCGGGCGCAGAACGAGCGCCTGGACCAGGCCATGCAGATGGCGCGTCAGACCGCCGCCGAAGAGGCCGAGCGGGTGGTGATGAATGCCGCCCAGCGCATAGCCGACCAGATGACCAGCTCCATGCTCAACACCATGGGCCAGCACCAGGCCTCCCTGCGCCGCAGCTCGATCTCAGCTT
>JAUYNO010000074.1 GCA_030696045.1 Stagnimonas sp. | reverse complement strand
CTGATCGATCTGCCCAGCGGCGTCTGATGCAGCCCGCGATCTCCGTCCGCGTCCAGGCCAGCAGCCTGCCCAAGGCGGGCGTGGTGGCCACGCTGCGCTTCGTCGGCGAGAGCCTGATCGTCGAAGGCCCCTTGTCGCTGCGGGTCGCCACCGCGCAGGTCGCCGTGCGGGTCGGCGGCTTCGATGACGACCAGCTGTTCCTGAGCTGGGAGGACAGCAGTGGCGCCTGGTCGCTGATGCCGGTCGACAAACTCGCGCAGGCCGCCCTGCTGGCCGCCGCCCCCCCCGGTCTGGCGACGCCCCTGCGCAAGGGCCGGCTCCAGGCCGGCCGGCAGAACCTCAAGTGGAAGGCGGTGCTCGCCAGCCTGGCGGCCCTGGTGCTCGGCCTCGGCCTGCTGGTCTGGCAGCTCGACGGAGTCGAGCGCTGGCTGGCGGCGAAGGTGTCTGTGAAGACCGAGCAGAAGCTGGGCGAAGCCGCCATCAAGCAGCTGAAGCAGGACGGCGGACTCGACCAGGACAGCACCGCCGCCAAGGCGGTGGCCGAGATCGGCGGTCGCCTCACCCAGGGCTCGCGCTATCAGTACCAGTGGTTCGTGAAGGACGAAGACAGCATCAATGCCTTCGCCATGCCCGGCGGCGTGGTGGTGGTGCACCGCGCCCTGATTGAGGCCGCCGACAGCCCCGAGCAGCTGGCCGGCGTGCTGGCGCACGAGGTGCAGCACATCGAGCAGCGCCACATCCTGCAGCACATGATCCGCTCCGCCGGCCTGGCCCTGGTGCTGGGCGTGACTATGGGCGATGTCAGCGCCATCGCCAGCGTGCTGCTGCACTCGGCTGGGTCCATGCAACACGGCCGGACGCTGGAAGCCCAGGCTGACAGCGAGGGTTTGAACGCCCTGGTCGCCAGCGGCATCCCGCCGGCCGGCATGGCGGAGTTCTTCCGCAAGATGATGGCGGAGGAAGCCCGGAAGAACGGTGGCGACCCCGAAGCCGCGAGCTTCGACTTCCTCTCCAGCCATCCGGCGACGGCCGAACGCCTGGCGGCCATCGAGGCCGGCATCGAGGCCCGGTCCTGCGACTGCAAGCCGCTGGCGCTCGACTGGGTAGCGGTCAAGGCCAGCCTCAAGCCGCGCACCGAAGGCGAGCCGGCAGCTGGCAAGCCGAAGGTCTGAGCAGCCTGCGGACAGCGGTCCGATTTTCGCCGACACTGCGGCTGGACCGAATGCCTCCAGGAGCCCCCATGCCACACCCAGTTCGCGCAATCCCCCTCGCCGCCGCGCTCCTGGCCGGGATCGGCGCCTGCACCGTCCCCGCATCCCAGCCCGAGGCTCCCGTGCCCAGTCAAGAAACCCCGGTGCGCGGCTTCGTCACCGATCTGGCGGCCTTCGAGCAGTTCATCGCCGGCCGGCCGACGCCGGCGCAGTTCCAGGCGCGCTATCCCGACCTGGTGCTGGTGCTGCCGGGCCAGATCGCCAGCAAGGAATTCCGCATGAACAACTCCCGCTACTTCGGGCAGCTAGATGCGCAGGGGCGCATCAGCGGCGGCAAGTTCCAGTAGCGTCTGACGCGCTGCACTAGCGCAAGGGGTGCTCGCGCAGGAACTCCAGCATGCGGTCGGTATAGCCCAGCGGCCAGCGCAGGTGATTCACGGTGCCGACCGGATTGGCCGCCGCGAGGTTCTCCGGATTAGCTGGAGCCTTGCACAGCGCCGAGCAGCCCTGCACTTCCTGCAGCAGCTCGCCGACGCGGATGCCCTGCACATCCGACGCCAGCCGCTTGCCCGCCAGCTCGCCGAGCAGGGCTTCGGAGCTGTCGCAGATGCCGATGATGTCGCACTGGTTGCCGACATGGAGCAGCGCCAGATCGTGGTTGTTGCCGAAGGCGGCCTGCGGGCAGGGATCGGTGGAGTCGTCGAAGGGATTGGGCGAGGAGTACACCGCCGCCGCCGCGATGCCCGGGGTGTTGAGGCCGTACAGCTCGGCCATCGCCGAACCATTGCTCCAGCCGGACAGATACACCCGCCGGGGATCGACGATGCCGCTGTCCTTCACCGCGCCGATGAAGTGGTCGATGGTCTCGACATCGACGTTCAGGGTCGGGCTCTCGCGGTCGAGATTGCGGTACCAGTTGTCCCAGCCCAGGCCGGTCTGGTCGGGGAAGGGATAGAAATGTTCGGTGTCGCGGCCGGCGACCAGCAGCAGCGAGAAGCCGGGGCGGCTGGGGTCGCCGCTGAGGTCGGCGGTGGTCTGCTTGAGCGGCAGCTCCGTCAGCAGCACCGAGTCGATCGGAAACAGCGAGGGATGCAGCCAGACCAGTAGCGGCAAGGGCCGGCCGGCCGCCGCGTCGGGGCCCCGCACCAGGCAGGCGGCGCGGGCGCTGCCGTCTCGGTCGGTGTAGCTCAGGCTTTCGCCGTACAGCGTGTGGCACAGCGAGACGAGGGCCAGCAGGCCGTCCGCCGACTGGGTGACGCGCGCTGGCGCGTTGCCGTATTTCGTATCGCACTTGGCGCCGGGTGCGGCGGTGGGTGGTGGCGGCTCGGCGGCGGACGGGGTTCCGCCACCACCGCCACAGGCGGCGAGCAGCAGCAGGGCGCACAGCGACGACATCCTTGTCTTGCTCATGGTCTCCTCCGTGGCCGCCTTCGCCTTGAGGCGCCTCCGCGACCGATAATACGGCTCCGCGATTGTCCGGATGCGCCCCATGTCCAAGCCCAAGACCCCCAGCAAGGCCCCCAGCCCGGCCACTTCCGCCCTCAAGGCCGCGCTTGCCGCCAAGAAGGCGGCCGGCCCCGGCGGCAAGCTGGTGCTGCGCGCCGACAAGGGGGAGGGCGCCCGCGCCGTGAAGGACGCCGAGCGGCTGGCGGGCAAGTCGCGCAAGGTGCACTGAGCAGGCGATGAGCACGCTCGTCTTCCACACCCTCGACGTCTTCACCGAGACCGCCTACACCGGCAATCCGCTGGCGGTTGTGCTCGACGCCGACGCGCTGGGCACGGCGCAGATGCAGCGCATCGCCCGCGAGTTCGCGCTCAGCGAGACCGTGTTCGTCCGCGCCCCGCGCACGCCCGGCGCGGTCGCTACCGCGCGCATCTTCACGCCCGAGCGCGAGCTGCCGTTCGCGGGGCATCCCACCGTCGGCACCGCCTGCCTGCTGGCGGAGCTGGGTCTGGCGCCGGCCGGCGACGACATCCGCTTCGTGCTCGACGAGGGCGTCGGCCCGGTGGCGGTGGAAGTGCGCCGCGCGGCCGGCCGCGCCTCCTTCGCCCAGCTCACCAGCGCCGTGCCGCCTGAAGTCCGGCCCTGGGACGGCGCGGTTGAACAGCTGGCCGCCGTACTCGGCCTGGAACCAGCGGATCTGGTCAGCGAGGGCGAAGTCCCACGCCAGGCCAGCTGTGGCAATCCCTTCGTGCTGGTGCCAGTGCGGCAACCCGAGCTGCTGCCCGCCATCGCCTTCGACAGCGCGCGGGCCAAAAGCCTGCTCGCCGGGGCTTGGGGCCATGCGCTCTACGTTTACGCCCGGGGTTACGAAGGCGATCTGCGCGCCCGCATGTTCGCCACCGACCTGGGCATCAGCGAAGACCCGGCCACCGGCTCGGCCGCCGTCGCGCTCGCCGGTGCATTGGCGCTGGAAGCGCCGGAGGCGGATGCCGACTGGCAGTGGCCGATCCACCAGGGTGTGGAGATGGGCCGCGCCAGCCTGCTGCATGCCGAGGCCAGCAAGCGTGGCGGGCGGGTGATTGCGGTACGGGTCGGCGGTCACGCCGTGAGGGTGAGCGAAGGGCGTATCCGCGTGCCTGCCTAGTGACTCGCCAACGCAGGCCGCTTTTGCTCCTCCCCCTGCTTGCGGGGGGAGGTTGGGAGGGGGGCGTTGCCGCGCAGTCCGAACGCCCCCACCCCAACCCTCCCCCGCAGGCGGGGGGAGGGGGTTGCCGTGCGTTCGTGGTTCACCTGCCGAACCGGGCAAAGCCCGGGGGCAGCGCGCTCTTGACGCTGTTCAAGCTGGCGGGTGCCGAACCCGCGCCCGGAGCGAAGCAATGAAATCGAAAGCGCCCAAGCCGAAGCCGCTCAGCCGCTTCAACTACACGGTCGCGCGCCAGCAGATACTCGACACCATCCGCCGCATCCCCAAGGGCAAGGTCGCGAGCTACGGCCAGGTCGCCTTCGCCGCCGGCTGGCCCGGTCGCGCGCGGCTGGTGGCGAGGGTGCTGGGTGATGTCGAGGCCAGCGACGGGGTGATCCCCTGGCAGCGGGTGATCAATGCCCAGGGCAAGATCGCCATCCCCAAGGACTCGCCCGGTCACCGCACGCAGATTCGTTTGCTGAAAGCTGAGGGTGTGGTCTTCCTCAACGGCAAGGTCAGCTTTGAGCGTCACGGCTGGCAGCCGGGCGATCCCTCGCCGCTGCTGGATTGAGTGCACCGAAGACGGCCGCACCCGTTGTACTCGAATGAAGGTGGCCCTGAGCCGCCTCGATGAACAACAAGGGGACTGCGCATGGACACGATCCTTTTCAGGTCCAAGATCGACCTGTGGCTGCTTCTGGTGTTGCTTACGGCGATGGCCCTGCCAATCGCCGTTGCGATCTGGGTCGCGTCCCATCATGAACTCGACAACCGGGCATGGATCGTTGTTTCTGTGGCCGTGCTGCCCGCGATTTTCATTCCGCTCTGGATACTGCTGACGACGAACTATCGACTGGAAGCGTCCGCGCTGTGCGTCCGCAGCGGCCCGCTCAGCTGGCAGATTCCGCTGTCCCGTATCCGGACGGTGAGCCGGACGCGCAGCTTGCTGTCCGGTCCCGCGCTCTCACTGGATCGTCTGCTTATCCGGTTCGAGCCACAAGGCGAGATCATGATTTCGCCGAAAGATCGGGCTCGCTTCCTTGCCGAACTGCTCAGGCGCGCTCCGGACGCGCGGCTGTTGCCCGAAGAAATCTGATCGCGGCATCACCGGCCGAAAAATCACGCGGTCGGCGCCTCATCAATCTCCACCATCAGCTTCCCCACATTCTCGCCGCTGAACAGCTGCGTCAGCGCCTGCGGCGCGTTATCAAGACCCTTGACGATGGTGCTGCGGTCCTTGAGGCGGCCGCGCTTGAGCCACCACAGCATCTTCAACTGCGCCAGCGGAAAGCGCGGGATGTAGTCGATGATGATGAAGCCCTGCAGCGTGATGCGGCGCGTCAGCAGGTTGACGAAGTGGCGCGGCCCGGGCGCGTTGCCTTGGTCCTTGCCGTACTGCGAGATCATTCCGCAGAGCACGATGCGGCCGTGGTTGTTCATCCGCTCCAGGATCGCTTCGAGAATCTCGCCGCCGGCGTTCTCGAAGTCGATATCGATGCCCCTGGGGCAGGCGGCGGTGAGCTGCTCGCGCCAGTTCGCGTCGCGGCGGTTGATCGCGACATCGAAGCCCAGTTCGCGGGTCAGCCATTCGCACTTGTCCTGGCTGCCGGCGATGCCGACCACACGGCAGCCGTGGATCTTCGCGAGCTGGCCGACGATGCTGCCAACGGCACCCGCAGCGGCGGAAACCACCACCGTCTCGCCGCGCTTCGGCTTGCCGATGTCGAACAGGCCGAAGTAGGCGGTCATGCCGGTGACACCGAGCACGCCCAGCGTCGCCGTCAGTGGCACCGGCAGCCAGCCGGGGATCACCTGCGCCATGGCGTCGCCGGCTTCGGAAACCACGGCATAGTCCTGCCAGCCGAGCAGGCCGGCCACCTTGGCGCCGACTGGAAACTTCTTGCTGTTGGATGCGACCACCTCGCCGACCGCCGCGCCGCGCATGACCTCGCCCAGCGGCACCGGCGGCAGATAGCTTTCGCCCTCGCCCATCCAGATGCGGTTGGTGGGGTCGAGCGAGAGATAGCGGTTGCGCACCAGCGCCTCGCCGGGGCCGGGCGTCGGCACCGGCTCGACCACGCGCTGCAGCACCTTGGGGTCGAAGTCGCCGACCGGGCGTTCGCGTAGCAGGAAGCGGCGGTTGAGGGTGGCAGGCATGGCGTTCCCCGAGATTGCTTGTGGTGTTGACCGCAGCATAGCCGCCCGCAAGTCGCGGGCGTGGCACTTGCGAAGGCGAAGAATCCGCGCACGGTCAATGGCTTGGGAACTACCCGCTTTGTGGCTGTCGATTTCGGATGTCGTCGTTCGACGTGTTCATGAAGGCGCGACTCGCCATCAAGTTCGCTTCACCCTTTCCGAGCCTGGAGAACCGCATGAGCAAAACCGTCAAAGCCATCCCCGACGCCTACCCGGGCGCAACGCCCTACCTCACCGTCAAGGGCGCCGCCCGCGCCATCGACTTCTACAAGCAAGCCTTCGGCGCGGTGGAGATCGTGCGCCTCGATCCGGGTGGCCAGGTCATCCACGCCGAGCTTCGCATCAGCCGCGCGCCGATCATGCTCAGCGAAGAGATGCCGGACTACGGTGCGCTGAGCCCGACCAGCATCGGCGGCTCCGGCAGCACGGCGGTGATCTTCGTCGAGGACGTCGATGCCTTCGTCGCCCGCGCCGTCGCCGCCGGCTGCACCCAGCAGATGCCGGTCGCCGACCAGTTCTGGGGCGACCGCATGGGTGCGCTCAAGGACCCCTTCGGGCACCAGTGGATGTTCTCCACCCGCATCGAGGACATTTCGCCGGAAGAGCTGCCCAAGCGCGCCGCCGCCGCGATGAGCACCGCGCCAAAACCCTGCAACTGAGTAGCGCCATGCGCGTATTGGTCCTGATCAAGGCCAGCCCGGAATCCGAGGCCGGGCTGCCGCCGCCCGAGCTGCTGGTGGCCGCGATGCACCGGTACAACCAGGCGTTGACGGATGCCGGCGTCCTGCTCGCGGCCGAGGGACTGCAGGCCAGTTCCCGGGGTTGCCGGGTACGCGTCGAGGGATCGCACCACCAGGTCATCGACGGCCCCTTCACCGAGTCCAAGGAGCTGATCGCCGGCTTCTGGCTCTGGCAGGTGCGCTCCTTGGAAGAGGCCATCGAGTGGGTGAGGCGCTGTCCGAATCCGCTGGGCCAGAGCCACCAGGTCGAGATCCGCCCGGTATTCGAAGGCCTCGATTGCGCCGCCCCGCAGGCAGCGGTACCGGCGTCCACGAGGCAGTGATCCGCACCCAACCGTCAACGGAGAGCCCCATGCAATTCCCCCACAAGATCGCACCCTGCCTCTGGTTCGATACCCAGGGCGAAGCGGCCGCGCAGTTCTACTGCGGCATCTTCCCCAACTCCCGCATCACCGAGATCGGCCGCTATCCGGACAACGACCACGCGGCGCACCGCGACCGCGCCGGCACCGCGATGACGGTCGCCTTCGAGCTGGCCGGACAGAGCTTCACCGCGCTCAACGGCGGCCCGCACTTCAAGTTCACCGAGGCGATCTCGCTGCAGGTCTACACCGATGACCAGGCCGAGACCGATCACTACTGGAACGCGCTCGGCGCCGGCTGCGATCCCAAGACCCAGCAATGCGGCTGGCTCAAGGACCGCTACGGCCTGTCCTGGCAGATCGTGCCGAAGGCGGTGATCGACATCCTCGGCGGCCCCGACCGGGCCCGGGCCGCCAAGGCGATGGCGGCGGTGATGCAGATGAAGAACATCGATATCGCCGCCGTTCAGAAAGCGGCTGCGGCATAGTCCGATGCGCTTCCTGATCCTGCGCAAGGCCGACGCCCGCAGCGAATCCGGCCAGCTGCCCGGCCCCGAGTTGCTGGCGGCGATGGGCCGCTACCGTGCCGCGCTGGAACGGGCCGGGGTCTTGGTCGGCGGCGACGGCCTGCATGCCAGCTCGCGCGGCGCCGCGCGCCTGCGTTGCGAGCACGGCCAGTGGACGGTCACCGACGGTCCCTTCGCCGAAACCAAGGAGCTGATCGCCGGCTTCCTGCTGATCGAGGTCGACTCGCTGCAGAAGGCGCTGCGCTGGGCGCGGGCCTGTCCCTCGATGGCCGGCGACGGCGTTGCCGAGATGGAAGTGCGCGAGATCATCTCGGCCGCCGACTTTCCGCCCGAACTCGCCGGCTATGTCCCACAGCTGCCCTGGAGCACGGCCGCCGGCGAAGCCACGGCGGCGGCAGTCTGAACCGCCGCGATGCGGCGCTTGCAGCGCCAGGGCGGGGATGCTCTGATCCCAGCCCGTGACGGGCAAGGACGACATACACCGCCGCATCGAGGCGGTCTGGCGCATGGAGTCGGCGAAGATCATCGCCGGCCTCACCCGCCTGCTGCGCGACGTTGGCCTTGCCGAGGAGCTGGCGCAGGACGCCCTGGTCGCTGCCCTGGAGCAATGGCCGGAGTCCGGCGTGCCAGACAATCCCGCCGCCTGGCTGACCGCCACCGCCAAGCACCGCGCCATCGACCGGCTGCGGCACCTGCGCCTGCAGGGCGAAAAGCACCCGCTGCTCGGTGCCGAACTCGATCTCCAGCACCGGATGGAAGCCGCCGACCGCGAAGCAGCGCGCGACGAGGCCATCGAAGACGACCTGCTGCGCCTGATCTTCATCGCCTGCCATCCGGTGCTGGGCACCGAGGCGCGGCTGGCGCTGACCCTGCGCCTACTCGGCGGCCTTGCCACCGAGGAAATCGCCCGCGCCTTCCTGGTGCCGGAGTCCACCATCGCCCAGCGCATCGTGCGCGCCAAGCGGACCCTGGCCGAAGCCCGGGTGCCGTTCGAGCTGCCGCCGCCCCCGGAGCTGGCGGCGCGCCTGGCCTCGGTGCTCGACGTGATCTACCTGATCTTCAACGAGGGCTATGCCGCCACCAGCGGCGAGGACTGGCTGCGCCCGGCGCTGTGCGAGGAAGCGCTGCGCCTGGGCCGCGTGCTCGCCGGCTTGGCACCGCTGGAAGCCGAGGTGCATGGCCTGGTGGCGATGATGGAAATCCAGGCCTCGCGCAGCGCCGCCCGGGTCGGGCCGGCGGGCGAACCGATCCTGCTGCTGGCGCAGGACCGCAGCCGCTGGGACCCGCTGCTGATCCACCGGGGCCTGCAGGCCCTGGAGCGGGCGCAGAGCCTGAGCAAGGCGCCCGGCAGCTACCAGCTGCAGGCCGCCATCGCCGCCTGCCATGCCCGCGCCCGGCGCGCCGAAGACACCGACTGGGCGCGCATCGCCGCGCTCTACTACCTGCTCGCCCGGCTGCGCCCCTCGCCGGTGGTGGAACTGAACCGGGCGGTGGCGGTGGCCATGGCCGAAGGGCCGGAGGCCGGCCTCCGCCTGATCGAGGCCCTGGCCGACGAACCGGCGCTGCGGCACTACCACCTGCTGCCCAGCGTGCGTGGTGACCTGCTGTACAAGCTGGGCCGCCGCGCCGAGGCCCGCGCCGAGTTCGAACGCGCCGCCGAGCTGACCCGCAACGAGCGCGAGCGAGCCCTGCTCAGGCAGCGGGCGCAGGACTGTTACTAGAAATTCGTCCTATTTTGCCGGGCAGATTCGCTAGTAGTTATGTACTATCCCCCCACAGCACAGGGCCTCAGACCTCTGCAGGGCAAGACAGTCCACTGGACGGGAGAAAGCGAATGCATCACGACGACAGGCGCGGGATCAGCGCCGCAAGTGACAGCTCAATCAGCGCACAACCGTTCGCGGAACTCCGCCCGGCGCCGGGTTGCCGGCCGTGAGCCGCATCGATCACGGCATCGACCTGGTCTTTGGACTGCCAGCCCGGTTCGCCCGCCTGCTATCGGCCCTGATGCTGTTGCTGCTGCTCAGTGGCCTGGCGGTGCTGCTGCTGCCGCCCCTGCATTGGGGCAGCAGCGCCTGGAGCTATTACGTCCAGGCCGATCCCGAGCGCGCGAACCGCGCCGAACAGATGCCGGACCAGACCTACGCCTGGATCAAGCAGCGCGTGCTGGGCGTTCTGCGCGGCCCGCCCCAGACCGAAGCCCACTGAGCGACGGTGGTCCGCCCAACGCGGCGGAGGGATTGTCGACCCGGAGCCTGGCCGCCCTGTCGATCCGGCGCCCTCCCGTTCGTCGTATCAGCTCAGACCCCAGGCTCAGGAGAGCTGTCCATGCGCTTCATCATCACCGCCCAGGCCGGCCCCGGTGTGCCCGGTGCCGACCAGCCCTTCAGCGAGCAGCAGCTCGTGGCCTACATGCAGTACAACGAAGCCCTGCACCGCGCCGGGGTGCTGGTGGCGTCCGAAGGCCTCAACCCCACCGCCGGCGGCGCCCGCATCGCGGTGCGCGACGGCCGGCGCTACCTGGTCGATGGCCCCTTCGCCGAATCCAAGGAACTGGTCGGCGGCTTCTACCTGATCGAGGTGCCGAGCCTGGACGAGGCCATCGAGTGGGCGCTGCGCTGCCCCGTGGGCATGGCCAGCGCCGAGGTGCTGGAAGTGCGACCGCTGACCGCCGCCGGTGACATCCCGCCGGAGCTTTTGCGGATCATCACTGCCGCCGCGCCTGGCTGGAGCGCCGAGATGTTTCAGCAGCAGCGCGGCCCGGCGTAGCCGCCGGAGCGCGCGCCACCGGCCGCCCCGGCGTCGGCAGGCGAGGGCCTCAGGCCACCGCCAGCGCCGCCTCCAGCTTGCTCCGCTCGCTGCCGCGCAGCAGCGGCTGGAGCATCGCCATCACCCCGGCGAAGGCCTCGGCCGGCGCCTGCTGGCGCATGCCCGCCAGCAGCTGGCTGCGCTCGGTGTGATTGGCATAGGGCAGCATCCAGCGCAGGCCGCCCATCATTTCCTCCGGTGGAATGCTGGCCACCAGCCGGTGCTCGATGGCAAGAATCTCGGCATCGCTGTACTCGGCCCAGAGCACGGCGTTGTTGCTGCTCTCTTCCACCTCCATGTGCTCGAAGTTCTCCGCCACGAAGCGCGCCAGCTGCCGGTACAGCTGCGTCGCTGACGCCTCGCGGGCGGCGCCGTCCGGCGTCTGGGCTATGCACTGGCACAGCGCCAGCAGCGCCGCGATCTCGCGCTGATGCCCGCGATGCTCGGTGGCCGTGTGCGCCGCCGACCCCGGCCGGCGTGCCTCCATCGCCGTGTGCAGGAAATCGTTCTCGTGTTGCAGGTGCGAGCCGCAGGCATGCAGCAGCTGCTCCACGCCCAGCAGCGTCTGCGCGCGCTCGGCGGCATCGGCCCAGTCGGTGCGGCCGACCTCCAGCAGGCTGTGCGACATCTGCGCCCGCAGGGCTTTGTGGATGACGGCGTAGATGTTGTAGCGGCGCTGTTGGCTGACCATGGTGCGATCCTTCCTTGTCGTGGTGGCTGTCAGGCAGCGCGCGAAATGCGTGCTGCGATGGGCCGCCAGACTAGGGTGTGGTGCCGGACGTTGCCGCTAAATATTCCCTAAGCGAATCCTAAAAACTTCCTAAGCGCGGGCGAGGCATGGCGAGTCGCCAACAGCTGGACTGATCCTGCTACGGCGGACCAAGCCTTTCTCAAAGTGCTGATGGCCATGCCATCCGACGCGTTGTAAATTACTCCAAGCCACATAGGGGTCTGTGGCTAAATCCGCCTTACTAAATCAAGGGAAAGCCAATGCTGAAGAAGCTGCGCCTGTGCGTTGCCGTCGCACTCTTGGGATTTTTGGGAGGCTGCGTCACAACAGGTAGCGTTCCCGACGGCCAAGTATTGGAGCCGAGCCAAGGGCTGCTCGCGATGCAGGTGACCACCAACACCCCTTCAGCCTTGGCCTATGTCGACTATTCACCGGTATCGACCTTCGGCTCCCGCTTCGCGGAGAACATGGTCGGGCCCAAAGGACAAATCAACTTTGAGACGGGCGAGGCGTATTGGGTGGTTCCCATCCCGGAGGGCGAATACATGTGGAGCAAGTTTTTCTCTGGGGGCCGGTTCTCCAACATTCAGTCGTCCAACAAGTTTCGTATCAAGGCGGGGGCGATAACTTACATCGGGCACCTCCACATTAACGTCCAGCCGACGCGGTTTCAGTTGAAGGTTTCTGACGCCGAAGAAGCAATGCGGTCCTATCTGCAGAGCCAGTATCCCGCGTACTCACAAGCGATGCCCTTCGAGAAGAGCCTTACCGAAATCAGGTGGTAGCCGGATTAGCGACGAACCTCAGCCAGCCCCCGGAACTACGTCATTCTCGCGACAGCGGGCATCCAGGCGGCGCGGAGCGCCGTGTCTTGTCCCGCAAACCGCAAAACTGGATGCCGCGCCTGCGCGGGCATGACGACATGGCTGAGCTTTGGCACTAATCAGGAGTGGTAAAACGGTCTCGAATTCGGCGTCTCTGTGTGGACTTGCGGGGTTGTCATCCCCCTTTGAACGTGGCGCTTATCCACCTGCCGGCGCCACAGCTGAAGGTCCGTTTCGACCGATCCCGTGCCACCCTCAACCCACCTCCACCAACCTCAGCGCCCGCTCCACCTTGAAGCGAAACCGCCCGCGCCCGGTCTTCTCGACGGCTAAGTAGTCGCAGCGCTCGGCCAGGCGGCGGCTGAGCAGGATCAGGCGGGTTTCCAGGTTGTCGCCTACTTCCGGCAGTCGCAGGCTGGCGTCCAGCCGCAGTTCGCGGTTGCAGAATTCGACGCGGCCGGCTTCGGCATGGGCTTTGGCGAGTTTCCAGAAGATGGCGCCGGCCACGCCCTTGATGAGGTAGTCCTCGTCCAGAAAGATGCTGCCGTCGGCGGCGTAGTGGCGCACCTGCACCGGCGCGCCGCGCGCGGGCTGCGGCGCCGCTTCGGACTCCGGCTCGTCTTCGCCGGCGGACTGTTGCAGTAGCTGGATGGCGGTGCCGAGCTGGGCACCGAAGGCGGATAGCGCGTCTTCGTCGTCGTAGCCGTAGCGGCGGTCCTCCGGGCTCTCGGCATAGAGCACGCCGAGCAGGCGGCTGCCGGCCAGGATCGGCACGGCGAGCTGGCTGTGCGGCTCGGCGAGGCCGGGGAAGGGAATCTCGCGCGGCAACGCTTCGCCGCCACCCTGGGCCAGCGCCAGCTCGCGTTGGGCGCGCACATAGGAATACTCGGCGCTCATGTGCGGCACGCAGATGGCGGTGCGCTGCTGGGCGGCCACGCCAATCACGCCGTCGCCGATGGCGATCTCGGAGCCGACGCCGGAGTGCGCATAGCCCAGGCTGGCGACGGTGTAGAGCCGGTCGCCGGCCTCGGCCAGCAGCAGCAACAGGCTGTGTTCGATGCCGAAGCAGTCGCGCAGGGTCGCCAGCGCCTGGTCGAACAGTGCGTCCAGCTCGCGGCTGGCGGCGAGCCGGGCGCTGGCCTGGCGCAACGCCGCCAGCAGATTGCGGCGCGGCGCTTCCACTGCCAGCACCGGGCCGGGCACCGGCGCGATCTCCAGCAGCCGGTAGACGTCGGCGCCGCGCAGGTGGAACACGCCGGCCATGCCGCTGTGCGAGGCGATGCCGGCGAGCTTGGCCTTCATCCGCTCGAACAGCGCGCCCTCGGTTTCGGTGCGCAGGTAGCGCAGCCGCAGCTGGTAGCTGGCGGCGCTGAGCGGGTGGATCACCGTCACCCGCACCTCGGGATTGGCGAGCACGTTGTCGCGGGTCTTGCTGAAGAACTGGAACGAGAGCGCGGCGTGCTCGCTGTCGACGTAGTCCACCTGCGAGACATAGGTGACATTGGGCGTGCCGTCGGCGCCGCAGGTGGCGAGCGTGGCGGGAATGCTGCCGTCCAGGCAGTCGCGAATGGCGTCGAGCGTGAGCCTCATGGCAGCCGCGCTCCCGCGCCGGGGCCGGGCGTCTGGCTGAAGGCGGCGTCGAGCGTGAAGCTCACCGCGACCGGCGCCGCCGCCAGCACCTGCAGCAGCACCCGTACCATGGCCTCGGGGAAGTTCATCGGCGCCAGTTCGGCGACGAAGGCCTGGGCATAGCGTTCCAGCAGTGCGGCATCGCCGGCCAGTGCCGGCTCGACCCGGCCGTCGCGGCCTTTCAGCTGCAGGGTGCGGTGGGTCGAGGGCTGCGAGTAGGCGACCGCGATCCGGCCGCTGGCGGCGACATCGGCCAGCAGGGCCTGCGCCCGTTGCGGGCAGAACAGCAGGCGCAGGCGCTGGCCATCGGCGGAGAGCTCGCAGCCGATGGCGCGCGCCATCGAAGGCTGGCGTTGGCGGTCGCAGGAGCCGGCAGTGATCGACACGCCGCCGCCGATGAAGGCGAGGTGCTCGGTGGCGAGCGCGGTGCTGGCGGTGGGCGGGCGCGGCATGCGCCGATGATAGCGGGCGCCCCTCGCCCGGCCAGCCTCAGGCGAAGATCACCACCGACTGCCGCGACAGCGCCACCGGCCGGTTGTCGGGGTCGTGGACGATGGCGGTCTGGGCGATGTAGCCGTCCCTGGCGGAGTGGATCTCGGAGTCGATGCGCCAGAACTCCGTGCCGGCCGGAGCGGCGGGCTCGATCAGTTCCAGGGTCCAGGTCAGCGAGCTGGCCGGGGCCGGGGTCTTCAGCCAGGAAATCGCCGGCGAGGGGATGGCATCGGTGAGCGCCACCAGGGCCAGCTCGGCGGCGTGCTCGCCGAATTGCTCGACCGTCGGCGCAGCGTCGCGGCAGCGCAGCCAGATGCGGGTGCTGGCACCCGGGGTATTGCTGAACGGCCAGCCGCCCTGCGCCCAGCGCATGGCGTAGTGCTGGATGAAATTGGGCGCGGCGCCGGGGAAGAAGGGTAGGTCCCTGAGTCCGTCCGGTCCCTGTTCCGGCGGCGTGGGCGCCGCCATCGGCACCACGATGGCGGAGGGGCGGCCGTTGCCGAACACGCCGATGAACAGCGCCAGGGTATCGCTGCCGTTCTCGATGCGGGCCTCGACATGGGTCACCGACTTGCCGGCGCGCAGCACCCGGGCGCTCACCCTGACCCGCCCGCCGGGCACCGGGGCGATGAAGGTGGTCTGCAACACTCGCAGCGGGGCGGCGACGCCGGTCAGCCGGCGCATGGCCACCAGGGCCAGCACCGCCTGCAGACCGCCGAAGGCGCTGCGGCCCTGCAACCAGTCCTCGCTGATCTCGAAGCTGAGCGACTGCGAGTCGGCGGCGACCGGGCTCAGCAGCTCGGCGAAGGGTTTCAGGGCGGGCATGGCAATCTCCAGACTGTTCGGTATGTAGGGTAGCCAAAGAAAACCCGGCGCACCACCGGTGGCCGGGTTGTCCTCAGCTCGGCGCTACCAGATCGAGACTATCGCCGCCGGCGCCTTGTACAGCTTGTCGCCGTCCTTGGTGCCATAGGTCTGCTGGAACGCCGGCACGTTGACCACCACGCCGTTGACGCGCAGCTCGGCCGGAGCGTGCGGGTCGGACTTGAGCTGGGTCACCAGGGCCTCGTCGCGCACCTTGGTCATCCAGCTCTGGGCGTAGCCGGCGAAGAAGCGCTCGGCGCCGCTGTGGCCGTCGATCACCGGCGCCGGCTGGCCGTTGAGGGAGATCTCCCAGGCGCGGTAGGCAATGATGATCCCGGCGAGGTCGGCGATGTTCTCGCCCAGGGTCAGCTCGCCATTGACGTGCACGCCCGGCACCGGCTCGTAGGCGCTGAACTGCTCGGCCAGCTGCTGGGCCTTGGCGGTGAAGCGCTCGCGGTCCTCCTTGGTCCACCAGTCTTTCAGGTTGCCGTCGCCGTCGAACTGACTGCCTTCGTCGTCGAAACCATGGGAGATTTCGTGGCCGATCACGGCGCCGATGGCGCCGTAGTTCACAGCATCGTCGGCGGCCGCGTCGAAGTAGGGCGCCTGCAGGATCGCGGCCGGGAACACGATCTCGTTCTGCTGCGGATCGTAGTAGGCGTTGATGGTCTGCGGCGTCATCTGCCACTCGTCCCGACGCACCGGGGTGCCGAGCTTGTCGAGGTTGTAGCGGGCGTCGAAGCGGTTGCTGCGCTGGATGTTGCCGAGCAGGTCGCCGGCGACGATCTCCAGCCCCGAGTAGTCACGCCACTTGTCGGGATAGCCGACCTTGACGGTGAACTTGGCGAGCTTGTCCTTGGCCTTCGCCTTGGTCTCCGGGCTCATCCAGTCCAGGGTATCGACCTTCTGCGCGTAGGCCTTCAGCAGGTTGCCGACCAGGGCCTGCACCTTCTGCTTGGAGGCTTCCGGAAAGTGCTCGGCGACATAGAGCTTGCCCATCGCCTCGCCGACGCTGCCCTCGACCACCCGCAGGCCGCGCTTCCAGCGCGGCAGCGGCTGCTCGACGCCGGTCAGGGCGCGGCGCAGCGCGAAGTGCACGGCGTAGAAGTCCTGGCTCAGGTAGGGCGCGGCGGCGGCGATGGCGTGCAGCTTGGCGTAGGCCTTGAGCGTGCTCAGCGGCGTGTGCTTCACCAGCTTGGCGTAGCCCTTCAGATAGCTCGGCTGGCTGACCACCACGGCGTCGGTCTTCACGCCCAGGCCGGCGACCCAGGCCGACCAGTCGTAGCCGGGCGCCTCCTTGGCCAGGGCCTTGAGGCTGCGCGGGTTGTAGGTCTTGACCGGATCGCGGTTCTCGACCTTGCTCCAGTGCTGCTGGGCCAGCGCGGTCTCGAAGGCCATCACCTGCTTGGCCTTGCTGCCGGCATGCTTCTCGCCGACCAGCTTGAACAGCGCGGTCACGTAGTCGAGATAGGCGCCGCGCAGCTTCTCGAAGCGCTCGCCCTTCTCGGTGTAGAAGTCACGGTCGGGCAGGCCCAGGCCGGACTGGTAGAGATCGAGGCTGTAGCGGCTGACGTCGCGCGCGTCCGGGTGCACATAGGGGCCGACCGGGGTGGTGATGCCGACCAGGTCGAACTCGGCGAACAGCGCCGGCAGCTCCTTGCGCGATTGCAGCTGGTCGATGCGGTTGAGCAGGGGCAGCAGGGGCTTGCTGCCCAGGCTGTCGAGCTTGGCCTCGTCCAGGTAGGCGGCATAGAGGTCGCCGATCTTGCGCGCCTCGCTGCCGGGCGCGCCGCTGGCGGCGGCCTTCTCCACCAGGGCCTTGAGCCAGTCCTGGTTGCGGTCGTCGAGCAGACCATCGATGCCGTAGCTGGTCTTGTCGGCGGGGATGGCGTTGGCCTTCAGCCAGCCGCCGTTGACGTAGCGGAACAGGTCGTCCTGCGGCCGCACGCCGCGGTCGAGGTTGGCGTCGATCACGCCGGAGGTGGCGGCGGGAATCGCGGGTGTCGCGGGCGCGGTGTCGAGCCGGTGCGGCAGGTATTCGCAGCCGGCGAGCAGCACGGCGGCAGCCGCCAGCGTCAGCGCGCGCAGGGGAAAACGAGGCATGGGAACTCCCAAATGAAATAAGCAGGGCCGGTCGCGTGACCGGCCCTGGGATGGTGGATTCAACAACTCACCAGATGATGATGCGCTCGGCCTCGGCCTTGTACATCTTGTCGCCTTCCTTGGTGCCGAAGGCGGCGTGGAAGGACGGCAGGTTGACCATGGTGCCGTTGGCGCGGAACTCGCTGGGCGAGTGCGGATCGGTCTTGATCCGGGTCAGCAGGTTTTCCTCGCGGTACTTGCGGCGCCAGACCTGGGCCCAGCCGAGGAAGAAGCGCTGGTCGCCGGTGTAGCCGTCGATCACCGGCGCGTCCTTGCCGGCCAGCGACAGCACATAGGCCTTGTGCGCGACGGTGAGGCCGCCGAGGTCGCCGATGTTCTCACCGAGCGTGAACTTGCCGTTGAGGTGATAGCCCTTCACCGGCTCGTAGCCGTCGTACTGCGCGGCCAGCTTGGCGCCCAGGGCGTCGAACTTGGCGCGGTCGTCCTTGGTCCACCACATGCGCAGGTTGCCGTCGCCGTCGTACTGGCTGCCCTGGTCATCGAAGCCATGGGAAATTTCGTGGCCGATCACCGCGCCGATGCCACCGTAGTTGGCGGCGTCGTCGGCATTCAGATCGAAGAACGGCGGCTGCAGGATCGCCGCCGGGAACACGATCTCGTTCATCTCCGGGTTGTAGTAGGCGTTCACCGTCTGCGGCGACATGATCCATTCCTTGCGGTCGATCGGCTTGCCGAGCTTGGCGAGGTTGCGGGCGGAGTCGAACGCGGCGCCGCGCACCAGGTTGCCGTACAGATCATCGGCCTTGACCTCGAAGGCCGAGTAGTCGCGCCACTGGTCGGGGTAGCCGATCTTGGTGCTGAACTTCGAGAGCTTCACCTTCGCGGCGGCCTTGGTCTCGTCGCTCATCCAGCTCAGGCCGTCGATGCTCTGGCCGTAGGCGGTGAGCAGGTTCTTGACCAGGGTTTCCATCCGCGCCTTGGCTTCCGGCGGGAAATGCTTCTGCACATAGAGCTTGCCCAGCACTTCGGACAGGCCGCGCGAGAAGCCCAGGCCGCCGGAGCCGAACTCGACCACGTCGACGCCACGCTTCCAGCGCGGCTCCATTTCCTGCTGGCCGTTGAGCGTCTTCTTGAAGAAGGCGAAGTCGGCGTCGACGAAGGGCTTGGAGAGGAAGGGCGAGAAGCTGCTCAGCAGCTGCCACTTCAGGTAGACCTTCCAGTCCTCGAGGCTGACCGCCTGCACCGCCTTGCCGAGCGCGCTGACATAGCTGGGCTGGCTCACCACCAGCGCGGGCTGGGCGGCGAGACCGAGGCCGCCCAGGTAGGCGCTCCAGTCGATGGCGCCGGTCAGGGTGCCGAGCTTGCCGGCCTCGAACTTGTTGTAGGTAGCGACCGGATCGCGGTTCTTCACCTTGTCCCAATGGCCCTTGGCGAGCCGGGTTTCCAGCGCCATCACCGCCTTCGCGGCCTTGGCCGGCTCGGCGATGGCGGCGAGCCCGAACACCGTTTCCAGGTGCTTCAGGTACTGGCCACGGATGTCCTTGAACTTGGCGTCGTCCTGCAGGTAGTAGTCACGCTCCGGCAGCCCGAGGCCGGCCTGCAGCAGGTCGGCGGTGTACTGGGTGGCGTCCTTGGCGTCCTGGTGGATGAACAGGAACAGCGGCGCGCCGGCGCCGAGCTGACTCAGGTGCGCGAAGGCCGCGCCCAGTTCCTTCTTGTCCTTGATGGCGTCGATGGCGGTGAACTCGGCCGCGAGCGGCGTGATGCCCAGTTCTTCGAGCTTGGCCTCGTTCATGTAGCTGGCGAAGAAGTCACCGACCTTCTGCTCTTCCGAGCCCGGCTTGCGCGCCTTGCTGGTGGCGGCGGTCTCGATGATGGTCTTGAGCTGCTCCTGCGCCGCGTCGTCGAGCTTGGTGAAGGAGCCGTAGTTCGACTTGTCGGCGGGGATCGGATAGCTGTCCAGCCACTTGCCGTTGAGGTGGCGGTAGAGGTCGTCCTGCGGCCTTACGGCGGCGTCGATCTGGCTCAGGTCGATGCCGGACTTCGGCGCGGGGGCGACCAGCGGCGCCGGGACGGCGGCGGGTGGGGTTTCCTGCTTGCCGCAAGCGGCCAGCAGGACGAGCGCGACGGCGCCCAGGGCAAAACGGCTCATCGGGAATCTCCGGGACAGAATGGCGGAATCGTAGCGCGACCCGGAAGGATGCAGGTGCCGGCCCAGGGGTTTGAATCGGCCTGCCGGGCGGGGGATTGCGGACCAGCCCCAGCACCCGCATGGTGCTTCCCGTCCCCCATTCCCCATCCCCCAGCCATGTTCCTGCTCGACCCTGCCAGCCCCGCCACCGGCAAGCCGGAAACCTACCAATTGCTGGCCCAGCAGGCCGAAGCCCTGTTCCACGGCGAGCGTGACCGCATCGCCAACGCCGCCAACCTCGCCAGCCTGATCTGGCATTCGCTGCCCGACCTCAACTGGGCCGGCTTCTATCTCTACGACGGTCGCGAGCTGGTGCTCGGGCCTTTCATGGGCAAGCCGGCCTGCGTGCGCATTGCCATCGGCAAGGGTGTCTGCGGCACCGCCGCCGCCAGCGGCGAGACCCAGGTGGTGGCAGATGTGCATGCCTTTCCCGGCCATATCGCCTGCGACTCCGCCAGCAATTCCGAGATCGTGGTGCCCCTGCTGCGCGACGGCCAGCTGCTGGGCGTGCTCGACCTCGACAGCCCGCTCACCGCCCGCTTCGATGAGCAGGACCGCGCCGGGCTGGAGCGGGTGGCGGCGCTATGGCTGCGATCCTTCGGCGACTGAACTGCGGGGCAAGGGCAGGCAGGCGAAGCCGGCGCGCCGCTCGGCACCGGCGCAGAAGCGCTTGCCGTCGGCACTGACGGTGCCGGCCTCGGTTTGCCGCCATTGCGGCAGGTCCACGGTCAGCGGCTTGCGGGCGAAGCTCTCGGCCCAGGGCTCGCCCGGCGGGTGGCGATAGAAGTAGGCGTCCTTGTAGGTGGTGACCACGGCGAACCCGCCATCCGGCGCGATGTCGAGCGCGGTTGGCCAGTCGCGCAGGGTTCCGAACTTGGGATCGTCGGCGAGATCGACCCCGCTCGGCTTCGGCAGCCCCAGCACCGGGCCCAGCCGCGCGGCCACGACGATGGTCCCGGGCTCCGGCGCCCGGGTCGGCATCGGCAGCCGATAGATCAGCGGCGGGCGCTCGCGCTTGCTCAGGATCAGGATGTCGCCGCTGACCGGGTCCACCGCCAGGCCCTCGGCATCGCGCGGGCCGTCCGGATAGCGCAGCGCCAAGGACCACAGCAGCTCGGCGGACTCCCCCTGCGGGCCGGGATCGGCGACCGCGTACAGCGTCACCGAGCGGCGCAGCGCGTAGTTGTCGCCGATATCGCCGATCAGCAGGGCCGGCCGACCGAGCCAGCGGAAGGTGGCGATGTCTTCCCAATCAACCGCCATCGCGCCCGGCACTTCCACCACGCCGCCGTCGCTGCCATCGAGCCCGACCCGGAACAGCCGCGCCCGGTCACCGCTGTCGTTGTGGGCCCACAGCCAGTCGTCGCTGGTGAGCGAGCGCGTCAGGCCCGAGAGCTCCTTCAATTCGGGATTGGCGACCGCCGACACCGGCGGCGCGCGCAGATAGCTGCAGGCGCTCAGCAGGGTGGCGGCGAGCAGGATGTTGACCGTGAGGGGAGCGGGGGCAAGGCGCATGCGCGGCAGTCTGTCATTCCGTTGAAGCTGCGCGTAGGCTTGCGCGCAATCCAGATCAAACCCTCTCACCTCCGGAAGATGCGCGTCCACTGGCTGCAACACGCGGAACACGAAGACCTAGGCTGCATCGCGCCCTGGCTGGCTGCGCGCGGTCATGAAGTGAGCTGCACCCGGCTGCAGCGCGGCGAATCGCCGCCCGCCCTCGAAGCCTTCGACTGGCTGATCGTGATGGGCGGGCCGATGAACATCTACCAGCACGAGGAGTACCGCTGGCTGATCGCCGAGAAGCAGCTGATCCGGCGTGCGCTGGATGGTGGCAAGCGCCTGCTCGGCATCTGCCTGGGCAGCCAGCTGATCGCCGACCAGCTCGGCGGCCCGGTGTCGCGCAATGCCGAGGCGGAAATCGGCTGGCACCCGGTGCGGCTGAGCGAGGCCGGCCGCCGGGACGCCGCCTTCGCCGGCTTCCCTGAGGAATTCACCGCCTTCCACTGGCACGGCGATACCTTTGCGCTGCCACCCGGCTGCGAGCCGCTGATGCGCAGCGAGGCCTGTGCCAACCAGGCCTACTCGCGCGGTGCGCGGGTGGCGGGTATCCAGTTCCATCTCGAAGTCACCGCCGCCAACGCCCGCGACTGGTTCGCCGTCGAGCGGCCCGCGCCGGCGCGCTATGTGCAGGCGCCGGAGAGCATCCTCGCCGCGCTGCCGAACTTTGCCGGCAACAACCGGCTGATGCGGCAGTTGTTGGAAAACATCGAGACGGGGTGAGGCGTCAGCCCAGCTCAAAAAGCTCTAGGGCATCGGACTCTTCCGGGAGGCCGCGGAGGGGCGCTGCTACGCGGCGCGCGCACAGGTCGGGCGGAAGCTGGCGGCCCTACCGCCAGAACTCCAATCGCTCGCCGCCGACTTCGAGGTCGAGCTTTTGCTGCGGAGCCGGCCGGTAGTGATTGGCCTCCAGTTCCCGACGTAGCGTGCGGATCGCTTCGGCATCGCGCCAGATCACGCCGACTTCAGCGACACACCAAGCCTGGGCACAGGGTTTCAGCACTTCGAGCTGCACCACCTGCGATTCATTTGCCAGGCCCGGCGCGGGCATGCGCAGTCGCAGCCATTCCGGATCGCCGCCCGGGATCAGGTCGGCACGCAGCAGCCAGCATTCGGCTGGCTCGCCGCAATCGTTTGAGCTGCCGGGGCCGTTGACGTGGGTTTCGGCGAAATGCTGCAGACCTTGGGGTAGTGGGCCGAGGTCGGCGGCCAGCCTCAGGCGCGGCGGACCATCGCCGATCACTGGACCGAATTCCCAGCGGCGCTTGCGGGCGATCAGCGCGGCGATCTGTCGGGCGCGCTCCGGTTCCGATTCCGTCTGCAGCCGCTGCAGCGCATACAGCCCCGGATGTCCCAGCTCCCAGCGCAGATAGCCCAGGTCCTCGTCCTTCAGCTCAGCACCACGAGCCAGCAGGCTGTGCGCGGTGATGGCGCGAAAATCGAGCGCGCCGGTCTGGGTCAGCAGCAACAGGACCACGGCAATCAGCGAGGCGGCGCGATTGACCGGCGCGATGCCGGCCAGCCACACCGGGCTGTCGCGGCGCAGGGCCGCCACCGCGTAACCGAGCGCATAGACCCCGGCGACAAACACCAGCAGCGCCGCCCACAGCCGATCCAGGCTCAGGCCGTACTGGCGCCAGCGCAGGCTCAGGGCCCAGGCGGCGAGCGCGACGAACAGCGGTAGCAGGGTGAGCGCTGCCGTCACCAGCCAACGAATCGCGTGTCGCGGCTGCGCTTCGCCGCCCTTGCCGTAGGCGGCATTGGCGAGTGCTACCAGCGCGAACACCAGGGCCAGCAGTAGCTGCGTGGCATGGCGCGTCGCCCACAGCGGCTCGACGCCGCGCAGTAGCAGGGCACCAGCGAAGGCCAGCGCCAGCAGCGCCGCCAGCGGCAGCAGGCCGCGCCACAAGGCCAGCACCCGCAGGTGCACGGCGTCGCCGAGGCTGCTCCGGGTACGGGCGATCACCAGCCCGTAGCCGGCGACCAGGCTGGTGACCGGGTAGATGAAGCGCGGCAGCTCGAATAGCTCGCGGAAGAACTCGATGCCGAGCGCCTTGAACAGCGCCGCCCACAACAGCAGGAGCAGCCAGAAGGCGCCGGTGTAGGCGAACACCTGCGCCAGCGTCGAGACCATTCGCCAGGCGGCCTCGAACAGCAGCGGATAGCCGTAGCCCTCGCGCCGCAGGCTGACCGCGAACCAGGCGCTCAGCACATGGCCGCTGGCGATCAGGGTCCAGACATAGGGCAGCGCCACGGCGCCGACCTCGATGCCGTTCGGCTCCATCGCCCGCCCGGAGTAGTAGGCGAGGTAGGACAGCAGCAGCGTGTAGGCGGCCAGCCCGAGCCAGAAGCGGCGGTCACCGAGGCGCTGGATGCAGAGCGCCGCGAACAGCGGGGGCGCGGTGGCGAGCGTGAACCAGAGGGTGCGGAGCGACCGGTCATTGAACCAGGCGGCGTTGGCGTCGAGCGCCTCGTGCGCAACCAGCAGCAGGATGCCGCTGAAGATGGCGAACAGCAGGATGGCCCGCTGCGCCGCCGAGTCGGGCGCCCGGTCGTCCGGCGCGCTCGCCAGGCTCATCCCAAGGCGAGCCGCTGGCGCAGGAAGTCGCCGATGGCGTCGATCTCTTCGGCGCAGACCTGATGCTGCATCGGGTATTCGCGCCAGTCCACCGGATAGCCGGCGGCCGTGAGGATCTCGGCCGAGGACTTGCCCAGCACCATCGGCAGCACCGGGTCGTACTGGCCATGGCACATCAGGATCGGCAGGTTCTTGTTGACGGCCGCGGCTTCGGTGGCGAGCCGGTCGTGCAGCGGCAGGTAGCCGGACAGCGCCAGCAGGCCGCCGAGCCGGTGCGGATAGCGCAGGCCGGTGTAGAGCGTCATCGCGCAGCCTTGCGAGAAGCCGGCCAGGATCAGCCGCTCGCCGGGGATGCCGGCGGCGCGCTCGGCATCGAGCAGGCCGGCGATGCGTGCCGCCGAGGCCTGGGTGCCGGCAATGTCCTGCTTTTCCATGCGGGTCAGCGACAGGATGTCGTACCAGGCGCGCATGGGCATGCCGTTGTTGATGGTCACCGGCTGCACCGGCGCATGCGGAAACACGAACTTGATGCCGTGCTGCCTGGGCAGGCCCAGCTCCGGCACGATGGGCACGAAGTCGTTGCCGTCGGCGCCCAGGCCGTGCAGCCAAATCACGGTCGCGGTGTGGTTGCCGGGGGCGGGGAGGATGACGGCGTCTTCGTTGCGGGACATGGCGTGGCGCGGTGTGGGCAGGTCGGGGCCCGTAGAATAGCGGCATGAGTACTGCCCTCCGCGCCCTGCGCTATCTGCCGCTGCTGGCCCTTGCCAGCCTGGCCGCCGCCTGCGGGCAGATGGGCCCGCTGGTGATCCCGGCTCCGGCTCCAGCCCCGACCGCCGGCGAGATACCGGCTGCCGCGCCCGAAGCGCGCCAGCCGCCGGACTCCAACCAGCCCCATACGGCTCCGCTCCAGCTGCCCTGACCTGTCTGCCCTATCTCCGTGGATCATTTCACCCTGCGTGACGGCGCCCTGTACGCCGAAGCCCTGCCGGTCGCGGCGCTGGCGGATCGCTACGGCACCCCGCTCTATGTCTATTCGCGCGCCACGTTGGAGCGGCACTACCGCGCCTTCGACCAGGCCCTGGCCAGCGTGCCGCACTGCGTGCACTACGCGGTCAAGGCCAACTCCAATCTGGCGGTGCTGAATGTGCTGGCGCGGCTGGGCGCCGGCTTCGACATCGTCTCCGGCGGCGAGCTGGCGCGGGTGCTGCGCGCGGGCGGTGATCCGAAGAAGATCGTGTTCTCCGGCGTCGGCAAGACCGCCGCCGAGATGCAGCAGGCGCTGGCGGCGGGCGTGGGCTGCTTCAATGTCGAATCGGAGTCGGAGCTGCGCCGGCTGTCGACTGTCGCCGCCCGCCGGGGCGAGCGCGCCCGCATTGCGCTGCGGGTCAATCCCGACGTCGATGCCAAGACCCATCCCTACATCTCCACCGGCCTCAAGGCCAACAAGTTCGGCATCGGCCTGGCCGAGGCCGAGCGCCTCTACCAGGAGGCGGCGCGGCTGCCGGGCATCGCCATCGCCGGCATCGCCAGCCATATCGGCTCGCAGCTGCTGGACGACGCCCCCCTGCTCGACGCGCTCGACCGCATGCTGGCGCTGGTGGACCGGCTGGCGGCGACCGGCATCGAGCTGAGCCATATCGACGTCGGCGGCGGCCTGGGCGTGCGCTACCGCGACGAACAGACCGTCGAGCCGGCCGAATGGGCGGCACGCCTGCTGCCGCGCCTGGCCGGCCGGGCGCTGGAAGTGCACTGCGAGCCGGGCCGCGCCATTGCCGCCAATGCCGGCTTGCTGGTCACCCGGGTCGAAGTGCTGAAGACCGGCGAGGAAAAGAATTTCTGCATCGTCGACGCCGCGATGAACGACCTGATCCGCCCGACCCTGTACCAGGCCTGGATGGATATCGTGCCGGTGCAGCCGCGCAGCGACGAAGCGGCGCTGATCTACGACGTGGTCGGTCCGGTCTGCGAGACCGGCGACTGGCTGGGCAAGGAACGCCTGCTCGCCGTGCGCGAGGGCGACCTGCTGGCGGTGCGCACCGCCGGCGCCTACGGCTTCACCATGGCCAGCAACTACAACTCGCGCGGCCGCGCCGCCGAGGTGATGGTGGATGCCGGTCGTGCCCTGCTGGTGCGTGAGCGCGAGTCGTTCGAGGACCTGGTGCGCGGGGAATCCGTCCCCGAAGCCTGAAGCCGCCTGGGCGAGCTGCGGCTCTTCCCCCGTGGATTTTTACGAGGCGAAAGTCGGAGCTTATGGCACGCGGATTGTGGCGTAATGCTTACAACCTGCCTGCTGATTCAGATTGCCAAGCAACGGAAGCTTACGCATGAATCCCCCGAACCTCGAAAAACGCGCCTCCGCCATCTATGCCAGCGCCGTGGCCCGCCGACTGCGACTGCAGAAAGCCGCAGGGCCCCAGGTCAGCGCTGCTGCCAGGGATGACGACATGGATGTCCTCGTCTACGACGTCTGGCGGGATGCGGGCGAAACACCGGAAGTGCTGACCCGGGCCTTCCTGCTCTGCGGCGGCAATCGGGCGGCGGCCTGAGCGCAAGCGGCCGCTGAAGCAGCGGCGGACGCGACTACCGGTCGCGGCGGCCAGCCGGGCGATAATCGGCCATGACCGACGCGCCCCACACCCTGCTCCTGATCGATGCCAGCAACTGGCTGTTCCGCGCCTATCACGCGCTGCCGCCGCTGACCAACCCGCAGGGCGAGCCGACCGGCGCCATCTACGGCTTCGGCAACATGCTCAAGCGCCTGCAGCGCGAGCACCACGTCGACCGCATCGCGGTGGTGTTCGATGCCAGCGGCACTTCCTTCCGCAACGACATCTACCCCGAGTACAAGGCCAACCGCAGCGAGACGCCGGAGGACCTGTCAGCGCAGTTCCCGGCGATCCTGGAGCTGGTGAAAGGCCTGGGACTGCCGCTGCTGATGGAGCCGGGCGTGGAGGCCGACGACGTGATCGGCACTCTGGCCAGGCTGGGCGAGGCGCGCGGCTACGAGGTGCTGATCGTCACCGGTGACAAGGACATGGCGCAGCTGGTGAATGAGCGGGTGAACCTGCTCGACACCATGAAGAACCGCCGCATGGGCCCGGCCGGCGTGGTCGAGAAGTTCGGCGTGCGGCCGGACCAGATCATCGACTACCTGGCGCTGATGGGCGATGCCGTCGACAACATCCCGGGCGTGCCCGGCGTCGGCGAGAAGACGGCGGCGAAGCTGCTCGTCGAGCACGGCACGCTGGACGCGGTGATGGCCGCCGCACCGACCGTCAAGGGCAAGCTGGGCGAGAACCTGCGTGGCGCGCTCGACACCCTGCCGATGTGCCGGGTGCTGGCGACCATCAAGTGCGATGTGGCACTGCCGGTGGAGCTGGAGGCGCTACGCAAGCAGGCGGAGGACAAGGACAAGCTGGCCCTGCTGTACCGGCGGCTGGGGTTCAATCGCTGGGTGGAGGAGTTGGGGATTTCCTCGCCTCTCCCGCTTGCGGGAGAGGCCGCGCCGGCAGGCGCGGGTGAGGGCACGCACCCCGATGGCAAAGTCCCCCCTCCCCCTAGCCCCCTCCCGCAAGGGGAGGGGGAACGGAGAGAGCAGCAAAAAACCGAAGCCACCCTGGTCGTCGACGAAGCCGCCTTCGCCGACATGCTGGCGGCGCTCGAAGCCGCCGAGCTGATCTGCTTCGACACCGAGACCGACTCGCTGGAATCCAACCGGGCCCGCCTGGTCGGCCTTGCCTTCGCGGTGGAGGCCGGCAAGGGCTGGTACCTGCCGTTGGCGCACGACTATCTGGGCGCGCCGGCGCAGCTGCCGGCGGCGGGCGTGCTGGCGCGACTCAAACCCCTGCTCGAAAACCCGGCCAAGGCCAAGCTCGGCCAGCACGCCAAGTTCGACTGCAATGTGCTGGCGCTGCAAGGCATCCAGGTACGCGGCCTGGCCTACGACACCATGCTGGAAAGCTATGTGCTCGATGCCGCCGGCAATCGCCACGACATGGACACGCTGGCGGAGAAATACCTGGGCCACAAGACCATCGCCTTCAGCGAGGTGGCGGGCAAGGGCAAGAACCAGATCACCTTCAACCAGGTGGCGCTGGATGTCGCGGCGGCCTACTCGGCGGAGGATGCCGACATCACCCTGCGGCTGCACCAGGCCCTGTATCCGCGCCTGGCGGAAACGCCGGCCCTGCTGAAGGTATTCACCGAGCTGGAAATGCCGCTGGTGCCGGTGCTGGCGCGCATGGAGCAGACCGGCGTCAAGATCGATGCGCCGATGCTGGCGAAGATCAGCAGCGAGCTGGCGCAGCGCATGGCCGAGTTGCAGACGCAGGCCTTCAGCGAGGCCGGGCAGGAATTCAACCTCGGCTCGCCCAAGCAGTTGCAGGAGCTGCTCTACGGCAAGCTGGGCCTGCCGGTGCTGGCCAAGACGCCCAAGGGCGATCCTTCCACCGCCGAGGACGTGCTCGAAGACCTCGCCGCCCAGCATCCGCTGCCGCGCCTGATCCTCGACTGGCGCAGCGTGTCAAAACTGCGCTCGACCTATACCGAGACCCTGCCGCTGCAGATCAACCCGCGCACCGGCCGCATCCACACCAGCTATCACCAGGCGGTGGCGGCTACCGGCCGGCTGTCCTCGCAGGACCCGAACCTGCAGAACATCCCGGTGCGCAATGCCGAGGGCCGGCGCATCCGCCATGCCTTCGTCTCCGAGCCGGGCAGCCTGCTCTGCTCCATCGACTACTCGCAGATCGAGCTGCGGCTGATGGCGCATTTCTCCGGCGACGCCAAACTGGTCGAGGCCTTCCAGTCCGGCAAGGACATCCACCAGGCCACTGCCGCCGAGGTGTTCGGGCTGGCACTCGATGCCGTCAGCAGCGACCAGCGCCGCGCCGCCAAGGCGATCAACTTCGGGCTGATCTACGGCATGTCGTCCTGGGGCCTGGCCAAGCAGCTCGGCATCGGCCGCGCCGAGGCGCAGGACTACATCGACCGCTTCTTCGCGCGCTATCCGGGCGTCAAGCGCTTCATGGACGACACCAAGGCGGCGGCCAGGCGCAGCGGCTATGTCGAAACCCTGTTCGGCCGCCGGCTCTACCTGCCCAACATCAACTCGAAGAACCAGGGCCTGCGCCAGTACGCCGAACGCACCGCCATCAATGCGCCCCTGCAGGGCACCGCCGCCGACCTGATCAAGGCGGCGATGATCGACCTGCACGCCTGGATCGGCGCCGAGGCGCCGACGGTGAAGATGATCATGCAGGTGCACGACGAACTGGTGTTCGAGGCGCCAGCCGAGCAGATGACCGCGTTGGCGCCGGACTTGGCGCGGCGCATGGTGCGGGTGCTGCACCAGGGTTCCGACCGTCCAGCGCCGCTGGCGGTGCCGTTGGTCGCCGACTACGGCCTGGGCGACAACTGGGAGTTCGCCCACACTGCCAGCGGCCACGCAAGTACTTGAAACAGAACGGATTTTAGTTGCCGACCGCAGCGGTTCCGAAGATTCTCCGCTGCCCCTAAGGCCTTGATTCGCAAGCACTCGGGTCCAGGGCTACGGCGCCGCAGGGCCTGCTTCCCCGGAACTGCGGATTGAACCTTTCCGGGCGCCGGCCGATCTACTCCTGTGAAGCGGCGGTCCTCCCTTCCGACGCTTCCCGCCTCCACTCCCTGGGCGGTTTTTCCAGCTCTCCCCAGCTGGAAATCGTAGCCCGGTGGTTCTCCCCGAACCGCCGGGCTTTTTTAATGCCCGGCTGCTAGGGCCGCCGTCAGCGCGGCCCGCGCTTCCTCGACCCCGGTCGGGGTATGGGACGAGAACAGCTGGGCAGTGAAGGTCGGTCCGCGCAGGCTCAGGGCCTTGCGTACCTGCAGCAGGGTGGTGGCCGCCGCGCCGCGCGAGAGCTTGTCGCACTTGGTCAGCAGCACATGGCAGGGCCGGCCGGCGGCGGCGGCCCAATCGAGCATCTGCTCATCGAGATCGGTGAGCGGATGGCGGCTGTCCATGATCACTGCCAGGGTCTTCAGGCAGTCGCGGCTTTCCAGGTAGCCGCCGATCAGCTTGCCCCAGTCGCGCTTGATGGCGAGCGGCACGGCGGCAAAGCCGTAGCCGGGCAGATCCACCAGCCGGGCCTGGCCACCGCGCAGGTTGAACAGGTTGATCAGCTGGGTGCGCCCGGGGGTGCGCGACACCCGCGCCAGCGCCCTTTGCTGGCACAGGGTGTTGAGCGCCGAGGACTTGCCAGCGTTGGAGCGGCCGACGAAGGCCAGTTCCGGCACGCCGTCGGCGGGCAACTGCTCCAGCTTGGCGCAGGACATCAGGAACTGCGTGTGGGCGAAGGGATTGGTGTTGGAATCGGGGGCGCTCATGCGGCCTTGAAATCGAGTGAGGAAGGGGCCGGGGCGAGTACTGCGAGGCCTGCGCCACCGCCTCTCCACGCCATGACAGTGGCGTTCCGGATCAATACAATGCCGCATTCTCAACCCCGCCGGCCCGCGTACGCCACCGTGGCGCCGCTTTCCTGCGTCTGCTTTATGGAGTCTGGACTGATGAAGCGCGTTCTGCTCGCCCTGGCCCTTGCCGCCCCCCTGGCTGCCCTCGCCGAAGGTGCCGCGTCCGATCCCTTCACCAAGGGTGACGCGGCCGCGGGTGCCACCAAGGCCGCGGTCTGCGGCGCCTGCCACGGCGTCGGCGGCAACGGCATCATCAATCCGGAATGGCCCAAGCTCGCCGGCCAGCACTCGGCCTACACCGCCGGCCAGCTCAAGGCCTTCAAGGCCAACGAGCGCAAGAACCCGGTGATGTACGGCCAGGCCGCCCTGCTCGCCGAGCAGGACATGGCCGATCTCGCCGCCTACTTCGCCGCCCAGAAGCCGGTCCCCGGGCTGGCTAGCAAGGATGCGGTCAAGATTGCCGAGAAGCTCTACCGCGCCGGTGATGCCCAGCGCGGCCTGCCGGCCTGCTCGGGCTGCCACGGTCCCACCGGCGCCGGCCAGCCCTCGGCGCAGTACCCGCGTATCGGCGGCCAGAACGCGGGCTACAGCGCGACGCAGCTGAAAGCCTACAAATCCGGGGAACGCGCGGCCGGCAAGCACGCTCCAATCATGGTGGCCGTGGCTGCCAAGCTCACGGATGAAGAAATCGCCGCCCTCGCGTCCTACGTGAACGGCCTCCAATAAGGATCACCCCGATGAGCAGCTGGACCCGCCCGTTCCGTCCCTTTTTCCTGCTGGCCGCGCTGCTGCCGCTGGCCTGCGGCGCGCAGCCGATGGCCTTCCAGGAGGGCAAGCAGTACGCCCAGGTCAAGCAGTCGGTGCCGCCGGCCGACGCCAAGCGGGTCACGGTGGAGGAGTTTTTCTGGTACGGCTGCCCGCACTGCTTCGCCGCCGATCCCAGCGTCGATGCCTGGAAGGCCAAGAAGCCGGACTATGTCGATTTCCAGCGCATCCCCAACACGCTCGGCCGTGCCGATGGTGAGATCCACGCGCGGGCCTTCTACATCGCCGAGGCGCTGGGCGTGCTCGACAAGACCCACGGCCCGCTGTTCTCCGCCATCCATGTCCGCAAGCAGCCGATGAACTCGGTGGACTCGATCCGCAAGCTCTACGGCGAGGTCGCCGGGGTCAAGCCGGAGGACTTCGACAAGGCCACTTCCAGCTTCATGGTCGATTCCCGCCTGCGCCGCGCCGAGCAGCTGGCGCGCACCTACCAGCTGACCAGCGTTCCCACCATCGTGGTCGGCGGCAAGTACGTCACCAATGCCACCATGTCCGGTGGCATGGACAAGCTCATGGCGGTGGTCAGCTTCCTAACCGAAAAAGTGCGCCTAGAGCGCAAATAAGACCTTGCGTACGAAGTCTGCCCGGCGCCTCGCCGGGCTTTTCGTTTTTGCCAGCCTGCTTTCCGGCGCGGCGCAGGCCCTGCCGCTGGCCTCGGTGGACGCCGCCTGCCGCCAGCTCACCGGTCGGCTCAAGGGCGTCAGTGCGCGCGAGTGCCAGGCCAGCGGCCTCAACGCCGCTGGCGTCGGCACGGTCCAGGGCCAGCCGATCCTGTTCCGCGACTACCTCGCCAGCAGCCGGCGCAGCACGCCGAAGCGGATCCTGTTGGTCGGCGGTATCCACGGCGACGAGCTGTCGTCGGTGGTGGTCAGCTTCGACTGGATGCGCCGGCTCGCGGCCGAGAAATTCCAGCCCTTCCACTGGCGGGTGGTGCCCTGCCTGAATCCGGACGGACTGCTGAAAGCCTTGCCGACCCGGGTCAATGCGCGCGGCGTCGACCTCAACCGCAATTTCCCTACGCCACGCTGGGCCGAACTGGCCCCGAAGTACTGGGAAACCCGCACCAAGCGGGACCACCGGCGCTGGCCCGGCCCAGGTCCTGGCTCGGAGCCGGAGACCCGCTGGCTGGTGCAGCAGATCAAGAGTTTCCGCCCGGACGCCATCGTCTCGGTGCACGCCCCCTACGGCGTGCTCGATTTCGACGGCCCGCGCGCGCCACCGCGCAAGCTGGGCTTTCTCAATCTCAACGAACTGGGCACCTATCCCGGCTCGCTCGGCAATTTCGCCGGCGTGCAGCTGGGCCTGCCGGTGATCACCCTGGAACTGCCGCACTCGGCGGAAACCCCCACGCCGAGCCAGAGCGCGCGCATCTGGAGCGATCTGCTGACCTGGCTGGACAAGAACCTGCCCAAGGGCGAGCCGCCGCTGTACCAGCGCCTGGCCGACCAGAACTGGGCGCGCAACGCGCCTTAGGCCGCGTCGGTGCCGACACCGGCCTGGCTGTCCGTCGGGCGATAGCGCCCCTTGGTCCCCTGCCGCCGACGGCCCGGATAAAGCGCAGCAGACTTCGGACATCGCCGCGCCCAGACCCGGCGCCTGACGAAAGTCTTTGCCCGGATGCCGCCTCATGAGCCAGCAAGCGTCACCACTCGATACCGCGCCCGACTGGGTCGCGCAGCTCGCCAATGACCAGGGCTTGGGGTTGGTGCCCTGGTCGCGGCTGGTCTGTCAGGCCCTGCAGCTGGCGCTGGAGGCGACCCGGGCGACCCAGGCCGCCTTTGTCATCGCCGATCAGCAGTCCGAGCATCTGCTGGTCTGGCCCCAGCTGCAGTTCCTGAGCTTCAGGGGCGGCAGCGATCTCAGCTCCGAGGCGATGACGCGCGGTGGTTTCCTGTACGGGCGCGAGGAGATGCGGCTGAGCCTGCACGCCCACCCCTGGCTGAGCCAGCAGCCCGAGCTCAGCTGGTGCGCCGCCCGGCCGCTGCCAGCGCCGCCCGGCGCCCGGCTCGGCAGCCTGCTGGTGTTCGGCTCCGGCAGCCCCGCGCCCGCCCCCGCCGTGCAGCAGCAGCTGCGCGCCGCCGTCAGCCTGCTGGCGGCGGCGCTGACCGGGAAGCCGGGCGAGGGGCCGGCCGCCGGCCTGATGAGTCGTCGCGATTTCGACCTGCAGCTGTCGCGCGAAACCCGGCGCTCGGAACGCTCCGGTCAGCCGCTGGGCATCCTGCTGGCCAGCCTGACCTCACGCAGCCGCAAGCAGGCGGCCACCGACAACGAGGTGCAGCGCATGGGCGAAGTAATCGCCGGACTGTTGCGCCGGGGTGGCGACTACACCGCCCGCTACGGCAGCCATTCGGTGGCGATCCTGCTGCCGGATTCCGACGCCGATACCACCGCCGGCACCGCCGGCATGCTCAACGCGGCGCTGGCGCCGATGCTGGTGGAGTTCAATGCCACCCGCTCGGCGCCGCTGGCCCTGAAGCTGGTGACCACGTCCCTGCGCGGCTACGACGGGCTGGAGCCCAGTAGCGAAACCAATGGCGTGAGCAGTCGCGGCGCGGTGCCGGTGGCCTAGGGTCAGCCCCTAGACGATCCTCGGCTCCTCCTGCTCCCAGCTGGCACTGTGCACGGCCAGTTGGTCCACCGCGCTGGCGGTCTCGCCCGGGGTTTCGACCCGGGCGATGTGGAATACCGCCTCGCCTTCGTAGATCAGCGGCAGCATCACCCGGCCGATGACGATGCCGCTGGCCGCAGCGGTCACCGGCGTCTCCTGCTCGCCGAAGGGGTCGCCGATCACCCCCAGCACCTGGCCCTTCTTCACCGCGTCGCCGAGACCCGCCTGCGCGCGCAGGATGCCGCTCACCGGCGCCCGTACCCAGAAATCGGACTTGGCCAGCACCGGGGTCACACCCGGCGGCGCCGGCTCCGTTGACGGCGGCAGCATGCCCAGTTCGGTGAGCACATTGAGGATGCCCTGCACGCCGATGCGGATCGCGGTCTCGTCAAAACGCAGCGCCTCGCAGGCCTCGTAGAGGATCACCGGCTTGTTGGCGGCGGTGGTGTAGGCGCGCAGCGTGCCCTCGGTGGGCTTGGAGTCAAGGAACAGCGGCGCCCCGAACACCTTGGCCAGCCGCAGGTTATCGGGGTTGGAGAGATCGGCGCGGATCTGCGGCAGGTTGGGCCGGTGGATGGCGCCGGTATGCAGGTCGATGCCGTAGTCGGAATTGCCGACCACCTCCTTCAGGAACAGGTAGGCCAGCCGCGCCGCCAGCGAGCCGGTCTCACTGCCGGGAAAGCTACGGTTGAGGTCGCGGCGGTCGGGCAGATAGCGCGACTGGTGCATGAAGGCCAGCACGTTCACCACCGGCACCGCCAGCACGGTGCCGCTCAGCTCCTGCTGGTGCAGCAGCTTCAGCACCCGGCGGATGATCTCGACGCCGATGATCTCGTCGCCGTGCATGGCGGCGCTGATGAACAGGGTCGGCCCGGCCTTGGCGCCGCGATGGACGATCACCGGCAGGTGCACCGGCGTGCGGGTGTAGAGGTCGGCGACGGGCAGGTTGACGGTCTGCCGGCTGCCGGCCTCGACCGCGAGGCCGCCGATCACCAGCGGAGGCAGGGCTTCGCTCACAGCGTGGCCGCCGCCGGCGCGCGCCGCTGCTGTTGTTCGAGGAACTCGATCACGGCGCCGGCGACATTGACGCCGGTGGACTTCTCGATGCCCTCGAGACCGGGCGAGGAATTCACCTCCAGCACCATCGGGCCCTGGCTGGTTCGCATGAGATCGACGCCCGCAACATTCAGGCCCAGGATGCGGGCGGCGCGGATCGCGGTGCTGCGCTCCAGGCGGGTGATCTCGATCGCCCGCGCGCTGCCGCCGCGATGCAGGTTGCTGCGGAACTCGCCGGGCGCGGCGGTGCGCATCATCGCCGCCACCACCTGGCCGCCGACCACCAGGCAGCGGATGTCGCTGCCGCCCGCTTCCTTCACGAACTGCTGCACCAGGAAGTAGGCGTCGAGTCCGCGGAAGGCCTCGATCACCGAATTGGCAGCGCCGTCGGTCTCGCACAGCACCACGCCGACGCCCTGGGTGCCCTCGGTCAGCTTCACCACCAGGGGCGTGCCGCCGACCAGGTTGATGAGATCGTGGGTGTCGTCCGGCGCGTGGGCGAAACCGGTGACCGGCATGCCGATACCCTTCTGCGCCAGCAGCTGCAGCGCCAGCAGCTTGTCGCGCGAGCGGGCGATGCCGGCCGAGGAGTTGAGCGCGAACACGCCCATGGTCTCCAGCTGCCGCAGCACCGCCAGGCCGTAATAGGTGATCGAGGCGCCGATGCGCGGGATGACCGCGTCGAAGCCCTCCAGCTTGCGGCCGCGGTAGTGCACGTCGGGCGCCGCCGGATTGACGTTCATGTAGCAGCGCAGGGCATCCACCACCCGCACCGAATGGCCGCGCCGGCGTGCGGCATTGACCAGGCGCTTGGTGGAATACAGCTGGGCGTTGCGCGACAGGATGGCGATCTTCATGTCCGGCGCTGGGCTGGTTTTATTGTTGAGTCGGGCTAGCTTGCGCCTACACTTTGGGCACCACAATGCGAGGAGACGCGCCATGAGCAAGACCGAGTACCAGAGTCTGGCCGAGTTCTATCCCTACTACCTCGGCGAGCACGCCAACCGCACCTGCCGGCGCCTGCATTTCGTCGGTTCCTCGCTGGGTCTGCTGATCGCCGCCTATGCCCTGCTGAGCCAGAACTGGTGGCTGATCGCGCTCGCCTTCGTGCAGGGCTACGCCTTCGCCTGGGTCGGGCATTTCTTCTTCGAGCACAACAAGCCCGCCACCTTCCAGTACCCCTGGCTTAGCTACCGGGGCGACTGGAAGATGTGGTGGGAGACCCTGACCGGCAAAATCCCGTTCTGATGACCGGCGCCGAGCTGATCGCCGGTCTGGCCGCCGGCTCGCTGCCGCCGGCCCATTTCAACCACGCCGCCCACGTCCAAGTCGCCTGGGAGCTGCTGCGGCAACTGCCACCGGCCCAGGCCGAGGCGCGCTTCTGTGAGTTGATCCTGGCCTATGTCCGCGCCCTCGGCGCCGAGCCCAAGTTTCACCGCACGCTCAGTCTCGCCCTGCTGCGTCTGATCGCGGCGCGCATGCGCCCTGACGAGGACTGGCCCCGGTTCCAGCAGCGCTGTCCGGAGCTGTTCGGCGATGCCCGGAACCTGCTGGCGCGGCACTACAGCCCGCAGGCGCTGGCGGCCGGTCGGGACCAGGATCTGCCCCCGGACTTGCTGCCCCTGAGTTGATTCCGGCAGGCGCTTGACGCCGACTTGACAATTGGTTCAGGTTCTCCGACAGTCGATTCAAGCCGTCCCAACCCCTCGTTGCAGCTCTGCACGGATGCAGGCATTTTTTGGAGTTGTCCAAATGCTCTGGTCCGTATCGCGCCGCCTTAAGGCGGTCTTCGCAGCCGTGGCTGCGCCGCTTGCCTTTTCATCCCTGCTACTCAGCGGACCGGCTACCGCGCTGACGCCGACGCCAGCCGCCGGCACGCTGACGCTGACCACGCCCTCGGTCAGCTTCGGGCGCGACAACGTGGTTGGCGTCAATCCGGTGGGCACCTTCGCGGGTGGTCTGGTCCCGGCCTGCCTGACCGGGCAGCTGGAATGCGACGAGTACGCGCTCACCGTGACCCTGCCCGAGGGCTATCAGAGCCAGTTTCCGGACGCGGTAATCCAGGTCAGCCTGAGTTGGGACGGCGAGGCCAGCGACTTCGACCTCTACGCCCTGAACAGCGACTTCGCCGCCATCGCCCAGGCCGAGACCGGCGACAAGCCGGAGGTGCTCAGCTTCAAGGCGGTCGGCGGCAGCAAGCTCTATTACGTCGACGTCGTGCCCTGGCTGGTGCCGCAGGACAACTACGTCGCCACCATCACCCTGATCCCCGGCACCGCCGGCGGCAGCAGCAGCGGTGGCAGTTCCAGTGGCGGCAGTTCCAGCAGCGGCGGCTCGGGCAGCAGCTCGGGCGGCAGCAGCAGCGGCGGCTTCGGCGGCGGCGACAGCGCCGCGCCGGCCAAGCCGCGCTACCAGGTCTGGGAGCCGAACGGCGGCGTCGCGGCCGAGGGCAGCGGCGGCGAATTCAGCATCGGCTTCAATCCGAAGACCGGCAGCATCATGACCATCTCGCTGGGCTTCGGCAGCAGCGGTCCGCTCGGCATTTCCTCGGCGCCGGTGTTCCGCCTCACGCCGCCGGAACGGCTGCCGGAAGCGCTGCCGGCCAGTTGCGACGCGCAATGGCTGGACAAGTCGACGCCATTCGCCGACCTGCCGCAGGCGGTCGCCGATCCGATCCTCTGGACCGACCAGGACACCGGCCGCACCTGGGTCACCGACCTGACCACCGGTGCCAATCCCAGCTCGCAGTACGCCTACACCGACGACGATGGCGAGACCTGGATTCCGCTCGGCCTGGGCGTCACCGGCGCCGACCACCAGACCCTGGTGTCCGGCCCCTATCCGGCCGATTCGCCGTTCGAGCTGCTGGCGATCACGGCCGGCCACAAGTACACCGACGCCGACGGCGTCGACCATGGCAAGGCGGTCTATTTCTGCGCCCAGGACCTCTACCCCGGCACCTGCTCGCGCAGCGACGACGGCGGCATTACCTGGGGCGCGCCGCAAGTGGCCTACGACGGCCGCAACTGCAACAACCTGCACGGCCACCTGCGCATCGCGCCGGACGGCACCGTCTACCTGCCGGTCAACCACTGCGGCAATGGCCTGAACGGCGATCCCACGGGCGGCGAGCAGGGCGGCGCCTACACCACCGACGCCGGCCTGACCTGGAAGGAATTCCGGGTTCCCAACACCACCTCCCAGCTCAATGGCAGCGATCCTTCGCCGGCGGTGGATGCCGACGGCAAGATCTACTACTGCTACGTCAACGGTGACGGCCACGCCCATGTCACGGTCGGCCAGAAGGCCGCCGACGGCAGCCTCAGCTGGGGCAAGGACACTGACATCGGCGCCGCCCACGGCGTCCAGAACGCCAGCTTCGCCGAGGCCATCGGCGGCGACTCCGGTCGCGCCGCCTGCGGCTTCATCGGCACCAACGAGGGCGGCCCCAACTACGAGTCCCTGGACTTCCCGGGCATCTGGTACCTGTTCATCGCCACCACCTACGACGGCGGCGAAACCTGGACCACGGTCAACGCCACGCCGAACGATCCGATCCAGGGCGTGGGTGGCGTCTGGCAGCAGGGCGGCAGCGCGGTCAACCGCAACCTGCTCGACTTCAACGAAGTCACCATGGACGACAAGGGCCGGGTGCTGTTCGGCTACAACGACGGCTGCGTCGGTGACTGCAACGCCGATCCGGTCGGCAGCGTCACCTATGTCTCCTCGATGCGGGTGGCGCGCCAGACCGGCGGCAAAACCCTGCTCGCCGCCTACGACCAGCAGTTCGGCGCGGCCTCGGCGCCCGGCCAGTCCTGCCTCAGCGGCGGCCTGAGCAATGGCTCCATGCACCTGAACTGGAAGGCCCCGGACCACGGTGGCGCCGAGCTGAACAGCTACACCGTCACCCGGGTGCGTACCCTGGGCGGCGCGGTGCAGCGCTTCAGTGTCAGCGGACGCAGCTTCACCGATCCGGAGAACACCGCGGGCACCGGCTACACCTACGCGGTGAAGGCGGCCAACAGCCACGGCAGCGGCGCCTACAGCAATGCCATTGGCGACCAGACCAGCATCGTCGAGCCGGCTGACGGCGACAGCGATGGCATCCCCGACAGCACCGACAATTGCCCGGTAGTCGCCAACGCCGACCAAGCCGACGGCGACGGTGACGGAGTGGGTGACGCCTGTGACGAACAAGCCCCGCCCGACGGCGACGCCGACGGCGTCCCGGACAGCGCCGACAACTGCCCGCTGGCTGCCAATGCCGACCAGCTCGACAGCGACGGCGACGGCCTGGGTGATGCCTGCGACAGCGCCGGCGCGCTCGACCAGGACGGCGACGGCGTCGCCAATGCCGACGACAACTGCCCCTTTGTCGCCAACGGCAGCCAGACCGACACCGACGGCGACGGCGCCGGCGATGCCTGCGACACCGTCGATAACGGCGACCCGGACGGCGACGGCATCCGCGACCCGGCCGACAACTGCCCCACCACCGCCAACCCCAGCCAGACCGACCGCGACCAGGACGGCGCCGGTGATGCCTGCGACCAGGTCGACAACAGCGCCAACGACAGCGACGACGACGGCATTGCCGACAGCGCCGACAACTGCCCCGCCACCGCCAACCCCGACCAGGGCGACAGCGACGGCGACGGCAATGGCGACGCCTGCGACAACACCGGCACCGGCGACGACGACGGCGACGGCGTGGTCAACGGCAACGACAACTGCCCGACCGTCCCCAACCCCGACCAGGCCAATGCCGACGGCGACGAAGCCGGCGACCGCTGCGACTCCGTCAACAACAGTGACAAGGACGGCGACGGCGTAGCCAATGCCACTGACAACTGCCCGGCGACGCCCAACAGCGACCAGGCCGATGGCGACGGCGACAGCATCGGCGACGCCTGCGACGGTCTCAACGACGCCGACCAGGACCACGACGGCATTGCCGCCGAGGACGACAACTGCCCCCTGGTCGCCAATGCCAACCAGCAGGATGTCGACGGCGACGGCAAGGGGGATGCCTGCGACTCGGTGAACGACCTCGACGTCGACGGCGACGGCATCAGCAACGCCAGCGACAACTGCCCGGCCAGCCCCAATGCCGCCCAGGCCGACGGCGATGGCGACGGCGTCGGCGACGTCTGCGACGCCACCGACAACCAGGACATCGACGGCGACAGCGTCAGCAATGCCGGCGACAACTGCCCCTCGGTACCCAATGCCAGCCAGGCCAATATCGACGGCGACGACTTCGGCGACGCCTGCGATGCCAGCCAGGGCAATGGCGGCGGCGCTGCCAGCGCCCGCACTGCCGGCGCCCCGCCGGTGGAAGCCGGCGACGGCCAGCAGGTCCGGGTCGGCACGGTCGCCTTCAGCAACCGCAGCGCCAAGGTCCAGACCATCCGCAGCGTACGGCTGCATCTGGACCAGACCGACCGCATCGCCAAGCTCTGGGCAGTCGGTGCCGGCGTGCACTTCAGCTGCGGCCCGGCCACGGTTGCGCAGGACAACATCTGCACCCCCGACAGCCCGCTGCAGCTGCCGGCCGGGCAGGTACTCAACCTCGACGTCTACGTCGAGATCGGCTCGGCGGCCGCCAAGGCCGCGCGGGTCTCCCTACTGGAGGATCTGGGCATGGGTGGCGCTGGAACGGTGATGCTGGTCGGTCTGCTGGGTTTTGGCCGGCGTCGCCGGGAGCTGGCGGCGCTGAGCCTGCTGGCGGTGCTGAGCCTGTCGGCCTGCGGCGGCGGTGGCAAGGCCAGCGAGGACCTCACCACCCCGCCGGCGGTGGACAAGAGCGCGGTCACCGTCCGGGTCAATCAGATCGACATCCGCGATGACCAGGCGGCGCCGGTCGACTACGGCTTGCCGGTCGAGGGCGTCGAGGTCGGCAAGGTGCGGCCGAAGGACTGAGGCCGAGCTCCTCGGTACAAACCAAAGGCGCCTGGAGACAGGCGCCTTTTTTGTGGGGAATTACATCGTTAACTCCCCGAGCTTTCTTGAACCCCTCTCCCCTTGTGGGAGAGCGTTTGGCCCCAGGGCCGAACCGACTCAATGTCGGTTCGGCTTAAGCCAAACGCGGGAGAGGGTGGCGAGCGCAGCGAGTAGCTTTTTTCCTCGCCGCGAAAGCACTCGCTGCGCTCGCCCCCTCTCTCCAGCTCTCTCCCGCAAGCGGGAGAGAGGGCGCAGGGTGTTAACGATGTAATTCCCTTTTTTGGGGGCTTGCTCAGGCGCGCGAATCAGGCCACTGCAAGGTCCGATGAAGGCCATGCAAAACTAGAATTGATCATTAATTGACAACTGGTTCAGGTGTTGAAATAGTCCGGTACATCGGTCACTCGTCACTGGGTGACCTCCCCTTGTTGCCCGCATGGACGCGGCTACTGCCGGAGTGAGTCCATGTCCTTGCTGGGTCGTGCCGTCCCCGCGGCGCTTGCCGCCGCTTTTTCCGCGTTTGCCTGGTCTGCCGAAAGCACGCCATCCTGCCTGCCTCCGGGAACCGTGGTGGTCACCGACCCCAGTGGCGACCAGACTGCGGCGCAGAGCGGCGCCACCAACACCTCCGACATCCAGAGCATCGCCATTGCCGAGCCGGTGGTCGACGGTGTGCGCCGCCTGGTGGTGACCCTCAAGGTGGCCAGCCTCAGCACCTTGCCGCCGAACGCCTACTACACCGTCTACTTCACCAACGACGGCATCGAGCACTTCGTGTCGATGAGCAATACCGTCGACGGCGGCCTGAGTTATGAGTACGGCCACACCGAAGATCTGCAGGGCAGCTCCAATCAGGTCACCGACGGCAGCTTGCTGGACGCCTCCGGCTACAACGCCGACGGCACCATCAGCCTGGTCGGTGCCGCCGACCTGTTCGGCGCCGGACCCGACGAAGCCCTGAGCGCGATCAACGCCAATACCCAGCAGCTGCTGGGCGTCGGCGCGAGCGGCGGACTGCTGCTCAATCTCGATTCCACCGCGACCCCCGGCAGCTACCGGACGGCGGCGGCCGGTGTCTGCGGCACGACTGGCGGCGGCAGCAGCGGCGGCAGTTCCTCCGGCGGCGGCGGTTCCGGCAGTTCCGGCGGCGTGCCGTTTGGCACGGCGGACCTGCCCCGGCCCGCGCAACCGCGCTACCAGGTCTGGGAGCCCAGCTCCGGCGTGGACGCCGAGGACAGCAACGGCGAGTACAACATCGGCTTCAACCCCAAGACCGGCAACATCATGGTGATGTCGCTGTCCTTCGGCGGCGGCAGCCTGGGCATAGGCTCGGCGCCCGTATTCCGTGTGACTCCGCCAGAGCGCCTGCCGGAGCCCTCGCCGGAGAGCTGCGACGGTCTCTGGCAGCTAACCCCCACTCCCTTTGATCAAGTGCCGCAGGCGGTCGCCGACCCGATCCTGTGGACCGACCAGGACACCGGTCGTACCTTTGTCACCGACCTCACCACCGGCGCCAACCCGACCTCCCAATACGCCTTCTCCGACGATGACGGCGCCAGCTGGATTCCGGTCGGCCTGGGCTTCACCGGCGCCGATCACCAGACCATCGTCACCGGCCCCTATCCCGAGGGTTCGCCGTTCGAGCTGATCGCCCGCGGCCTGGGTTACGGCGTGGCCGATGCCGAAGGGACCGTGGTCAAGGGCAAGGCGGTCTATTTCTGCTCGCAGGATGCCGTTCCCGCCACCTGCTCGCGCAGCGACGACGGCGGCATCACCTGGAGCGGCCCCTACCTGGCCTATGACGGCAGCGGCTGCAACAACCTGCACGGCCATCTCAAGATCGCACCGGACGGCGGCGCCTACCTGCCGGTCAAGAAATGCGCTACCGGCCTCGCCAACGACGCCACCGGCGGCGAACAGGGCGGCGTCTACAGCAACGATGCTGGCACGACCTGGACCGAATTCCGGGTTCCCAACACCATTTCCCAGCCCAGCGGCAGCGACCCCTCAGTCGCCATCGACGACGCTGGCAAGCTGTACTACTGCTATGTCAACGGCGACGGCCGCGTGCGCGCCGTGGTCGGCACCAAGAACGGCGACGGCACGCTCAGCTGGGGCAAGGACACCGACATCGGCGCTGCCCATGGCGTGACCAATGCCAGCTTCGCGGAAGCCGTTGGTGGCGACTCCGGTCGCGCTGCCTGCGGCTTCGTCGGCACCAACGATGCCAGTCCCAACTACCAGTCCCTGGACTTCCCCGGCATCTGGTATCTGTTCATCGCCACCACCTATGACGGCGGCGAAACCTGGACCACGGTCAACGCCACGCCGAATGATCCCGTGCAGGGCGTGGGCGGCATCTGGCAGGGCGGCGGCAGCAACGCCAACCGCAATCTGCTCGACTTCAACGAAGTCACCATCGACGACAAGGGCCGGGTGCTGTTCGGCTACAACGACGGCTGCGGCGGCGCCTGCAACGCCGATCCGGTCGAGTCGGCCAGCTTCACCGCCGCCATGCGGGTTGTGCGCCAGACCGGCGGCAAGACGCTGCGCGCCGCCTACGACAGCAGCCTGAGCGCGGCGCGGGCCCCGGCGGCCTCCTGCCTGAGCGGCGGGCTGACCAATGGCAGCATGAAGCTGAGCTGGAAAGCGCCCGATCACGGCGGCTCGACGATCAACGAATACACGGTGTTCCGTGTCCGCACCGCCGACGGCGCTTACCAGCGCTATACCGCGAACGGCACCAGCTTCACCGATCCGGAGAACACCAGCGGCAGCGGCTACACCTATGCGATCAAGGCCCGCAACGCCAACGGCAGCGGTCCGTTCAGCAATGCCGTCGGCGACGCCGATAGCGTGATCGAACCACCGGCGGACAGCGACAGCGACGGCGTGCCGGACAGCACCGACAATTGCCCGGTCGTCGCCAACGCCGACCAAGCCGACGGCGACGGTGACGGAGTGGGTGACGCCTGTGACGAACAAGCCCCGCCGGACGGTGACGCCGACGGCGTCCCGGACAGCGCCGACAACTGCCCGCTGGCCGCCAATGCCGACCAGCTC
>JAUYNO010000073.1 GCA_030696045.1 Stagnimonas sp. | reverse complement strand
GCGCCATCGCCGAGCTGATCGCCATCGAACCGGCGGCGCAGAAGGTGTACGGAACCTAGGGATGTCACTAGGTACTGAAGGCACGCGCCCCGAGGACTACCGCTACTGGGCCGACGAGCGCGTCCGCTTCTACGACCTCGACCTGATGGGCCACGTCAACAACGTGGCCTACACCATCTACGCCGAATCTGGCCGTGCCGCCTTCCTGCGCCACATCGGTTTCTGGACCGAGACCGGCCGCCGCCAGAATGTGATCGCGCGGCTGGAGATCGACTACCGGCAGGAACTGAAGTACCCCAACGAGCTGCGCGTGGGCCTGAACGTGCAGCGCATCGGCGGCAGCTCCTTCACGCTCGGCATCGGCATCTTCGCCGGCGCGGTCTGCGTCGCCACCGCCCGGGCGACCCTGGTGCGGTTCGACGCCGAGACCCGCAAGGCGATTGCGTTGAACGACGAGGACCGCTCCATCCTCGCTTCCTATCTGGCTAGCTGAGCCAGCCAGACGGCCACGCCTTTGGCTTGGGCCTCTCAGGCGCTTGCCCGGTGCTTTCCGATAGACTCAAAACGATCAAAGTTGATCGAAAGTCTGTGGGCCGGTAGTGCTTTCGAGAGCATTAATGTCAGGCACTCCCCGCTAAGTCCGGGTTAGGGAGGGTTCGTTCGATGCAAGCATCGCTGGTGGCTAGCCAGGCCACATCGCCGGCCGTCGGCTTCTCCATGCTCCCTGCTTTCGTCGGCCACCGGGCACTGACTTAGGTCGTGCCTGCATTTGTCTCTCCATCTCCTAAGGCCTTGCAATGAATTCTGTCGAACAACAATTCTTCAGCGAGCTGGAAAAAAAGCTGTGGACCGCTGCAGACAAGTTGCGCTCCAACCTGGACGCCGCCGTCTACAAGCATGTGGTTCTGGGCCTGATCTTCCTGAAGTACGTCTCCGATGCCTTTGAGGAGCGGCAGAAGGAATTGCGCGAGCAGTTTCAAAATTCTGACCATGACTACTACATGGACCCGGCGGACTATCCAGAAGACTATGCAGCGGACGTCGCCGCTGAGCTGGAGGTGCGCGACTACTACACCGAAAAAAACGTGTTCTGGGTGCCGCTAGAGGCGCGCTGGCAAACGCTGCGCGACTGCGCCCAGTTGCCACCCAAGTCCCCGCTGCCATGGAACAAGCCCGGCAAGGATGAGCCAGAGGAAATGCGCAGCGTCGGCTGGCTCATCGACAACGCCATGGAGGCCATCGAGCGCGAGAACGAGAAGAAGCTGAAGAACGTGCTCAACAAGGACTTTGCTCGCACCCAGATCGACTCGCCCAAGCTGGCCGATCTGATCGCGCACTTCTCCGATACCGACTTCAACCGAAAGGACTACAACGGCCAGCCGCTGGGCTTGAAGAGCAAAGACATCCTCGGCCACGTCTACGAATACTTCCTGGGCCAGTTCGCCCTCGCCGAAGGCAAGAAGGGCGGCCAGTACTACACGCCCAAGAGCATCGTCACGCTCATCGTTGAAATGCTGCAGCCTTTCAAGGGCCGCGTGTATGACCCTGCAATGGGCTCGGGCGGCTTCTTTGTGCAGAGCGAGGAGTTCATCGAGCAGCACGGCGGCAAGGTGGCCAATGGCAAAACCGGCCAGATCAGCGTCTACGGGCAAGAGAGCAACCCCACCACCTGGCGTCTGGCCGCCATGAACATGGCCATCCGCGGCATCGACTTCAACTTTGGCGGTGCACCGGGCGACACCCTGCAGAACGACTTGCACCCCGACTTGCGCGCCGACTACGTCATGGCCAACCCACCCTTCAACATGAAGGAGTGGTGGAGCGAGAAGCTGGCCAGCGACCCGCGCTGGATCGCCGGCACCCCGCCGCAGGGCAACGCCAATTTTGCCTGGCTGCAGCACATGCTTTACCACCTGGCACCGGCCGGTAGCCTGGCCCTGCTGCTCTCCAACGGCTCGATGAGCAGCAATACCAACAACGAAGGCGAAATCCGCAAGACACTGATCGAGCGCGACTACGTGGAGTGCATGGTGGCGCTGCCCGGCCAGCTGTTCACCAACACGCAAATCCCCGCGTGCATCTGGCTGCTGACCAAGGACAAACGTAACGGCCTGGCACTGAGCAAACAGAAGCGCGACCGGCGCGGTGAGTTTCTCTTTATCGACGCCCGCCAGCTCGGCTACATGAAAGACCGCGTGCTGCGTGACTTCACGGTGGATGACATCAAGAAGGTGGCCGACACCTTTCATGCCTGGCAGATGGGCGAGGGTTATGCCGATGTGCCGGGCTTCTGCTACTCGGCATCGCAGGCCGAGATCCGCAAGCACGAGCATGTGCTGACTCCGGGACGCTACGTGGGGGCCGAGGAGCAGGAAGCCGATGGAGAGGTTTTTGCCGACAAAATGAAGCGGTTGACGGCGCAGCTGAAGGAGCAGTTTTCTGACAGCGCCAAGTTGGAAAGCGAGATCAAGAAGAGTTTGATTGGATTGGGATATGCAATTTAGACCATTCAAAGAGCTTTTCGAAATCCCGCTTCGAAACGGTCTTACGAAACCAAAAGCCGTACGTGGTACGGGCACCAAGATGGTCAACATGGGAGAGCTGTTTGCAAATCCCCGCATCGTCAATGTCCCTATGGAACGGGTTCCGCTCAACGCTGCCGAAAAAACTACCTCACTACTCTCGGCTGACGATCTCCTGTTTGCCAGGCAATCATTGGTCTTAGCTGGTGCAGGGAAGTGCTCCATTTTTATTGGAGACAATGAGGATGTGTGTTTTGAATCGCACGTGATCCGTTGCCGACTCAACAAAGAGCTGGCCGATTCGCACTATTACTTCTACTTCTTCGGCAGTTCCGCCGGGCGCTCTCTAATTGAGACGATTGTCGAACAAGGGGCCGGCGCTTCTGGAATCCGAGGGTCAGACCTAGCCGAGCTTCAGGTGCCGTGGGTTGATCTGTCGCTTCAAAAAGATGTTTCTTCCGTCCTTAGAAGCATTGACGACAAGATCGCTGCCAACCGTCGCATCAATCAAACCCTCGAAGCGATGGCGCAAGCCATCTTCAAATCATGGTTTGTCGATTTCGATCCGGTCAAAGCCAAGATCGCCGCAAAGCTTGAAGGCCGCGACCCACTCCGCGCCGCCATGAGCGCCATCAGCGGCAAGCCCGACGCTCAACTCGACACGCTGCTACCCGCACAGTTCGCGTCACTCGCCGCTACCGCCGCGCTGTTTCCAGACGAGATGGAAAAGTCAGAGCTGGGAGAGATTCCGAGAGAGTGGAAGGTGCAGCGGGTTGGAGGCCTTCTGGAGTTGGCCTATGGCAAAGCACTCAAATCGACTGATCGCAAAGAAGGGACCGTTCCCGTTTATGGCTCTGGTGGGATCACGGGCTACCACGATGAGGCGCTCGTTCCACAAGGTTCAATCATTGTTGGGCGCAAGGGCACCGTAGGGAGTTTGTACTGGGAAGACGAACCATTCTTCCCCATCGATACGACCTACTACGTGCGCCCGCTAACAGTCCCGCTGACATATTGCTACTACGCGATGCAGGCGCTTGGGCTTGAAACAATGAACACCGACGCAGCCGTCCCGGGGCTCAACCGTGAGAACGTCTATCGCATTGAATTGGTCCAGCCAGAGTCATTTGTGCTGCAGAAGTTCGACACCATAATTTCCACATTGCGAAAAGCCATTCGCGTCAACTCAAATTCCAACAAGGCTTTGACAGACCTTCGTGACACCTTGCTGCCCAGACTTCTCTCTGGCGAGCTGTCCGTGGCTGACACCGTGAATAAAGGCTGAAGCATGAGCGAAGAGCGCTTGCCACCCATTGATGCCGATGGGCCGAAATCCAGTGATTATTTCGAGAAAATACCGCTGTGGAGCGCCGGCGGTACCAAGCGCTTTGAGGTGGTGGCCGACAAGCTGAGCGGCCGCATTCCAGTGACGCGGCTGAGATCGTGGCGTGATTTCGCCGAGCTGCTGGAGAGCGAGTTCTTCAACCGGCCCGGTGTTCAACTGGTGTTTCGAGGGCATCGGCGTTTCGACTGGAGCCTTATGCCGACGCTGGGTCGGCTGACTGCCAACGGCATCGTCACCGAGGCGCTGGGCAATGCGCAGCTCGAACGCTTCAAACGTGCGATCCGTGGCCGTCTGCGAAATGCCGCGATGGTGGATGAAGACGACGAGCTGTGGTCGGTGGGCCAGCACCACGGCCTGATGACGCCGCTGCTGGACTGGACGTATTCGCCCTACGTGGCGCTGTTCTTCGCCTTTCACAAGGAAGACGACGAGGAGGAAAAGGACAATCCCTATCGCGCGGTGTATGTGCTCAACAAGAGCTTTCTGGCTGCGCACGAGCATGAGACGGGCATCCGACTCTGGGAGCCGCGCTGGGATGACCACGGCCGGCTGGTGAACCAAGCGGGCTTGTTCACCTTTTCGCCCACCGACGCCACCATCGAAAATAAGCTGGCTACGGTGCTGGCCGATGACGAGCTGTTCGAGGACGAAGAGCTGCGCGCCGCAAGTGAAGGAGAGCAACCAGACGTTCTCGCACGTTACATCTGCAAGATTTACATCCCCAACGAAGAGCGTGATGCCTGCCTTCGTCATTTGCGGCGCATGAACGTGCATCACGCCAGCCTGTTTCCAGACCTGTTGGGGGCCTCGGAATACTGCAATGTCATGACGACTGAGGCTGAGCTTATTGCCGCCACTGCTGCGCAGCAGCGCGACAAGAGCCCAGAGGTCGCGACTACGGAAATCGTGACCTTTGCGGATCATGCAGAGGCCGTTGTTATTCCGGCAGCTGTCGTTGCCACGCTTAACAGCATTGAAGATGCGCTGCGACTGCGGCCGGGTTCTGAGCAAGTGGAACCGGGGCGTATCAAGCTGATGGCCGAAGAGCTGGCAGTATCCATCGATAAGAACAAGGTGGTGGACTGGGAGACCCGTGATGCCGTGCAGGCGCGTTTGCGCAACGTGGCGCGCGTAGTGCTGCGCAAGTACGGTTACCCGCAAGCCTTGCGCGAACAGGTTGCAGAGCAGGTGCTGGACTTGGCGAAGCTGGCTGACGGAGGTGGGTCGGGATGACGGTCACGCCCGCACAAATCGACATCTGGCGCAGCACGCCTTCGGAAACTCAGCGACTGGAGTTCAAGGAAGCCCGCAACCAGTACGACACCACCAAGCTCTGTCGCTATTGCGTAGCCATTGCCAACGAAGGCGGTGGGCATTTGGTGTTGGGCATTGCCGACAAGCCGCCGCGCACTGTAGTGGGCAGCCATGCGTTCACCGACGCGCAGGACATAGCCGAGAAGCTGTTTCACTGGTTGGGCTTTCGCGTTGAGGTGCAGGCGGTGACTCATCCGCAAGGACGAGTCGTGGTGTTCACCATTCCCGGGCGCCCCAGGGGCACGGCGTATCACCACGGCGGCGCCTACCTGATGCGCTCCGGCGAAGAGCTGGTGCCCATGAGCGAGGATCAGCTGCGCAAGATCTTTGCTGAGGGGCAGCCCGGCTGGTTGGAAAACCCAGCGCTCAAGGATGTGTCTGCGCAGGATGTGATCCAGCTGCTTGATACCCAGACCTTCTTTGACTTGCTGAGATTGCCGTACCCCACCGACCAGGCGGGCGTGTTGGCCAGGCTGCTGGATGAGCGCCTGATTGAGCGCAGCGCCGCAGGTTTTCACATCCTGCACATCGCGGCGGTGTTGCTGGCCAAGAAGCTGCGCCACTTTCCCGATGTCAGCCGCAAGGCCGTGCGGGTGATCGTCTATGCCGGTGACTCCAAGCTGCAGACGGTGTCTGACATCACGGGCGAGAAAGGTTACGCGGCAGGGTTTACCGCGTTGGTGCAGTACGTAATGGGCAAGTTGCCGCAGAACGAAGTGATCGAGGGCGCACTGCGCAAGGAGGTGAAGCTATTGCCCGAGGTGGTGGTACGCGAGCTGTTGGCCAATGCGCTGATCCATCAGGACTTCGACATCGGTGGCGCCTCGCCGGTGGTTGAGGTGTTCAGCAACCGGGTCGAAATCTCCAACCCCGGTGAGCCCATTGTGCCGGTGGATCGCTTCATCGATGGCTATCTGTCGCGCAATGAGCGGCTGGCTGACTTGATGCGGCGCTTCGGCATTTGTGAAGAGAAGAGCAGCGGCATCGACCGGGTGGTGGAGGCCGCCGAGCTGATGCAACTACCAGCGCCGGAGTTCTTGGCCAGCCACCGGCGAACCATCGTGGTGATCCATGGGCCGCGCCTGTTCCGCGACATGAACGGTGGGGATCGGGTGCGGGCCTGCTACCAGCATTGCGTGTTGCAGTACGTGCTGCGCAGGCAGATGACCAATCAGTCCTTGCGGGAGCGGTTTGGCCTGCCGGAAGGCAGCAGCAACACGGTTTCGCAAATCATCACCGCGACCATGGATCAGGGCTTGATCAAGAGCGACCCCAATGCCCCCGACTCGCGCCGATATGCCCGCTACATCCCGGTTTGGGCCTAAGCGCATTTCATGGCTAGCCATGAAATGCGCCTACGGGCCGATCAAGCAATTGATTAATAATGATTTTCTTATTTCATCGCTAACCGAAAACGCCGCCAGTAGCTCGTCCGCATCCGACCTTAGGCCCCAGAGAACATGCTGAGCGAACAACAACTCGAGGACCTGTGCATCGGCTGGTTTCAGGAAACCGGTTGGCAGTTTTTGCGCGGGCCAGACATCGCCCCGGATGGCGTGAGTCCGGAGCGCGGCGACTACCGGCAGGTAATGCTGCGTGATCGGCTGCTGGCCGCCTTGGCGCGCATCAATCCGCATATTCCCGCGTCGGCCTTGGAGCAGGCAGCACACAGGCTGCAGACCATCAGTGAGCCACAGATGGTGGTGCGCAACCGCAGCTTTCACCGACTGCTGCTTTCGGGCGTGGAGGTGGCGTTTGCCGAAAGGGACGCGAAGAAGATCGATCTGGCGCATCTGATCGACTTTGCCAATCCGCGCAACAACGAGTTCCTGGTGATCAGCCAGTTCACCGTCGCTGGTACAAAACAGCCCAGGCGCCCTGATCTGGTGGCATTCATCAATGGTCTGCCGCTGGCAGTGATCGAGCTGAAGAACCCTGCCAACGAGCAGACGGACGTGTGGGATGCCTTCAACCAATTGCAGACCTACAAGGACGAGATCGGCGACTTGTTCAACTGCAACGAGGCGCTGGTGGTGAGCGACGGTTGGACAGCACGCGTGGGCTCGCTCACGGCCAACGCCGAACGCATGTTGCCCTGGCGCACCATTGCAAACGAAGACGACCGGCGTCGTCTGCAATTGGAGTTGGAGACCGTGGTGCGCGGCTTCTTTGCACCTGAGCTGTTCCTCGATTACATCCGCCACTTCGTGCTGTTTGAGCAGGATGGCGATGCGGTCATCAAGAAGATTGCGGGCTACCACCAGTTTCACGCCGTGCGTGAGGCGGTACGCGCGACGGTAATTGCGGCCAGCTTGCCCGGCAAAGCCTTATTGGAGGTGCAGGAAGAGCGCGCCACCTATGGCAAGGAGGTGCGGCCTGGCTCACGCAAGGCCGGTGTGGTGTGGCACACCCAGGGCTCAGGCAAGAGCATCACCATGGCCTGCTACGCGGGCAAGCTCTTGCAGCAGCCGGAGATGAAAAACCCGACTCTGGTAGTGGTGACGGACCGCAACGATCTGGATGGCCAGTTGTTTGCCACCTTCTGTGCGGCCAGTGATCTGCTCAAGACCACACCGTTGCAAGCCGGCAGCCGCGAAGAGTTGCGCGAGATGCTGGCCTCACGTCAGGCCGGCGGCATTATCTTCACCACGGTGCAGAAGTTCGCGCTGCTGGATGAAGAGGGCGAGCACCCGCTGTTGTCCGACCGATCCAACATCGTGGTTATTTCCGACGAGGCGCACCGCAGCCAGTACGGCATGAGGGGGCGCTTTGACGACAAGGCAGGCAAGTATGTGTTTGGCTACGCCAAGCACCTGCGCGATGCCCTGAAGAACGCGACTTTCATTGGCTTCACCGGCACGCCAATAGCCTTGGAAGACAAAGACACGCGTGCAGTGTTTGGCGACTACGTCAGCATCTACGACATTCAGGATGCCGTGGACGATGGCGCGACCGTGCCCATCTTTTATGAGAGCCGCCTGACCAAGCTGGATGTGAACCAGACCGAAATCGACGCGCTCAACGAGCAGGTCGATGAGGTGGTGGAAGACGAAGAGGACATCGCGAGCCGAGAGAAAACCAAAAGCGAATGGGCTGCGCTGGAAAAGCTGGTAGGGGCCGGACCGCGCCTGGCTCAAGTAGCCAAGGACTTGGTCCAGCACTACGAAACGCGTAGTGCGGCGCTGGACGGCAAGGCCATGATCGTCTGCATGAGCCGCGACATCTGTGCCCAACTCTACAGGGCCATCGTTACCCTGCGGCCTGAATGGCACAGCGCCGACCCGGAACAGGGTGCGATCAAGGTGGTGATGACGGGTTCTGCCGCAGACCGAGAGCTGCTGCAGCCCCATCTGTACAGCAAGCAGGTCAAGAAGCGTTTGGAAAAGCGCTTCAAGGACCCCAACGACCCTCTGAAGCTGGTGATCGTGCGCGACATGTGGTTGACCGGCTTTGACGCGCCCAGTTGCCACACCATGTATGTGGACAAGCCCATGAAAGGCCACAACCTGATGCAGGCTATTGCCCGGGTGAACCGGGTCTTCAAGAACAAACCCGGCGGCTTGGTGGTGGACTACATCGGCATCGCCAATGAACTGAAGGCGGCGCTCAAGACCTACACCGACGCGAAAGGCAAGGGCGACCCGACTCACAACGCCGCCGAGGCCTTGGCTGTGTTGCTCGAGAAGATGGACATCGTGCGCGGCATGATGCACGGCTGCGACTACAGCAGGTTCGAGACCAAGGCAGCCGTGCTGCTAGTGCCTTGTGCCAACCATCTGCTCGGGCTGAAGGATGGCAAGCAGCGCTTTCTTGACACCATGGTGGCGGTGGGCAAGGCCTATTCGCTCTGCGGCACGCTGGATGAGGCGACTGTGCTGCGCAAGGAGATCGCGTTCTTCTCAGCCATCAAGGCGGCCATTACCAAGTTCACCACAGTGGACAGGAAGCGCTCGACTGAAGAGAAAAACAGCGCGTTAAAGCAGATTTTGGACAATGCAATCGTGGCCGATGGAGTGACAGACATCTTCGCGCTCGCTGGGCTGAACAAGCCCAATATCGGACTGCTGTCAGATGAGTTCCTTGAGGACGTGCGCCAGATGGAGAGCCGCAATCTGGCTGTGGAGCTGTTGGAAAAATTGCTACGTGACGCGATCAAAGCGCGGGCGCGCAACAACGTGGTGCAAGAGAAGAAATACGGTGATCGATTACTGGAGGCCTTGCGCCAATACCACAACCGCGCCGTGGAGACGGCCCAGGTCATCGAGGAATTGATCCGTATGGCCAAGGAGTTTCAGGCCGTGCTGGAACGCGAGGCGGCGCTGGGATTAGGTCAGGACGAGATCGCTTTCTACGATGCGCTGGCCAACAACGAGAGCGCGGTGCGAGAGCTCGGCGACGAGATTCTTAAGAAGATCGCTGTCGAGATCACCGAGAAGCTTCGCGCTAGCACCACAGTGGACTGGCAAGTACGTGAGAGCGTTCGGGCAAAGCTGCGAATTCTGGTCCGTCGCTGTCTGCAAAAGTGGAAGTACCCTCCAGATCAGCAGCCTGGTGCCGTTGAGTTGGTGCTCAGGCAAGCCGAGTTGCTTTCGAATGGCTGGTCTATGCAATGACTAAGTCGTCGCCGGTATTTCGGCGGCTACTGCTGCGGGGAATATGCACGGACGACAGTATCGAGGTGCCGCTTAAATGGGCCTTGGGTGCCAGCACGGCGATGGCGTCGCCTGGGTGCTAGCCTTTCGGTTTACTGCAGGTTGACCATGATGCATCGCCGCATCTCCAGCTTCTTGTTCTGTTTTGGCATTCTGGCCATCGGATTTTCCGCGTGGCAGTGGCACTCGCTACGTAAGACCGAAGCGATGCTACGGGGACAGCAGCCCAGCGTCATCGACATCCGCTTCGCCCAGTTCATGTCGCTGCACCATCACCAGGCGGTGGTGCTGTCGCAGATGATGCGCGGCACGGTTTCGCCGCCGGTGCTGGTGCTGGCCGAGACCATCCGCAGCGAGCAGCAGCTGGAACTGGGCGAGATGCGCGGCTGGTTGCGGATCTGGGGGCAGCCGCATCTGCCGGAAAACCGCAGCATGGAGTGGATGCTGCTCGGCCGCAGTCCGCCCGACGACGCCCTGCGCCAATACCTGCTCGACTGCCAGAACACGCCCAGCGGCATGACCGGCCTGGCCACCGACGCCGAACTCGGCGAACTGCACCGCCTGCAGGGGGCGGCCCGCGAGCGGCGCTATCTGGAGCTGATGCTGCGCCATCACGAGGGCGGCCTGCCGATGGCGCGCTTCGCGGTCGAAAACGCCGGTCATCCGGCGGTGCGGACCCTGGCCCAGCGCATCGTCATCGACCAGCAGCGCGAGACTCTGGGAATCCGCCTGATGCTGGCTCAGGCCGCCACCGCCACCGCCCCTTAGCCGCCGCCGCAGACCGTTGCGCGGCCGGCGGTTGTGCGGATGACGGCAGATTCAGATAATCCCGCCCCCCGACGCCCTGAGGAGAGCGCGAATGAATGGCAGCTATCGTCTGCTGGTGCTGGCCCTGTTGTCGGCCGGTCTGTCCGCCTGCGGTGGCGGCGGCTCGGCCGGTGACACTCCGCCGGTGTCGGGCCCCACGCCGAAAGCGGTCTGCGGCCCCGGCTCGCGCCCCGAACTGGGCATGCAGGGTCGCGTCAGCCGCGCCGAGCACGAGAGTGGCCGTGCCGCCGAGGGCTACACCTGCAACACGGTGATGGTCAGCAACTACGTGCCGCCGGGCGTCGTCACCGGCACCGCCACCGGCACGATCGGCGGCTTCAAGGTCGAGCGCTACACCGACGCCAGCGGCCGCGACTGCGCCTACTACGACACCACCCTGCTGTACCCGACCAATGCCGCCGACGCCGAGGCCGGCGTCAACGTGCTGGACCTGAGCGACCCCGCGAATCCGGTGCGCACGGCGCAGCTGGTGTCGCCGGCCATGCTGACGCCGCACGAGTCGGTGGTGGTCTCGCAGCAGGCCGGCGTGCTGGCGGCGGTCACCGGCAATCCGGGGTTCTATCCGGGCATCGTCGATGTCTACGACCTCAAGGCCGACTGCCGCACGCCGCAGCTGCGCTCGAGCACGCCCTTCGGCTTCCTCGGTCACGAGAGCGGCCTGAGCCCGGACGGCAAGACCTTCTACTCCGCCAACCCGGGTTCGCCGACGCTGACCGCGCTCGACATCTCCAACCCGCTGATCGCGATTCCGCTGTGGACCGGCGCGTACTACTCGCACGGCCTGACCATCGGTGCCGAGGGCAACCGCGCCTATGTCGCCGCCGGCGACAACCAGGGCATGGTCATCCTCGATACCTCGGAGCTGCAGGCGCGCAAGGCCAGCCCGCAGGTGCGTGAGATCGGCAGCGTGACCTGGCCGGAACTGACGATTCCGCAGAACGCCATCCCCTTCACCCGCAACGGCCGGCCCTACGTGCTGGAGATCGACGAGTTCTCCACCGACTCGCCGGGCGGCAGTGTCGGCTTCAACGGCGCGGTGGTCGGAGCCGGGCGCATCATCGACATCAGCGACGAGACCAAGCCCAAGGTGGTCTCCAACCTGCGGCTGGCAGTGCACGAGCCGGAGAACCGCGCGGCGATCGCCGACGATCCGGGCGCGAATCTGCCGGTGCAGGGCTATGCCGGGCACTACTGCAACCTGCCGACCCGGGTGAACCCCGACATCGTCGCCTGCAGCATGATCGCCTCCGGCCTGCGCATCTTCGACATCCGCGATCCGAGGAAGCCGAAGGAAGTCGCCTACTTCGTGGCGCCGGCCGTGCCGCGCCTGACCCCGGTGTTCGAGGCCAGCAACTGGGCGATGTCGAGCCCGAGCTTCGTGCCCGAGCGCAAGGAGATCTGGTACAGCGACGGCTACAGCGGCTTCTACGTCATTCGCGTCACCAACGGCGTCTGGTAGCCGCGCGGCAGCTTCACCCCAACGGGTGAAGAGGGGCAGGGTGGTGCGCCGGACAATGGCGCACCATGAACCTTGCCCTCAACGAAGACCAGCGGCTGATCCGCGAGTCGGCCGAAACCTTTCTTGCCGATGTCAGCACCTCGGCAGCCGTGCGTGCGGCTTCGGAGAGCGCACGCGGCTACGACGAAAGCCTGTGGACGCGCATCGCCAGCGAGCTGGGCTGGTGCGGCATCGCGGTGCCGGAAGCGCAAGGTGGACTGGGCTTGGGTGCCGTCGAGCTGGCCCTGGTGCAGGAGCAGGCGGGCCGGCATCTGCTGTGCTCGCCGTTCTTTTCCAGCGTCTGCCTGGCGAGCACGCTGCTGATCGAAGTCGGTTCCGCCGAGGCGCGCGATGCCGAGCTGCCCAAGCTGGCGGCCGGTGAGCAGCGCTGGAGCGCGCCGCTGCCTTCGGATGCTTCGGGATTCCTTGCCCCCTCCCTGCTGCAGGCGAAAGCGGCTGCGGGCGGCTGGCGGCTGAGCGGCACGGCGACGCGCCTGCCGGAAGGCGACAGCGCCGATGCGCTGCTGCTGCTGGCCTCGGTCGAAGGCGAAGCGCTGCCCGGCCTGTTCCTGGTCGCGCGCGGCGCCGCGGGCCTGTCGCTGCAGGCGCGGCCGGGTTTCGATGCCACCCGCCGCTTTGCCACCGCGACGCTGGCCCAGGTGCCGGCCCGGCGGGTTGACGATGCGGTCCGCGCAGCAGACGGCTATGCGCGCGCGTCCGCGCTGGTTCGTCTCTACATCGCCGCCGAGCAGCTCGGCGCGGCGCAGACCTGCCTCGATCTGACCGTTGCCTACACCGCGACCCGCAAGCAGTTCGGTCGCGTCATCGCCGGGTTCCAGGCGATCAAGCACCGCTGCGCCGAGATGATGGCGCGCATCGAGGCGGTGCGATCCGCCGTCGCCGGCGCGGCTGCGCTGGCGGCGGGCGATGCCTCCATGCCACTGCTGGCCGCCGAATGCGCCGCCGCGAAGGCGCTGGCCAGCGACACCGCCTTCTGGTGCGCGCAGGAAGCCATCCAGCTGCACGGCGGAGTCGGCTTCACCTGGGAATACGACCCGCAGCTTTACTTCAAGCGCGCGCAGGCCTCGTCGCATTGGCTGGGGACTTCCGAGACATTGCGGGAGTTGGTGGCGGCGTTCGCGCTTCGCTCCCCTCCCCCTTGCGGGGAGGGGCTGGGGGAGGGGGAATCTCCACATTCGAAGGAAGTCCCCCCCGCCCCTAACCCCTCCCCGCCAAGGGGAGGGGAACTGGATGCGTTTCGGTCGGAGATCGCAGGTTGGATGCAGCAGCACCTCACCGGCCGCTACGCCGCGCTCAAGCATCGCGGCGGCCCCGGTGACGAGGAGGCCTATCCCGAGCTGCGCAAGGACTGGGAGCGGGAGCTTGCGCGCGGCGGCTGGACCTGCGTTGGCTGGCCGCAGGAGCACGGCGGGCGCGGTCTGTCGATCGCCGAGCAGGTGATCTTCCACGAGGAGTACGCGCGCGCTGGCGGCCCCGGCCGCATGGGCCATATCGGCGAGGGCCTGATCGGGCCGACGCTGGTGAAGTTCGGTACGCCGGAGCAACAGCGACGCTTCCTGCCGCGCATCCTCGACGGTAGCGAGTACTGGGCGCAGGGCTATTCCGAACCCAATGCCGGCTCCGACCTGGCCAACGTGCAGACCCGCTGCTGGCAGGAAGCCGACGGCCGCTGGCGCGTGCAGGGTCAGAAGATCTGGACCTCGCTGGCGCTGGAGTCGGACTGGATTTTCGTGCTGGCCCGCAGCGAACCGGGCAGCAAGGGCAACAAGGGTCTGGCCTTTCTGCTGATGCCGCTGAAGCAAGCGGGCATCGAGATTCGTCCGATCCGGCAGCTGGGCGGCGGCGCCGAGTTCAACGAGGTGTTCTTCGACGGCGCCATCGCCGAGCCCGAGCATCTGGTCGGCCTGCCGGGCGAGGGCTGGAAGGTGGCGATGGGCCTGCTCGAAGCCGAGCGCGGCGTCTCCACCCTCGGTCAGCAGATGCACTTCGTGCAGGAGCTGGAACGGGTGATCGCGGCGGCCAAGGCCAATGGCGCCGTCGGCGATCCCGCCATCCGCAGCCGCATCGCCGCCGCCTGGGGCGGCCTGAAGGTGCTGCGCTATCACGCGCTGCGCATGCTCAGCGAGGACGCGACCAGCCTCGGCCGCGAGGCCCTGGTCTACAAGTACGCCTGGAGCAACTGGCACCGCGATCTCGGCAAGCTCGGCATGGACGTGCTGGGCGCCGATGGCGAGGGCGGCGACGAGGCCGTGCGGCCACTGCAGCAGCTGTTCTTCTTCGCGCGCGCCGACACCCTCTATGGCGGCACCAACGAGATCCAGCTCAATCTCATCGCCGAGCGCGGGCTGGGCATGCCGCGCGAGGCGAGGCCAGTCACGGGCTGAGGAACTGCGCTGGGTTGTTCACTGCGGCCGGCCTATGATCGCCGCACAACCACAACGCCGAGGAGTTCCCCATGTCGTCCGCCCTGCTGGCCCCCGTCATCGCCCTGGTGCTGTGGACCCATGTGATGTGGCTGTGGATGTACGCCACCCGCATCCCGGCGATCCAGAAGCAGCAGCTGACGCTGGATCCCGGCATCCCGCCCAAGGAGCTGATGAACCAGCTGCCGGCGCCGGTGCGCTGGAAGGCCGACAACTACAACCACCTGTTCGAGGCGCCGACGCTGTTCTACGCGACGGCCATCGTGCTGGCCCTGCTCGGCGACACCACGCAGACCAGCCTCTGGCTGGCCTGGGGCTATGTGGCCCTGCGGGTGGTGCACTCGATCTGGCAATCGTTGCTGAACATCATCGAGGTGCGTTTCACGCTGTTCCTCACCTCTTCCATCGTGCTGATCGTGCTGGGGGTGCGGGCGGCGATGCTGGTGTTTTAGCGGCTCGTCTTTCTGACGTAGGCGCTGCGTGACGCAGGGGCGCCAAACTGCACGCCACCGCCGCGAGCCACCCGCATGTCCCTGAACGCACCCCAAGCCGCACCGCCCTACGTCCCCGCCCACGGCCTGCTGAAGGGCAGGTCGGTGCTCATCACCGCGGCGGCTGGTGGCGGCATTGGCTTCGCGGCGGCGCGGCGCTGTCTCGAAGAGGGCGCGCGGGCGCTGATGCTGTCCGACATCCATCCGCGTCGCACCGCCGAGGCCGCCGAGGCGCTGGCGAAGGAGTTCCCGGAGGCGCAAGTCCACGGCCAGGTCGGCAATGTCGCGGTCGAGGCCGATGTGCAGGCGCTGGTCGATGCGGCGGAGGAGAAGCTCGGCGGGGTCGATGTCCTCATCAACAATGCCGGCCTCGGTGGCAGCAAGCGGGTCGTCGACATGAGCGACGAGGACTGGCACAAGGTGCTCGACGTGACCCTCACCGGCACCTTCCGCATGACCCGCGCGATGCTCAAGAAAATGCAGCCGCGCGGTCGCGGGGCCATCGTCAACAATGCCTCGGTGCTGGGCTGGCGGGCGCAGAAGGAGCAGGCGCATTACGCGGCGGCGAAGGCCGGCGTGATGGCCTTGACCCGCTGCTCGGCGCTGGAAGCGGCCGACTACGGCGTGCGCATCAACGCGGTCTCGCCCTCCATCGTCTTCCACGAGCACCTGCGCAAGTCGGCGCCGGAAGCGCTGCTGAAGGAGCTGGCCGGCAAGGAAGCCTTCGGCCGCGGCGCCGAGGCCTGGGAGATCGCCAATCTCATGGTGTTCCTGGCTTCCGACTACGCCTCCTATCTGGTGGGCGAAACCATTTCCGCGTCTTCCCAGCGCGCATAAGAGCGATGTTCCCCTCTCCCCTTGTGGGAGAGGGCGTTTGGCCTAAGCGGGACTGACTCAATGTCAGTCCCGCCCCCAGCCAAACGCGGGAGAGGGGTGCGGTGCCGAAGGCGCCGTTGCGCTCTCGAAGCAAAGTCCCCCCTCTCCCACGAGGGGAGAGGGGACGGTTCCGTATGGAGTGATAGAGATGCCAAAAATTTTTGAAGCCGCCGAACAACTCACCGCCGCCATCGGCCAGCCGCTGGGCGAGACCGAGTGGCTGCTGATGACCCAGGAGCGGGTCAATACCTTCGCGGATGCCACCGACGATCACCAGTGGATACATGTCGACGCGGTCAAGGCCAAGGATGGCCCCTTTGGCGCGCCGATTGCCCACGGTTACCTCACGCTGTCGCTGGCCGCGCGCTTCATGCCGCAGCTGATCGACGTGCGGATGAAGATGGGCGTCAACTACGGCCTCGACAAGGTGCGCTTTCCCTCCCCGGTCAAGGTCGGTCAGCGCATCCGTGGCTCCGGCGTGATCGTCGCGGTCGAGCCGACCAAGGATGGCGCGGTGCAGTCGACGCTGCGGCTGACGGTGGAGATCGAAGGCTCCAGCAAGCCGGCCTGCATCGCCGACACCATCAGCCGCTACTACTTCTAGGGTTGTTGCTTTCGCGCACAGCACGCGCGGCTGAATTTCGAGAACGCATTCTCGAAGTTCGGCGCTACTACTTTTGAACGAGGCTGCTGCGCAGCCGTACCGATAGCGTGCCTGAACGAAGCCCAACCAGCTCCCCTCCCCTCTTGCGGGGAGGGGTTGGGGGAGGGGGAAGCTCAGCAATGCCGGCTGGTCGCCCCCCTCTCCTAGCCCCTCCCCGCAAGGGGGAGGGAGTACAGAATCCCCGGAGTGCTGCATGAACGAAGCCGTCATCGTCTCGGTTGCCCGCACGGCCATCGGCCGCGCCTTCCGTGGCGCCTTCAACGACACTGAGGCGCCGGTGCTCGGCGGCCAGGTGGTGAAGGCGGTGGTGCAGCGCGCTGGCGTCGATCCGAAGGAAGTCGATGACGTGCTGATCGGCTGCGCCGCCCAGCAGGGCACCCAGGCCTACAACCTCGGCCGGCTCTGCGCCTACACCGGCGGCCTGCCGGACACGGTGTCGGGCATGACCCTCGACCGTCAGTGCTCCTCCGGCCTGCAGACCATCGCCATCGCCGCCAAGAACATCATGGCCGGCGAACAGAACATTGTCGTCGCCGGCGGCCTCGAATCGATCTCGCTGGTGCAGAACAAGCACAAGAACAGCTATCGCTTCGTCTCCGAGGCGGTGCTGGCGGCGCAGCCCGCCGCCTATATCCAGATGATCGAGACCGCCGAGCTGGTGGCCGAGCGCTACGGCATCTCGCGCCAGCGGCAGGACGAGTACTCGCTGCAATCGCAGCAGCGCACCGCCGCCGCGCAGGCGGCGGGCAAGTTCAGCGACGAGATCATTGCCTTCGAGACCAGCAAGCAGTTGTTCGACAAGGAAGGCACGCCCACCGAGAAGCAGGCGGTGACCCTGAGCAAGGACGAGGGCAATCGCGCCGACACCACGCTCGAAGGCCTGGTGGCGCTGAAGCCGGTGTGGAAGGACGGCCGCTTCGTGCCGGTGGGCCAGCACATCACCGCCGGCAATTCGTCCCAGCTCTCGGACGGCGCGGCCGTCACCCTGCTGATGGGCAAGGCCGAGGCCGCCCGGCGCGGGCTCAAGCCGCTGGGCATCTACAAGGGCTTCGCGGTCGCCGGCTGCAGGCCGGACGAGATGGGCATCGGCCCGGTCCATGCGGTGCCCAAGCTGCTGGCACAGCACAACCTGGGCATCAAGGACATCGGCCTCTGGGAACTGAACGAGGCCTTCGCGGTGCAGGTGCTCTACTGCCGCGACCAGCTCGGCATTCCCGACGAGCGCCTCAACGTCAACGGCGGCGCCATCGCCATCGGCCATCCCTTCGGCATGTCTGGCGCGCGCATGGTGATGCACGCCCTGATCGAGGGCCGCCGTCGCGGCGTGAAGTACGTGGTGGTGACCATGTGCATCGGCGGCGGCATGGGCGCGGCGGGCCTGTTTGAAGTGGTGGCGGGCTGAGTCAGCCCAGCGCACACTCGCGGAAAGCGTCCCGCAAGGACTAGAGGCGCATGGGCCGGCAGGAGCCAGGTAGCCCGAAAATCAATCGGCCCGGCGAAGACCGGGTCCTGCAGCGGAGGAGATGAAGCATGGCCAATACGGCATCGGGCGCAGGCCCGGGCATTTCGAGCAGCCGCGCCCCGGTGGGTGCCTGGCCCGCGTTCCTGATCTCGCTGATCGTGCTGGCCGCTGCCGTCTATGCCTTCTCGCCTCGGCCGATGCCGAAGTTTCCGGACACCGCCGTGCATCCCGATGGCCTGCAGATCAATGCGCTGTTGCGGGTCGGCGGCAAGCTGATCGCGGCGGGCGAACAGGGGCGCATCCTGCTCGCCGACAGCGAGAAGGGCCCCTGGACCGAGGCCAAGATCGAGCCGCAGCGCGGCTCGACGCTGACCCAGATGAGCAGCGCCGGTCCCGGCGTCTTGCTCGCGGTCGGCCACGACGGCTGGGTGCTGCGCAGCGAGGACGCCGGCCTGAGCTGGCAGGAAGCCAACTTCGACTCCGAGAATTCCGATCCGCTGCTCGGCGTGGCCGGCCCCTACGCCGGCAAGCTCTACGCCTTCGGTGCCTTCGGCAAGTTCCTGATCTCCACCGACGACGGCAAGACCTGGCGCCAGCAGTCGCTGGTCGAGGCCGGCGGCGGTGCCGAAGCGCCGGCGGCCGCTGCCGAGGAAGTCGATCCCTATGCCGATCCCTTCGCCAACGTCGCGGTCAGCAGCAGCATTTCCGACGGCCATCTCAATGCCATGGCCAAGGCGCCGGACGGTGCCCTGGTGATGGTCGGCGAGCGCGGCCTGATCGCCCGCTCCACCGACGAGGGCGCCAGCTGGGAGGCACAGCCACAGGTCTATACCGGCTCCTTCTACGGCCTGATGGCGGTGCCGCCGAATGCCCTGCTGGCCTACGGCATGCGCGGCAACGTGTTCCGCAGCGAGGACGGCGGCAAGAGCTGGAGCAAGGTGCCGACGCCGCTGGAACTGTCGATCTACGGTGCCACCAACACCCTGCGCCGCGAGCTGATGCTGGTCGGCGAGAACGGCGTGGTGATGGTGTCCAAGGACGGCGGCAAGAGCTTCAAGCTCGGTTCGCTGGGCGAGCAGCAGCGCCTGGCCACGGTGCTGTCGCTGGACAGCGGCGAATTGCTGACCGGCGGTGAAGCCGGCCTGGCCCTGCGGGATCCCTACCACGGCGCCGCCGGAGTGCAGCCATGAGCGGCATGGAAAGTTTCGTCAACCGTTGTTCCGACCTGCTGCTCGGCTGGCGCAAGCCGCTGTCGGCGCTGTTCGCGGTCATCACCCTGCTGTTCGGCTGGAGCGCCACCCACGTCCGGCTCGATCCCGGCTTCCTCAAGCTGATTCCCATCGAGCATCCGTACATGCGGACGATGATGGAATACATGAAGGATTTCTCCGGCGCCAACACCCTGCTGGTGAACCTGCGCTGGAAGGGCGACGGCGACATCTACAACCCGGAATTCATGGAGGCGATGCGCAAGGCCAATGACGAGGTCTTCTTCATCCCCGGCATCAACCGCGTGCTGGTGTCCTCTATCTACACGCCCAACACCTATTACATCGAGATCACCGAGGACGGCTTCAAGGGCGAGCCGGTGGTGCCGGCCAAGTTCTCCGGCCAGCCGGAGGAACTCGACCGCGTCCGCCACAACGTCAAGCTGTCCGGCCAGATCGGCCTGCTGGTCTCCAACGACGGCAAGTCGGCGCTGATCCGCGCCAGCCTGCAGGACTACGATCCCAACAAGCCGCAGGAAGAGCAGCGGGTCGACTACTGGGAAGTGCAGAACAAGCTGGAAGAAATCCGTGGCCGCTTCGAGAGCCCGAAGAAATACGTCTACAAGCTGAAGGCCGACCAGCCGCCGCTGACGGCGGGGCAGGTGGTGTACGAGGGCTATGTCGATTACGGCATCGCCCAGTTCATGCAGACCTTCAAGGCCCTGGTGCCGGTGGAAGGCCAGGACGCGCCGCAGGTGATCCCGGTCGCCGGCGGCGATGTCAGCGTCGAGGTGGTCGACAACCCCGAGTACAACGACAAGATCGAGGTCAACATCATCGGCTTCGCCCGCCTGCTGGGCGATGTCATCAAGGGCCTGCTCGGGGTGTTCGGCTTCTTCGGCCTCGCCTTCCTCATCACCCTAGCCCTGCTCTACGGCTACTCGCGCTCGGTGCGGCTGACCGTGGTCGCCCTGGTCGTCGCCCTGCTGCCGGTGCTCTGGCTGCTTGGCACCCTGCCGCTGATCGGTTTCGGCGTCGATCCGATGTCGATCCTGGTGCCCTTCCTGATCTTCTCCATCGGCGTTTCGCACGCGGTGCAGATGACCAGCGCCTGGCGGCACGAGGTGGTGGCCGGCGCCGATGCCGTGCAGGCCGCGCACACGGCCTTCCGCAAGCTGTTCATCCCGGGCGCGGTGGCACTGCTGACCAATGCGCTCGGCTTCGCGGTGATCATGTTCATCGACATCCCGATCGTGCACGAGCTGGGCATCACCGCCTGCATCGGCGTGCTGCTGATGATCGTCACCAACAAGATGATCCTGCCGATCATCCTCACCCGGGTGAAGCTGGAGGAATCCTGCAAGCGCCACCACAGCGCCAAGGCCGCCGCCGGCAATGGCCGTTTCGGCGACGTGTTCGGGCTGATCGCCCGCTGCGCCGAACCCAAGGTGGCCCTGGGCGTGTTCGCGGTCAGCCTGGCGATCCTCGCCGGCGCCACCGTGCTCTCGCGCGGCATGGTGATCGGTGACCTCGGCCGTGGCGTGCCGGAGCTGCGCCCGGACTCGCGCTACAACCGCGACAACGACGTCATCGGCAACAACTACAACATCGGCACCGACCTGCTGACGGTGATCGCCGAAGCCAAGAACTTCGAGGGCGACTCCTGCCTGCACTACGAGGTGACCGGGCTGATCGACCGCTTCGAGCTCTACCTGCGCGGCGTCGAGGGCGTGCGCTCGGTGACCAGCGTCGCCGGCATCGGCAAGCTGGTGATCTCGGCCTTCAACGAGGGCAATCCGCGCTGGCGGGCGCTGCCGCGCTCGCAGACGGGGCTGTCCACCGGCTCGCGCGCCTTCGATCCCAACCTGGGCCTCAACAACGAGGGCTGCAAGGCGATCCAGGTGATGATCTTCACCAACAACCACGACGGCACCACCATTGCCCACGTGGTGGCGGAGATCAAGAAGTTCATCGAGGCCAACCCGCAGGAAGGCGTGCAGTTGCGCCTGGCCACCGGCAATGTCGGCGTCATGGCCGCCACCAACGAGGCCGTGGGCGAAGCCGAGGAAACCATGCTGATGGCCATCTTCGGCGCCCTGACCCTGCTCTGCCTCATCACCTTCCGCTCGTTCAAGGCCACGCTCTGCGTGCTGGTGCCGCTGGCCCTGGTGTCGATCTGCTGCAACGCCCTGATGGCGGTGCTGGGCATCGGCCTCAAGGTCGCGACCCTGCCGGTGGTGGCGCTCGGTGTCGGTGTCGGTGTCGACTACGGCATCTACCTGTTCGAGCAGATCCAGCACGAGATGCGCGAGCACGGCTCCAGCTTCCGCGATGCCTTCGAGGCCGCCATGCGCCAGCGCGGCAGTGCCGCCGTGTTCACCGCCATCACCATGGCGATTGGCGTCGGCACCTGGACCCTGTCGGCGCTGAAGCTGCAGGCCGACATGGGCCTGCTGCTGGCCTTCATGTTCGTGGTCAACATGCTCGGCGCCATCTGCCTGCTGCCGGCGCTGGGTGCCTGGTTCTTCCGCGACGAGGGCAAGAAGGTCTAGCCTCGATGGCAACGCGCCGCAAGCCGCGCAGCACCGCCGAAACGGGCGGTGCGCGCGGTCTGCTGGTGCGGCCGCGCGACGAGGCACTCGATGTCGATGGCGTGCAGATCACCCGCCTGCGGCGCCTGTGCCTGGCCCTGCCGCAGGTCAACGAGCGCCTGGGCCACGGCGCGCCCTGCTTCTATGCCGACAAGAAGATCTTCGCGATGTTCAGCGACAACCACCACGGCGACGGCCGCCTGTCGGTCTGGCTGAAGGCGCCGCCGGGTGCGCAGGAGATGCTGCTGGAGACCTCGCCCGAGGACGTCTTCCGGCCGCCCTATGTCGGGCCCTACGGCTGGATTGGCCTGCACCTGAAGCGCTTCGATGACGAGGCGCTGGCGCATCACGTCGGTGTTGCGTATCGCGCGGCCGCGAGCAAGAAGCTGCTGGCGCTGTTGGGCACACCGGCTGACTGAGACGCTGCACGTCTTGTGCGACTCCCCGTCGATTGGCGCCGCCTGGAGTCGTCCGCGCCGCGATTTTCGAGCGGTCAGGCGGTAGCCCAGGGCACTGTTCGTCGGCAAAAAACTGCCGTTCGTGCGGCAGCTTTCTGACGCTTCGGGTTCCTGCGCGCCGCTCCGCAAGCGCAGGGCCACTGAATAGTTTGAGCTTTTCCGATTTTCATGACCCGCCGGCTGAAAGCGCCGCGCCGAGCCTTCGTCTGCATGGACTAGGAGCGGCCCAGATTGGGCTGCGCATGATCTCCGCGGCCGGACACCCAACGAGGTCCGGGAGGAGAAATAAGAATGCAGCCCGACAAGATCGTCGGCGGCCGGCGCGTCCAGCGCCCCGCGTACTCCCTGCTGGCGCTGGCCCCGTTGCTGTGGTTGCCGCAGGCGCAGGCCGGCTCGGCGGAGCTGGGCTCCGGCCTGTCGCTCGACTACCTGGCGAATCTCACCTACAGCGCCGCCTGGAGGCTGGAGGACGCCGACCCGGCCCTGACCGCCGACGTCAACGCCGACGACGGCAACCGCAACTTCAAGGGTGGCGCGATGATCAACAACCGCCTGGCCCTGCTCGGCGAGCTGAATCTGAGGCACGGACGCGAGGGTCTGTTCCTGCGCGGCAGCGCCTTCTACGACGACAGCTACCGGGGCAGCAACGACAACGATTCGCCGAGCACGGTCAACAAGGCCGGTGACAACGCCGAATTCACCTCGCAGGCGCGGCGCAATCTCGGCCAGCGCGTGCGGCTGCTCGATGCCTACGCCTACGGCGGCTTCGACCTGGGATCGACGGCGCTCGACCTGCGGGTTGGTCGGCAGGTCGTGTCCTGGGGTGAAAGCCTGTTCTTCCCCAATGCCAGTGGCGCGCAGTCTCCGGCCGATGCCACCAAGGCCAATGTACCGGGCGCCGAGGTCAAGGAAATCCTGCTGCCGGTCGGCCAGGTCTACGCCCAGTGGGGACTGACGCCGCGCTGGAGCCTGGCCGCCTACTGGCAATGGGAATGGCAGCGGACCGAACTGAACCCGGTCGGTGCCTACTTCAGCGGCACCGACGTGGTCGGCCCCGGCGCCAGCGTGCTGCTGGTGCCGTCGCTGGCCCCGTTCGGGGCGGATCGGGTGCCGCGCGGCGCCGACCTCACTCCCGACGACAGCGGGCAGTGGGGTGTCTCGACCAAGTTCCAGGTCGATGACGCCACCGAGGCCGGGCTCTACTACCTGCATTACGGCGACAAGAACCCGGTTGGCGTGCAGTTCGACTACACCGCCATCCAGGTCGCGCCGGACGTGTTCGTGCCGATTCCGGCGCAGTACCACGTCGCCTACGCCGACGACATCGAGATGATCGGCACCAGTGTCTCCACCCAGATGTTCGGCACCGCGCTGGTCGGCGAGCTGAGCTATCGGAAGGACGCCGGCATCAACATCGACGCACCGACAGCCACCCCCGGCCGGGCTGATGCGCTGCAGGCCAACCTCGGCTTCACCCGGCTGATCCTGCCGACGGCGTACTGGGACACGCTGACTCTGGTCGGCGAGACCTCCTGGGTGGAGCTGACCGACGTTCAGCCGCTGGTGGTCGGCGGCACCAGCTACGACCAGCCCAGCAACAGCCGCCGTGCCGGTGCCGCCGAAGCGCTGGCCCAGTTTGGCTACCAGCAGGTCATGCCGGGCTGGGATCTGACCGTGTCCCTGGTCTACGCCAACGCCTTCAAGGGCAAGTCGGCTATTGCCGGCTCGCTCGGCAGTCTCACCGGCGCCGCCGATCAGCGCTACAGCCTGGGGCTGGGTTTCAAGTACCTCGACAACCTGGAGCTGGGGCTGGCCTACAACGGCTACCACGGGACGCCCAACGCCGAGGACCGCTCGCTCGCCGACCGCAGCAACGTCTCGTTCAGCCTCAAGTACAGCCTCTGAGCCGGGCCGCCCGACTCGATCGCCTTGCCGCACAGGAGAAATACCCATGTCCCAGAGAATCACCAGCGCCCTCGCCGGTCTGGCGGGCCTGCTTGTACTCGGCCTACTGCCTGTCGCCCAGGCGGCGGTTAGCGCGGAGGAGGCGGCGCAGCTCGGCCAGTCCCTGACCCCGACCGGCGCCGAGATCGCCGGCAATGCCGACGGCAGCATCCCGGCCTGGAGCGGCAAGTGGCTGGGAGCGCCGCCGCAGGTGAAGTACGACGGCAAGCGCAATGCCGACCCTTATGCGGGCGAGGCCGCGCTGTTCACCATCACCGCGCAGAATCTCGGCGACTACAAGGACCGCCTGAGCGAGGGCCAGAAAGCCCTGTTCGCCAAGTACCCGACGAGCTACCGGATGCTGGTCTACCCGACCCATCGCGATTTCCGCTACAGCGATCTGCTCACCCAGAACGTTCGCCTGAATGCCACCAGTGCCCAGCTTTCCAATGACGGCCTGAGCCTGAAGGGTGCCTACGGCGGGCCGGCCTTCCCGATCCCGAAGACCGGAATCGAGATCGTCTACAACGTGCTGACCACGCCCTCGGCCTGGATGTACGAGGCGCCCAATGTCGGCGCCTATGTGCAGCCGAACGGCGCCGTCGGCTGGTCCCGCACCACGCTGACCGCTTACAACCGCTACCAGAAGGGCGACAACCGCGCGCACTGGGACGACGGCATCTACTCGCAGAGCCTGACGCTGCAGAAGGCACCACCGCGCGAGGCCGGCAAGATCGCCTTCACCGTCAACTCGCTTGACCACGCGCGCATGCCACGCCAGGCCTGGCAGTACGACCCCGGCTCGCGGAGGCTGCGCAAGTCGCCGGATGTCGGCTATGACTATCCGATGCCGACCGGCCCGCGCGTGGTCGACGAGCAGAACGGCTTCAATGGGTCGCCCGAGCGCTACGACTGGCAGCTGATCGGACGCCGCGAGATCTACGTGCCTTTCCATACCAACCGGCTGGAGGACCCGGCCACCCGCTACGCCGAGATCATCTCCACGCGCGGGCACCCGAAGCCGGAGCTGATCCGCTGGGAGCTGCGACGGGTCTGGGTGGTGGAGGGCACGCTCAAGCCGGGCACCCGGCATGTCTATGGCAAGCGCCGCTTCTATGTCGAGGAGGACTCCTGGCAGCTGGTGCTGGCCGACAACTACGATACCCGCGGCCAGCTGTGGCGGACGGTGACCAATGGCGCGGCTTACGCCTACGACGGCTCCTTCTACTACCTCAACGCCAGCTTCTATCAGGACCTGCAGTCCGGGGCCTACAGCGCCGAGAGCATCACCAGCGAGGAGCCGACCTCGGCCCAGTTCAACCGCCGCGAGCCGGCGGCCAACGAGTTCACGCTGGACGGGGTGCGGCGCGGCGGCAACTGAGGTCGTTATCCAAACAGGCCCTAGCCGACCAGTGGCGGGCGGGAAGTTGCTGGTGCTGTTGGGGGCGCTGCCTGGTTGGTCTCGTATTGAAACCCCGGTTGTAGAATCCGGCCATGCAGCCCTTCGTCGATCAGCACCGTTCCCGCATCGCAGACCTGTGTCGCCGCTACGGCGTGCGCAGCCTGGAGTTGTTTGGCTCGGCGTCTACTGAGGACTTCGACCCGCTGCACAGCGATGTCGATCTGCTGGTCGAGTTCCAGGACGCCAGCCCCGCCGGCGCTGCTGATCGCTACTTCGGGCTAAAGGAAGACTTGCAGAATCTGCTGGGTCGCAGTGTCGATCTGGTGATGCTCGGCGCGCTGCGCAATCCCTATGTGCTGCGTGCTGTGAACCGACAGCGTGATCGTCTGTATGCCGCGTGATCCGCGCGCATCAGCGCATCGTCGGCTTCCGTAATCTGCTGATCCACGGCTACGCCGAGGTCGATGAATCCGTGGTCTGGAGCATCGTCAGCGAGAAGCTGCCCTGGTTGGTCGCCGACGTTCAGGCGCTGCAGGCCCGGCTGGGCGACTGAAGCTCGAGTTGATGAGAGCTTGGGCTGATCCCTGCCATCCCTGGCGCGGCTGAGCGCCTTCCATCGGGCCCCGGCCTGGACATCCCTGTCCAGGCGTGAGGCCTCGCCGCGAGCAGTGCTCGCGAAGCGTGCGAGGCCTCACCCTCACCCATTTGAGGCAGGCCGCCCCGCCCCCCGGCGGCTGTAATCGCCACCATGGCCGCGCAGTCGGTCGGTTGCCTAGCCCATACAGCCCGCCGAGGAGCGCCCGCCATGAGTACCGTCAGCAAGGAACGCCTGGTCTCCGCCGACTCCCACGTCTACTTCACCAACGACTGGATCAAGCAGCGCCTGCGCCGCGAGCTGCACGCGGTCTGGGACGAGGCACAGCGCAAGGCCGAGGACTACGGCGCCAAGGTGTTGCGCGGCGGCCAGCCGCAGCTGCACCTGGAGGATTTCGTCGACCCCGAGGCCTCCAACGATCTCGGCTACAAGCTGCCGGCCGCCAAGCTCAAGGCCATGGACCGCGACGGCGTCGAGGCCGAGGTGATCTTTCCCGAACTGGGCGGCGCCAAGGTCTGCGCGCCCTCGCTGATGGGCAGCGACTGGAAGGAAGTGTTCAAGGGCTACAACGACTCCATGCGCGACTTCGCCGCGTTCAATCCGGATCGCCTGCTCTGCGCCTATCAGTTGCCACTCTTCGACGTCGACTTCGCGGTGCAGGAAGTGATCCGCCTCGCCCGCGACAGCAAGGCCCGCTGCGTGCAGATCACGCCCTTTCCGAGCGACCTCGGCCTGCCCGACTACCACGATCCGGTCTACACCAAGCTGTGGGAGACCATCGAGGAAACCGGCCTCACCATCATGAACCACCTCGACGTGCGCACCGAGGCCTGGAGCCTGTTCCGCCGCGACCCGACGCCGCAGAAGGGCATCTTCACCGCCATGCCCTGGGCGCCGCTGGCGGAGGCGATCTGCTTCTGGATCTTGACCGGCACGCTGGAAAAGCACCCCAAGCTGAAGGTGATCTTCGTCGAGCCGGGCCTGGGCTGGATTCCCTGGTTCTTCGAGACCCTGCTCGACCCGCGCATGAAGCTGCACTACGAGTTCCCGGGCGTGAAGCAGCTGCCCTCGGATACTTTCCGCCAGCAGTGCGGCGCCACCTTCATGTACGAGCCCAAGGGGCTCAAGACCTTCTACGACTACTTCGGCGCCGACTGCCTGTACTGGTCCACCGACTTCCCGCACCCCGCCACCTGCTGGCCCAACTCGCAGACCCAGGTGGTCAGTCAGTGCGCCGAGGCCGGGATCGGCGAGGCCGACCGACGCAAGATTGTCAGCGCCAATGCGCTGAAGACTTTCGCGCTGTAATCCTTCCGTTCCCCTCCCCCTTGCGGGGAGGGGCTAGGGGAGGGGGTAGCTCAGATCTCTGGGCGCGGCCCCCCTCCCTAGCCCTCCCCGCAAGGGGGGAGGGGATCAAATCTGAAAAATCTGAAAGAGGTGTGAGATGGCCGCTGTCTTCGAAAAACTGAAAGTCCTCGACCTGACCTGGGGCATCGCCGGGCCGATGGCGACCATGCTGCTCGCCGACAACGGCGCCGAGGTCACCAAGATCGAGCCGCCCGGCGGCGACCCGCATCGCAACCAGCTCGGCTATCACGTCTGGCAGCGCGGCAAGCGCAGCGCCATCCTCGATCTGAAGAACGCCGAGGATCACCAGGCCTTCCTGGCCCTGGCCTCGACCGCCGACGTGCTGGTGGAGTCCTACTCGCCGGGCACCACCACCAAGCTGGGCATCGACTACGCCACGCTGGCCAAGCTCAACCCGCGCCTGGTGTATTGCTCCATCACCGGCTACGGCCGCGAAGGCGCGCTGGCCCAGCGCCCCGCCTACGACGCCCTGGTGCAGGCGCGCACCGGCCTGATGTTCGAGCAGCGCGGCTGGCCGGAAGGCGCGCTCAACCACATGAACGGCCTGCCCGATCCCTTCCCCGATCTCGAAATCCCGCAGGACCAGGTGCAGGGCGCGCCGCGCGAGGGCCCGCTGTTCGTGGCCTCGCACTGGCCCAGCCTGGGCGCCTTCTTCACCGCCAGCCTCGGCATCTCGGCGGCGCTGCGCGCGCGCGCGCTGACCGGCCGTGGCCAGTGGGTGGAAACCTCGCTGCTCGCCGGTGCCCTGGCCGGCGCCGCCGGTGTCTGGCAGCGCGCCGAAAAGCCCGACGCCGCCGGCTTCGACACCTGGATCCTCAACTGCAAATCGTCCAAGGGCCACTTCCAGGCCAAAGACGGCAAGTGGCTGCACAACTGGGTGCCCAACCCGCGCTTCATCCTGCAGGCGGCCGAGGGCGACACGCTCAATGCCTCGCCCGACCTCACGGTCCAGAACGATCCGGACCGCTTCGGCACCGGGCCGGAAGAGATCCTGGTGATGTCGCACTACCAGCCCATCCTCGCCGAGGCAGTCGCCAAGTTTCCGGTCGCCGACTGGGTGCAGGCCGCCGCCACCGCCGAGATGACCATGCAGCCGGTGCGCTCCATCGAGGAGTCGCTGGCCGACAATGCCTTCATCGAAGACGGCTGCGTCACCGAGACGCAAGACCCCGAGCTGGGTCGCATCCGCACTGTCGGCAACGCCTTCAACATGAGCAAGACCCAGGGCAAGCCCGGGCACGCGCCAGTCAAGGCCGGCGCCAACACTGCCGAGGTGAAGGGCGAGGCGGCGAAGATCATCGCCGAGGCGCTCGCCGGCACTGCGGCGGCGGCCCTCTCCCCCACCCCCTCTCCCGCAGGCGGGAGAGGGGAGTCTCCGCAGTCCCCTCTCCCGCAAGCGGGAGAGGGTGGCCCGTCAGGGTCGGGAGAGGGCGGCGCGAAGCGCCGGCCGCCGCTGGAAGGCATCGTCGTGCTCGACCTGGGCCTCGCCATCGCCGGCCCCTTCGGCACCCAGCTACTGAGCGATCTCGGCGCCACGGTCATCAAGATCAACGGCCTGTTCGATCTGTTCTGGCACCGCGTGCACATCGCCTACATGGCCAACCGCGGCAAGAAGTCGATCACGCTCAACCTGAAAGACCCGCGCGCGATGAAGATCCTGCTCGACCTGGTGAAGCAGGCCGACGTCGTGCAGCACAACATGCGCTACGACGCCGCCGAGCGCCTGAAGATCGACTACGAGAGCCTGAAGCAGATCAACCCCACGCTGATCTACGCCCACTCGCGCGGCTTCGAGCGCGGCGTGCGCGCCGGCCTGCCCGGCAACGACCAGACCGGCGCCTGCCTCTCCGGCATCCAGTTTGAAGACGGCGGCATGGCGCGACCCGGCGCGCATGGCGAAGTTGGCCGGCCGCTGTGGAGCTTCACCAGCTTCGGCGACACCGGCAACGGCTTTCTCTCCGCCACCGCCATCATCAACGCGCTCTACCACCGCGACCGCACCGGCGAAGGCCAGTTCGTCGATACCTCCATCATCAACGCCGCCCTGCTCAACACCAGCTACGCCGTGGCCACGCCCGAGGGCAAGGGCTTTGCGCGCCCGCGCATCGGCGGCGACCAGCTCGGCTATTCCGCCGGCCATCGTCTGTACCAGGCCAAGGACGGACGCTGGCTGTGCTTCGTGCTGGTCGAGCAGAGCCATTGGGACGAGCTGTTCACCGTGCTGCGCGCGCCCAAGCTCGCGGTCGATCCGCAGTTCGCAACGCCCGAGGCACGCGCCGAGCACGACGCCGCGCTGGCCAGCTTCATCGACGGCCGCATGAAGGCCAAGACCGCCGCCGAATGGTTTGCCGAGCTGGATGCCGCCGGCGTGCCGGTGGAGATCGTCGACGAAGAGTTCTCGCGCCGCCTGCACGACAACGCCGAGTTCCAGAAGCAGGGGCTGGTGGTGTCCTACCTGCATCCGGTGGTGGGCAAGCTCGACCAGATCGGCCTCTTGTTCAGCCTCAGCGACACCCCCGGCGTGATCCAGGGCCGGCCGCTGCTGGTCGGCGAGCACACCAAGGAAATCCTCGCCGGCCTCGGCTACAGCGAAGACGAAGTGAAGACCATGGAAGAGCAGATGGCCATCGGCTTCGTCGGCATGCCGCGCATGCCCCCGCGTCCCGCGCCGGGTGCTGGCAAGGAAGCGCCGAAGCAGGGCATGGCGGGGATGCTGGCGCAGGAGTCGGCAAAGAAGTAGCGCTGTCTCGCTGCAAAAGAAGCCCTCGCGGTGTGAGCTGCGGGGGCTTTCTTGTATCCGCCGTTGCGTCGATCAGTTAAATCCGCAGCCCAAAGCAGACGTTCGCGCGACGCCTGAGCCCAGCTACGGATCCGCTTTGGCAGCCTCTGCGTGCGCTGAATGGGATGGCACTGAATCGAGCCCGCGAGCCGGGGGGACCGAAGGGCACCCCTTTCGCAGAACCGAGGCGTGCGCTGCAGTCTCGCCATCGAGCCGCACGCAGGCCTTCCCATAATTACTGTCATTGAATTATTGAACGTTAATCACAGTTTCGTGCTTGATGGCAATGGGATCGGCGTTCTTAAATCCGAGAGCAGAAACCCCGTCCGATGCAGGCCCGATGACCAGTTCTCTCGCTTTGATGCAAACATTGACCGGCGAGGACAGCGTCACGTTTAGTGCCACCGTTTCGGAGTTATCCCTTGCTGCAACGGTCAGCTTTCCAGCAGCCAACTGCCTAAAATTAGCTTCTCCTCCCAGACTGGTAAGGCTGGATTTGGAGATTTCGTACTCGACTTTCGATGCGCGGAGTGCTTCTCTAACAAAAAAGTAGCGTTCGCCAGCCTGTGCCGTGTAACCCTTCGATCTGAACCACGCAATAGCTATTGGTTCTGGCTGACCCCCAACGACGTCAAGCTTCGTGTCGTCGTACTTGACAGATGTGTCAATCTGCCGATTACGCTCGGCTGTAACTGAAGCCGCCAGGCCAGTGTTGGCTGTGAGATCGTCGAGGGTCGAGAGGAACAAACCGGCGTTGACCGAATAGTGAGAGCTATAGCTAGGATAAGCACCATTGCGGTCTTCGGCGATTTCTAGGTTCGGCAATGGACGTAGCGAAATCGAGTAGGGGGTACCGGAGGAATCGACCATAAAGATGTTGCCGGCCCCAATTACGTCGGAGGGAACCGGTAAGCATTGAAATCCAGTTGACTGACGGCCAGGAAGAGATGTAGGGACGACGATTGGATCCGTCTTACATCCTTGCAAGGTCGCTCCGGTGGTAATGAGGAGGGCGATGTATGCGATGCGGGTCTTCGTTTTCATGATTATTTATTAGTAAATGACATGGCGAGATCAAACGAAATTTTGTCGCCACCAACAGCGCTACGTGGCGGCGTTCTACTTCGAACAGCTCTTGCGCACCTTCTCCTCTTTGGGCTTTTTGCGTGCTCTCCATCGTATTGGCTACGTTCCAACTCAACTCTTCTCGAAGAGAGTAACCGGTTGCTGAGTCGACTCCAAGCCATCAACGATGGACTTGAAGAGGTCGCGAAGCGCACTGAAATCAGGATCTCCACATCGAATCGAAGCGGGCGTTCGCGGCCCCAGTATCTACTTCCTTCTGTAGCCTTCTCGTCGATGTCGGACGCATTTATGGCGTCAGCCCTAAAGGATTTGCTAGCCGACCTAGAGCAGGGGCAGCCTCTGAAGAAGGGGTATTCCGATTGTGGGGTCGCAGTCGACTGGGACTCCGGGAGGACCTTTCCAGCCGCCGGCGGTAGCGTAAGTCGCCTACGTCTTTCAGATGATCAGAAAAGGTTAGTTAAAGAGCTGGATTCTCGCGCGGTTTTCGTCCGGAAGGGTTGCTCGAACGAGGCAGATGACGAGCGCCGAGCGATGAGCCGCTCCCTCGGTTATTCGAACGAAGACATTGATGCCGCGATTCGAAAGGAACGTCGAGAAACTCGATTTTTAATCGCAGCTTCCGAGCTGCCCGCTGTGATGAGAAATCAGGCGCTCTTATTTTCAAAAACAGCCGATGATCGAGTGACAATTCCCCAATATCTTGCGGACCAAGTAAATAAAATTGTCGATGCTATTTCCAAAGATAGGAAAGCGCCTTGGTCACAGCAACCTTCCGTTACCGTAATTTTTGACAGGGCACGAACTACATTTGCCCCCGATCTACTTGCGAATCCTAACGGTTGGTTTAAGGCCGTGATGGATGTAGGAATGCGTGAGATATATATATCACCCACATTCATAAGGGGAGGCATGCTGGCTTGCGCGGGGTATCGGGGAAGGGGTTACACACCTTCTCAGCAGCAATATTCGCCCATATTGGGGTCACCCTATAATCCAGAAGCTTTTGTTTATTTAAAAAACAGCATTGAACAATACGAAAACGGGCAAGCCAAACGGAGGGCAATAATTAAGCTAATTTCTGAATATACAAAGATGGCCGACGCCTTTGACTCATGTCTTGTCGAAGAATTTGCCTTTCTTATTGGCCATGAATTGACTCATACATTGCCCAAGGGAAAGGCCGAGGATATTGCCGATTGCGTAGGTTACTCGGTTGCAAAGCAATATGGTGCAAAAAATATTACCTTAAGCGGTGGGATTACTGTTCAGGGAGTATTTGGAACATTTGTTTTTGACGCAGCAGCTTCTACTGAGCATGAGAGTGCAGGCCTGTCTGAAATCGCGTTAGACCAAATCAGCTGTCGAGCCGAAGCTCTCGATCAATCTAGTGCCGGCATCCCAGCAGACTTTGAAGACGCCATAACCTATTGCCTGAACCGTACACCTGCTTGCTAGTTTTTTTGCGGGCGCCAAATCACCAGTCGCCTATAAACAAGGCTAGCCCTGTGACATCTTTGCCGAACTGAGTCTGTGCCGCATGGTCGGTGGACAGGAGGACACTACCTTCAACGTGGAACTCAATCTGGCGTCGCAGGTGCGAGTGAACTGACCGCCCGCTATTGGCACGTCTGTGCCGGTCGCAGGTGGGGTTCACAGGCCAGCCCAATGCGGACGATCAAATCACGGTTCAGTATGGATGTCAGGCGGTCCGCACGCGCAATGCATGGGTCCGTGCGCACTCGACAACAAGGCGTGCCGAACAAAAACAAACGGCGTTAATCGACTTTCTCCACTGTGAGAAACAACCTGCGAAAATCGTGTAACGCGCGCCAATTTCTTGGAAGGTGCAAAGTGAAGACAGACCTTGAGATTTATCAGTTATCTTCTGAAATTTTATTCGCAATAACTGGCGATTTATCAAAAGGCATCTACAAGAAACTTGGAGGCAGTTTGCAAATATCGTGGAATACAGAGAATCGTGTGTCGGCGTGGGCAATTTCTGACGGCGACCCTCTCACTCCCCCGCAGCACAAAATTGTAGTTTGCTATGAATTGGCCAGAAGACTTTATCGGGACGTCGAAGATTTTCATATTTTTGCCATTGAAGCTCTACTGCGCGAACCCTTTGAAAGCTTTTTTAAAGATTTTTCTCCAAAACCGAGACTTCCGCCCACACTCGAATCGCATGAATCTGTCCATAATATGTTTATTGGCGCATTGACTTGGGTTTTTTTCCACGAACTCGCTCATCTAAACCAGGAGCACGGCCATATTCGTTCAAAATGTGGTGGCCAACCAAACAGAGCTGGCGGCATTGAGGACTGCGAGTCAGATGGCGACAACGCACTGACTGGTAAAGCAGCTCTTATTTCTCACGTTACTGAATTTGCTGCCGACGTGGAGGCGTTTCAGCATTCCTTGCAAGAGTTGGCTCGACATTTTTTGTCGAAAGATTTGGATGACGGTGACCCACAACAATTTCGCGATAATCTCTTTCTTTTGGTATGCGGTATATCTTGTGCGCTATATAGATTCAACGGCGTAAAAATTGTGCAGCCTCACAGATATCCGGTTGGATCTCATCCCACGCCATTAAGGAGACTCGAAGTCGGTGTTCCGAATATATTTGAGAAACTAGATTTGGGAGGGCGAGGGAAAAGCTTGCACAATTTGTCGCGAAAAGAATTGGTTTACTTATGCTCTGGCGCTGCATATTCGGCTGGCTTTTTCTGGCTGTGGCGTTACGCCAAAGGAACAGGGATCCCAGATAATTTTCTGGCAAAAGGTCTGCTCCAAGATGATAAGCTTTATTGGCGAGAAATTCTCAGCGCATGGGACGAGATTGAGCCGGAAATAATCAAAATTAGGCGTTTTGGAAATAAACAGGGCCTGCTTTATTTCACGGACGATTTTCGTTCAAAGATCCTATCGGCTTGATACGTTGTTGATCTCGCGAAGCGATATTGACTGACGGCACTTTGCAGTCGTCTAGGAAAAAGTGCGTTCAGTGCTCAGGCCAAGCAGCTTTGCCGCTACCCCAACGCCCCCATCGTGCTCCTGAGCAACAGCGCATTGGCCGTCACCAGCACCTTCCTAGGCGCCCGATAACCGCTCAACAGCCAATGCGCGGCGGACTGGGTGACGCCGCCGATCAGGGCCATGGCGATGTAGTGGGCTTCGTCGCCGGAGGCGGGCCAGCGCGGCAATAGCCGCTGGGCGACCGAGATCAGCAGCTCGGTGAACTGCACGGTGCGCCGCGCATACAGGGCGTCGATGCGCGGGCTTACGCCCAGCACTTCCAGCCAGCAGACGCGGGCGACGCGGGAGTTCTCAAAAGCCTTGAAGAAGGTATCCAGCCCGGCGGTGACGATGCGCTCGGTGTCGCCGCTGGGCAGTTCGCCCATCAGGGCGGCCATGACGTCGCTCTGAATCTGGTCCATGGACTCGGTGTAGATCGCCGCCAGCAGCTCTTCGGTGTCGCTGAAGTTCTTGTAGAAGTAGCGGTCGATCAGGCCGGCCTGCTTGCACAGCAGGCGCACGGTGGTGGCGCGGTAGCCGATGCTGCCGAACAGGGTGAGGCCGGCGTCCATGAACTGCCGGCGCTGGCGCGCCTGCCGGTCGGTGGCGCTTTCGCCGCCGTAGGTGCGGCCAGACTCGGGGGCTTCCGTGGGGTTCGCCATGCGGCTATTTGACGACATGCGTCATCAGAAATAAAGTGATGTCCATTGTCATCACATAAACGGCCCGTCGGGGCTCATCAAGGAGCAGGAGCGCATGCAGGCCTACCAGGTCGTCATCATCGGCAGCGGTTTCGGCGGGCAGTGCGCCGCCATCCGCCTGCTGGAGCAGGGCATCAGCGATTTCCGCATCCTGGAACGCCGCGACTTCATGGGCGGCACCTGGTGCCAGAACAGCTATCCCGGCGCGGCGGTGGACGTGCAGTCGCCGCTGTACTCGATCTCCAGCGAGCCCTACCGGTGGTCGCAGATGTTCGTGGAGCAGGACGAGCTGCAGCGCTACACCAACGCGGTGATCGACAAGCACGGCCTGCGCGACCGCACCACGCTCAATGCCAACGTCAAGCAGGTGCGCTGGGACGAGGAGCGCAAGCGCTGGCTGGTGGAGACCGAGGCGGCGGGGAGCTTCGAGGCGCAGATCCTCATCAATGCCTCCGGCCCGCTGAGCACGCCGGTGATTCCCAACTTCCCCGGCCGCGATTCCTTCCAGGGCCGGAGCTTTCACACCAATGCCTGGGACCACGGCTACGACTATCGCGGCAAGCGCGTCGCCATCGTCGGCAGCGGCGCCAGCGCGGCGCAGGTGATTCCGGCCATCGCCGGCGAGGTGGGCGCGCTGCACGTGTTTCAGCGCACGCCGCACTGGGTGCTGCCGCGCCCGGACCGCCGCTTCAGCGGCTTCGAGCGCTGGCTGCTCGGCTTCAGGCCCTTTCACAAGCTGCTGCGCTGGGGCATCTACTGGGGGCTGGAGACCCGGGTGATCGGCTTCAAGTACTCCCGGACCATGCTCAAGCTGCTCGCCGAGCGGGTGGCGCGCAAGCACCTGGCGACCCAGGTGCCGGACCCGGTGCTGCGCAAGAAGCTCACGCCGGATTTCACCATCGGCTGCAAGCGCATCATCCTGTCGAGCACGCTCTACCCGGCGCTCAGCCGCGCCAACGTCAAGCTGCACGACCGGCACGACGGCATCGCCGAGATCAACGCCAGCGGCATCCGCACCGCGCAGGGCGGGCAGGTGGATGTCGATCTCATCATCTGGTCCACCGGCTACGACGCCACCGATGGCGTGATCTCCTACCCGGTGCTCGGCAAGGGCGGGCAGTCGCTGGCGAAGGTCTGGGAGGAATACCCGCGCGCCTATCTGGGCACGGCCATCCCCGGCTTCCCCAACTTCTTCGTGGTCACCGGCCCCAACACCGGCATCGGCCACACCTCGGCGATCTTCATCATCGAGTCGCAGATGAACTACATCGTCGACAGCCTCAAGCGCCTGAAGCAGTCGGGCAAGCAGTCCATCGAGGTCAAGCCCGAGGCCGAGGCGGAATACACCGAGATGATCCACTCGGAGATGAACAAGACGGTGTGGAAGGCCGGCGGCTGCCGGAGCTGGTATCAGAGCAAGAGCGGCCACGTCATCGCCATGTTTCCCGGTTTCAGCTTCACCTACCGCTGGCTGGCGGCGCACTTCAAGCCCGAGCATCACCGCTACGTCTGAGGATTCGCGCGATGAAAAACTTCCACGACAAGACCATCGTCATCACCGGTGCCGGCTCCGGCATGGGCCGCGCCTATGCGCTGGAGTTCGCCAAGCTCGGCGCGCGTCTGGCGCTCAATGACTACGACGCCGCCGCGCTCGACGAGACCCGCGCCCTGCTCAGCGGCGTGCCGGGGCTGCGGGTGCATCTCGGCGTATTCGATGTCTCCGACCGCGCGGCGATGGAGCGCTTCGCTGGCGAAGTGCAGGCCACGCTCGGCAACGCCCATGTGCTCATCAACAACGCCGGCATCGAGGGCTCGGGCCGGCCGATGTGGGCCACACCGCTCGCTACCTACGAGCGGGTCATGCGCATCAACTTCCACGGCGTGCTGCACGGCAGCCAGGTGTTTCTGCCGCAGCTGCTCGCCAATGGCGAGGGCGCGCTGGTGAACGTCTCCAGCGTCTTCGGCCTGATCGGCACGCCCAGCAACAGCGACTACTGCGCCAGCAAGTTCGCGGTGCGCGGCTTCACCGAGGCGCTGATGGTGGAGCTGCAGGGCAGCCCGGTGTCGGTGCACCTGGTGCATCCGGGCGGCATCAACACCAACATCACCCGCGCCGAGCACACGCAGGCCTTCAAGAAAAAGTACCTGGCTACGCCGCCGGAAGAGATCGTCCGCCACGTCATCCAGGGCATCCGTCGCGGCCGGCCGCGCATCGTCTACGGCAAGGACTCCTTCAAGATCTGGCTGGGCTCCAAGCTGCTGCCGCTGCGCTGGCTCAATGCCCTGGTCTGGAACGACATGAAGGACGTCATCGACCGCAGCGACTACCCCGCCATCCCGCCCCGGAGCCCCTCCGCATGAAACGCCTGCTCGCCCTTGCCGCCGCCGCCCTGCTGCTGGCCGGTGGCCTCGCCATCGCCGCCACCTATCCGGCCATCGGCCGCTGGGCCTACGAGGACGGCGGCCAGGCCGAAGCCCGCCTCTACGGTTTTCACAGCGAGCAGCTCGCCGCCGGCGATGTGCGTTTCACCGTGTATCGCGGCGGTACTGGCGCGGCGCGCGAGACCATCGTGCTGTTGCACGGCTACAGCGCCGACAAGCAGGTCTGGCCGCGCTTCGCCCGCCATCTGCTCGACCGCTACCAGGTCATCATCCCCGACCTCGCCGGCCACGGTGCCACCGGCTTCGTGCCCGGGCTGGACTACAGCGCACCGGCGCAGGCACGGCGGGTGGCCGCGATGCTCGACGGCCTGGGCATCGCCCGCGCGCACATCGCCGGCAATTCCATGGGCGGCTTCATCAGCGCCCACTTCGCGCTGGCCTACCCCGAGCGCACGCTCAGCGCCGGCCTGATCGACCCGGCCGGCGTGAACTCGCCGCAGCCGAGCGACATGGGCAAGTTGCTGGCCACCGGCCGCAATCCTTTCGAGGTGCACTCGCGCGCCGAGTTCGACCAGTTCTACGCCATGACCATGGCGCAGCCGCCCTGGCTGCCGGGCTTCATGCTGGCGGCGATGGCCGAGCAGTACCAGCAGCGCCGGCCGCAGCTGAGCGAGATCTTCGAAGACCTCCACAACCGCGACGCCCTCGATACCCGGCTGGCCGAAATCACCGCGCCGACCCTGGTGCTCTGGGGCGATCAGGACCGTCTGATCCATGTCAGTGCCGCCCCGGTCTGGGCCGCCGGCCTGCCAAGCGCCAAGCTGGTCGTTCGCGCAGGCATCGGCCACATGCCGATGGTCGAGCAGCCGGCCGAGACGGCGGCGCTGTACCGCGATTTCCTCCGCAATCTTCCGAACCGGGGCACACCATGAAGAGCTTCAAGGACAAGGTCGCCATCGTCACCGGTGGCGGCGGCAACGGCATCGGCCATCACCTGGTGCTGGCACTCGCGCGGCAGGGCGCCAAGCTCGCCTTCTGCGACATCGCCAAGCTGGACGCGACCGAGCAGCCCCTGCAGGCGCTGGGCGCCGACTATCTCAGCGCGACGGTGAACATGGCCGACAAGGGCGCCATCGACGCCTTCGTCGAACAGGTGCTGGCCCGCTACGGCCAGATCGACCTGCTCATCAACAACGCCGGCATCGCCCTGGGCGATCTCACCTTCGGCGAGGTCAGCGTCGCCGACTTCGAGAAGATCACCGCCATCAACTACTGGGGCGTGGTGCACACCACCCAGCGCTGCTACCCCCATCTGCTCCAGCGGCCGGAGGCGGCGGTGGTCAACCTCTCCAGCTCGCAGGGCATTCTGGCCCTGCCGTACCTGGTGCCCTACTGCACCACCAAGTTCGCGGTGCGCGGCTTCACCGACGCGCTGCGCGCCGAGCACCGGCTGCGCGGCATCGACCAGCTCACTTTCCACACCGTGCACCCGGGCGCGGTGGCGACCAACATCACCCTCAACGCCGACTACCACAACAGTGGCACCGAGCGCTTTCATCGCATGCTGCAACAGGGCACGCCGCCGGCGCGGGCGGCCGAGATCATCCTGCGCGGCGTGCAGCGCCGCACCGGCCGCATCTTCATCAGCGACGGCCGCGCGCAGGACATCCTGGCGCGGCTGCTGCCCGACGCCTACCTGCATGTGGTGCGCTGGATGATGCGGGCGCGGAAGCTCGCGGTGCGCTGAGCCGGCGCGTCCGCGCGCCGGCCGCACCACCGCCGGTCATCCGCGGCCTGCGCGCAAGCGCGCGCCGCCGCTCCGGGTACTCGACCATGCCGGCTGGCGGCTCCCGCGCGCGCGGGCTGCACCAGGCGCACACTCGGCTCCGGTCGCAACAGCAGTCAGGCAGTGCCACTCACTCCGTACTTCAGGGGGGACTCATGGACACGAACGACAGGCGCGAGCAATCGCGGGCACCCAAATCAAGCAACTTTCACTGGCCCGGCGGGCGCTTGCCGGGCGCGCGCCGATGGGCGCAGGCGCTGGCGGCATCGACCCTGCTGCTGGTCACCAGCTGCGGCGGTAGCGACGACGCCGCCATTGATGACACCACCAAGCCGCCGCTGCAGTGGGGCGCCGGCAACTGGGATCAGGTTCGTTGGCAATAGGCGGCAATCCCGACACAAATTTCTGGAGGATCACCATGAACAAGAACCACCTCGCGCGCTTCTTCATCCTTTCCAGCTTCGGCGCGGCGGCCCTGGCGGCCTCGGTGCCCAATACCTTCACCGCCGGTGCGCCGGCGGTGGCGGCCGATGTCAACGCCAACTTCGCGGCCCTGGTCAGCGCGGCTACCGCGCTGGAGAGCAAGGTCGCCGCGCTGGAGACCAAGGTGGCGGCGCTGGAGAGTGTCAACAGCCCGCTCACGGCGGCCGAGGTGACCGGCAGCTACAAGCTGCTGTCGCTGCAAAACCAGACCAAGAGCAACGCCGCTGAATTGCTGTTCGGGGCGCAGTCCAGCGCTTCGGACATCACGCTGAATTTCACCGCGACCGGCAGCACTGGCGGCACGTTCAGCTACACCGGCAACCACAAGTCCGCCGGCTTCAGCGCCAAGGCCACCCAGTGCAACAGCGAGGGAAATTTCGCGACCTCGTCCAGCGGTCCCTCGACCTCCGGCAGCACCGGCACGCATTTTCACCAGTACCTCCATGCGACCTGTACCGCTGGCGGCTTCGTCAATGCCGAGGACTCGCCGGACGAAAGCGACAGCGGTTCCGGAACCTGGGTGCTGGGTAGCGGCGATACGATCGTCATCACGCCCCCGGCGGGCGAGGGCGAAAGCCCGAACTCCTTCACCGTCTATTTCTCCAAGGCCGGCCAGGTTGGTTTCGGCTTGGAGGTCCAGGACGAATCGGACGGCAACAGCAGCGGCCGCAGGTTCTCGATGGACGTGCTGATCCGGCAGTAGCTCCGGAACCCGGGGCCGCGCCTTCGCGGCCCTGGGTCTGAGGCGGTGGTCGCCCGAAGCGGACGCCTGCGCCGGACGGCGCGGTGCGTCGCGGCCATGGGCTTCAGGGCGGTCGGCCCTGCACCAGCTTCGACAACTCCGCCAGGCCCACCGGCGGCCGGGTCAGCCAGGGCAGCACGAATAGCCGCTGGGCCAGACCGCCGGCGATGCGCGCCAGCTGTTTGCGCTCGCCGGCCAGCCGGGCGCCGAGCAGGCGGTCGCGGGTGCCGGCCGCCAGCACGCTCCGGTTGAGCACCCAGGCATAGGGTTCGATGCCGGCGCGGCGCAGGTCGTCCTGCAGCGCGGCGGCCTGCGACACCGGAGTCGCCTCCGGCAGCGCCACCAGGATGATCCGGGTATGCGTGGCGTCGCGCAGCCGCATCAGTGGCGTGATCACCCGGCCGCCGCCGTGGCCCTCGAATTCGCGCAGCACCTGCCGGTGGTAGGCGCCGGTGGCGTCCATCAGCAGCAGCGAATGCCCGGTGGGGGCGGTGTCCAGCACCACGAAGGCGCTGCGCCCCTCGCTGACGATGCGCGAGAAGGCGTGGAAGACCGCGACCTCCTCGGTGCAGGGCGAGCGCAGGTCCTCCAGCAGCAGCGCCCGCTCCTGGGCGTCCAGGTCCGGCGACTTGGCGGCCATGATCTTGTCGATGTAGCGCTGGGTTTCCAGCTTGGGGTCGATGCGATCCAGCCGCAGGCCCGGTAGCTCGGTATCCAGCGTCGCCGCCAGATGCGCGGCCGGGTCGGTCGTGCTCAGGTGCACGCTCTTGCCGCGCTGCACCAGGCCCAGGGCCAGCGCGGCGGCCACCGTGGTCTTGCCGACGCCGCCCTTGCCCATGACCATGATCAGGCCGTGGCCGGCCGCCGCCAGTTCGTCGGCCAGGGCGTCCAGGCCCGGGATTGCCGCCAGCGCCGGTGGCGGCGTTGCGCCGGCGGCCGGGGCCAGTGCGGCGGCGGCGGGCTCGGCGCTCAGCAGCGCGCGCAGCGCCGGTAGGCCGACGGTGTCGAAGGCGCGCAGCGGCACCTGATCCTGCGGCAGCTGCCGCAGGGCCGGCGGCATCGCCGCCAGCGCTTCCTGTCCCAGGGCCTCGATGGCGGCGGCCACCGCGTCGCCCGGCTCGCTGGCGTGAAAGACCGCATTGATGAGCAGGCGCTGGTGGCCCAGGCCCAGCTCGTGCAGCTCCTCCGAAGTCCGCGCCGCTTCCGCGATCGCGCCCCGGTCGGGCCGGGTCACCAGCACCACCGTAGTCCGCGCCGGATCGGCCAGGGCGGCCAGCGCCGCCTGGAAGCGCTGCTCCTGCAGCTTCAGGCCGGAATGCGGCCCCAGGCAGGAAGCGCCCCGGTCATTGCCGGCCAGAAAACCGCTCCAGGCCTTGGGCAGGCTGAGCAGGCGCAGGGTGTGTCCGGTCGGCGCGGTGTCGAAGACCAGGTGGTCGTAAGGCGCGCGCTCGTCCGCCAGCAGCGCGGCGAATTCGTCGAAGGCGGCGATCTCGGTGGTGCAGGCGCCGGAGAGCTGTTCGCGCACGGTGGCGAGTTCGGTCGCGCTGGTGCCCGCGCCCATCTGGGCCAGCACCCGCTGCCGGTAGGACTCCGCCGCCGTGTCGGGGTCGATGTTCAGCACCGACAGCCCGGGCGCGCCCGGCACCGGCGTCGGGATATTGCGCAGCGCGATGCCCAGCATCTCGTCCAGGTTCGACGCCGCGTCGGTGCTGACCAGCAGCACCTGCTTGCCGGCATCCGCCAGCGCCAGCGCGACGGCGGTCGAGACCGAGGTCTTGCCGACGCCGCCCTTGCCGGTGAAGAACAGCTGTCGGGTCGGTTGGTGGAGGATGCCAAGAGGCATGGCTTTCATTCCTTCTAGGGCTGGTGCCAAACGGCAGCGCGTCGCCCGGGGCGGGCAGCGTGGGTGGCCAGCGCATGGACCGGGAGCTTAGTCGCGCTGCCGGCGGCGCGATTGATCTGGATCAGGGCCGGCCCGGCTCGCTCCGCTCAGGATGGCCTGCGCTCCGGTTCGGCCGGGCGTGCAGGCGGCACGAATCCAGAGCGGGTCGTGCCTGGACTGCCCACGCGGTGCTTCTGGGGGACTTATGGACACAAATGACTCATGCAGTGAGGCCTTGCCGACGGATATCGGGGCTCCGCCCCTGAGTCCGCAGGGAGGCATGGCCAGGAGCCGATGGCTGCGGGCCCTGGCCGTCTCCAGTCTGCTGCTGATCGCCAGCTGCGGCGGTAGCGATGACGTGGACACCACGGTCGATGACAAGCCGCCGCTGCAGTGGGATAGCGGCAGCTGGGACCAGGTTCGTTGGCAGTAAGCGGCAGGCACAACCATCCATTTCGGAGGATCACCATGAACAAACACATCACTCGCTTTATCGCCCTGTCGACCTTCAGCGTCGCCGCCCTGGCCGCCTCGGTGCCCAATACCTTCACCTCGGGCACGCCCGCTGTCGCGTCGCAGGTCAATGCCAACTTCACGGCCGTGGTCAATGCCGCCACCGCGCTGGAGACCAAGGCTGCCGCCATGGAAACCAAGCTGACGGCGCTGGAAGCCAAGGTGGCCGCACTGGAGAACGTCAATTCCGCGATCACCGCCGACGATGTGGTGGGCAGCTACAAGATGGTGACCTTGGAATCGGCGACCGCTGGCAACACGACGAACCGTCTGTTCGCTTCCAGCTCCGGCTCCACCACGGTCTCCCTGACCTTCACCAAGACCAGCGATACCGGCGGGACCTTCACCTACAGCGCCTCCGTCAAATCCACCGGATACGTCGGCCAGACCAACGGATGCGACATGGGTGGCAACTGCACCTCCGGCGGCTACGCCGAGACCCGCAACGAGGACGGCGGCGATAATGGCAGCGGCACCTGGGCTCTGGGCGACGGCAATACCATCGTGGTGACGCCGCCGGAGAGCGCGCCGCTGACGGTGTATTTCTCCAAGCGTGGCCAGATTGGCTTCGCGATGGAGGTCGAGTCGGTATCGAATGTTGGTGTCAGCGGGCGCAGCTTCTCGCTGAACATGTTGATTCGTAACGGCTGAAGCGCCACACAGGCCCGGGGCGCGACTGACAGGCCCTCGCCATCGCAGGATGGCGAGGGCTTTTTTGTTGGGCGCGGCCCGGGTCTCAGGCCGGTCGCCAGTTCATGTCGATCCGGCCGTCGACCAGGCCGATGCGGCGGTCGGCGCCGCTGGCGAAGTTGCCGTCGTGGGTGACCGCGATCACGGTCTTGCCCATCTGCCGCGCCAGCCCGCCGAGGATCTGGCGCACGTTGGCGCTGGCGGCGGAGTCGAGGTTGCCGGTGGGTTCGTCGGCCAGGATGACCGGCGGATCGTTGGCGAGCGCGCGGGCGATGGCGACCCGCTGGCGTTGGCCGCCGGACAGCTGGTGCGGCAGCTTGCGCGCCTGCTCGCCGATGCCGAAGTCATCGAGCAATTGCTGCCCGCGCTGCGCCGCCGCGTCGGCTGCCAGGCGGCCGAGCTTGCGCATTGGCAGCAGCACGTTGTCCAGCACCGTGAACTCGGCGAGCAGGAAGTGGTACTGGAACACGAAGCCGATCTTGGCCAGCCGCGCGTCGGTCATCTGCTCCTCGTCGAAGCCGGAGCAGTCCTCGCCGTCGAGCCAGACGCGGCCCGCGCTCGGGACATCGAGCAGGCCCAGCAGGTAGAGCAGCGAGGACTTGCCCGATCCCGAGGGCCCCATGATGCAGGCGAACTCGCCGCGCTCGAACTCCAGGCTGACGCCGTTGACCAGGGTCACCGGCAGTTCGCCCGGCAGCGTCCGCACCAGGTCCTCGGCCCGTAGCACCGCGCTCACGCCGCGCCCCGCAGCACGTCCACTGGCAGCAGGCCGCCGGCGCGCCGCGCCGGCAGGTAGGCGGCGGCGATGCAGGACAGCATGGCGAAGCTCGCCGCCAGCAGGTATTGGTCCCAGCCCCACCAGATCGGCATGTGCACGCTGTCGCTGAGCCCCGGCACCTTCAGCTCGACGCGCGACAGCGCCAGCATCAGCCCCAGGCCCAGCAGCACCCCGAAGATGCTGCCGATGACGCCGATGATCGCGCCTTCGAGCAGGAAGATGCGGCGCACGTCGCGGGCATGGAAGCCCATCGACTTGAGGATGGCGATGTCGCGGGTCTTCTCCAGCACGATGGTCGACAGGGTGTTGAAGATGCCGAAGGAGGCAACCAGCAGGATCGCCGACACCACGCTGTACATGATGATGCGGCGCACCACCAGCAGGCTGAGGATGTCTTCCGAGGCCTCCTGCCAGGAGGTCGTCTGGTAGCCGACGGCGGCCTCGATCTGGCGCGCCAGCGTGCGCGCGCGGTCGGCGTCGTCCAGCTGCAGGATGAAGCGATTGACGCGATTGGCCTGGCCGAGCAGGACCTGCGCTCGCTTGAGCAGGGTGAAGGTCTGGCTTTCGTCGTAGCCGGCATTGCCGGTGCGGAAGATGCCGACCACCTTCATCGGCCGCCCGGCGCCGTCCGCAGTGACCACGCTGACGGTGCTGCGCAGTCCCAGCTGGAATTTGCTGGCCAGACCCTGGCCGATGACGATGCCGTTGGGATCGCTCGCCAGGGCCTGCAGCGAACCTTCGACGATCTTTTCCTCGATGACGCTGACCGCCGCCATCTGCTCGGGGACGATGCCGGACAGCACGATGCCGACCGGATGCCCGGCGAACACCAGCACCGCCGAGCCGACCAGCACCGGCGCCACCCGCGCGCCGGGCAGGGCCTGCAGGAACTTGAGCTTGTCGCGGTAGCCACGGATGCCGCGAGTCTCGGTCTGCGGCTTGACGTGGGCGATGCGCACCGCGCCCTCGGGCCAGCGCCGCAGCGCCGGCTGCAGGCGGGCGCCACGGTACTCGTCCGACACCGTGATGTGCGGGCTGTTGTCGATCAGCTGCCGGATGAAGTCCTTCTCCGAGCCCTGCATCAGCGAGGCGACGGCGAGGAAGAAGGCGACGCCGAGCACGACCCCCGTGAGCGAAACCAGGGTCTGCCGCTTGCGACTGGTCAGGTGCGCGGCGGCGATGTGCAGGGTGTAGTCCATCAGGGCAGGGCCTGGGCCGGGAGCTTCTCCTGCGCGGCCGGCTCGGCGCGCGCGCGTCGGCCTTCACTCAGCCCTTCCAGCGGGCCGGTGACGACCTGGCTGCCGGCGTCGAGGCCGGCGAGGATTTCGCTGCGCTCGCTGCCGGCGATGCCGGTCCGCACCGGCTGCCGGTGCAGGCGGCCATCGCGCAGCACCCAAACGGCGGCATCGCGGATCGCCGCGCTCGGCACCAGCAGCGCGCCCTCGTGGCGGGCGACGATGATGTTGGCATCGACGGTCATGCCGATCTGGAACGGCTCCGGCGTGGTCAGCTGGATGCGCACCCGGTAGCTGCGCGCCACCGGATCGCCCTGGGGCGTCACCTCGGCCACCTGGCCGTCGAAGCTGCGGCCGGGCAGGGCGTCGCTGCTCAGCACCACCGGCTGACCCGGCTGCAGGCGGGCGATGTCCTCTTCGTCCACCTGGGCGGTGACCCGCAGCGGCGCGCAGCAGGCCAGCACCAGCACCGCCTGCCCGGGCGCGATGAACTGCCCGATCTCGCCATCGCGCCGGATCACGCGGCCGTCTTCCGGCGCCGTCAGCGCCAGGAAACCGCGCTGGGCCCGCGCCCGCCGCAGTGCCGCGTTGGCGGCATCCAGCTCGCTGCGGCCACGGTCCAGCTCGGTGCGCGCGACGAAGCCGCGCCGGACCAGATCCTGGGCGCGCGCGTACTGCGCGCTGGCGTAGCGCGCCTTGGCTTCGAGCTCCTTGACGGTATTGGCCAGGTCGGCATCGTCGAGCCGCGCCAGCACCTCGCCCTTGCGCACTTCGGCGCCCTCATCCACCCGCAGCTCGGCGAGGATCCCGCCGCTGCGCGGCGCGACCGGGAGCACGACCGTGGGCTCGACCGCGCCGCTGGCATAGATGGCGTCGATGGCCACGCCGGGAGTGGCCAGCACCGTGCTCACCGACAGCGGGCGCAGCCACCAGGCGAGCAGGCCGGCGGCCGCCAGGACCAGGACCGCGAGCAGGAGCCACAGCGGCCGGGACAGCTTGAGGCGGCTCATCGCCGATCCGCAGGCAGCCTTGCCGACGATTGCCGCCTGGGCCGGGCTTGGCTTGTCATCCTCGTCGTCGGTTTGCCTGGATTCATGCATGCCTTCCGTGTTCGAAGCGCAGCGCGCCGTCGCGGCGGGCGAGAGCTGCCCGATGCTAGCAGCCTGCGCGGATGGGTCGGGGCGGTCTGTACGACGCGGCACATTGGGTGGCGGCGGCCGCCCGGCCCGAGCAATCTTTACCAGTTCGCCGACCGGACGATGTCGTCATAATTTGCGGCGCCCGGAGCACCGTGGCGGATTGATTCAAGCAAGGAGCGGTCATGGGCAGGATTTCGCATCCGGGTCGGGTTTCGACCCTGGTCTTGGCATTGGTATTGGCCGGCTGCGGCTCGTCCGAGCCCTCCGCGCAGCT
>JAUYNO010000071.1 GCA_030696045.1 Stagnimonas sp. | reverse complement strand
CAGCGGCGCCTTCATGGATTCCCTCTGATGTAGTTTCTTCCGTGGCGGCCGATGGTAGCGCGACGCCTACGGTGCCGGCCTTGGCCGCGCTAGGGTGCCGGGCCGTCTTCCGGGCCAACGCCGGTGTGGATTTCGCCGTCGGCATGGCCCCAGGCCCGGAACATCACATAGGAATTGAACGGCAGGCTGATGCGCCCTTCGTGGTCGATGGCGATACAGCCGCCACGGCCGCCGTAGTGCAGCACCTCGTCGAGCGCGTGCTGGCAGGCGCGGCTCAGTTCCCAGCCCTCGTAGGCCATGCGGGCGTGCACCTCGTGGCCGAAGCAGGCCTTGATGAAGCTTTCGCCGGTGCCGGTGCAGGAGATCGCCGCGCTGCGGTCGTCGGCGAAGGTGCCCATGCCGACCAGGGGGGTGTCGCCGATGCGGCCCGGATGCTTGTTGGTGAGCCCGCCGGTGCTGGTGGCGGCGGCCAGGCCGCCCCAGGCGTCGCGGGCGACGGCGCCGACGGTGCCGAAGGCGGGGTCGGGCGGCGCGCTTTTCTGGGCGCGATCAAAGTCGGAGTCGTGGTCGAGGGTGATGATGCCCTTGCTGCGCGCGGCTTCGAGCTGCACCAGGCGCTCGTGGGTGACGAAGTAGGCCGGCTCGACTTCCGGCAGGCCCAGTTCGCGGCCCAGCTGCTCGGCGCCAGGGCCGCTGAACAGCACATGCGGCGAGCGCTCCATCACCGCCCGCGCCAGGCGGATCGGGCTGCGCGTGCGCATGACGCCGGTGACAGCGCCGCAACCACGGTCGCTGCCGCGCTGGATCGCCGCATCCAGCTCCGGCAGGCCGTCGCGGTTGAGCACGCCGCCGATCCCGGCATTGAACAGCGGGCATTCCTCCAGCAGCACCACGGCGGCCTCGACCGCGTCCAGCGCGGTGCCGCCGTCGAGCAGTACCTGGCGGGCGGCGCTGGCGATCCGCAGCAGGGCGGCACGCTGCAGCGGCTGCGGACCGGCGCCGGGGGCGAGGTCGCCGGCACCGCCGTGGATGGCGATGCGGATGCGGGAGGGTTCGGCCTGGCTGGCGGGCATAGGGTTCATTCCGTGTTCAGCTGCTACAGGAAGGCTTGCGCTCCCCTAAATCTCGTCACAGTCTAGCGGCTGATCCGCCGTCCCCGCTGCTTCCGGAGCCCCCATGCGCCACCTCGTCGCCCTCGCTGCCCTGTCCCTTTCGCTTGCCGGTTGCGCCGCCTCGACCGCGACCGTGATCTCCTCGTCCGGCCCGGGCATCGCCGCGGCGCAGAGCGAGCCGGCGCACGGCCCGAAGCCGCGCATCGCGGTGCAGCCTTTCGAGTTCCGGTCGTCCGAGGGCGGGCCGGGTGTCGGCGTCGGCATGGCCGACATGCTCACCGACGCGCTGTTCAACACCAACAAATTCATCGTCGTCGAGCGCGACCGGGTGGGCGACCTGACCGCCGAGCAGGACCTCGGCGCCACCGGCCGCTTCAACAAGGACACCGTCGCCCCCATCGGCCAGCTGGAAGGCGCCGAGCTGCTGATCCGTGGCTCGATCACCTCCTTCGAGCGCGAATGCAGCGGCGGCTCGATCATCATCGCCTCGGCGCGCGAGTCCTGCATCGGCATCAACCTGCGCATCGTCGACGTGCGAACCGGCCGCGTGGTCAACGCCACCACGGTGGAGGCAACCTCGGCCAACCGTGGCGTCGGCCTGGTGTTCACCCGCTCCGATCTGCCGATCGGCCTCGGCGCCTTCAGCAAGACGCCGATGGAAAAGGCGATCCGCAACGCCATCGAGGCGGCGGTCGAGCACATCGCCGCGACCAAGCTCTAACACCGTCATGCGGCGCGTTCCGCGCCCGGCGCTGGCGATCCTGTGGCTGGCAGCCCTGCTGCCGGCCTGCACCAGCACGCAGCTGGTGCGAGGCGAGGGCGATGCCATCGCCGCTATCCGCGCCCTGCCGGAGAACGCCCGGCCGCGCATCGCCGTGCTGCCGGTGCTCGATCACACGCCGCTGTACGGCGCCCGCTCGCTCGACCTCAACCTGGTGCTGGTCAACCTGCGCCGGCCCGAGGCCGAGCAGCTGAGCAAGCTGCAATTCACCGGCTCGGTGCGCGACATGCTGGTCACCGAGCTGTTCAGCAGCAAGGGCTTCATCGTGCTGGAACGCGAGGGCCTGCCGGAGCTGGTCGCCGAACAGGCCTTCGCCGACGGCGGCCGCTTTGACCCCGCCACCGTGGTGAAGCCGGGCGAGCTGGAAGGCGCGCAGTACCTGGTCGCCGCCGCCATCACCGCCTTCGACACCGGCAGCGAGGGCGGGGCGATCCCCATCCCCATTCCCGGCGTCATCAGCAGCGATGTCGCCGCGCTCGGCGTGCTGAACCTCGGCTTCAAGAAAGGCTATGTGGCGATGGACGTGCGGGTGCTTGACGCCCGCACCGGCCGGGTCCTGCACAGCGGCGCGGTGGAAGGCAGCAACACCAAGCTCGGCGTCGACCTCGCCGCCATCGCCGCCGCGCGCGGCATCGGCATCACCCAGGTGCCGAACCTGATCCGGGTGTTCAAGAACACGCCGGTGGAGCAGGCGCTGCAGAAGATGAGCATTGCGGCGGTGGCGGAGATCGCGGCCAGCTTTCAGCGGCCGGCGGCGGCGCCGTAGTGTGTTGGCGGTAGTTGTTTGGGTGGGCGAAGCCCACCGTGCCCACGCGATGCGCATATGGTGGGCTTTGTCCCTGCCTCGCTTACGCCGTCCCCTTCAGTAGACCCACCGCGCTGTTCACCAGTAACCCTCTAAAACGTCGCCCGACAGGTGTGAGGTTGTGGAGTAGATTGGTACCGGGATCTTCTGGGTTCGTCAGGACAAGCAGACCAGCGTCCTGAAGACTCAGAAGGCTTTTCTTAAAAAGAATTGGGTCTGTAGAGGTGAAGTACTTAAAGCTCTTGTCGTCGGTGAACGAGACCAATAAAAAGATATCTACATCGTTTGCGGATAGCCCTTGCACCGCATCTAGTTGGCTTTTAGTGAAGCCCTGATTGTGCAGTTGCTCTGCCAGCTGGACTTCAACCCCTCCCGCGCGAAATAGACGTACGCGATCAGCAAATGACGTCAGCTGCTTTCGAAGGAGTAACACACACAGAAGCAGCGCAAGGGGCCACGAAGAATACTGAATGAAGCTTAACGCGATGTCCTTCATGCATGCTCCTTTGGGCCAACGCCTAATTCGGCGACTCGATCAGTCGCATAGCACGACCGAAAAGTCGCATAACGCAGAGAGGGTTCGCTAAGTCATTGCTTGTCATAAAGCGCTCCCTTGAATTGCAGCTGTCAGTCCGGCAAAAGCGACCATCTGGGTGCCGTGGCTGAGCGATGCGTTCCCATTCCCGAATGCATATTCATCAGCCCCGACCATAGCGCCATCCGCCGCGACAAGGCCAGCCCGAACGAATCCGGCACGGTGCTGGCTAGACTTCGACCGTCCCCCTCGCCGCCGCGACTGCCGCCGTGAACCTGATCCTCTTCGCGATCCTCGCCTACATCGCCCTGCAGCTGCTGATCGCCTGGCGCTTCCGGCGCAAGACCGAGAGCGAGTCCGACTACCTGCTGGCCGGTCGCTCGCTCGGCCCCTGGCTGGCCACGTTCGCGGTGTTCGCCACCTGGTTCGGTGCCGAGACCTGCATCGGCGCCGCCGGCGAGGCCTATGCGCATGGCCTGTCGGGCGTGGTCGCCGATCCCTTCGGCTACACGCTGGGACTGTTGGCGGTCGGCCTGCTGGTGGCGGGGCCGCTATGGAAGCGCGGCGTCACCACGCTCGCCGACCTGTTCCGCCAGCGCTATGGGGCCGGGGTCGAGCGGCTGGCGGCGATCATCATGATTCCCTCCTCGCTGCTGTGGGCGGCGGCGCAGGTGCGGGCCTTCGGCCAGGTGTTGGCGTCGGCCAGCGAGCTGGGCCTGCTGGCGGCGATGACGCTGGCGGCGGCGGTGGTGATCGCCTACACCGCCTTCGGTGGCATGTGGAGCGACGCGGTCACCGACCTGGTGCAGGGCATTGTGCTGATCGCCGGCCTGCTGGGGCTGGCCGCCGTGTTCTTCTGGCAGGGCGGGGCGCAGCAGCTGGCAGCGCTGCCAGCCGAGCGCCTGAACCCCCTGCACGAGCGCAGTGCCTGGGATTTCGCCGAGACCCTGCTGACGCCGGTGTTCAGCACCATCGTCGCGCAGGAGCTGGCCTCGCGGGTGCTGGCGATGCGCTCGCCCGGCCTGGCGCGCGGTGCGACGCTCGGCGCCGCCGGACTCTACTTCGCGATGGCGGCGATTCCGCTCATGCTGGGCCTCGCCGCCCTGGGGCTGATGGGGGCGGGCATCGAGCCGGAGCAGGTGCTGTCGCGCTACGCCGAGAGCCGGCTGCCGCTGCCGCTGTATGTCTTGTTCCTCGGCGCCCTGGTGTCGGCGATCCTGTCGACCCTGTCGGGCGCGCTGCTGGTGGCCGGCTCGCTGGCGGCGCACAACCTGCTGCTGCCGCTGCGCCCGCGTTGGGACGAGCGCGCCAAGCTGCGCGCCAACCGGGTCGCGGTGGTGCTGTTCGGCGTCGTCGCCTATGCCATCGCGCTCGCCAGCGACAGCGTCTATGGCCTGGTGGAGGAAGCCGCCGGTCTGGGTTCGGCCGGCATCTTCGTGCTGCTGATGGACTCGCTCTGGCGCCGTGGCGGGCTGGGCTCGCCGGCGGCGGCCTATACGGCGCTGCTGGCCGGCACCGGTGTGTTCCTGGCCGGAGCGCACCTGTTCGACTGGCAGACGCCGTATCTGGCGGCGCTGGCGGCGGCGGCCTTGGGGTATCTGCTGGTCGCGGCGCTCGACCGCAGCAAGCCCCGCTCGGCCGCGGGGCTTGCGGGGCCGGCCTGAAGCCTGCTCAGTACTTGATCGAGCAGCCGTAGGGCTTGGTGCTGGCGACGGTCACTGCCTTGCCGGCGAGTACCTCGTCGAGCGCGTTCTTCACGTAGGGCGTGGCGGTGGGGATGTCGTCGGCATCGGCGCTGGCGACGCTGTCGATGCCGCCGGCATAGACCAGCTTGCCGCTGCTGTCGATCACATACAGGTGCGGCGTGGTCTTGGCTTCGTAGAGACGGCCGACCGTGCCCTGGTCATCGAGCAGTACCTCCGTCGGCGCCGCGCCGCGTGCCTTGCTCAGCGCCGCCGCGCCGGCGGCATCGACATGGCCCTGCTTGCCGGGTGCGGAGGAAATCATCGACAGCCAGACCACGCCCTTGCCGGTGTAGGTCTTCTGCAGCGACTGCATGTTGCCGCTGCCGTAGTGCTTCTTGACGAAGGGGCAGCCGTCGTTGGTCCATTCCAGCACCACGGTCTTGCCCTGGTAGTCGGCGAGGGCGTGGGTCTTGCCGTCGTCGCCGGGCAGGCTGAAGGCGGGAGCCGGCTCGCCGAGCTTGACGCCGGCCTGGGCGGACAGCGCCAGCAGGGCCCCGGTGGCGGCGAGGGTGAGCTTGTGGATGAGCGACATGGTTCCTCCGTGATTAGCGTTTCAGTGCATCGACTACGATTTGCGGAGTTAGGACTTGCGGCAGCACGCGAGGTTCCCCGCCCTTGGGATAAACCAGATACAGCGGCACGCCGTTGCGGCCGAATTCGGCCAGGCCTTTGGTGATGGCGGGATCGGCGCTGGTCCAGTCCGCGACCAGTACCGCCACCTGCTCGCGCTCGAAGGCTTCGCGCACCGTGTCGCTGGCCAGGGCGCCGCGTTCGTTGACCTTGCAGGTGATGCACCAGTCGGCGGTGAAATCGACGAACACGCTGCGCCCCTCGGCGCGCAGGGCGCGGACTTTCTCCGCGCTCCAGGCTGCGTGCTCGGCGCGCTGGGCGCTGCCGGCCGGCGTGGTCGGCGTCCGCAGCGCCGGCGTGGTCAGCAGGTAGGCCGCGCTGGCCAGGCTGAGCAGGGCGATGGCGACCGACACCCGGCCGCGACCGGGCCGGCCCAGCAGCCAGACCGCCAGCGCCACCGCCACCAGGCCGCAGGCGATCAGGCCCAGCGCGTCGGCGCCGGCCTGGCGGGTCAGCACCCACAGCAGCCAGGCGACGGTCAGGTACAGCGGGAAGGCCATGGCCTGCTTGAAGGTCAGCATCCAGAGCCCGGGCTTGGGCAGCTGCCGCGCCAGCGCCGGCACGAAGCCGATCAGCAGGAAGGGCAGGGCCAGGCCCAGGCCCAGGGCCGCGAACACGGCCAGCGCCACCGCCAGCGGCTGGGTCACCGCGTAGCCGAGCGCGCTGCCCATGAAGGGTGCGGTGCAGGGGCTGGCGACCACCACCGCCAGCACGCCGGTGAAGAAGCTGCCGGCCAGACCGGGCCGGTCGGCGAGCGAGGAGCCGACGCCCATCCAGGAGGTACCGATCTCCAGCAGGCCGGACATCGCCAGGCCCAGGGCCAGCATCAGGTAGGCGAGGGCGGCGATGAACAGCGGCGACTGCAGCTGAAAGCCCCAGCCCAGGGCCTCGCCACCGGCGCGCAGCGCCAGCAGCAGGCCGGCCACCGCGACGCAGGACAGTACGGTGCCGGCGCTGTAGGCCAGGGCCTGCCGGCGCTGCTCGCCGCGCCCTCGCTCGGCGCTCTGCGCCAGCGACAGCGCCTTCAGCGACAGCACCGGGAACACGCAGGGCATCAGGTTGAGGATCAGGCCGCCCAGCAGGGCCAGCAGCAGGGCCGAGGCGAGACCGACCGTGCCGGCGGGTGCCACCGCGTCGGGGCTTGCAGCGGCCGGTCTGGCCGACTCGCCGGTGACCGGAGTCACCGAGCCCGGCGCGGCCTTGATCTCATAGGCCTCGCGCTGCTTGCCGTGCTCGACCACCAGTACGCCACCGACCTCGGTGGGGGCTTCCAGGAAATAGCCGGACAGTGCTTGCGTCAGCCGCAGTCCGCCGCTGGCGACCGCCAGCTTCTGCGGCGCGGCGTGGTTGACCAGAGCGCCGTCGTAGGGGAAGAAGTCGATGGCCTGGGCTTGGCTGAAGTCGGCGCCTTCCAGCGCCATCGAGAACTGGCCGCCGGCAATCGCGAAGCGGGCGCTGGCGCCCTCGGGCAGCGGCTGCGGCAGCTCGGCACGAGCCTGCTCGAAGGTGGGCGCCACGGCGGGATCGAGGTCGGCAGCGCCATCGGTGACCGGGCGGCTCAGACTCAGTTCGGCCTCGCCGGGTATGCAGACGTCCTTGCAGACCAGCCACTTGGCCTTGGCCTGCAGTTTCAGCGGCTGGTTCAGCGGCCAGTCGGCGGGCACCGCAATGCTCACCAGGTGCAGGGTCTCGTCGTCGTAGCCGTAGTTGGTCAGCTCGCCGAGCGAGGCCCGGTGCGGCGCCGGCCACTGGATGGCGCCGGCACCAACGCCGTCCGGCAAGGTCCACAGCAGGCGGGTGGGCAGGCCGGAGTCGCCGGCATTGATCCAGTAGGTGTGCCAGCCTTGCTCGGGCACCAGCTTGAGCGCAACGGTGGAATCGCCGCCGCGCAGCAGGGCGGTGGTCTCGGTCAGCAGCTCGGCTTCGACATGCGGGGTGGAGGCACGGCTGGATGGCGGCGCCGCGGCGCTGGCTGCGGCGGGCAGCAGGGCTAGGGTGGTGAGCAGGGGTAGCAGGATCAGGGAACGGATCACGAGATGGATCACGATGTCGGAAGGGCTTGAACGCGATAATGACCAGACGATGCGGAGCAGGTTCCTGATGACTTATGTCCGTCCCAGGCTTTGGCTGCGCTTGCTGGTGCTGGCCGGCATCTTAGCGGCCGGTAGCAGCGAGGCAGGCTCGCTGCGCTGCGGCTCGCGGCTGGTCGACGAGGGCGACCAGGCCGCCGAGCTGTTGGCCGCCTGCGGCGAGCCGGCGCTGCGTGACCCCTGGAGCTACCAGCTGCCGCGTGGCGGCTACGTCGCCGACATCGAGCTCTGGGTCTATGACCTGGGCCCCAATCAATTGCTGCGGTTGGTGAAGCTGCGCGATGGCCGTATCAGCGAGATCGAGACCGACGGTTATGGCTTTCTGCCGCTCAACAGCTCGGCACCGCCGCGCTGCGAGCCCCGGCTGATCAGCTCGGGGCTGTCGAAGTACCGCTTGCTGCGTATGTGTGGTGAACCGCTGACGCGGCGTGCCGAAAGTATCCTCAAGCCGCTCTACGTCCGACCCGAGATCTACCGGCGGGACCAGAACGGCCATACCTACCGCAATCAGTACGTCACGCCGGTGTACCGGGAAGAATGGGTCTACAACCTGGGGCCGCGCACGGCGATGCGGCAGGTGACGATAGAGGACGGCTGGGTGGTCGAGGTCGAGCAACTGGATCGCGGCTTCGATCCCCGGTAGCGTGCACCGTCTGCCAATGCCCGGGCCTTATTCGGGTGCCTTTCCTTACCCGGTGCCAGTCCGGCCATGACCGACCGCCAATACGATTTCGTCCTGTTCGGAGCCACCGGCTTCGCCGGCGGCCTCACCGCCGAGTACCTTGCCCGCCATGCCCCGCGGGCGGCGCGTTGGGCGCTGGCCGGCCGCGACCGCCGCAAGCTGGATGCGGTGCGCGAGCGGCTGGCGGCGATCAACCCGACCTGCGCGGCGCTGGAACTGCTGCTGGCCGACGCCGCCGATCCGGCGGCGCTGGCGCGGGTGGCCCGGCAGAGCAAGGTGCTGATCACCACGGTCGGTCCCTACGCCCTGCATGGCGAGCCGCTGCTGCGCGCCTGCGCCGACGCCGGAACCCACTACTGCGATCTCACCGGCGAGCCGGAGTTCGTCGATGCGATGTGGCTGAAGTACCAGGCTACCGCCGAGCGCACGGGGGCGAAGCTGGTGCACTGCTGCGGCTTCGATTCCGTCCCGCACGATCTGGGTGCCTATTACACCGTGTTGCAGCTGCCGACGGGCGTGCCGCTGAAGCTCGCCGGCCATGTGCGCGCCAGCGGCGGGTTCTCGGCCGGCACCTACCACTCGGCGATCAATGCCTTCGCCCGTGCCCGCCAGTATCTGAAGCTCAACCGGGAGCGGCGCCTGCGCGAGACGCGACCGCTGCAGCGCCGCATCGGCAGTCTGCCGGCGCGCATCCGCTACGACCGCGCGCTCGGCAGTTGGGTAGTGCCGATGCCGACCATCGATCCGCAGATCGTCAAGCGCAGCGCGGCCGCGCTCGACCGCTACGGGCCGGACTTTCGTTACGGGCACTTCCTGCAGATCAAGCAGCTCAGCCATGTCGCGGCCCTGGTCGGCGGCGTCGGTGCCCTGTTCGCGGGAGCGCAGTTCAAGCTCAGCCGCGAGTTCCTGCTGGCGCGCAAGTCCTCGGGCGAAGGTCCGAGCGCGCAGCAGCGCGAGCAGGGCTGGTTCCGGGTGCGCTTCGTCGGCGAGGGCGGCGGCAAGCGGGTGGTGGTGGACGTGAAGGGCGGCGATCCCGGCTATGGCGAGACCGCGAAGATGCTGGCCGAGTCCGGCCTGGCGCTGGCCTTTGACAACTTGCCGCCGCGTGCCGGCCAGCTGACGCCGGTCGCCGCGATGGGCGACGCCCTGCTGGTGCGCCTGCAGCGAGCCGGCATTTCCTTCAGCCTGGTGGAGTCGACATGAACCCGCAGCTTGCCCTGATGGTGGGCGCCGTCTACGGCTTTCTCGGAGTGGCGCTTGGCGCCTTCGGTGCCCATGCCCTGAAGGCGCGGCTGGCGCCGGAACTGTTGACGGTGTGGAAGACCGCCGTCGAGTACCAGCTCTACCACGCCCTGGCGCTGCTGCTGGTCGGCCTGCTGGCGGCGCAGAAGCCATCGGGAGCGCTGTCCGGCGCCGCGGTCTGCTTCGCACTCGGGGTGCTGGTGTTCAGCGGCAGCCTCTACGCCTATGCCCTGTCGGGCCTGCGCGGGCTGGGCGCGATCACGCCGCTGGGTGGCCTGCTGTTCCTGGCCGGCTGGGCCTTGCTGTTCTGGGCCGCCTGGAAGCGCGGCTAAGCGGGCTGGTGCCGAAGCTCAGAACGAGCTGCGGCCCAGGGAGGCCAGCTGCTGGCCCATGGTCTTGAGCATGGAGCTGGTCATCTGGTCG
>JAUYNO010000078.1 GCA_030696045.1 Stagnimonas sp. | reverse complement strand
GGTGATCGGCGTGCTGGACTGGGAGATGGCCACCCTCGGTGACCCGCTGATGGAACTGGGCTGCATCGTCGCCTACTGGTCCGAGGCCGGTGACGACCGCATGGCGCAGTACATGCGGCGCCAGCCCACCCACCTGCCGGGCATGTTCAACCGCAAGGAAGTGGTCGAGTACTACCTCGCCAAGTCCGGCTTCAAGTGCGAGAACTGGGCCTTCTACGAGGCCTACGGCCTGTTCCGGCTGGCGGTCATCATCCAGCAGATCTATTACCGCTATCACAAGGGCCAGACCGACAATCCGGCGTTCAAGCATTTCTGGCTGATGGCGAACTATCTGGGCTGGCGCGCGCGCCGCGTTATCAAGGCTTCGGGTTTCTGAGCATGGGCACCATCTACCTCATCCGCCATGGCCAGGCCAGCTTCGGCCACAGCAATTACGACCAGTTGTCGAAGACCGGCTTCGAGCAGGCGCGCGTACTGGGCGAGCACCTGCGCGGTCGCCTACCGGAAGTCGATGCGGTCTACCTGGGCACTATGCGCCGGCACCGCGAGACCGCCGAAACCTGCCTGGCGGCGATGGGACGTGCACTGGATTTCGGCGAACACGCCGGCTTCAACGAGTACGACCATGAAGAAGTGGTAGCCCGCTACGAGCCGCGCTACAGCGACAAGCGGCTGATGCAGGTCGAGCTGGCACAGACCGGTGACCCCAAGCGCGCCTTCCAGGCCCTGTTCGCCAAGGCCATCGAACGCTGGGTCGGCGGCGAGGCCGATCACGAGTACAGCGAATCCTGGTCGGGATTCAAGGACCGCTGCGCGGCAGCGCTGGACAGCAGCATCGCCCAGCTGGGGCCGTCCCGGACCGCCCTGGTGTTCACCTCGGGCGGCGTCATCAGCGCCCTCGCCCAGCGCCTGCTCGGCATCCCCGACAGCCACCTGTTCGCGCTGAACTGGAATGTGGTCAATGCCAGCATCAGCAAGCTGATCTACGGCGGTCGTGGCGTGAGCCTGTCCAGCCTCAACGAGCACGCGCATTTCGAGGGCGCGCAGAGCAAGCTGATGACCTATCGCTGAGGCCCGCCGACCCTCACATCTGTCGAAAGTGGTGCAGATAGCTGCGGCTGACCGGCAGCAGTCCCCGGCCGCCCTTCAGGTGCACCGTGGCGGTCTCGTTGTCGCCGCGGCTCAGATGGCTGACGGCACGCAGGTTCACCACCGCCGATCGGTGCACCTGCACGAACTGCTCCGGATCGAGTTGCGCGACCAGCTGCTTCAAGGGCGTGCGGACCAGGGCCTCGGCGGGCGCGCCACCGTCACCGCGCCAGATGATCGCGGTGTACTTGCTGTCGGCGCGCAGATAGTCGATCTCGTCCACCGCGATCAGCCGCAGTGTCGAGCCGACCTGGGCACGGATCCAGCGCAGCGGCGCCGGTTTCGCCGCGCTCTGGATCTGCGCGCTGAGCTGCTGCAGCAGAGCTTCGAGATTCGGCGGGGTCACCGCCGCCGCCAAGCGCTCGCGCAGGCGCGCCGCTGTCTCCGCCAGTCGTACCGCCTCCACCGGCTTCACCAAATAGTCGAGCACTCCCTGCTCGAACGCCTGGACCGCGTACCGGTCATAGGCGGTGACGAATACCAACTGGGCCCGTCGGCCAATCTGGCGCGCGGCCTCGATGCCGGACAGGCCGGGCATGTGCACGTCCAGAAAGCAGACCTGCGGCTGGTGCCGCTCGAACAGTTCGACCGCCTCGCGGCCATTGCGGGCCTGGGCGACCACCCGCAGCTCTGGCCAGACCCGCGCCAGCTGAACCGCGAGCGCCTCGCGTAGCAAGGGCTCGTCGTCGGCGATCAGCGCGGTGGCGGCGATCACGGTCATCCGCGTGCCGCCTCCGCCGGCAGGTCCAGTTCGGCCAGCACCCCGCGCGGCTGCTGGGCTCCGATGCGCAGCTCGGCATGACCACCAAAACCGAGCCAGAGCCGATCACGCAGCATCGCCAGCCCGCTGCCCGCGGCACCGGCTGCCTGACCGAGTCCGACGCCGGTATCGCTGACCTGGATCAGGCAGCGATCACCACGACGCCGCGCTTCGATGTCGATGCGCCCGCCTTCCTCGCTGGGGTCGATGCCATGCCGGACCGCGTTCTCCACCAGCGTCAGTACCGACATCGGCGGACAGTGCTGGCCCAGCACTGCTGGGTCGGCATGAACCCGATATTGCAAGCGATCTGGAATACGCATCTGCATCAACTCCAGATAGGCCCGCACCAGCTGCAGCTCGTGCTCCAGCGTCGGCGCGGGGTCCCGCAGACGCGGCACCGCAGCGCGCAGATAGGCGCTCAGGCTGCGCAGCACCGCTGCCGCCTTCGGCGAGCCGGCATCGACCAGGGCCTGAACGTTGGCCAGGGTGTTGAACAGGAAATGGGGCGCCATCTGCGCCTGCAACAGATGCAGGCGGGCATCGAGGGCATTGCGCTCCAGCTCGCTACGCTCCAGCTCGAAGGCCAGCGCCTGTTCGCGTGCCAGCGCGTCCTTCTGGCGCACCAGCGCCGCCAGCGCGGCCCAGGGTGCGATCAGCAAGCCGAGAATGCAGAACATGCCGAAACCCTCGCGCCGGTCCTTCACCTCCCAGAAATGCGGCGCGCCCGGATCGGTGGACAGCAGGTAGATCGCATAGGTGCCGAGCGGCATCGCCAGCGCCACCGCGATTACCTGCAAGGCCCAGCGCGCCAGCCAGCTAGGCAGGCGGCGCGGCCACTGCTCGAACAGGCCGAAGGCGAGCATGCCGAACAGCCCGAGCGCGACCACCCGCACCAACGCCGCCTGCATGCCCGGGTCCCAGCCGAGTCCGAGCAGGAAGCCCAGCACCAGAGAGAGCTTCATCGTCGCCCGCAGCCGTGGCCAGTTCAGCAGCAGGGCCAGGCCGCGTAGCTTGGTGGGTTCGGCGATCGCGGACATGACTGGAGAATAGCGTCCCGCCGGGATGCGGTCAGCGGGCCCGATGCCGGCTGCCGATCAGAGCCGTGGCATCCACATTCCCATGGTGGCGGCGAGAACCCCGCCCAGAGTCATCAGCGTCAGCACCAGCACACCGCCGGCGACCGCCACCTGGGCGACCGGGCTGCCGCGATCCTGCACCCGCAGGTACAGCTCCAGCACCGCCAGTGGCAGCAGGTATTGCGCGAAACCCAGGAAACTCAGGAACGGGCCGGTGAAGCTGTCCGGGTCGAAACCGACCGGGGCCTTGTGCACCGCCAGCCAGAGCATCAGGCCGATGCGGAAGAACCAGACCCCGCTGACCGCCAGAAACAAGCGCAGCGCCCAGCGCCGGTGGGCATCGACGCGGCGCTCGCGGGCCAGCCGCCAGACGATGCCGGCGAAGACCAGGATCAGCAGGGCGTTGAGGCTGACCGAGACATGCTGGGCCGCCCCGCCAACCGTGCCGCGCACCCAGGCCAGCGCCAATCCGCCCAGGCTGAGGATCGCCGCCGACAGCAGGTACAGCCGTCCGTTCCAGCGATGGAAGGCAGGTGCGCGGCGGCGCAGGGCCGGCAGCAACTGCAGGGCGCCACCGGCGACGATCAGCACCACGAACAGCAGGTGCATGCCCAGCACCAGGTTCAGAAACCAGTCGCCGGGCACATAGCCATGGGCAAGCACCTTGTTCCAGTCCTGGAAGCGTCCCTGTAGGGCGGCTCGACCGTAGAAGATGGCGACGTAGAGCGCGAACAGCAGCTGACCGAATACCGCGGTAGCGAGCCAAAGACCACCGGAGATGCGCAGCAGCCGCGCCCCCCGTCGCCGCAGGTCGCCCCGCCGGACATCGTCGTGGAACCGAGCTGGCGCGGCGGCAATATCGAGAACGGAGTGGGGCATGGCGTCGCTGCCTCAAGCGGAGTACGCCAACAGGATTTCAGCCACTGAACAGGAGCGGAACCGGCCCTGCGACCAACGACGGCAACGCGGGTGCGGACGACGCCTGGCTGCGACCGGCGACGACGCCGGCGATCAGGCAGACAGCTTGCGGCGCAGCTCCAACTCGTCGATCCCCTCAATCTCGGCCAGCTTGCTGGTCGAGGTCTCGCCGCGAACGATGCGCACCGCCGACTTCGGCAGCCGCAGCGCCTCGGCCAGCAACTCGATCACCGCCTGATTGGCCTTGCCCTTTTCGGGCGCGACGGTGACCGAGACCTTGAGGGTCTCGCCCATCCAGCCGTTGATCGCATTGCGCGAGGCCTTGGGCGCGACCTTCAGCGGCAGACGCACCGTTCCGGCCATGTCAGCGGGCGCTCAGCTGGCGATGCCGTCGAAGAACTTCTTGGCCTTGCTGAGCCAGCTGGCGGACTCCGGCGTGTGCTTGCCGCTGTCGCCGGCGACGGCTTCGCCGAAGCTGCGCAGCAGCTCCTTCTGCTTGCGGGTGAGGTCCACCGGCACCTCCACCACCAGATTGCAGATGAGATCGCCCTGCGGGCCGCCGCGCACCGACTTGATTCCCATGCCACGCAGCTTGAAGGCCTTGCCGCTCTGGGTGCCCTCCGGAACCTTGAGCTGGGCCTTGCCCTTCAGGGTCGGCACTTCCATCTCGCCACCCAGACTGGCGGTGACGATGGACACCGGCACGGTGCAATAAAGATCGCTGCCGTCGCGCTCGAAGAACTCGTGCGGCTTGACGTTGATCTGCACGTAGAGATCCCCGCTTTGCGCGCCCTTGTCGCCGGGCTCGCCCTCGCCGCTCAGGCGGATGCGGTCGCCGGTATCGACCCCGGGCGGAATCTTCACTTCCAGGGTCTTGTCGCGCTTGAGCTTGCCGACGCCACGGCAGCTCTTGCAGGGATCGGTGACGCTGACGCCGCGCCCACGGCAATGCGGGCAGGTCTGTTGCAGCACGAAGAAGCCCTGGCGCACCTGCACCTGGCCGGAGCCCTGGCAGGTGGGGCATTCGCGCGGCTTCTTGCCGTCGGCGGTGCCGTGGCCATTGCAGGCCGAGCAATCGTCCCAGGTCGGGATCTTGATGTTCTCGGTGACACCGAACACCGCCTGTTCCAGGCTCAGTTCCAGCAGATAGCGCAGGTCGGAGCCCCGGCGCGGGCCGCCGCGATTGCCGCCGCCACCGAAGATGTCGCTGAAGACGTCTCCAAAGATGTCCGAGAAGCCACCGCCGCCGAAGCCCCCGGCGCCGCCACCACCACGCTGCAGGCCCTCGTGCCCGTACTGGTCGTAGATCGCGCGCTTCTTGGCGTCGCTCAGGACCTCGTAGGCCTCGCTGATTTCCTTGAACGCCTCTTCGGCAGCCTTGTCACCCGGATTGCGGTCCGGGTGGTGCTTCATCGCCAGCTTGCGATAGGACTTCTTCAGCTCATCCTCGGTAACCGTCTTGCTGACGACGAGGATTTCGTAATAGTCGCGTTTGCTCATGCGGGGCGTGAGACGGGAGACGGGAGACGGGAGACGTGGAAAGCAGGGAGGCGCATGGCAGCTTCAACAGTGTCGGGCAGAAACGAAAAAGACGTGAGACGCTGGCAACGTCTCACGTCTCCCGTCTACCGTCTCACTTCTTTTCGTCCTTTACCTCGGTGAACTCGGCATCGACCACGTCGTCGGCCTTGGCGCCACCGGCAGCTCCGGCCGCACCCGCATCGCCGCCCGGCGCTGCACCCTTCTCGTAGGCGCGCTGCATGACCGGATTGCTGAGGGTCATCAGCGCCTGGGTCTTTTCCTCGATGGCAGCCTTGTCGCCATTCTTGGTCACCTCGCGCAGCTCGGCGACTGCCTTCTCGATGGCCGCCTTCTCGTCGGCGCTGACGCCGTCACCGAGATCCTTGATCGCCTTCTCGACACCGCCGGCCAGCTGGTCGGCGCTGTTGCGGGCGGTGATCAGCTCGGCGAACTTCTTGTCCTCTTCGGCGTTCAGCTCGGCGTCCTTCACCATCTTGGCGATCTCGGCCTCACTCAGGCCGGAGTTCGCGGTGATGCGGATGCTCTGCTCCTTGCCGGTCGCCTTGTCCTTGGCGGTGACGTGCAGGATGCCGTTGGCATCGATGTCGAAGATCACCTCCACCTGCGGCATGCCGCGCGGCGCCGGACCAATGCCGGTGAGGTCGAAGCGGCCCAGCGACTTGTTGGCCGCCGCGATCTCGCGCTCGCCCTGGTAGACCTGGATGGTCACCGCCGTCTGGTTGTCGTCGGCGGTGGTGAAGGTCTCGGACTTCTTGGTCGGGATGGTGGTGTTCTTCTCGATCAGCTTGGTCATCTTGCCACCCAGGGTCTCGATGCCCAGGGACAGCGGAGTGACGTCGAGCAGCAGCACGTCCTTGCGGTCGCCCGAGAGCACCGAGCCCTGGATGGCAGCGCCGGCGGCGACCGCCTCGTCCGGGTTGACGTCCTTGCGCGGCTCGCGGCCGAAGAACTCCTTCACCGCCTCCTGCACCTTGGGCATGCGGGTCTGGCCACCGACCAGGATGACCTCGTCGATGTCACTGGCCTTCAGGCCGGCATCCTTCAACGCGATGCGGCAGGGCTCCATCGACTTACTGATGTACTCCTCCACCAGCGACTCCAGCTTGGCGCGGGTCAGCTTCAGGTTGAGGTGCTGCGGCACGCCGTTGATGGCAGTGATGTAGGGCTCGTTGATGTCGGTCTGGGTCGAGGAGGACAGCTCGATCTTGGCCTTTTCGGCGGTCTGCTTCAGGCGCTGCAGGGCCAGCGGGTCCTTGCGCAGGTCGACGCCCTGTTCCTTCTGGAATTCAGCCGCGATGTAGTCGATCACCTTCTGGTCGAAGTCCTCGCCACCGAGGAAGGTGTCGCCATTGGTGGCCAGCACCTCGAACTGCTTCTCGCCGTCCATGTCGGCGATCTCGATGATGGAGATGTCGAAGGTGCCGCCGCCCAGGTCGTACACGGCGACCTTCTTGTCGCCCTTGACCTTGTCGACACCGAAGGCCAGCGCGGCCGCCGTCGGCTCGTTGATGATGCGCTTGACGTCGAGGCCGGCGATGCGGCCGGCGTCCTTGGTGGCCTGGCGCTGGCTGTCGTTGAAGTAGGCCGGCACGGTGATCACGGCTTCGGTCACCGGCTCGCCGAGATAGTCCTCGGCGGTCTTCTTCATCTTGATCAGCACTTCGGCGCTGATCTGCGGCGGCGCCATCTTCTTGCCGCGCACGTCGACCCAGGCATCGCCGTTCTCGTTCTTGACGATGGCGAAGGGCGAGTGCTGGGTCGCCTTCTGCACTTCCTTGTCCTCGAAGCGACGGCCGATCAGGCGCTTGGCGGCGAAGATGGTGTTCTTGGGATTCATCACCGCCTGGCGCTTGGCGCTGCGGCCGACCAGGATCTGGCCATCGTCGGTGTAGGCGACGATCGAGGGGGTGGTGCGCTCACCCTCGCTGTTCTCGATCACCTTGACGGTATTGCCTTCCAGGATCGCGACACAGGAATTGGTGGTGCCGAGGTCGATGCCGATGATCTTGCCCATGGTGTTCTTTCGCTCCGCGTGGATTCGTTACTGAAGATGTTCTGTAGGTAGGTGGACTGCCGGCGATTTCAAGGGGCCGGGGTGCCGGGTTTTTCAGCCGGCCTGGGCAACCACGACCAGCGCCGGTCGCAGCAGGCGCTCGTGCAGCAGGTAGCCCTTCTGCATCACGCTCAGCACATGATTGGCCGGCACCGCCGCGCTCGGCGCCATGCTCATGGCCTGGTGGTGCTCGGGGTTGTAGGGCTGGCCGAGCGGGTCAATCTGCTTCACGCCATGCCGCTCCAGCGCCGACAGCAGCTGCTTCAGGGTCATCTGCACGCCGTCGGCCAGGGCCTTGGTCACCCCTTCGGGTGCCGCGCCCGCTGCCTTCAGGCCCAATTCGAGCGAATCAGTCACGGCGAGGAAATCCTTGAGCACGTCCTCGGCGGCGAACTTGCGTGCCTTGGCGGCCTCGTTCTCGGCCCGGCGGACGCGATTTTCGGCATCGGCTGCGGCGCGCAGCTGGCTGTCGCGCGCAGCGGACACCAGCAACTGCGCTTCGGCGAGCTGGTCCTTGAGATGGGCCAACTCAGCTTCGGGAGTCAGAACGGGTTCGTGCGCGGCGGCGGCGTCCGGCGTCGGATTCGGGGCGTCGGTCATGGGTCTGCGGGCCAAAAAAGGTAATTGGCGCGCCGGCGGCGCGCCCTGACAAGCCAACTGGGGCTCAGCTGCCCGCTTTCAAGCCCTAGCACCGGGCCTTGGCCGTCTCGGCGACCAGCGGAATGACGCGATTGTAGGCCATGCGAGTGGGGCCGATCACCTGCGGGCTGCGGCCTTTCAGGGCGCGAACATGGCCTGCAAGGTCTTGAGCGTCTGTATCCGCGTCTCGGGCTTGAGTGCGCCCATGCGTTTGATGAAGCGAGCGCGGTCCAGCGTCCGGATCTGGTCCAGCAGGATCAGGCCCTTCTTGCGCTGGAACTCGACCGGGACGCGGAATCCGGCCGGGTGCGAACCACTGGTCAGTGGCGCCACGATCACGGTACGCAGGTGCTCGTTCATTTCGTCCGGGGAAATCACCAGCGCGGGCCGGGTCTTCTGGATTTCGCCGCCCACGGTCGGGTCGAGTTGCACCAGCCAGACCTCGCCGTCTCTGGGTCCGCCGCGCGCCACTACCACGCCAGCTCCGCATCGGCGGCGTTGCCCAACTCCGGCCAGACCGGGGCATCGTCACCTGCGGCAGCCACTCGCGCCGCATCCGCCGCCCAGCCTTCACGAGGCTTGCGCTCCACTGGACGAATCTCGAGCACCCCGTCACGCACCTGCAAGTCGGCGACGCCTTCCAGCCCCAGCTGCGCGAGCAGAGGCTTGGGGATGAGCACCCCCTGTGAATTACCCATTTTCCGGATGGCGACTTGCATGGCAAACCTCGTGACGACCGTAAGCACAATGTTAGCACTAGCGGCGTCCTTCCTGCGCGGAACAAAATCCGGCACTGCGCAGTTTGCCTTGTGAACCCAGAATCCCTTGAAGCCAGTCAGACCTCGGTTTTCAGGCCTTTGGACAAAGCCCTTGCCGTCTCCGCCACCAATGGGATGATCCGGTTGTAAGACATCCGCGTCGGCCCGATCACGCTCAGCACGCCCGCCACCTGGCCATTCACCGTGTACGGCGCCGACACCACGCTGCACTCGTCCAGCACCCGGTAGCCGGACTCCTCGCCGATGAAGATCTGCACGCCGTCGGCGGCCAGGCACTGGTCGAACAGGCCGAGGAGGTCGCGCTTGCGGTCGAGCGCATCGAACAGGCCGCGCAGGCGGCCCAGGTCGCTCATTTCCTGGAAGCCGAGCAGGTTGGAGCCGCCGGTGACCACGTAGCCGGGCTGTTGTTCGTCGCCGCGCAGCGCCGCCTCGGCCATGGCGGCGGCTTCACGCAAGATCAGGTTGATGCGGCCCTGGGCGTCGGATACCTCGTCCAGCAGCGCCCGGCGCAGGCTGACCAGGTCGCGGCCGCCGAAATGCTCGTTGATGGCATTGGCGTAGCGTTCGAGCTCGTCGGTGCCGTAGGGGCGGTCGGTGTGGATGACCCGGTTCTGCACCTCGTGCTGGTTCACCACCAGGATCACCAGCACCCGGTTGTCGGACAGCGGCATGAACTGGATGCGCCGCAGCAGCGCCAGATTGCGCTTGGGCACCGTCACCACCCCGGCCATGCGCGACAACTGCGACAACAACTGACTCGCCGCCTGCACCAGATCCTCGGCGCCGCGATAGCCGGGCGCCAGTTCCTCGGCGATCTGCTCGCGCTCCTGGTCCTCCAGGTGTTCGGGGGCGAGCAGCCGGTCGATGAAGTAGCGGTAGCCCCGGGTGGTGGGAATGCGCCCCGCCGAGGTATGCGGCGAGGCGACCAGCCCAAGCTGGTCGAGATCGGCCATGACATTGCGGATGGTGGCGGGCGAGATGCCCAGCGCCGCCGCCCGCGACAGGGTGCGCGAGCCGACCGGCTCGCCATCCTGGATATAGCGCTCCACCAGCAGCTTGAGCAGCTCGGCGGCGCGGGGTTCGAGGCGGGATTGCATGTGTGGAATGTGGGAACCGTCCCCGTACATGTCAAGGTGGCGGCCACAAATCCGAGCACGCCGCACCCTACAATCGCCGCATGTCACCGACCCCACGCCCCGCCGACCGCTCCGGCAGCCTGCTGTTCCCGACCATCGGCGTCATCGGCAAGCGCACCGATCCGGCGGTCAAGCCCACCCTGCTGGCGATCTGCCGGCAATTGCAGGCTCTGGGTCGCGAGGTGCTGATGGACGACACCCACGCCGAGTCGGGGCGCAAGGCCGGGGTGCCGGTGGTGTCGCGGGCCGAGCTGGCGGCGCGCTGCCAGCTGGTGGTGGTGGCCGGCGGCGACGGCACCCTGCTCGATGCCGGCCGCAGCCTGGCGGCGGCGGAGGTGCCCCTGCTCGGGGTCAATCAGGGGCGGCTCGGCTTCATGGTCGACGTCAATCCGGAGGAACTCGCCGAAGCCCTGAGCTCGGTGCTGGCCGGCGAGTACCTGCGCGACGACCGCCTGCTGCTGGAGTCCCGCATCCTGCGCGGCGACGGTCGCGAAACTGCGCGGGTGCTGGCGGTCAACGACGTGGTGATCCGCAACTCGGCCAGCATCCGCATGCTCGAATTCGAGACCTGGCTGGGCGAGGAATTCATCAGCCAGCACCGGGCCGACGGCATGATCGTGTCGAGCCCCACCGGCTCGACCGCGTATGCGCTGTCGGGCGGTGGTCCGGTGATCCACCCGGCGGTGGCGGCGATCGCCCTGGTGCCAATCTGCCCGCACACGCTCAGCGACCGGCCCATCGTGGTGCCGGCCGAGCAACCGGTGAAGCTGGTGTTGCGCGGCCCCGCCAACAGCCGCGCCACCGCCACCTGCGACGGCCAGGTCAACGAGGCCCTGGCACCCGGCGACAGCGTGTTGATCGGACGCGCGCCCTACCCGCTGCGGCTGCTGCACCCGCGCCGCTACCACTACTTCGACGTGCTGCGCGACAAATTGCACTGGGGCCGCGGGCCGGCGCGCGGTTAGAATCGCCGCACACCCACGACGCCGCGCGCGCCCGATGCTCAAGCAGTTGCAGATCCGAAACCTCGCGATCATTGACGAGGCGCAACTGGAGTTCGCGGCGGGCTTCACCGTGCTCACCGGCGAGACCGGCGCCGGCAAGTCGATCCTGCTCGACGCGCTCGGCCTGGTGCTCGGCACCCGCGCCGATCCGGCCCTGGTGCGCCAGGGCAGCGACCGCGCCGAAATCAGCGCCGAATTCGATCTGGGCGATGCCGCCGAGGCGCGCACCTGGTTGGCCGAGCACGAACTGCTCGATGCCGACGATCCTCAGCTCTGCCTGATCCGCCGCGTGGTGCACGCCGAGGGCCGCACCCGCGCCTTCGTCAACGGCCAGGCCGTCAACGCCGGGCCCCTGCGCGAACTGGGCGAGCGCCTGATCGACCTGTTCGGCCAGAACGAATCGCAGACCCTGCTGCGCCCCGACGTGCAGCGCGCCCTGCTCGACGACTACGGCGGCCACGCTGCCGAACTGTCCACGGTGCGCGCCGCCGCGCAGGCGGTGCAGCAGGGCGAGCAGGCCATCGCCGCCGCCCGCGCCGCCGCCAGCCGTGATCCGGCACAGCTCGACTACCTGCGCTTCCAGGTGCGCGAGCTGGAAGCCCTGAACTTGCGCGAAGGCGAGCTCGAACAGTTGGAAGCCGAGCACCGCCGGCTCGCCAACGCCGGCCGGCTGATCGAAGACGGCGGTCGCGCCCAGGAGCTGCTCTACGGCGGCGAATCGGCGATCTACGACCAGCTCTCGGCGGCGGTCGGCCTGCTGTCCGGGCTAGCGGCGCTGGAGCCGGGCTTTGCCGAGGCCGAGACCCTGGCCGCCGGCGCCCAAGCCCAGGTGCGGGAGGCCGCCGACCAGATCCAGCGTCTGCTCGACCGCCTGGAACTGGACCCCGAGGCCCTGGAGCGCAGCGAGCGGCGGCTCTCGGCCCTGCACGACATGGCGCGCAAGCACCGGGTGCGACTGGCCGAGCTGCCCGGCCACCAGGCCGCGCTACGCGCCGAGCTGGATGCGCTGGAGCATGCGGCGGGCGGCCTCGACGCCCTGCTGGCGGCGCAGGAGCAGCTGCTGGCGCGCTACCGCAAGGCCGCCGCCCTCCTGAGCGCGGCGCGCAAACGCGCGGCGGGCCGCTTCGCCGCGGCCATCACCGAGGTGGTGCGCCAGCTCGGCATGGGCAACGCCCAGCTGCAAGTGGCGGTTGAGGCAGCCGGCGGCGAGCGGGTGCGCAGCCACGGCGATGACGAGGTGCGCTTTGATTTTTCCGCCAACGCCGGCCAGGCGCCACGACCGCTGGCGAAGGTGGCGAGCGGCGGCGAGCTGTCGCGGGTGTCGCTCGCGATCCAGGTCTGCGGCCAGAGCGCGCGCGGTGAAGGCGCGGCGACCATGATCTTCGACGAGGTCGATGCCGGCATCGGCGGCGGCGTCGCCGAAGTGGTGGGCCAGAAGCTGCGGCAGCTGGGCGCGCACCGGCAGGTGCTCTGCGTCACCCACCTGGCGCAAGTCGCGGCGCAGGGGCGCCAGCACCTCGGCATCCGCAAGGAAGTGCTCGACGGCCAGACCTACACCCGGGTGCGCCCGGTCGAGAAGGACGCGCGGATGCTGGAGCTGGCGCGCATGCTCGGCGGCCAGGACATCAGCGCCGCGACCCAGGCACTGGCGCGCGACCTGCTAAAGCGGGCCGGATAAGCCGTGGAAAATGTCTCCCCTGCGCTGCAGGGGAGGCAGTAAAACCTCGACTCAGCGCTTCCTGCCGCCCTGCGGCTCCCGCGACTTCACGTACATCACCAGGCTGTGGCCGACGATCTCGTAGCCGTGGCGGTCGGCGATCTCGTGCTGCAGGCGCTCGATCTCCGGGCTGACAAACTCGACCACCCGGCCGGAATCGACATCGACCATGTGGTCGTGATGATCGCCCCGCTCCAGCTCGAACACCGCGTGACCGCCCTCGAAGTGGTGGCGCTTGACCAGGCCGGCCTGCTCGAACTGGGTCAGTACCCGGTAGATGGTGGCCAGACCGATGTCGGCGTCCTCGGTCAGCAGCAGCTTGTAGACGTCTTCCGCCGACATGTGCCGCATGGCATTGCCCTCGAGGATTTCGAGGATCTTCAGTCGCGGCAGGGTGACCTTGAGGCCGGCGTTGCGAAGGTCTTGGGATTCCATGGCGGCGTCAGCTCGGCTGCACTCCGGGCCGGAGGCTTTCCGCTATTATCGCCGCTCGATTAATTCCGGCAAACGACATGCGCGTGCTGTTGATTGCGGTGCTGGGCCTGGCCCTATCCGCCTGCAACCTGATCTACAAGCTGCCCACCCGCCAGGGCAATGTCATCGAGCAGAAGCAGCTCGACCAGCTCAAGCTCGGCCAGACCCGCGACCAGGTGCTGTTCCTGATGGGCACGCCGATCGCCGCCAGCCCCTTCCGCGCCGACCGCTGGGACTATGTGGGCTACTACAAGTCGCCGCGCGGCCAGGTCGCCAGCCGCACCGTCACCCTGTTCTTCGAGGGCGACAGCCTCGCCCGCATGGACGGCGTGGCCGCTCCCGCCGACACCGCCACGGTCGGCGCCCCCACCAGCGCCAAGCAGCTGATCCGCGAGCAGAAGAAGGACGAAGTCGACGCCGAGCGCGCGGCGGAACCGACCGAGAGCGGCGTGATCCTGACGCCACCGGGCACGCCGGCTCCCTGAGCTGCCTCAGCGGCGACGGCGCTCGACGCGCGCACGCTCCCGGCGCCGCTGCTTCGGATCGGCCAGCAAGGGCCGCAGCAACTCCAGCCGGTCGCCGTCATGCAGCACCGTGCCGGCCTGCACCAGACGGCCGAACACCGCCAGGCTGGGTGACGCAGCCTGCTCCGGGAATTGCCGCAACAGCCCCGAGCGGCGCAGCGCCTCGGCGGCGCTGGTGCCCGCGGGCAGGGTCAGCACCAGCAGCTCCTGCCGATCCGGCAGGGCGTGAACCAGCTCGACGCGGATCGTCTCAGCCCCGGCCATAGAGCGCCTCGGCGCGGGCCTTGAAGGCGGCGATGACGCCGGCCACCGCCTGCTCCATCTGACTGCCGAACAGGCTTTCCAGCGCCCGCAGGCCGAAGTCGAGGTCCACCGCCAGGCTGGCCTTGCTGGCACCCTCGCCCAGCGGCAGGAAGCGCCATTCGCCACTCAGGCGCCGGAACGGCCCCTGCACCAGACGCATGCGCAGGCCGTGCACGCCGTCCTCGCCGATCAGGGCCTGGTTCTCAGTGGCGAAGCTGTCGCTCAGGCCCTTGATGCGGAAACCCAGGCGTGCGCGCACCAGCTCGCCCTCGCCCGGCTCGATGCTGGCGGAAATGCAGCCCGGCAGGAACTCCGGATAGCGCGCCACGTCCTGCACCAGCGCCAGCAATTGCGCGGGCTGAAAGGCCAGTAAAGCAGAGCGTTCGACACGCGCCATTGAAATGAATCCTTGGGAAGTGAGGGTGGGCACCTATAATTCTTCAATGAACAAGCCGAAAGAGAAAGGCCGCGAGCCCGAGCGCAACATCGCGCTCAACAAGCGCGCGCGCTACGAGTACTTCATTGAAGACAGCTACGAAGCCGGCCTGATGCTGCAGGGTTGGGAAGTGAAGAGCCTGCGCGAAGGCCGCGCCCAGATCACTGAAGCCTACGTGATCATCAAGAACGGCGAGGCCTGGCTGATCGGCGCCCACATCACCCCGCTCCGGCAGACCTGCACCCACGAACTCACCGACTCCACCCGCACCCGCAAGCTGCTGCTCAACAAGAAGGAGCTGAGCACCCTGGTCGGCAAGGTCGAGCGCGCCGGCTATACCCTGGCGCCGCTGGACCTGCACTGGAGCAACGGCCGCGCCAAGCTGCAAGTGGGTCTGGCCAAGGGCAAGAAGCAGCACGACAAGCGCGAGACCATCAAGGACAGGGACTGGCAGCGCGAGCAGGGCCGGATCATGCGGCATCACGCCTAGGAGCCTGGCCTGGCTGCGGGCGGTCTTGCCCGGCCCTCCATGAGCGACGGGCAAGGGAAAGCTTAGAAGCCAGCCCCTACCAGTTCAGCCACGATGTCGCGATAGAGGTCAATGCGGCTGAACCGGTACATGCTGTTGTCCTCGCCGTTGCAGCTGAGCTGTCCATCGCTCATGCCTGGCACTTTCAGATCGCAGTAGGCCATGTGTTCCAGGCCCGGGTGAGGATGCGCGGGGTCGAGCGTGATACCGCTCACCCAGCGTGGCAAGACCGGCGTGGCGGCGCCGGTGCCGCCCCATCCGTAGGTCGTGAACATCTGCGAATCTACCGAGATATTGCCGTCGTTGGGCCCCTCACGACCTTCGACGATCTGCCAGTTGGTCTTCTTGCCGCTATAGCAGGGGTGATCGATGTTGAATATCTGCGAGCTGAAGGTCTGGTAGAGGATTGGATGCGTCGGGTCGACCGGCAAGGGGTAGAGCTGATTGAAGCTCGGCGCACAGGTCTGCCCTTCGTCGGGATTGCAGTCCATGTCGGTGGTGAGCAGCACGTACTTGCGCGTCAGGGCGACCGCCGAGTCGCTGCCATTGAGGATCAGCCCCTGGCCCTGCCGCATCGAGTCCGCCGCCAAAGCCAGATCAAACACCGGGGACTTGCAGTCAGGGGACAGGCAGGATGCCGAGAGTTCCAGATAGGCATCCGCCTGCGCCGTACCCTTGTTGGCTCCGGCCATCGAGGACCAGCTGACGATGTGCCTGTACATCAGCTCGCCGCTGAATTCATTGCGTACCGCAGCCAGCATGTAGCGCGAATCGAGGCAGCCCTGCGAATGGCAGATGACATTGAACTGCAGGCCGCGTTGACACTGGCTTTCGTCAGCAAAGCCGTTGCGGGCACGCAGCGCCGGATCGGCGCAGTACTGCCGCGTCGCCAGATGGATGCCATCGATCTCGACCGGGTTGCTGCCCTTGCACAGCTGTTCGTCCAATGTGGTGCCGGCGCACTTCTTGTAGAGCAGCTGGCCGCGATTCTCGCTGGAGGCATAGGCCAGCTTGTCCGGCTGATAGACCACCGCGCCTCCCGCTTCCAGCATTGCCTTCACGCCGTAGGCATCAAAGCTGCCGGCCGAATCCAGCGTATCGCCGCGAAAGGAATTGGCGGCGGTATAGGAGAACGGATGCGACAGCACGATGGGCCAATGTGTTTTCAGGCTCTTGCCCTTTCCATCCGCCGGCGGCGCGTAAAAGCGGCCACTCGGCCCTGCGCCATAGGCGAGCGTCGCTGTCGATATCGGCGCGGGCAAGATGGCGGCTGGTTCTGCAGTGCACCCAACCAGCAACAGCGAGGCGGCAGCAGCGTGCAGCGGGCGCGTCACGGCAGGCTCGGCGGATTGACAACTGGCGAGGCAATGCCCACGCCAATCAGGGCCGACGGCGTCGCGTCCATGGCCTCAACCAGTTCCGCGAAGAACCGTGCAACCGGAACCAACTGATCCCTGGCGATCTTGTCGAGGGTATCGGCCTCGTCGTAGAGATAGTTCGGGCCGGCAATCAGGCTTGCGGTGGGCACACCGGCAACGCACGAGAACGCATCCGTGGGGATGCCCACGGTGGGGCACAGCGCGACCGCATCCAGCAACGCTATGCGGCGAAGATCATGTTTGATGATCCCGCTGATCATCGTCTGCTTCAAGGCCGGCGACAGGTTCTCGAAGATGCCGCGGTACTCCGGCTGGTCGACGATCTTGAGCTTGTTGTCAGCGTCCTTCACGCCCTGCTTGCCGATATGCTCGATGCTGACGTCGCCAACGACCTTGTAGGGTGAGTTCGGATCGAGGATGTATTTCTGACCGAATGCCTTGTGCACCTCGTAACCGGTCCAGTGACTGTCCATGGTGGCGAACAGCAAGGTCTTTTCGCGCGACTCCGCCGGCTGGGATGCGAAGTACTGGGCCTGCGCCAGCACGCTGGCGGCACCGCTGGCGTCTTCGACCGCACCGTTCCAGGCGGCGTCGTGATGTGACGTGATCAGGATGGTGTCCTTGCTCTTGCCGGGTAGCACACCCATCACCGCGCGACCAATGGCCTCACCGTTGCTTTTACCCTCCATCACAATGTTGGCAGTGGCGTTTCCGGACGCCGCCATCAGCGCACGAACCTTCTGGCCATCCTTCGGTGCCACCCACATGCCGGGGACGGGCAGTTGCAGATGGTAGGACTCGTTGTAGTACTTGTTGGAATCGAAGTAATCGGCGAGTACGCCGATGTAGCCAACCGCGCCGGCGTCGACGATGGTCTTGATGATGTACGAGTACTGCGTCTGGAAAGGATTGGGATTCAGCGAAGAGGGGTCTGCGATAGTGAGGCCGGGGTCCCAGAAGAACTCCATCAGCGGCGCAAGCGCCAGCGTCGGCACCAGGAACTTGAGATCGAAAACGGCAATCTTGCCCTTCACGCCCTTGGCATAGACCTCGGCAGGGGTGCCGAGGCCGATGTCGACCAGTTCGGCATTCAGGCCGCCGGGCGGAGTCGAGAAGTTGTTGGGCTTGGAGGACGTGATCATCGTGAACGGCACCGGCGAGCTGTCGATGGGCTCTCCGGCAACGCTGAGGCTGGATTTTCTGGCCTCCCAGCTCATCGTCTGCGCGGTCTCGTAGTGCACGTCCACCAGACCAAGCGACTCGAACTGACACTTCATGTAGGCAGCGGCCTTCATGCCGCCGATGCTGCCGGTCCGCCGGTTGCCGAACAGCGTCAGGTCACGGATCCAACCGAAAATGCGCTCCTCGCTCGGCATGCCCATCGACTCCGCCGCGGTGTTGCGTGCACAGGGGGGCGCATCAATGATCGCGGCCTCCTCTGCCGACAGGTTCGATAGGGCGCTGTTGCCGCCGCAGCCGGCGATCAGACCTGCGGCACAGGCGACAAGCAGCACCGCGAATGGGGCGCGCGAATTCAGCATGGTTCCACTCCTCCGCCATTTGTTATTTTGACTACCCTGGGCTGGCGATCCCCTGGGCAGAGTTGGCGGCTTCTGCTCGCCTTGGCCTTGACGACCATGTCGGCATGATGGGCTTGGTTAAACTGCTGACGCTTGTATCAGACGCCGATCCTCTGGCCGGCGACTTCCATCCGGAGTGACATGAGCCTGCAAGCCGAGCTCGAAACATCCGCCAGGCCGCAGCATCCCGTGAGCCACGGCGCCACCATTTATTACTGGTCACGAGGCTTGCTGATGCTCGCGAACACGCTGGTGCTTGATCGCCCTACCAGCCCGCTGACAGCAACCCTAAGGCTGGGCTGCAAGGCCCCATACGACCTCGAAGTCGAAGGCCGGAAACTGCGGACGCGAGCCTCCCTGGTTGCGCCGCGTTCCGGACGCAGGCGCATCACCGCGGTGGATAGCGATATCGCCCTGTTCTACTTCCCGCTGGAAATGACGGAGTACGCCGGACTAAAGGAGTTTCTGCACGGCGAAGCCGTCATTGATCTCCCGTTCGAGCCGTTCGAACACATGCTGCCCGCATTGCGCGAAGCGATGGCTGGTCGTCTACCCGGTAGCATCGCCAAGGATCTGTTCCAGCAGGCAGTCCATGCCACGACGGGCAAGCTGGCGCGCCCGGCGGACCCGCTCGACCCACGCATCGAGAAAGCACGTCAACTCGTTGACCAATTGCCGCTGAATGAAGTGCGCATCGACAGGCTGGCGGCCCAGGTGCATCTGTCAGAGTCGCGGCTGCGTGAGCTGTTCAAGCTCCAGGTCGGCGCAACCATCGGCGAATACTCACGCTGGCAGGCCATCTGGCGCGCGGCCAACCTTTGGCGGAGTGGGCGCAAGCTGACTGACGTCGCCGTTGAGGCTGGGTTTCACGACCTAGCCCATGCCGACAAGGTGTTTATTGACACCTTTGGCATCCCGCCGTCCGTCATTGCAGACCCCCGCTTCTTCAAGCTGGTGCAGTGTCAGTAGCGAGGGCAGCCCCGGCAATGCGCCCCTTGGAAAATTGGGGGGACCCCGCTCAGGAGCGGCCGCGAATCCCCTTCCAAAGTTTCATACCCACACAAAAAAGCCCGCAGTCGCGGGCATTTTTGCGGGTTCTCCCATTTGAATGGGCCAACCCAGGACATCTTGGCGGCAGGGCGTCACTCGAATTGTTCCAAATAAGCATTGTCGTCACTAAGATTCTAGGATTCGGCTTAATAAGATTACCCCCAAAAGTACCCCCACCACCCGGCCGCTGCCCCTATACCGTCAACGAAATCACGAAAACGTTTCGTCGGCTCCGCTCGGCTGAAGATGGCTATGCCACGCCCACACCTCATTGCCGTGAAGTGGCATCGCCGCGACGGGAAGAGCGGTCTGCCTCGGAGGCTGGTCCACCCTCAGCGGCGCCACCTTCACCTCCGCCACATCGTGCTGGGTGTCCCCGCCTGCCTCGAATGGGGAGCCGTCCTGCTATCGCTGCAGGAATTCCCGCAGCGCGGCCTCGCCTGCAGCGATCCTCTGGCTCCGCTGATGGCGCTGACGATCACCGAGATAGCGTCGATAGCTGGTGTAGCCGACCAGGAGCGCGACGTTGTGTTCGGTCCTGCCGAGTGCCAGCAGGGCCTCGGCGGCGCGCATGCGGCAGGCGATCAGGTAGGCCTCGGGCGTGCAGTCGTAGCAGGCCGCGAACTGTCGGCGCAGTTCGGTGGCGGTGAAGCCGGCATGGCGGGCCATGCGGCCGGCGCTGAGCGGATCGGCGTAGCAGCGCTCGATCAGCTTGCGCACCTTGAGCAAGCGCGGCGAGGGTCGCGGTCGCTCAGGCGCGGGGCGATCCGTCGTCGAGGTCGGTAGCGGCGGGCCAAGACCCTCGTCGTTGAAGCTCATCGCCCGCCGTCCCCGCAGCGCTGGCGCTGCAACGGCAAGCCACAACGGGCTGCGGCGGCAGTACCGGCCGCCGCGCAGCCGGGGCACCGCAGGCAACGCCCTGCAGCCGCGGCGGGCATCAGCCGCGCCGGCAGTTCGCCGACAGACGCGACAGTAGGGATCGAAAGTTTGAGGGTCAGCATGTCCAGGCTCTCCGGTGGGATTCGCTGGCAGCAGGCTGGCGGGAGCCCGAGCTTATTCGCTGGCGCTCTCTAATGCGAACTCTTATCATTCGCAAAAGCCAACCGACGTCGCCTCGTCGCCGTCCTTCCCTTTTGCGCCCCCTCAAGCGACCTGATCGTCATGTCCGTGACCGCTGCCTTCCCCTCCCGTGCCCGCGCCTGGCTACGCGGCCTGCTGGCCGGACCGCTGGCCCTGCTCACCGCCCTGCTGACCATGATGGGCGGCGCGCTCTGGTTGCCGGAGGGCGCCGCCGGGCTCGATCACCTGGTAGTGCCGGTGGTGTTCTTCCCGATGCTCTGGGCCGGCTGGTTCCTCTACGCCTGCCTCGACCCGCGCCTGCTGCGCGGCTTCGCCGTCGTCGGCGGCGCCGCGCTGCTGCAGCTCGGGCTGATCCTCGTACACCTGATGGCCGCGAAAGGGGCCGTGACATGATCAAGCTCCCCAAGCAGCAGACTCAGTCACTACTCGCCGTGCACGGCTGGTCCGGCGTGCTGCTCGGCCTGCTGCTGTACGCGGTGATCTGTACCGGCGTCGCCGCAGTGTTCGCGAAGGAGATCAGCGACTGGTCCAGCCCGCTCTCGCGGCCCTCCGGCCAGGAACTGCCGACCGGCTTCGACGCCGCCTACCGCGATCTCGCGCGCCAGGTCGACCCCCTGTTCCTGCACGAGGTCTTCCTGTTTCCGACGGCGGGCGGGCGCTGGAATGTGCTTTTCCATGTCGACGAGAAGGACGCCAAGGGCCAGCCGGTCGAACGCGGCACCGAATTCGAGCTGGATCCCAAGACGCTCAAGCCGCTGGCGCGCCGCGATGGACTGCTCGACGAGATCGCCGACCAGCGCCGCAGCAATGCCGTCGCCGACTTCCTGGTCGACCTGCATGTGCGCCTGCATCTGCCCAATCCCTGGGGCCTGCTGCTAACCGGTACGCTCGGCCTGATGATGATGGTGGCGGCGGTCAGCGGCCTGTTCCTCCACCGCCATCTGTTCAAGGAAATCTTCACGCTGCGTCGGCGCGGCGGCCTGCTCACCGCCCGCGATGTGCACGTGGTCGCCGGGGCTTGGAACCTGCCGTTCGCCTTTCTGCTCGCCTTCACCGGCAGCTTCTTCAGCTTCGCCACCACGATTGGCGTGCCGGCGATGGCGATGGTCGCCTTCAACGGCGACATCGAGGCCGCCACCGCCGCGCTCACCGCCAAGAAGCTCCCGGAAGACCCGAGCCCCGTCACGCCGGCCAATCTGGATGCCCTGTTCGCCGACGCGCGGCAGCGCGGCGGGGCCCGCGTCGGCTTCGTCAGCCTTGAGCACTGGGGCCGTGCCGATGCCCGCGCCACCGTGCAGCTCGAAGCCCGGGAAGGTGGCCTTCTCAACACCGCCTACCTCTACAGCCTGGCTAGCGGAGAGTTCATCCGCGAGCAGCCCTTCCTCGGCCATGTGCCCTCGACCGGCAACAGTCTGGTACTGCTGATGAGTCCGCTGCACTTCGGTAATTTCGCCGGCGTGGTCTCGAAGAGCGTCTGGTTCGCACTTGGCTTCGCCGGCGCCTACGTCACGCTCACCGGCATGCTGTTGTGGACACGCCGGCGCCAAGAGCAGCGCAGCTGGCGGATCATGGACCGCGCCGTGCACCTGGTCGGCTACGGCCTGCCCCTGGCGCTGGCCGTCGCGCCCTATGCCTACTTCCTGCTGCGCGACCGCGGGCCGCACCCGGCTGATACGCAGGGGGTGCTGTTCCTCGCCGTCGCGGCGACGCTGATCGTCTGCGCTGCCGTCGCCGACGACCTGACTCGCTACCGGCGCCGGCTGCTCGCCGCCACGGGCGTTGCCCTCGCTGGCCTGCCGCTGGCGCGGCTGGCCAGCGGCGGCATCGGCTGGAGCGCCGCTTGGCAACAGGGACTCGCCAGCCTGCTGGCGGTGGAGCTGGCGCTGTTCGTCGCCGGCGCCCTGTACCTGCGCCTGGCGCTGCGTCGCAGCGCCACCGACGAGGCCACGCCGGCCGCCGGCCCGGCGATGCAGGCATGAGCACGCTGGCGGCGAGTCTGCTGGCCCTGCTGCCGAGCACCGTGCTGCTCGTATTGCTGGCGCTGCGCGACCCCAAGCGCCTGCGCAACCTGCCCGGCAATGGCCAGACGCCGCTAACGCCCGGACAGCGTCGCGCGCTGGCCACGCTGCTGCCGTTTCCTGGCCTGGCGCTCGGCCTGTTCGGCCAGTGGCCGGCGCTGCTGATCTGGCTCGGCGCCAGCTGCAGCCTAGGTTGGGCGCTGACGCAATGGCTGGCTCCCGGCAGCGCCGCGCCGCCCGACCCCGAGTTCGACTGACCTTTCTTGCAAGCCCGCGTCGCGGTCGCCAGCACCTCCACTGACCACCGCCAATGCGCAAGCGCAAGCTGATCGTTCCTCTCGCTGTCCTGTTTCTGGCCGCCGCCTTCGGGTGGTCCTGGACGCAGTTCGGCACCGCCACCCCGAGCCCCTTCGTGCCGACCGAGAGCGAGCAGGAGAAGCTCGCCCTGTTCCAGCAGCCGGAAGACTGGTTCTTCGCCCATCTGCAGGGGCCGCCCGAGGTCATCGACGGCGCGACCCTGGACCCCAAGCTGCAATACCTCGCTGAGCGGATGCGGCCGATGGGCCCCTGGTTCGAGCGGCTGATGCCGGCGATCTTCGCCACGCCGCCCGGCCGCCGCTGGGTGCGCGACAGCATTGACCGCGAGTGGACGCTCTACACCAAGATCACGGCGCCGATGCGACGCATAGAGGACCGCGAGATCCCTGGCCGCGACGGACCGGTGCCGGTGCGCCTCTACTGGCCGCAGACCAACGAGCCCGGCCCGCTGCCGGTGCTGGTCTACTGCCACGGCGGCGGCTGGCTGTTCGCCAGCGTCGCCGCGCTCGACCGCGCGGTGCGCCTGCTCGCCAACGAGGCGCGGGTGATCGTGCTCTCGGTCGATTACCGCCGCGCGCCCGAGCACCCCTATCCCGCCGCCAGTGACGACGGCGAGGACGCCTACCTCTGGGCAATCGCCAACGCAACGGCGCTGAGCGGCGATCCGGCACGGGTCGCGGTCGGCGGCGACAGCGCCGGCGGGCATATCTCGATCAACACCGTGCAGCGCCAGCTCGCCGCCGGCCGGCCGGTTCCGCGCGCGCTGCTGCTCTACTACCCCGGCACCGGCCTGCCGCGCGGCGACCGCTCGATGCGGCTGTTCGCGCGCGGCTACGGGCTCGACGCCAGCTTCATCGACTTCCTGCTGCCTCGGGTGTTCCCCGGCATCAGCGACCATGATCAGGCCGATGCGCTGATGGACCCGTTGCACATGGCGGCGAGCCTGCGCGGCTTCCCACCCACCATTGTCGCCACCGGCGGCTTCGACATCCTGCGCGACTCCGGCCGCGCCTTCGCCGCGCGCCTCGCCGCCGACGGCGTGCCAGTCGCCGACCTGCGCTACGGCCCGCTGACCCACAGCTTCCTGCAGTTCTCCGGCGTAGTCGCCGAGGCCGAGCGTGCCGCCAACGAGACCGCCCGCCTGCTCGGCCCCACCCTGCGCGCCGGCACACTGCCGCCGGCCCCGCCGGCGACCGGAGCGGCGACGCCATGAGGGCGCTGCGCCAACGGCGCCTGCTGCTCTGCCTGTGGCTAGGCACTGCCGCCGCCCAGGCCCAGGACAGTACCGACAGCCTGCCAGTGCAGACGCTGCCAAAACCAACGGCTGAAGCGGCGCCCGTCGAGCAGCTGAAGACCGTGGAACTGGAACGGGTGATCGTCACTGGCGAAAAGCTCGGCCGCTCGCAGCAGCAGACCAGCAGCTCGGTCGCGGTGAAGACCCGGCGCGAGTTGGAAGACTTCGGCATCGACTCGGTCTCCGACGCCGCCGACCGCACCGCCAACGCGCTGGCCAGCCTGGAAGGCCAGCTCAGCCTGCGCGGCGTCGATTCCGATGGCGCCGACGACACTGGCTTCGGCCAGCCGGTGATCAGCACCTACGTCGATGGCGTCGCCGTCGACAGCACCGCGCAGACCGGCAACCTGCTCGACCTGTTCGACGTCGAGCAGGTCGAGATCCTGCGCGGCGCGCAGTCCACCAGCCAGGGCCGCAACGCGCTGGCCGGCGCCATAGTGGTGGAGACGCGCGAGCCGACCGCGCGCTGGGACTTCCGCACCCGCCTGCGCTATGGCCAACTCGGCGAGCGGCAGCTGGCCGCGGCCGGCGGTGGGCCGCTGGGCGGCGGCTTCCGGTTCCGGCTGGTGGGCGACTACCGGCGCGACGACGGCTACATCGACAACCCCACCCGCAACGACCCGGACTGGGACGCCCGTCGCGACCAGCTCTGGCGCGGCAAGCTGGTCTGGGTGCCGGACGGCGACTCCGGCTTCTCGGCGCTCGCCACGCTCGGCCACGCGCGGCGCGACGGCGCGCTCGACCTCGTCCATCGCGAAGCCGAGGCCGACGGCGAGGCCGCGCACCGCACCGACCCCAGCGACCACCCACGCAGCGGCGAGCAGCGCTCGCTACCAGCCTCGCTGCGGCTGCGCCAGTCCTTCGGCCCGCACTTCGAGCTGAGTTCGACCACCGGCACCATCGACACCGAGGCCAACTTCACCGAGGACTACGACGGTACCGCCGAGCAGCACGGCTACTACGACTACCACCGCATCGGCCGCTCGCTGACCGAGGAGCTGCGCCTGAACCTGCGCGACTGGCACGGCCTCACCGGTCTGGTCGGCCTCTACGCCGGCCGGTTCCGCGACAGCTTCGACTACCACCTGTACGACTCGCCGGTCCTGCTGTCGGAAGTGACCGGCCAACCGGTCGGTGGCGACAACATCGCGGCGGATGTCGACTACGACCAGGCCGAGCGGCGCCGCGCCAAGAACTTCGCGGTGTTCAGCGAAATCGACTGGGCGGCGAGCGAGCGGCTGACGCTGACCGCCGGCCTGCGCTACGACTTCGAGCGCAGCGAGCTGCGCGGCAACTACCTCGTCACCAGCGCCGATACCTACGTGGTGCCGCCGGAGCAGCTGGCGGCGATTGGCGACTATCTGCGGCGGGTACAACTGCCGCTGCTGCCGGTGTTCCAGCTCGCTGGCATCGTGCCCGGCACCGACGGCGGCCAGGCCATCGGGGCGAGCTACCACGCGCTGCTGCCCAAGGTGGGCGGGCGCTACGCACTGACGCCGGCGTTGACGGTATTCCTGAGCTACACCGAGGCCTACCGGGCCGGCGGCGGCGACGTCGACATCCAGACCGGCGACCTCTACTCCTACGAGCCGGAGTACACGCAGACGCTCGAGACCGGCCTGCGCGCCGCGCTCTGGCAGGGCCGGCTCAACACCCGCATCAACGTCTATGGCACCCGCTGGCAGGACCAACAGGTGCGCGTGCCTTTCGACAACGGCAGCAACATCCAGAGCTTCCGCACCGAGAACGCCGCGCACTCGGTGCTCTACGGCAGCGAGTTCGAGAACAACTTGCGGCTGGGCCGGTTCCGGCTCTACGCCAACCTCGGCTACGCCTACACGCGCTTTGAGGACTACCAGAACAACGGCAACGACTATTCCGGCAACCGCTTCGTCAACGCGCCGCAATGGACCGCCGGCACCGGCGCCGCCTGGCGCGGCGCTGGCGGCTGGTTCTCGGCGATTAGCTACACCTTCAGTTCCGGCTACTACACGACACCAGAGAACGACCCGGACGAGAACGGTGACGCGCGCCGCCTGCTGGACCTGCGGCTGGGCTACGAGGGTCGTCACTGGTCGGTCTACGGCCATGGCCGCAACCTGCTCGACCAGGACTACGCCGTCTACCGCTATGGCATCGCAGGCAGCTACTCGGTGCCGACAGGCCGCAGCATCGCCTACGGCCCGCCGCGCCTGATCGGCGCCCAGATCGAGGTCCGCCTATGAGGCACTCCACCGGACCGATCCGGCTGGGTGCCGCCGCCTGCCTCTGTCTGCTCGCCGCCGGCACGCAGGCGCAGGAGACGGTGGACACGGTGCCCGTGGAACTGCTGCCGGATGCCGCCAGCGCCGCACCCGCCGCCGAGGCGGCGGCGGCGACGCCGGTGAAGCTGGAAAAGGTCACCGTCACCGGTGAACTGATAACCCGCGAGGTCAACCGCACCACCAGTAGCGTCGCGGTCTATTCCGGCGCCGAGATCGAGCGCAGCACGGCGGTCGATGTCTACGACGTGATCAGCGCCACGCCCAACGCCAGCCGCGACGACAGCGACTACGGCGTCGGCGGCATGACCCTGCGCGGCATCGGCAGCTACGGCGCCAGCGGCTCCGGCGCCTACGCCGCCTACGGCACCTCCTCGGCGGTGGTGTTCGACGGCGTCGGCCTGCCGCGCTCGGCGCTGGGCTACGCCGACCTCTCGGCCTTCGACCTCGCCTCGGTGGAGATCCTGCGCGGTCCGCAGTCCACCAGCCAGGGCCGCAACGCCATGGCCGGCGCGGTGATCCTCAACAGCTTCGCGCCGGAGCCCGGCGACAGCGTCTCGCCGGAACTGCGCGGCCGGCTCAGTGCCGGCACCGTCGGCATGCGGCAGTACGCCGGCGCCCTCGGCGCCACGCTGTGGCCACAGGCGCTGGCCGGGCGGCTGGTCTACGACCACCGGCAGGACGACGGCGACGCCTACAACGCCACCCGCGACGAGCACGACTGGGCCGGGCGGCGCAGCGACAGCGCGCGCCTGCGCCTGGGTTGGCGCCCGGGCGGCGACGATGGCGCCTACCAGGCCCTGCTCGGCGTCGCCGAACTGCGCCACACCCAGGGCAGCAGCTACGTCCCGCTGAGCGACGAGGACAGCCGTACCGCGCGCGCCGACGCGCCGCAGGACTACCGCAACCACGCCTGGCTCTACACGCTGGAGCAAAGGCTGTCGCTGCGCGAGGCCTGGCAGCTGCGCGCGATCAGTGCCCTGGTGAACTCGAAGACGCGCAGCCGCTTCGACGGCGACTACACCGCCGAGGCGCAGAACGCGACGGTCCAGCACGAGAACGCCCGCGCCTTCTCGCAGGAACTGCGCGCCAAGTACGCCGGCGAGCGCCTGCAGGGCAGCTTCGGCGCCTACTACTACCGCGACCGTACCCGCGACCTGCAGGACGGCTTCATCAACGTCAACGCCCTGCTCGCCATCGCCGGCGCCTGCGGCGTGCAGATCGTCTGCGCCGCGCCGCTGGGCAACATCCTGTTCGAGGCCGGCAGCCCGACGCGGGTGGAGGACGTCGCCGTGTTCGGCGAGCTGGACTGGGTGCTGACCCCGCGACTCACCCTCACTGCCGGCGCCCGTCTCGACCGCGAGCGCAACAGCCGCGTCATCACCAGCACCTACACCGGCGACAGCCCGACCGCGACCGCGGCGATCCTGCTGCTCGATGGCGCCGGCGTACTGCCCAACGATGTCAACATCCCGGTGTCCCGGCAGTTCTCCGAGTTCCTGCCCAAGCTCGCGGCCCGCTACGAACTGGTCACCGACTGGTACCTGGGCACCGCCTACACCGAGGGCTATCGGCCCGGCGGCGACGGCTACAACCAGGTGTCCGGCCGCTATTTCAGCTTCGATTCCGAAAAGACCCGCAATGTCGAACTCTCGCTCAAGGGCCGCCGCCGCTCCTGGAAGCTGGAGACCGCGCTGAACCTGTTCCACACCCGCTGGGACGACATGCAGATCCAGCAGGGCACCGGCACCGACAACTACATGGGCAACACCGGCCCGGCGTTCATCCGCGGTGGCGAGCTGGAGCTGCGCTGGCGGCCGGTGCGCGCGTTGCGGCTGATCGGCGGCTACGGCGTCACCTGGGGCCGCTTCGGCGACGGCGTCACCACCAGTGACGATGTCAGCCTCTCCGGCCACCGCCTGCCCAAGGCACCCTCGTACTCCGGGACCCTGGCGCTGGAATGGATGCCGCTGCCCGGCCTGCTGATCCGGCCCGACCTGCAGTGGGGCGGGCGCGCCGCCGCCGACTCCGAGAACACCGCCGCCTACGAACTGCCGGCCTACCAACTGGTGAACCTGGCGCTGCGCTGGCACTTCGGCCCGGTCGGCTTCTATTTCGCCGGCCGCAATCTCACTGACGAGCACTACCGCCGCGATGCGAACGGCTACTCCTTCAGCGACGTGGACGTGGTCAGTCTCGGCGAGGGACGGCGGCTGATGGGCGGCCTCGAATTCCAGTTCCGCTGATGACATCCACCATGAACCCTGCCTCCACGCGGCGCCTGCTTGCGGCCGGAATCCTCGCCAGCCCGCTGGTGCTGGCGGTCGAATTCACCCTCGCCTTCACGCGCGAGGGCTTCGACCTGCGGCGCCATGCCAGCAGCCAGCTCGCGCTCGGCGACGGCGGCTGGGTGCAGTCGCTCAACTTCATCGTCGCCGGGTTACTGATGCTGGCCTTCAGCCTCGGCCTGCGACGCACACTGGAAGGCCAAGCCGGCGGCCGCTGGGCGCCCGGGCTGATGGCGGTGTTCGCGCTCTCGCACGTCGGCGTCGGCATCTTCTCCACCGATCCGGCCTTCGGATTCCCGCCCGGCCCCGGCACTCCAGCGGGCCTGCCGGCCTACGACCAGGCCAGCACCCACGCGGTGCTGCACAGTGTCTTCGGCTTCGTCGGCTTCAACGCCCTGGCTGCTGCCTGCGCGGTACTGGCCTGGCATTTCCATCGCCGTGGCGAGACGCGATGGTGCGCGGTCGCGCTGCTACCGCCGGTCATGGTGATTGCCATCTCGGTCTATGCCGGCTGCTTCGAGGCACAGCACAGCGACCCTGCCGTGCGTGCCGTCGCGCAGTTCGACTTCCGCCCGATGTGGGCCAGCCTGCCGGTGATCTGGGGAGCGCTGTCAGCGCTGGCCTGGGCGCTGCAGCGGCGCCGGAGCTGACCCCGCCATGAAACTGAAAACCTTCCCGCCTCCGAAACCGCTCCGGTCCCTGCTGCTGGCTGCCGCCCTGCTGTTCGCGCTGCCCGCCGGTGCGCAGGACGGCAGCTCCGGGCAAGTCGATACCCTTCCGGTGCAGTCACTGTCCAGCGTAAGCGAGACGCCGACGGCCGAGCGCGACGCCAGCGCCGTTCAACTCGACACCGTCGTGGTGCAGGGCGAGAAGCTCGGCCGCAAGCTGTCGGAGACCAGCACCTCGGTCAGCGTCTTCAGCGGCAAGAACATCGAGGACCAGGGCGACGCCAGCCTGGGCGACCTGCTGCGCCGCGCCGCCAACACCAGTGCCAACGAGGAGGGCAACCTCTCCATTCGCAGCATCTCCCAGGCCGGCGCCGGCGGCGGCACCGGCGCACCGCTGATCAGCGTGCAGGTCGACGGCGTGACGCTGGACCGCACTTCGCAGCAGGGTGCGCTGGACGGCCTGTTCGACGTCGAGCAGGTCGAGATCCTGCGCGGCGCGCAATCCACCAGCCAGGGCCGCAACGCCCTGGCCGGCGCGGTGGTCATCAACACCCGCGAGCCGACCCGCGACTGGGAGCTGCGCACGCGCCTCGGGCTCGCCCAGCGTGACGGCCGCGAATTCGCGGCGGCGGGCGGCGGTCCGATCTCCGACACGCTGGCCTTCCGTCTGCTGGGCAGCTTCGAGAACGACGACGGCTTCATCACCCACCGGCCGGACGGCAATCAGGACTTCGCCCGCATGCAGAAGTCCCTGGCGCGCGCCAAGCTGGCCTGGACGCCGGCCGCCAACTTCGACAGCCTGCTCACCGTCGGTGCCGACCGCGCCAGCGGCCAGCCCGACTACAACATCGAACCCGGCGAGGCCGGCAGCGACGCGGCCGAGGCACGCGCCAGCACGGTCAACGCGCCGAGCTACGACCTCACACGTAGCGGCCTGGCGTCCTGGCGCAACCGCTGGCGCTTTGCCGAGGGCTGGACCCTGACCGCCCTCAGCGCCTATATGCGCACCCAGCAGGACTACATCCGCGACTTCGACGGCTTGGCCGAGGGCGATGCCACCAACCAGGTGTACAACCACGGCCGCAACTGGTCGCAGGAGCTGCGCCTGAACCTGAAGGAGGTTGGTCGCTTCACCGGCGTGGTCGGCGTCTACGGTGGCCGCTTTGCCGACCACAACATCTACTACTCCAGCGATGTGTTCGTGACGGTGCCGGAAGCGACCGGCGTTCCGTTGCCGGTGGTGGGCGATCTGGTCGGCGCCGAGCTCGATTTCAGCAGCCAGGCCGACAAGGACGCCCGCAACCTCGCCGGCTTCGCCGAGTTCGACGTGAAGCTGCCCTGGCAGATGACCGCGACCCTGGGTCTACGCTACGACCGTGAGACGCTCGACACCGTCAGCGAGAGCCGCACCTCGCGCGCCGACGCGATCATCGCCACGCCGGACGGCCTCGCCAGCCTGCCGCTGGCCGGGCCGCTGCTGGAGCAGCTGCTGGCCTTGCAGCCGGGCATCGACCTGCGGCCGGTGCTGATCCAGGCACCGGGCGTGCTGCCGGATTCCGGCGGCGTGCAACGCGGCCGCACCCAGTACTCGGCATTGCTGCCAAAGCTGGGCCTGCGCTGGGCCTTCGCGCCGCGATGGTCGACCTTCACCAGCTACAGCGAGGCCTATCGCGCCGGCGGCGTCGATGTTGATACCGAGACCGGCGAGTCGGTGCCCTTCGACCCCGAATACACGCAGAACTACGAAGTCGGCCTGCGCGCCGACTACCGCGTCTTCGACTTCGCCACCAATGTCTTCTACACCGACTGGCGCGACCAGCAGGTGCCGGTGCCGCGCGGGCGCTTCTTCGTCACCGAGAACGCCTCGCGCTCGCGGCTGTACGGTGCCGAAGCGAGCTTCGGCTGGCGGCCGCTGCCGCCGCTGCGCCTGCAGCTGTCGCTGGGCACCACCAACACGAAGTTCATCGAGTACCAGACCTCCAACGCCGACCACAGCGGCAACCGGTTCATCTTCGCGCCGCGCTTCACCGGCAGCCTCGGCGCGGTCTGGCGCCACCAGGGCGTGATGGCGGCGCTGAACTACTCGAAGCGCAGCCACAGCTACAGCACGCCGGAGAATGATCCGGCCGAGCGTAGCGAGGCGCGCGAGTTGCTCGACGGCCGCGTCGGCCTGGAGGGTGCGCGCTGGCGGCTCTACGTCTACGGCCGCAATCTGCTGAGCGCCGACTTCGTCACCGAGACCTACCAGTTCCCCGATGGCTACGCCGGTGCCGACACGCCGCGCGGCTACGCCAGCTACAACGCGCCGCGAACGTTCGGCGTGCTGATGGAGTTCTGTCTGTGAGACCAGTCAGCGTGCAGCTGCTCCTAGGTTGGCGTTGCGCCTACTTTGGCCCCGGGCGTCTCCGCAACCGGCGACTCGGTGCCAGCAGTGGATCGTCGGATCCCTTGCCTCTTGGCTCTCTCTGGCAAGCCGGCCAATAAGCCACGTTCGGGCCAACCGATACACGGATCGGGACAGCCCGCCAGGCGACAGTTCACTTGCGTAATAATATTCATTCGCATTTAATACGTCACCAATCCGACATCCCGCCGTACCCATGACCCCAAGGTCTGGGCCTCGGCGACACCCTGAAGTAGGCGGCAGCAGTTCGATGGCCTGCCTTGCTTCCCCCTACCTCCGACAAGGCCCCCCCTGAATGCACCCGCTCCGTCCTTCCCACTCGGCCCATTGCCGTCGCCCGAATTTCCGCCGCCTCGTCGACGGCCGCCGGTACTTCGCGATCGCGATCGCCTTGGCCTACCAGTCGGGTACGGCCCTGGCCGCAGCACAAGAGACGCAGACTCAAGAGGTGCAGGCGCAGGAGGGGCAGACCACCGATGCCCCGAAGGTCTTGGAGCCCGTCCTGGTCGTCGCTCAGCGCGCCGACCGCGTTAGCAGTGGTGCAACCAACCTCAACCTGGCGATCAAGGAAACCCCGCAGTCGATAAGCGTGGTGAGCGCGGAGCAGATGCAGCAGTTCGGCGCCGATAGCCTCAATGACGCCCTGCGCCTGGCCACTGGCATTCAGGTGGAGGAATGGGAAACCAACCGCACCAACTACCTGTCGCGCGGCTTCGAGATCAAGAACACTCAGATTGACGGCGTGGGCCTGCCCAACGACTGGGGCATCGTCACCGGCGCGATGGATTCCTTCGGCTACGAGAAGCTGGAAGTCATCCGCGGCGCCAACGGCCTGCTCACCGGTGTCGGCAATTCCTCCGGCACGATCAACTACGTGCGTAAGCGCCCGACCAACCAAGCGCAGGGCGTGGTCGGCGTCAGCTACAGCTCGTGGAACGACCGTCGCGTGGAAGCCGACTATTCCACGCCGTTCACCTCCGACGGCCGCTGGGCCGGTCGCGTCGTCGCAGTGCGCGAAGACGCCGATTCCTACCTGCGCGACTACGACACCGACCGCAGCTTCGTGTACGGCGTGGTTGATGGTCAGATCGGCGACAACGGCACCCTGACCTTCGGCTACTCCTGGCAGAAGGCCGACTCCGACCAGAACATGTGGGGCGCGCTGACCTTCAACAACAGCGACGGCAGTCAGGCCGAATGGGGCCGCAGCGCCTCCACCACGCAGGATTGGACCTACTGGAACACGATCACCAAGGCCGGTTTCGTCGAATACACCCATCGGCTGAGCGCGAACTGGAGGCTGAAGGCGTCCTACAACTACCGCGGCAACGACAGTGACGACCAGCTGTTCTTCGCCTACACCCTCACCGGCCTCGATCCGGTCACCCATGAGGGCCTGGTGGGCTTTGCCTACAAGGGCGTGGATGGCGTCGACTCGCACCTGGGCGACATCACTATCAACGGCGGCTACGAGTTGTTCGGCCGCAAGCAGGAAGCGATGTTCGGCCTGAGTCTGGCCATGAGCACGCAGAACTACTGGTACCACCCGACCGACACCAGCGGTCCGGCTTTCGGCGCGCTGCCTGCTTTCCCATACGACGGCAACGTCGTCGCCGAACCAGTCTGGGACGCGCGCACGCTGGACAGCCGGACCAACCAGCATCTCAAGCGCGCCTACGGCGCGACCCGCGTATCGCTCACCGAACGCCTCAAGGCCGTCGTCGGCATCAACTGGGCGGGTTACAAGCGCGATGGCGAGAACGTCGGCGAAGCCTTCAGCCAGAACAAGGCCAGCCCCTACGCCGGCCTGACATTTGACTTCACCGAGAAGATCCTCGGCTATGTCAGCTATTCGGACATCTACCAGCCACAGGACCAGAACGACATCACTGGCGAGTATCTGGCGCCAACCAAGGGCGTGAACTACGAAGCCGGCGTCAAGGCGGAGTGGCTCAACAAGCGCTTGCTGACCACGCTGGCCTGGTTCAGCGCCAAGCAGGAAGGGCTGGCCAGCTACGTCGGCTACGACTTCGACAGCGGCCGCTACTACTACGAAGCCGTCGATGTGGAATCGACGGGCTTTGAATTCGAGGCCACCGGCAAGCTCGACAGGAACACCAACCTGGTGTTCGGCTTCACCCACCTACAGATCGACGGCGCGGATGGCAGCGCCACCTTCCCGTGGGTGCCGCGTAGCACTGCCAACCTGACGCTCAGCACCCGTCTGCCGAGCTACAACCCGTTGTCGTTCGGTATCGGTGGCCGCTGGCAGAGCAAGACCTACGCCGAGGAAAGCTACACCGCCATGGTCGTGCGCCAGAGCAGCTACGCGGTGGTCAACACCTTCGCTGCTTGGGATGTGCGCCCAAACCTCACGCTGCGCGCCAACATCGGCAACCTGACCGACGAGAAGTACATCAACAGCATGTACCAGATCGGTTACTACGGCGCTCCGCGCAACTACTCGCTGGGTCTGGACTGGCGGTTCTGACCCCGTCGCTCCGCCGAACTCCCCGACGTAGCCAACGACATGCCACGCACTTTCACCATCGATACAAGCGGCTCCCCGCGCCTGCATATCGCGGCGCGCGTGGGCGCAGCCGTTCTGGGCGGCTATGGCTTCGCCTGGGGCATCAACGCGGTGACGATGGCGCTGCTGTCCGCAGCCGGCCTGGAGTTCCACGACGCCGAATTCCTGGGCAATCTGCTGGGCGTGCTGGCCTTCCTGGTGGTGTTTCTGTGGACGTTCGCCGCGCGCCGCCTGTGGCGGGTGTGGGCGGTGCTGACCAGCGGCGGCGCGCTGTTAGCCGGCACGGGTTCCTGGGTGCAATCGTGGCTGGTCTGAGACGGAGGGCGTGATGTTCCAGAGCTTCCGGCAGGCCATGGCCTGGTTGCACACCTGGTTCGGCCTGGTGCTGGGCTTCGTGCTGATGGCGGCATTCTTCTTCGGCGCGCTGTCGGTGTTCGACCGCGAGATCGACCGCTGGGCGATCCCGGAAACCCGCATCGCGCCACAGCCGATGCCGTCCTACGAGAAGCTTCTGAGGCCAGCGTTCGAGCGCATGCAGCCTACCCCACTGGCAATCGACGCGATGCGGCCACGCGTTGACGGGCCGATGCCGGCGCATTTCGACACGGTGGACAGCTGGAGTGCCTACACCACCCATCGCGACCCGGTGCTGGCGCTGTACGCCGGCTACCAAGTGCCGCACGCGAAGGATGCCGAGGAACGAATCTGGGCCTACGCCACCATCGACCCGCGCGATGGCCGGCTGCTGCCGGACGAGCAGCTGAAGATCGGCAGCGGCTTCTTTTTTCCGCTGCATTACGGACTGACGCTGGACTGGAAGAACCTCGGCATCTGGATCGTCGGCTTCTCCGCGCTGATGATGCTGGCGGCACTGGTGAGCGGCGTGATCATGCACCGCAAGCTGTTCCGAGAATTCTTCACCTTCCGCCCCGGCAAGGCGCCGCTGCGCAGCGTGTTGGACCTGCACAACCTGACCGGCGTGGTGGCGCTGCCATTCCACTTCTTCTTCGCGCTCACCGGCCTGCTGATCTTTGCATCGACCTATTACTTCCCGCTGGGTGAAACCCAGCTGCATGGCCTGCACGAGCGGCACGAGCAAGCGGAGGCGCGCGAAACCGGCCTGCCGCACGCGCGTGCCGACGTGTCCGCCGGACTGGCCAATGTCGATGCGATGGTGGCCGAGGCACAGCGCCGATGGCACGAGCACGGCAAGGCCGGCGAGGTCGGCTTTCTGGTGCTGCAGCACGTCGGCGACGCTAACGGCTACGTCAGCGTGTACCGCGCCGGCACCGACCGCATCGCCCTGGTTGGCGACGGTATCCATTTCAAAGCCTCTACAGGTGCGGTGATCCACGAGGACCCGCCGGCCACGCCCGTCGCTCGGGTCAGCGAGTTCCTCACCGGCCTGCATCTGCAACATTTCCGGCACTGGCTGCTGCGCTGGCTGTATGTGCTGGGTGGGTTAACGGGCGCGGCGTGCATCGCCACCGGCTTCATTTTCTTTGTCGAGAAGCGCAAGAAGCAGCATGCCAAGACCGGTAACCAGGGCAGTCGGGTGGTGGACGCGCTGGCAGTGACCACCGTCACCGGCATGCTGATCGCCACCCTGACCCTCCTGATCGTCAACCGGCTGCTGCCCGAGAGACTTCCTGCCGCTTGGGCGTCTCGTGGCGACCTGGAGGTGTATCTGTTCTGGGCCGGCTGGGCGCTGGCGATGGCGCATGCCTTCGTGCGCAGCGCTCCGGTAGCCCAGGAGCGCGCGAACCCAGCCTGGTATGAGCAGTGCCGGACCGTGTCGGCGATGGCGCTGGCAGCCGTGCTCTTGAATTGGATTACAACCGGCGATCACCTGATCAAGACCGTGTTCACCCACCCCTACTGGCCGGTGGCCGGAGTGGATTTGTTCCTGCTGGCCAGCGCAGCGCTGGCAACGGTGGCAGCGCACCGGCTGAAGGCCCGCCTCGGGGCCGACCAGCTCGCCCAGAGCACGGAGGCAGGACATGCTTGAAGGAGGCGCCGCCGCGCTCCTCCTGTTCGCCGCCATCGTGGCGAACGGAGTCGGCATGGCCTGGGTTGCGCTGTCGATGGACGTGCACTGGCAGCAGGTCCAGGGCACGGCACCGTCACGTGGTGCCGTGCGCCGGCTGCGCGTGCTAGGCGCGCTCGGTTTGGCCTGCGGACTGGCAGCGTGCTTGCGGGTCGATCACGCCTCCATGGCGGTGCTCGTGTGGATCATGGCCCTGAGCGCAGCCGCGTTGGTTGTCACATGCACCCTAACCTGGCGGCCTGGCTGGCTGAAGGCCTTAGCCTGGTTGGCTGGCTGTGAGGCACGGCCATGAAGGACGGCATGACAGGCGCGCCCCTTGGAGCCACTTACTTCAAGGGTGGGGGCCATGACTAGAAGGCTGGTAGCCCGTATGCCGGAGTACCGGTTCGACGGGCCTGGCATGGTTCCGTTCTCTCGCGACCAAGACAATTTCTGGTTCAAGCTGTCGCGAATCGTGCTGACCACGGCCTCACCCGAGATGTTCGTCCGCCGCGTACGCTGGGCTCGTGAAATCGTCGAAGATCTCCACGCCGCTGGAGCTTCTCCCGCGTTCAACGCGAAGGGCTTGCTACGGGCATCCAATACGGACCATTCTTGGCTTGTACCCGATATCCAAAGTGTCGTTACACACGGAAGCTTGGCCGATGATCTGTTCCGAACGTCGTAGCTCCTTCACCCCCAAGACAGCTGATGCGGCTGAGTAGAGTTCCCAAGCATCGCTGGATATCACTCGGCGCAAGCGTTGATCCGCCAGAAAGCCACCAATCGGGTCCAGCTGATTCTGGCACCTCTGTGTCGTCGCCATTCAGCCGAGACTGTGTGAAAACAATTCGAGCACGTGGGTGCGGGCTAGAAATCTCAAAATCAGGCCCTCCTAGAAGAAAGCTGGAGTGACTGCAGACGTTTCTAGCTACAGATTTCGCGCACACCGGCGGAGTTGAGCTGAGCGGCGCACGGGTGGCGCGTTTTCACACAGCCTCAGCTCAAAGCGGTCGGCGGCTATTCGTTGATAGCATTCAGCTCTATGAGCAGCTATTACGAGATGACCAAGGAAGGCAGGAGTTGGTTCGGGCGACCTGGGCCACGAGGATTCAGGAAGCGCGCAACGCACTTCGTCTCGATGTTGTCCTACTAGCAAAAGGGCGAGAAGTGGTTGAGGTGGACGAAACCGGGCGCGTGACCGTTCGTACAGCGGCAGAGTTTCCGCATCTTGGTGATTTAAGGTACCGCAGCCCAGCCCAAAGCGAACTGTCGTTAACGAAGTCGATATTGCATCTGCTTGGTCGTCGATGCAGCATCGAACATGGGCGCTGGGAACGCCCGGTTGGTAAATGAATACGGGGACGGGTCGAAATGAACGCGATCGAGTCAGTCGGTTGGTATTTCCACTGTGCCGCTGGCTCAGTTCGAGTACTAACCCAGCGCTGGGCCATCTTGCGCCACCGAAACTTGGGAGGACATGACCCTTGACCCAAGAATCGCCAGTGAGAATTCCGCGCAAGCTTCGTATCCAGGCCAATGACGGCACCAGCCGCTTGGTGAGCGAGAGCCAGCTAGGGACATCCCCTAAGGCCACGGTAGTCCTGGGGGAGCCAGGAATGGGCAAATCGGGCTTGATGTCGGAACTCGGAAAGCGTTTGCAAGTTGCGACCGTCACGGCAGTTCGCTTCATGCACTCGCACGATCCTAGGCAGTTTGTCGCGTCGGGAAAGCCCCTTCTCATCGATGCACTCGATGAAGCCATGTCGAAGCGCGATGGTGATGCAATGGATCGCATCTTGGCGCAGCTTGAGTCGGCGGGTTCTCCTGACTTCATTATTTCCTGTCGGAGTCGCGAGTGGCAGTCGCGCCACGAGTCAGGCTTGCGGCAGATCTATGGTGAGGCACCCAAAGTATTCAGCCTGGAGCCGCTCGTACGTAGTGAAGCGAAAGAGTTCCTTGAATTGCAGTACCCGAGCGTCAATTCCGCGCATGTTTTGGAGCATCTCGATTCCAACGGTCTACAGGATATCTACGCCAACCCGCTCACGCTTGGCTTGATGGGAACGGTTGCCTCGCGCGATGCCAAGCTCCCAGCAACCAGAGGAGCGCTGTTTGGTCGAGTTACCGCGCTAGTTTGGTATGAGCACGATCCAGACAGAAGCCAATCGGGGCTCGCACAGCTGACTGAGGAGGGTGGATTAGACGCTGCCGGTGCAATCTGCGCCGCACTGCTCTTCTCTGGAGCGGAAGCGGTCAGCGATGCTGTGCCCACTGCGAGATCGCTAGGCGATCTGCCGCACTCGGAAATCTCCATCCTGCCAAACGCAAGCGGCACGAACGCGATCTTGGGCTCAAAGCTTTTCGTAAGTGTTGGTACTCAACGCCTCAAGCCGATCCACCGCGTAGTGTCTGAGTTTCTCGCTGCCCGATGGTTGACGAGATGTGCTGACACACCAAAGATTCAGCGCCGCTTGCTGGCTCAGTTTCATGGTGCGGGCGCCGTTCCCGCTAGCTTGCGCGGGGTGCATGCCTGGCTGGCATTCCATAGCCCGACGATGTTCGAGGCCATCGCCCAAGCGGACCCCTACGGGCTGCTCCGTTATGGAGAGTCTTCAACACTCACTCTCACTCAAGCTGATGTTCTGCTTGAATCGCTACGTTCGCTGGCTGAAAGCGACCCCTACTTTCGAGCAGAGGAATGGGATACGCAAATCGCAGCGGGGATCATGCTACCGGCCCTGCGCGAGAAGATCCGTGCGGTTGTCGGGTCAGCAAGTAGCAACTCGCATCTGCGGTGGCTATTGATTGAAGGTCTTAAGGGAACGTCGCTGGCACGAGATCTCTCGTCAGAGCTCGAAGAGATCCTGGTGTCCGATCAGCGGTTTTACAGCGAGCGACTTGACGCAGCAGAAGCGTTGCACCCTTTGCGTGATCGTGCGTGGGCGATTTCGGTTTCTTCAAAATTGCGGGACCAAGCAAGCGAAGACTCCATTCGACTGGCAAAAGACGTCATCGAAATGAGTGGCTGTGATGTACCTGACGAGCTTCTCGTCGACGTTGTTTTCGCCGAGATCGGCTTGACAATCTGCTGCCTGCCGAAATCTGACAACCGATCCTCGACGATTCACGACTATCGTCGGCTTGTAGACTCGCTCAGCGTGGATCGAGTCGTTCCTGTGTTAGATCGGATGGCCGACTACCTTTGCCTATTGGACGACCACGACTTTGATTGTTCCTACGATCTTGCTGAACTTGTTCCAAGGCTGATCCTGCGAGCGGTCCGCGAGAATCTGGTCAGCACGAGTATCGCGGGTAGTGTGTGGCGGTGGCTCCGAGCACTGACGTTCGTTCCTCGGGGTGAATTCACACTGGGGGAAAAGATTCGCGAGTTCTTTTCGGAACACGCGGACGTCCGCAGGGCAATCCAACTCCACGCACTACTCGAAGCGCGAGCTGGCCGGCGACTGTTCGAGCTCGTGGGAGAGTTGGGGAATCGCCAAGTTGGATTTTCGGCAGCCCAGAATGATGCTGAATGGCACCTCGAAAGATTCGCTGAGTTGGATCGGTCAAACCAAGAGGTACGAACGGACTGGCAAGACCTCATGCGCTGGGCTCGCACTCCATCTGGATTGAGTGAGCGCACGTACGAGCTCGCGAAGGCATTCGCGACTGGGGATGCTGAGTTGACGAGGTTTCTAGATGATCTCTTTCACCCTAAAAAGCCAGGCTGGCAGGTGGAATCCGAGCAGAGAAACGAAAAGTATCGAGTCGAGCAGGAGAGAAAGAAAATCGAGCTCTGCCGCAGTTATGAACGCCATCGTGAAGCGTTACGCGCAGGCGCGCCTCGGGTCATTGCCGATCCTGCCCGGGCATATCTTGGGCACTTCTCACAATCGGCGAAGTTAGACCTAGGCCCCGAAAGGATCGCTACATGGCTAAACCCTGATTTGGCCGAAGACGCGCTTCAAGGGTTTGAGGCAGTTCTGCATCGATCCGATCTGCCAACCCTGGAGCAGATCGGCAAGTCGGCTGCAGAAGGAAAGACCTTCTATGTAAGTCACGCGGTGATTGCCGCTCTGCTGGAGCGCATGCGGCAAGGGCGCTCGTTCGACGATCTGCCGAAAGAAGTATTGCTTCATTCGCTTCGGATATGCGTTGGAACTCTCGTCTACGTGAAAGACGCCAGTCTTGACGACTTGAGCACCGCCTTGGAGCAAATTGTGGTCAGTAGCGAGTCCGACCGTGAGGCGTTTGCAAGAATCTGGATTGAGCCGCAGTTGGAAGCTCGGCAAGAACATGTGTCGGGGCTTTACAAGCTAAAAAGCGAAGGCCGTTGGCAGCACACTGGAGGCAAGCTTGCCGCTACTTGGTTGCGGACGTATACAGAATTGCCTTTGTCTGTGGAACTGGACCTCGTGGAGTGCCTTGCCCGCAACGGGAGGATCGAGGACTTAGCGGAGCTCTCGAACTCAAAAGCCCGTGCAGGGTATCGCGACGTTGCGCAAGGAAGATTCTGGCAGGCAGTTGATCTTCTGGTTCGGTTCGACGAAGCGTCTCATCGGCTGACCAGCATCGGAACCCGCGATCGGGACTTCATTTGGGCCGTTCGCGAGCGACTCGGCTGGAGCCGCGGTGGCGCGTTGAGCACGCCGCGGAGCGATTTGGTCGAGTGGGTGATTTCGGAATTCCGTGTGCCATGGCCGTACGCGGAACTCAGAGGTCATGGCGCAGGAGATTGCAACCCTTATGACGCTACGGACTTTCTACGGTCGTTAATTGGTCGCCTAGCCAATGACCCAAGTAGTGATGCCAGCGTGGCGCTCGAAAGGTTGATTGCTCAGCCTCGCGACAGCTATACCGACTTGATTCGCCATATGGCTGCCGAACAACGACAGAAGCGCGCGGAGATGACCTTCGACCCGCTAGCGCCGGCCGAACTGCGTGCGCTGCTCGACTCTGCTCGCCCATCTAACGCCGAAGACTTGAAGGCTACGGTTCTCGAGGAACTGAGCGTCGTTCAAGCAAAGCTGCTAGGTGAGGACATTGACCAGGTCAGGGATTTCTGGGGAGACGACGGAAATCCGCGCGACGAAAATCGTTGCAGGGATCGTCTAGCAGGAATGCTAGGACCTGAGCTCGCTAGATACGACGTCTATCGCCTCACGGAAGCCGACATGCCCAAGGACAAGCGGGTGGACTTGGCATTTCAGGCGGGCGAGTTGCAGATGCCCATGGAAGTAAAAGGTCAATGGCATAACGAAGTGTGGGACGCGGCGACCACTCAACTGGATGCAAGGTATCTGATCGATTGGCGCTCGAACCAACGGGGCATCTATTGCGTGCTTTGGTTCGGCGATAGGAGGTCTGACAGTGGGCGTCGGCTGAAAGCTCATCCAGACGGTTTAGAGGCGCCAACCAGCGCGAGTCAGATGAAAGTAATGCTTGCGGAAAGGATTTCGCCAGCCAAGCGCTCGTTGATCGATGTCGTGGTACTCGATCTATCCGCAGGAGCCGGATTCTGAAATGCCACTCCATAGCGTTGACTCATTGAAGATAGCTAAGGATTGAGACCAAATCGTGCTGCAGATCAACACGGGAAAGCTCTATGAACACGGTGTTGGTCGAACTAACCAGCTCACAGGCGTCCTCTACGCCAACGTCCGTCTTCCGTATAACCGCGCAATTGTCACGAGAGCCGGGACTCTTCGATCAACCGGCTCTGGGCCGGCGGACTTAGCTCTCGTCTACGAACTTGAGGAGCGAATCGAGAAGACTGATCGGAAAGTGGGCGTTTTGGTCTCACATACGGTGGGTCCTTTCCTCGACGACTTTGCTGTGGTCGCCTCGTTCGGTCTTGGCGGTGTCTTCTCGCGCGAGCCGGAGACAGTCCGCGCCCTTACTGGAGGGCGTCCAGGGTTTTCGTCCTACGAAGCGCCCGAGAAATTTGTCACCGGCTTCTTCGACCGAACGACTTACATTTCAGACGAGCAGGCGGACGCATTCGTTGTCTTTGTTGATGCGTTACTTGCGCTGGAGCGTCGAAGCTATCTCGGTGCCATGCGTGCCATGCGGACCTTCGTGGCTGGCCTGCACAGCATCCCTGACGATCTTGCGCTTGCCTACACCCTGATCGTGTCATCGTGTGAGTCGCTCGCGCAGGACTTCGACGGCTTCGCACCAGCATGGTCTGACCTAGATGGCCGTAAGCGGAATGCGGTCGATGCCGCTCTCACTGACGTAATCGCGGTCCGAGCGGACGCCGTTCGATCGGCCATCCTTGAACATGAACACGTCGCGCTGGCGCGGCGCTATCGCGCCTTTGTTCAAGCTCATGTCAACGCCAACTATTTCCGGGAGCCCAATGCCGGCGTTCACCCCGTGACGCGCTTCGAACTCGACGGGGCTCTCCGGCAAGCGTACGAGATGCGTTCCGCATACATCCACCGGCTGCGACCGTTACCCACACCTATCGCGTTGCCGCACGGGCATTGGGAAACGATCACTGTCGAGCGCCGGCCCGCGCTGACTTTTCAAGGACTGTTCCGACTTACTCGTCACGTCATCAGAACATTTGTAACCGAGCGCCCGAAGATCGAGAAGGAAACCTACAACTACACGCTTGAGCAAGCGGGCGTCGTCTCGATGGAGTTTGCTCCTCAATACTGGGTATGGCGTCCACTGACCGACCCGGCAGATGCGCGCCGAAGGTTAGAAGGGATGCTCAGTCTGACTACATCGGTTCTCAATCGTGAACCCGACGCCAAGCTTGTCGACCTGCGGCCGATGCTCGCCGACATCGAGCGCCTGCTACCCCAGGCAGCGGCGGCGCACCGGCCCGCACTGCTTGCCTTGCACATCCTGTTCAATCTTCTGGTCAACCCAGATCAGCGAACGCCCGGGTTCGATGCCTTCTTAAACGAGCACAGCGCGGAGGCGAGCCGCCCCAGCATTGAAACGGTTGTCGTCTCTACGGTCCTTAACGCACACAAGGACTGGACGCGTGAGGAACATCGGACCGCATTGGAGCTGTATTTCGCCGAACGGACTCGACCCAAAGGCCTTCACGCGCCCCGACTACTCGAGGCTGCGGCCTGCCTCGCCCTTGCAGAGAAGTATCGCATCGCCGGAGAGAGTTCGAACTCGAAGCTATTTGTTGAGCGTGCTTTTGAAGCACATCCAGCGCACGTCGGCCTGCGCGAATTCGAGGCGAGTTTTGACGGGATCAACTCGATCGAGTGGGAAGCGATCCTTTTACCAAAAGACCGCACATCAGAGTGACACCGATTTAGCTTGCAGTTGCTGAGTTGCCAACGCCTGCCATCGGCACTCACTTGCCTGATGGCCAATACATAGCGATTCACCTCATTTCACTGAACGCTTCCACGGAGAACGGACTCGATGAGCGCTTCCATAAAAAACGCCTTTGGCACCGCGATGACTGACGACGAGTACGGAGAGAACTGGGTCGCGAGTTCGGTGGCGTTGGATCGCGACAACGACTATGCCTGGATGGCATCGCAACTGGGATCGGCACACCTCGTGCTGGACGTCGGCGCTGGTGCAGGACGTGGCCTCTACCAACTTGCCCGCAATGGTGCGCGGGTGATCTGTGTGGAGATCAATGCCCGCCTGCTTAAGGAGGCTGCCACCTATCTGACACTGATGCATATCCCGGTGTCCGTCTGCGACGTCGTCGAAGTGGTCAGTCACCACCAAGGACCACCCGGCACTGTGTTGCTTGTGAAGGGAGATCTGATGGACCCTGCGTTGGATGAGTTGCCGGCAGGCGCTTTCAAGGCCGTCACCTGCTGGCTCATTGGCGCCAATCCGACGCAGATAACGAAGACGATAGGGGTCCCGATTGCCGAGCACTCCGGCGCCACGGGCCCTGTGTATCGACAAGCGGTACAGGGCCGCTGTCGTGATCTGGGGCTGAAGCTGCTATGTCCAAACGGAGCTCTCCATTTCGTGGACCGGGCCTTCATGAGCAGCTGGAATCACAAGACCCAGCTGCGGGAGCATGAACAGAAGGTCCGAGGGGCTGAGGTCGGTGAAGCCTTCAGTATCGGGGTGGAGGAAGTGATGTTCCGGCGCTCCGGCCTCGGTATGTGGGCTTCTGGAGTTCAGCTGGTACCTAATCAGCGACTTCCTAGCGAGGGAATCACGGCACTGCAGTCAGTTATCGCGCGCCGTCGCTAACGTGCCTTTCTAATCGCTTCTTGACCACATATACCTCTCCTGAGCCCGCATCCCCGCGTGCTTGGACGAATGCCTTTCGTCCCAAATCGTCGGAGAGGAGATCCATGTTTTCAATCCCGATCTGTTCCAAGTGCGGCTCGACCCGGGTCACGACACAGCACCATGCCCGCCGCTTCTGCGGTGCCGTTGGCGCGATCGCTGGCTTCATCGTTGGCTTCGTGTCCTCGCTTCACAGCAGCAATAGCGGCACCCTCGTCGGCCGCATCGCCAGCGCCATCGTCGGCGCGCTGTTGGGCGGAGCCAGCGGGGCCGCCGCCGGCGTCAGCATTGGTGACGCCATCGACAGCAACGTCCTCGACAACCATCGCTGTGTCGCATGCGGTCACACCTTCGGTGACCGAGGTCCTGAGCTGATCCGCGACCGACCGTTCCCGCAAGGCTTCGTGGATCCCGACGACGAGTTCGTCGGACCACCCTCGCCTGCGCACTCCCCCTTCCACCCATCGCACTGAGGAGCACCCATGTCACTCGCATCCATCGGCGCTCGACGTGCCGCTACCCGCCACTCTCTGGGAACCGTCCTGCCGCCCAACCAGTCTCTCGAAGCCTGGGCCCGCGAAGCCGGCATGGACTGGTCCATCCGCTCCGCCGACGTCCGCTTCGTCGCTTCCGGCGACGGCCTGGGGTCGATTCATGCCTTTCCGGAGCAGAAGGTGTTGTACCGCTCCGACACCCAGCGTCCCCTGTCAGTGGTTTCCCAGCGATACCAGGTCGTCCAGCCGGCCGAGATCCTGGAGTTCTACCGAGATCTGACCGAGGCGGGTGGCTTCCAGCTGGAGACCGCCGGCGTCCTCAAGGAGGGGCGCAAGCTCTGGGCGCTCGCCCGAACCGGTCAGAGCGTCCTGCTGAAGGGCCGTGACGAGGTCCGGGGCTATCTGCTACTGGCCACCGCCTGTGACGGCTCTCTGGCGACCACGGCGCAGTTCACGTCGATCCGCGTCGTCTGCGAAAACACCCTGGCTATCGCGCTTCGGGACGATGGCGGAGCAGTCAAGGTAGGACACCGGAGCAAGTTCGACGCGCAGGCGGTGAAGCAGCAGCTGGGTATCGCCATCTCGTCCTGGGACGGCTTCATGGCCCGGATGAAGGCACTGGCGGAGCGAAAACTCACCGACGCTTCGGCCGAGACCTTGCTGCGCCGGGTGCTGACGGGCTCGAGCACTGCTCCGACAGACGGCCAGTCCGCCGGTGAGCGCTCGCTCAAGGCAGTCCATGCGCTCTACGCCGGCAAGGGGCTCGGTGCGCAACTGGCATCGAGCACCGGAACCGCCTGGGGGCTCCTGAACAGCGTCACCGAGTACGTCGACCACCACCGCCGTTCCCGCAGCGACGATCACCGGCGGGATACCGCCTGGTTCGGGCAAGGGGCGGCGGTCAAGCAGAGGGCCTGGGACGAGGCCCTGAAGTTGGTGGCGTAACCCCCTGGTACCGCGTCTTTCCGCCATTTCGGCGACACCAAACCACCCGGCCGCGCCTCAAGCGCGCGCCGGGTTTCTTTTTGCCGGCCAGCCGCCGGCCCGAGATTGAGGAGCCCTCATGAGCATCACCACCAGCACCTTCCTGAAGGACTACAACGCGCGCCAGCGAGACATTCTGGCCACCGAGCCCGCCCTGCGCGCCGAACTGTCGACGCTGGGCATTTCCGATGTCCAGGCCGACTACGACGGCGTCGGTGATTCCGGGCAGATTGAAGATATCCGCTACCTGGATGCCTCGGAGCCAGGCCGCTTCATCCCGGTCGATACCTCGACCGGCCGGCGGGTCGAAGATCTGCTCTACGCCCTCCTGAACCTGCGCCACGGCGGCTGGGAGAACAACGAAGGCGCCTACGGCTCATTCCGTTGGCATCTTGCCGACGGAACGCTGGAGCACGATCACAACGCGCGCTTCACCGACTACAGCACCTCGACGCACGACGGGTTCGAGGTCGCGATCGGAGACGAACCATGACCCATCCCTGCTATCACGCGCAGACCTCGGTGAAGCGTTGGGGCGGAGACGTCGCCGACTACCTGCCCATCCACGAATGGCTGGACGGCAGCAAGGTGGCGTTCTGCGATTTCCGCCACCGGGCGCTGCGGCATCACAGTTTTGGCGTTTTCGAGGCGGAGCAGCACTTCGGGCGGGCGATCACCAACTCCGCCGGGCGGGCGGTGCCGGTGCGCTACATCGCCGAGCAGCACATCCAGGAGGACTGCGGCGGGATCGTGCCGAGCCTGGCCGACTGGCTATCCCGGATTCCCCGGGAGGGCTGGATGAGCCGGGGGTACCGCCATGACGAAACCGAAAGCGCCGTTCCGGCACCGGAGCAAACACCCCATGTCCCGTCAACGCTTTGAACCCGCTGAACTATTCCGCATCGTCGCCGGCCTCGCATTGGAGGCGGTGACGGCGCGCGAATCGTCCGACGATCCTGAAGACCGAGAACTCATCGACCTCTATCGCGATGCGTTGTTTCAGTTCGAAGGAATTGAGCACCCGCTGACCGCCTGCAGCGCTGAAATCGAACGCTTGCGCGCTGCGCTCGCCGAGGTCCTGCCGTACGCCGAAAGCCGCGCCGAGGATCTTGAAGCGTTCAAGGCCGCCGGCAACGAAGACCCGAACTTTCCAGGCGCTACCGAGGCACGCGAAGCCGTTGCGTGCGCTCAAGCCCTTATCACATACAACCCATTGGAGGCTGCATGACTCAACTTGATGGCGCGAAGCAGCAAACCAGAGAGGACCGCACGGTGTATCGCGCCCTGCGGATTCTGGAGCAAAGGCTTCGCACGGCCGGGCCGGTCTTGAATGAACCCCACTTGGTACGCCGCTGGTGCCAGATGAATCTGGCCGTGAAGGACCGCGAGGTGTTTTGCGCGCTTTTCCTCGACACCAAGCATCAGCTCATCGCCTGGGAGGAGCTCGCCCAAGGCACCATCTCGGAGGCGGCGGTGTATCCACGCGAGGTCGTGAGAGCTGCAATCAGGCACAACGCCTGCGCGGTCATCTTTGCCCACAACCACCCCACGGGTTGCACGGTTCATAGCGGCGCCGATGTCCTGCTGACAAGGCGACTCAAGGAGGCGCTGCAGACGGTCGATGTGCGTGTGCTGGACCACTTCATCGTGGGCGGCATGGCGACGCCGCTTTCGTTCGCGGAGCGTGGCCTGTTGTAGACCGCACGGCCCTAGGGCTTGCGACGCTTCAAATGCCGAGCTGCGCTATCGATGAGTGTCGTCAGGAACGCGCGGTCATCTGAATTCAAGCCGGTTAGCCAAGCCGAGATCAGCTGCGCGTCTTCCGGCGGCTGATTTGAAGGGCTAGATACAAGTTCCGACAGATCAACGCTCAGCGCCTTTGCTAGCCGTTCAAGCGCCTCAATCGAAGGCAACGAGACACCCCTTTCATAGCGGGAGATCGTTTCTGCATTGATTCCAGCCGCAGTCGCCAACTGCTCTTGAGACCAGCCCAGGGCCACTCGCTTCGTGACGAGGCTGCCCGAGATTCTTGACCGTAGTGACGGGGTCGATTTTCGCCCAGCAGATTGCTTTGCCATAGCGGCAAAGGCTCATCCAGCAGGCTGGCCATTGACAGGATACTTCTGTCGGTTTCACAGTCAGCATAAATACCTATCTCCTCGGTTTGAAGCCGGCTGGGACGAGGGCGTCGGGAAAAGGGAACGTATGCAATCACTCGCACAACTACTTGTCGGCCTGATCGGTCTGTTCATCTTTTTCTGGGTCTTGGGGCCGCTGTGGGCCATTGGCATCGCTGTCGGATGGCTTCTGCTGCGCGCCGCTGGCGGGGATGACAAAGCTCCATGACCCAGCGCTGCCCTCATTGCCAAATCGCCCGGATCAGCTTGGTCAAAAAGCTGGTCTTCGGACCGATCTTCAAATTCCGCTGCGTCCGCTGCGGGAACCGCTGGCGAGTCTCCAGCTGGTCCGTCGTCGTTTCGCTGCTTGCCATTGCCAGCATGCCGATTTTGATCGGCCTTGCCTGGTTGAGCGGCTCCGTGCGACCGGGCGCCGGAAGCGCGGTGGCCATTGTGACCACGACGCTGATCCTGGCAGCCCTCGCGATCACCTACGTCGTACCCGTCCGAAAGGTCGGCTAAGCCCTCCAATCACTCGCTTTTCCAACCAGGAACAACCAACCCGCCATGCGCATTCCGATTCCCGAAGGCGCGCCGAGTGCCTTGCCGTCGGCCCGCCCACCCCAGCGACGAATCAACCGAGTCGTACCTCTGCTGACGGCGGTGCTGCTGCTGTCGAGCTGCGACACCTACCAGGCAGGAAAGCTCATTTACCTCCAGGAGACGCTACGTCAGGAGTGCTTCGGGCAATCCACGAACAGCTGCACCAACCGAAGCATCAAGTTCAACATCGCGGTGCTGAGGGCCAACGACGCCGAGACCTGGATTCCGTTCAACGAGGTCCGGACGAAGGAACAGATGATCGAGGTGTTCGGGGAGGCCGGCTGGATGATGTTCGAGGAGTCGGTCAATTCCGTTCGTGACCAGGCCATCGAGCATCTGCAAAGCCGGCGTCCGGGATTTTTCTCCCGGTGGTTCCTGGGCGAACGCCGTCCCTTGGACGGCGGTGTTCGGGCGTTCGTGGGGCCCCAGGACCTGGTCCCGATCAAGCACGAGATCCAGAGGCAATTCCTGGCGCAGCTCAAGGAATCCGGCTGGACGCCCAGCCCGGAAATTGCCGCCCGATTCGCGACGGAGGGCGTGACCTCCCCCGTCACGCCGTCGAGCGACGCGGCAGGCGGCGAGCCCGCCCCTCTCGAGCAACCGAATGGCGAGTCACCGGCAGCGACATCTCCCGAGAACACCGTTTCCAGCACCAGCACGTTTCCTTCTCCGGGCTGGCAGGCGATCCAAAAACAGATCGTCGAGAACCCTCAGTCGTATGTCCCGGACTGCATCGAGCACTACGTCGAGTCGGCCGGACGACTGGGCGGCGTAAGCCGGGAGGAGGCCTTGCAGCAGCCAGGGCTGGAAGGCTCCTGCCAGCAGGAACTCGTCGATTTCCAGAACTGCATGACGCTGGATCTGGAAGCCAGCGAGCGTTGTTACGAAGCACTCACCCAAGACTGGGAATGAGTCCTTTCACGTCCTCACTCAGCATCCAAGGAGATACACCGTGTCAGAGAACGAAGAAAACAAGCCTGCCGAAAACGCCGATACCAAATTCACCACCAAGGAGCTGTTCATAGGGGCGTATGCGCTGGTGGCGATCCTGTTCACCCTCTACAACTGGCTGTTCGGCGCGGAGAGCTACCGGGGCTTCTTCTTCGCCTTCGGCAAGTCGCTGGTCTGGCCGTTCCAGATCTTTCCGGTCTTCGGCGAGATCGTCGGGGCGATCGTCATCGTGATTTTCATCAGCGTCATCCTTCTGATGGCAAACACCCGCGACAAGAAATAGTCGAGGTATTCCGTGTCCTGGGGAAAAGTCATTGGTGGCGTGATCGGGGCGGCCATGGGCGGTCCCGTCGGAGCCGGCATCGGGGTTCTTCTCGGCGCCGGCTTCGAGGACTCCGATGGCAACGGCAGCGAGGACGGCAGCAGTGCGCCCAATGCCATCGGCAGCGGGTCCCTCGCGCTGGCTCAGTCCGGGAACGTGCTCCGGGTGACCGCCACGCTACCGGCGCGGGTGAACGTCGACGTCATCGCGGTGCGGCTGAAGCAGGGCGAGGCCTTCCTCAAGAGCCACGTCGAGCATTTCCGGGACGATGACGGGGACTTCGTCCTTGGCAGGGAGGTCACGAGCCGAACCGTGTCGCTCGACGTCCCGCTGCATGTCCTGTCGATCAACCGCACCCAGGCGAGCACCGTAGAGGTGGTTGTGGTGGCCTTGAAGGATGAGGAGTATGTCGGGCACCTCATCGCGACAGCCCAGGTTCGAGTCGGCTTTGAGCCGTGGAGCAACATCGGCTGGTTGGCGCCGGCGGTCGATTTGCTGGCGCTGTATGCGCTTCGTTCAGGGCCCTGGACTGGCGAGAAGATCAGGCTGATCAAGAGTGTTTTCAGCGAGTTCCTCGAACTCGACGGCGACGAGTCGGGGGCACTACGAGATCGGCTCAAGCTCACTGTGCGTCCGACCGTCGAGGAGAGTGTCTCGGCGTACCTCCGGCGATTTGATGCCGAAGCGTTGTCGGTCAGCATCTTGGCCGGCATCGCCGGGCTGCTGCGACTGTCGGGTTGTGCCGAGAGCGTCATCGGGTCCGAGCTGGATGCACTGGGGCGCAGGATGCAGGTCTCGCCCGAAATGATCCAGGAGGCGAAGGGACAAGCTACCGGGCAGTCTTCAAGCCGAGGGTCTCAAAGCAACGGCGGCGATGTCGGCTGGGCCTGTCAGGTACTGGGCGTCCAGATGGGTGCCTCGCCGGAGGCGATCCAGCAGGCGTGGCGCAAGAAGGTCTCGGAGCTGCATCCGGACAAGTACGCGAGTCTGCCGGAGGTCGTGCAGAACTTGGTCAAGGAAAAAACGCAGGACATCAATCGCGCGCGCGACATTCTGGCGCGCTGATCAAGCACTGACATCGGGTAGGCGCGGCAATACCCACAACCACCACCCAACACTCGAGCTTGCCGGGGTGCATCGCCGATGCCCCGCGACACAATCTACGGGAGAAATCATGAAGTCTTTAGCGAGGTTTGCATTGGCGGCGGGGGCAGTTTGCTTGCTGTCGGGATTCAGTTTGTTTTCGACGGAGAAGGACGATGCCGCGCAGTGCGTCATCGTCAGCCGGTACATGAATTACGGCGAACAATCCAAGCTCCTGGATCGAGCAGCGTCCAAGCGTCTCTCTGAACTGATCGGCCAAGAATGCGATGCCAGCGATCCGCGACACTGTCTACGACTGTCCCAGCAGGCGATTGAAGGCGCCAGCCTGCGTGCCTTTCCCGATGGCGACTCGTCGAACCTGTCGACGGTCAAGGACTGGGCGAAGGCCGGCTACTGCGAGAACCTGATGTCGTCATACCGCGACTCGCTCGCACCCCAGGCGGGAGCGGGTGCCTCGACACCGGCGCCCGATTCGCCGGCGGCGATGGCAGACCAGGGCGGCAATGTGCTGCTGCAGAAGAAATCCGGCCTGCAGTGGATGCGCGTCCAATACGGCAAGAATTTGAGTTGGGACGCCGCAAGCGCTTTCTGCAGCAAGTCTGACTTCGCTGGCGGCCGTTGGCGCCTGCCAAAAACAGCCGAACTCCAGAGCATCGTGGATCCGAAGATCTCAGGAATCCGCTGTGGCGTGGCATACACCTGCAAGGTCTCGCCGCTGTTTGTGCTGCCGAATCGGCTGGCCTGGAGCGCAAGCAAGTCAGGGCCTTTTTCGGCCGAACTCGTGAGTCTCGATGACGGATCGATAAAAGTGATCAGCATGGCGGGCTCGGTTGACGAGCCGATCGGTGAGTTGTGCGTGCGGTCTACGGGTAGCGACAGTCAACTTCCAGCGTCCGCGTCTTCTTCAGCACCGATCTGGGCCATCACTGATCTGGGCGGGGGTGTTCTGTTGCAACCGAGAACCCGGTTGAAGTGGACGAAAAGTGACGCTGGTGGAAACCTTGGCTGGGAGGAGGCAAAGGCTTACTGCAAGGCCTTGACTGCTGACGGGGGCGGTTGGCAGTTGCCGCATGAAAAGATTCTCAAAAGTCTCATCAATGAAAGGGCGGGTAGAGCGAAATGTGGAGGCAGCGATGTATGCATTGTGTCGAGTCTCTTCGATCTTTCCACCAGCTGGTTCTGGAGTAGCGACTTGCACGATGCCGGACCCATGGGTAGCACCAACAGCTACGAGAAGGGCCGTGTCAATATCGTCGGCCTTGTATATGGCAACACGCTGTCGATGAGTCCCTCCGGGGGCTCGTTTTACCGCCCTATCGGCACGCTTTGCGTAAAACCACCTTCGGGTCAGCCAAAGGCTGAACTTCCTCAGCGCTCGGAATAGATCGATGAGCAACTTCGACGTAGTCATCGGCGACGCGATCTCCGTTGACGACGGTTAGATTGCTGCGGCGGCACCGTCCAGACCCTGGCTGACTGGCGCTCACGCATGCCGCGTGAGTGCCGGATGAGTCGTGGGTACTTGGGGACACCGAAGATTCCTGAATCCGTCGCAGAGTGATCCAACTCGGCTCTGCGAAAACTTCAGAAGTATTCACATCGTGTGGCGCGAACCCATCGTCCCGGATCGCGCCGATCTCTCCATCCACGATCAGGAATCCACCATGAAGAAGTCGAAGTTTTCGACCGAGCAGATGCGGCACATCGTCCACCAGCTGGATATCGGCAGGCCCGTATTGAAGCTGTGCTGCGAGTACCAGATCAGCAGCGCCACGATCTACTCATGGCGCCGCCGCTCCCGCCAGTGGGACGCCGAGCAGCACAAGGCGCCGGACACTGCTCTGCTCCCGCCCATGCCGATCCAGGCGACTGCGGAGGGGCCGAGTAGCTGCCCATCAGCCGGCCAGTGAGGGGCCAGCGCATCCCGGTGGTTTTATCCACATACCGAATAGAGCTTTGTCGACGTTAGGGGCTCAAGAAACTGCAAATGTCGCAACCCTCGAAGGCACGGCCCGGCGTCGTGCCTTTACTTGGTGACTTCCACCGTCATTTACGGCGTCCTCGCCACTCTAGCCCGCAGCGGTGACCGGCCAACAGGAAACGTCGAACGCGGAGTCGCCGTACTGGCATTGATCTGGCCGCTCTGGAGTGACCTTGTCGTACTGGGCCTAATGGCCTACGCAATCTACAGAATTGCAAAGTCGAACGAGTGATTTGGTAATGTAATTTACTTCTATAATACCTTTTTCTGCATATTTCAATTTGGGAAAGTTGGTTCCAAAATCGGGTGGGAAGTTGGTTCTTCTCTTTGATTAAGAAAGAATTTTTCCGATGAGCGAATTTATGCCGCACCAGCCTGAAATTACCCTTGAAGCGGTTCAAGGGTTTTTTTTTCTTCGGGATCAGGGATACGGTCAGGTCTCGATTTCAGCTCGGGCACCGCAACCGTGAGACAGCCACTCCATTTCGACGACCTGCCGGACCAGGCCTTTCTTCGCATTCCAGTCCTGAGGCAAATCTCCGGAAAATCCCGCGCGTCGATCTATGCGCAGTCCAAGGTTGGCGCCTTTCCGCCGATTGAGAAAATCGGAAATGGCAGTAGCAGCGGCTGCCGCGCCGGAGAGTTTCGGCGCTACCTATCCGACCCTAAAAACTACCGCGCACCCTAAACCTGGACTCGATATTTTATTCGACAAAACCATACAACGAGTAATAGCGGCCACATTTACATTAACTTGCCCAATACCAGAAGGCGGCCGTATCGGCAGCCAAAGCATTTTTTCTACAGGAGGCATCGAGCACTTAAATATACAATCAGACCAATAACAAACGGATTGTTTATTTTTGTATTTGTATATATATTAATCTTTGTACTTTATATAACCATCACTCAGCCACCTAACCAGCCATTGGTTTCACCAAAACAATCGACACTCAATTATGAAAAGAAAGCAGAATAATCGCGATTGGGGAGGAAATAGGCAAAAAGCCAGTCACACAGAACCATCGATGATACAGCAATGGCAGATGGCCCTAATGATTCGCGAAGATGGATTTATCGTATTAGACCACGACGTCGATATTCCGCATTTCATAATCGAAATCGACGACTGTGTTCAACAAGTCCTGCTGGGCAACGACTCGATTTTTGAATCGATGCCCAATAAGCCGCGGCTGCCTCCAAGCATCTGCATCGGCAAACTTGGTCGGCGACTTATTCGCTGCTTCAGGACCGACTGGGAACTGATCCGACGCTCTTACCCGAAACACGAATTCGGCTCCTATATCGAGCTTTTTTTTGGAGCGGTAGCGAAAAGTGGCTTGACTGAATCTGATTTTAAGGCGGACGGTGTCGATAAACTTAAGGCCTTCTTGGCCACGCTGAGGGAGGATGCCGAGGCTAGCAGCCTGAAAAAGAACATCGCCGCCCAAAAGCGAGCCGTAGCAGGAAACGAGGCCAGTCTAAAATCTTATCTTCACAACCTGTTCGAGGATTACGCGCGCCTCCTCGTTGTGCGGCTCGATTTGGGGTTCTCAAAAGAGCTGCGAAAATCGCTCGGAAACCGCGACATAAATCATGAGTATGTCCAGGCCAGCTTCGCGCGCTTTCTGAAGCATCTGGATAGAAAGTTTCCTTCACTGGTCGGCTATGCTCGAAAACTCGAATACGGACCCGTGAAGAAGTACCACTTCCACCTGCTTCTTTTTTTTAACGGCAGCAAGGTCCGAGAAGATATTACTCTTGGCGACATGGTCGGCAAGTACTGGGAGAAGGTCACCGACGGAAATGGGAAATTTTATAATTGCAATTTGAAGAAGGATGAATTTAGGGAAAAAGGCACTTTAGGCGTCGGAATGATTCATCACTCCGACAAAGATATGCGAAAAAACCTCGAGCGGGTTGCCATGTATTTGGTAAAAATCGACTACTACGTGCGACTATGTTGGCCTCCGAAGTGGAAAACCTTTACTCACGGGCTCAACAGGGCGGCGAATGGAACAAAACTCGGACGACCGCGCGGATTTAATCGTGAATTACAAGAGAAAATGGATAACCTTAATAATCCTATCGCGATATTTAAGAAAAGTAAAAAACGCAATAAATAAGATAAACAACTACTTGGCTTGCGGTGCCGACTTGGGAGCGCTTTTGCGAGGCGCGCCAAGCTGGATCGGATTCTTCATTGCTCGCTCGACGGCAGTCCGAATGGCATCGTCCGACTGGGTCCAGCCCACAAAGAGCTTCCCGAGCCCTTCGCTAGTCGCGTGGCCCACTCTTGCCTTTACGCCAGGACTGCGCTCTTGCTCAACCGCGAATGCCAGCGCCTTGGGCATGATTGCCGCAACCACCGACCCGACTGATTTGAATTCCTTCGCAGGGAGTTCCGCCAACCACTCAATCAGCTTTTGGCGCATCTCGTCGTAGGGCCTCTTCCCTGCTGTCCCTGCTCGGGATGAGCGTTCTTTATGTGATTCAGGTCCGCTTGCCCTGCCCAGATAGTAGTGGCACTGAAGCAGAGCCGACCAAGCTCGATCAGTGTCCATTTGGCGAGCGTTCTTCTCCGCCTCAAACCAGTACGCAGCAGCAGTAGCAAGCGAACGCAATGCCTCCGGAACCCATCGCCCTTCTCGAACAACACCACTTTGCCGAATCTCGTTGGCCAAGTTGGTAGCATCGTTACCGGGCACCTCAAGCCAGTCGCGTACCTCGCGCAGAAAAGCAACTGCTCGATTCGCCGGAGCAGGACTAATTTCGCCGCCCTTTTCTACCCGCACGGCGTGTTGGTACAAGATCGCGAACCGAGCTGCTTCTAGGCAGGCAGGCAGAGACGGCGTTGGACCTTTGCTGCGGTAGGCTCCTTCGCGGATAAAGAACATGGACATGGGGGGTTGCCAGTGGAGTTCTTGTCCCAATAGTCATCGTGATTAGCCACAAGTGACAGTGCCGGCAGCGCTGGGGGTTCATCCCGGCACGGCAAGTAGGCTTGCTATGCAGCACGCACCGCAGAGGCACGGCTTTCGCGGAGCTTGTCGAGGTAGTCCGCCCACGCCTGCATCATGCGGCGACGCTCCGGTAGGTGTTCGGCGTAGTTGTATGCGGCACGAACCTTGTTGCGTTCGCCGTGGGCCAGCTGGCGCTCGATGGCATCCTTGTTCCAGCCCTGTTCGTTCAGGAGCGTGCTGGCCATGCTGCGAAAGCCGTGGCCGGTCATCTGCTCTTTGGGGTAGCCCATCCGGCGAAGCGCAGCCAAGACCGTGTTCTCGCTCATCGGACGCTGCCTGCTGCGCACCCCTGGGAACACGTATTTGCCACGCCCCGTCAAAGGTTCCAGCTCGCGGAGTATCGCCACAGCCTGCAAGCTCAGCGGAACCACATGGGGCACCCTCGCCTTCATCTTCTCGGCAGGCAGGCGCCACTCGGCGGCATCAAGGTTGATCTCTTTCCACTCGGCGTGCCGCAACTCACCCGGTCGCACGAATACCATTGGCGCCAGACGAAGGGCGCAGCTGGTGATGAACTCCCCTGTATAGCCCGAAATTGCGCGCAGCAGCTCGCCTACCGCCTTGGGCTCGATGATGGAAGCATGGTGCTTCTCGGCGCCTGACTTCAGAGCATCCTTGAGATCGACGGCGATGTCCCGCTCTGCGCGACCGGTCGCGACGGCATAGCGAAAGATGCCCCCACAGCTCTGACGCATCCTTTTCGCGATTACCAGCGCGCCGCGCGACTCAATGCGCTTAAGGACCATCAGCAGCTCGACTGCCTTGATCTGGCTTATAGGTCGCAAGCCAAGCCAAGGGAAAATGTCCTTCGCCAGACGGTCAGCCATACGCTCGGCATAGATCGGCGTCCATTCCTCGGAGTGCTTGAGCATCCACTCCTTAGCCACAGCTTCAAACGAATCGTCCGCAGCTTGAGAGGCCTGCAACTTGGCCTGCTTGCGACTCAAAGATGGATTGATGCCAGCGGCCAGTTGCTCGCGCAGATCATCCCTGGCCTTTCGTGCGGCGGCCAAAGAGGTCTCAGGGTAGACACCACAAGAGAGCAGCTGCTCCTTGCCCTGCCAGCGGTACTTGACTCGCCAACCCTTCGATCCGGCTGCCGTAATCAGCAGGAAAAGCCCCTTTTCGTCCGAAAGCTTGTAGGGTTTTGCTTGAGCTTTGGCGCTGCGGACCTTGATATCAGTGAGCGACATGGCTGGGGGTAGCGATTTCCAGAGATCTACTTTCTACCCTCATTAGTACCCCCGGCTGGGGGTAGATGCAACAGGACACCAGTGGACGTCACCGGACAGCGGGCAAAGAAAAACCCCCAATTTCTCGGGGGTTTCAGGTCATCCTCGGACTCCCTCGGATGATTATTTGGCGGACAGGGCGGGATTCGAACCCGCGAAACGGTTACCCGTTTACAAACTTTCCAGGCTTGCTCCTTAAACCACTCGGACACCTGTCCTTGAAGGGGCGCAATTCTAGCGGCAAACGGCCTTATTGGGCAGTCGGCGCGGCCGGCGGCGGGGTTGCCGGTGCCGGTTCGGGCTCAACCGGGGGCAGGCGCGGCGGCACATCCAGGCAGGCCTTGCGGCGACCGCCACCGTTGTCGACCGGCTGCGCGGCGGCGGTGCGTGCGGCCTCCGACAGCGGCGGCACCCGCAGTGCGGCCGGCGATTCCGGCAACAACAACTCCCCGGTGCCCTGGATCGGCGCAATCGACTCGGCCTCGCGATAGCGGCTGTCGCCGTCGCAACGACCGCTGGCGCAGCCCCCGAGAGCCAGGGCCAGGACGGCGAGCGGGAAAAGCTTGGTCATGCGAGCACTCCGGAGGCGCGCAGGGCCTCGCGTACGACAGCGTGTAGGGATGGCGATAGCGGCACCAGCGGCAGACGCAGGCCGGCCGGGATGCGGCCCATGACCTGCAGCGCCCACTTGGCGGGAATCGGATTGGGTTCGACGAACAGCTTCTGGTGCAGCGGCAGCAGCCTCGCATCCAGCTCGGCGGCCAGCTCGGCGTCGCCAGCGAGGGCGGCGGCACACATCTCGTGCATCAGGCGAGGAGCGATATTGGCAGTGACCGAGATATCGCCGACAAAGCCGGCCAGGATCGCCTCGCGCGCGGTCTCGTCGTCACCGGACAGCAGCAAGAAATCCTTGCCCAGGCCCAGACCCAGCAGGGCCTGGCGGCGTTCGGGCGTGCCGATCGCTTCCTTCAGGCCGATGATGTTGGGGATCGGCGCCAGTCGCGCGACGGTTTCCGGCAGCAGGTCGCAGCCGGTGCGGCCGGGCACGTTGTAGAGCAGGATCGGCGCGCCGGTGGCCTCGGCGACCGCCTTGTAGTGCTGGTACAAGCCTTCCTGCGGCGGCTTGTTGTAGTAGGGCGTCACCACCAGGCAGGCGTCGGCGCGGGCGGCGAGGCCGGCCCGGGTCAGCTCGATGGCTTCACGGGTGGAGTTGGCACCGGTACCGGCGATCACCGGCACCCGACCGCGGGCCTGGCTGACCACCCGGCGCACCACTTCCAGGTGCTCGTCCACGTCCAGCGTGGCGGATTCGCCGGTGGTGCCAACCGCCACCAGGCCGTCGGTGCCCTCGGCGATATGCCATTCAACCAGCTCGGCCAGACAGTTCCAGTCGACCGCGCCGTCTTCGTGCATCGGCGTCACCAACGCGACGATGCTGCCCCGGATTGGCATGGAATTCTTGAGTTTCGGAAAAGGGGCACAAGTATAGCCGAGCGCCTGCCCATCTCTTCGCCTTGCAGGACGCTCAAAGCGGCTTAAACTCAGAACGCCGCAGGTTCGCGGCAAGATACCCACACATGCTCTCTTCCGAATTCCTCAGCATCTCCGTCCTGGCGGCTCCGCGCCCCCAGATCGCGCTGGAACTGTTCCGTGCCATCCGCGAACGCGGGGGCGAGGTCGAGGATTGCCGCATCGCCCCCATCGGCGACCGCCTGACCGCCAATCTGGTGGTGTCCGGCAACTGGAGCACCCTGGGCCGGCTGGAGACGGCCCTGCCCGGCATCGCCGAGAAACTGGAGTTGCAGGTGCGCTTCGAGCGCTGCGGCCCGCGCGAGCAGAATCCCGCCTTCCGCCCCTACGCCGCCGACGTCATCGCCCCGCAGCAGCCAGAGCTGCTGGTGCATCTGCTGGAATTCTTCAGCGCCCAGGACGTGCAGGTGGCGGAGATGAATTCGCAAAAGTACCAGTCCGGTCACACCGGCGCCTCGATGTGCAGCGTGCAGATGACCCTGCATGTGCCGGTCAACCAGCATCCCCAGGCGCTACGCGAATCGTTCATGGATCTCTGCGACGATCTGAACGCGGATGGCATGCTGGACCCGATCAAGACCTGAGCCGACGATGAGCATAGCCACTGGCGACAAGCTGCCCGCACTGAGCCTACCGGCCAGCGGCGGCAAGACCGTGACGCTGAACAAGGACTACGCCGGCAGGAAGCTGGTGGTCTACTTCTACCCCAAGGACAACACCCCGGGCTGCACCCTGGAGGGCCAGGACTTCACCCGCCTCTACCCCGAGTTCCAGAAGGCCGGGGCCGACATCGTCGGAGTGTCGAAAGACAGCGTGAAATCGCACGACAACTTCTGCGCCAAGTTTGGGTTTCCATTCACCCTGCTGTCCGATGGGGAGGAGCAGGCCTGCGCCGCCTTCGGCGCCATCGTCGAGAAGAGCATGTACGGCAAGAAGTACCTGGGCATCGACCGCTGCAGTTTCCTGTTCAACGAGAAGGGCAAGCTGGTGCAGGCCTGGCGCAGCGTGAAGGCCAAGGGCCATGCCGAAGAAGTACTGGCTGCCGTGAAGGAACTCTAGGGCCTTGCGCCGAGCACTACCCAGTAAACCTTTCCCGAAGGCCGGGGCGCTCCGCGTCGCCGGCCTTCTTGCTTTGTAGAGCCGTACCCACCCCACCCGCACCGAGCTCGCATGCCCAAGAAGAAGATCTTCGTCCTCGACACCAACGTGCTGATGCACGACCCGAGCAGCCTGTTCCGCTTCGAGGAACACGATCTGTTCATCCCGATGGTGGTCCTGGAGGAACTCGACGGTCTCAAGAAGGGCACCAGCGAGCCGGCGCGCACCGCGCGTCAGGTCAGCCGCCTGCTCGACGATCTGGTCGCTGGCAAGGACCACCGGCAGATCGAGAGCGGCATCAGCCTGCCGACCACCACCCAAAAGAAGAGCGGCAGTGGCGGCGGCCGCCACGGCGCGGCGGCGACCGGCAAGCTGTTCTTCCAGACCCAGCCGACCGACACCTCGCTGCCCGGCATCCTGCCCGGCAACAAGCCGGACAACTCCATCCTGATCACCGCGCTGGCGGTGCAGGCCGCGCATCCGGGGCGGCCGGTGGCCCTGGTGTCGAAGGACATCAACCTGCGGATCAAGGCCGCCATCGTCGGCGTCCACACCGAGGACTACCACAACGATCAGGTGCTGGAAGACACCGACCTGCTCTACAGCGGCTACGCCAGCCTGCCCAAGGACTTCTGGGACCAGCACAGCGACAAGATGGAGAGCTGGCAGGACGAGCGCGCCCGCGCCTGCTACAAGATTCGCGGCCCGCTGGTGAAGCAGTGGCACGTCAACCAGTTCCTGCACCTGGCCGACGATGCCGACGACGACGGCTTGGACATGGTGGTCCAGGGCATCGATGGCAATGCCGCGACGCTGCGGGTGATCCGCGACTATCAGCACGGCAAGACGCCGGTCTGGGGCATCCATGCCAAGAACCGCGAACAGAACTTCGCGCTGAATCTCCTGCTGGATCCGGACATCGACTTCGTCACCATCCTCGGCACCGCCGGCACCGGCAAGACCCTGCTGACCCTGGCCGCCGGCCTGGCCCAGGTGCTCGACGAGAACCGCTACCGCGAGATCATCATGACCCGCGTCACCGTGCCGCTGGGCGACGACATCGGCTTCCTGCCCGGCACCGAGGAAGAAAAGATGACGCCCTGGATGGGCGCGCTGATGGACAACCTGGAAGTGCTGACCCAGACCAGCAATGCCGGCGACTGGGAGCGCGCCGCCACCAACGACATCCTCAGCAAGCGCATCAAGATCCGCTCGCTCAACTTCATGCGCGGCCGCACCTTCCTCAATCGCTTCGTCATCATCGACGAGGCGCAGAACCTGACCGCCAAGCAGATGCGCACCCTGATAACCCGTTGCGGTCCGGGCACCAAGATGGTCTGCCTGGGCAATCTGGCGCAGATCGACACCCCCTACCTGTCGGAAACCACCAGCGGCCTGACCTATGTGGTCGACCGCTTCCAGGGCTGGCCGCACGGCGGCCATGTCACCCTGGCGCGCGGCGAGCGTTCGCGGCTGGCGGCGCACGCCTCGGATATCCTCTAGGCCAACAAGCACAAGACCCCGGAGGAACCCATGCTCGGCTCGCTGATGCGCGGCGCCAAGGACGGCGCCCTGGCCATTTCCATGAAGGCCTTTCTCAACGACAAGCTCGGCCTGTACGGCGAGGTGGTCGAATGCGCGGTGGACACCAAGTCCAACCGGGTCACGCTCAAGGCCCACCTCAAGGGGGAGTCGCAGACCGTGACCGCCTCCATCGAGCGCTACGAACTGGAACGCGAGGGCGAGGACAGCTACATCGTGCTGAAGAAATTCTCCAGCTCGAGGGAATGGCTGACCCTGATGCTGCAGCGGTTCTTCACCGACAAGCGCTACAAGCTGCCGGGCGCGGTGACCAAGCTGCTGTGAAGCGGGTGAGCGGTGCCCGCTCCTCCCCCCGCCTGCGGGGGGAGGTTGGGAGGGGGGCGGTTACAGCGCGCACTCACCCCGACCAAAACGCCCCCACCCCGACCCTCCCCCGCTCGCGGGGGAGGGAGACCGGCAAGGTGTAGGGGGCGAATTGGACCTCAGCCTTCTCGCCCTCTGCGGCTTCGCCTTCCTGGCCGGCTTCATCGACGCCGTGGTCGGTGGTGGCGGCCTGGTGCAGGTGCCGGCGCTGTTCGTGCTGCATCCGGAGCTGTCGCCGGCGACGCTGTTCGGCACCAACAAGTTCGCCAGCGTGTTCGGCACTGCCAATGCCAGCTGGCAATACTCTCGGCGGGTGCAGCTGCCCTGGAAGGTGCTGGGCCTGACCATGCTGACGGCCTTCGCCTTCTCCTTCCTCGGCGCGCGCACGATCAGCCTGTTCAATCCGGCCCTGCTGCGGCCACTGATCCTGATGATGATGATCGCCGTGTTCGCCTACACGCTCTGGAAGAAGGATTTCGGCAGCCTGCACGCGCCGAAACTCAGCGAGCGCCATCAGTTCATCACAGGATTCTTTGTGGGCGCCGCCATCGGTTTCTACGACGGCTTCTTCGGGCCTGGCACCGGCAGCTTCCTGATCTTCGCCTTCGTCGGCCTGTTCGGCTTTTCCTTCCTGGTCGCCTCCGCGGCCGCCAAGCTGGTGAACTTCTCCACCAACCTGGCGGCACTCGCCTGGTTCATTCCGCACGGTCAGGTGATGTACCGGGTCGCACTGCCGATGGCCGCCTGCAACATCGCCGGCTCCTACATCGGCTCGCAGCTGGCGATCCGAAAAGGCAGCGGCTTCGTGCGCCAGCTGTTCATCGTCATCGTTGCGGCCCTGATCGCGCGCATGGCCTTCGACATCTGGCGCGCAGCCTAGCCATGAGCCAGACCGTCGCTGCCGCTCCGCCTCGCATCCGTCCGCTGGACTGGCTGATGCTGGCCCTGGCCCTGATCTCCATCGGCCTGCTCTGCTGGGAAACCTGGGGCGCGGTCAGCGCGGCGCAGCGGCGCTGGATCTTCGCCGCCGACTACGCCGTCTGCGCGATCTTCGCCGCCGAATTCCTGTGGCGCTGGCGGCAGGACCGCTGGCAGCGCGGCTACCTGCTGCGCAACTGGTACGAGATCCTCGGCATGATCCCGGTATCGAGCCCGGCCCTGCGGGGCTTCCGGCTGTTCCGGGTGATCCGCATCCTGATCCTGCTCGGCCGCTTCGGGGTCGCCACCGACCGCGCGCTGGGGCGCGGCTACACCTATCACCTGGTCAACCGGCTCAGCGACCGGCTCATGCAGGCAATCAGTGGCCGGGTCACCCTGGCGGTGCTCGACGAGGTCGCCGAGGTGCTGCAGAAGGGTCACTACACCCGCAATATCGCGCGGGCGCTGGACGAGAACAGCGAAAGCCTGCGGCTGATGGCGCTGGAGAAGATCCGCGCCGATCCGCAGATGAAGCGCTTCCAGCGCATTCCCTTCTTCGACGACATCAACAATGCCGCCGTCGAGGCCGCCCTGCGGGTCGCCTCCGAACTGCTCCACGACCCGCGCACCGACGAGTTCGTCGCCGACCTGCTACGCGAGAACATCCAGCAGATACGCGCGGCGGTGGCGGTCAAGCATCCCGAGGTGGAACCGGTGGGCCGTCCACCGCCGCCCTCGTCGTGAGCGCGGCGGCGGCGCAGCTCAGCCGATCAGGATGCGCGGCTGTTCGCCCAGGCCGTCGAGAATCAGCTTGTTGAGGCGCTTGACGAAGCTGGCCGGGTCGTCGAGCTGACCGCCCTCGGCGAGCACCGCCTGATCGTGCAGCAGGCCGGCGAGATCGGCGAAGGCGGCGGCATCGGTGGTGTCCTTGAGCCGCGCCACCAGCGGGTGGCTGGCATTGATCTCGAACACCGGCTGGCCGCCGAAGGGCATGGCCTGGCCGGCCGCCTTCATCATCCGCGCCATGCGCAGTGACAGGCCGTATTCGTCGGCCACCAGGCAGGCCGGCGATTCGGTCAGGCGCGAGGACAGCCGGGCGTCGCTGATCCGGCCAGCCAGAGCTTGCTTCAGGCGTTCCAGGGTCTCCTTGTAGGCAGACTCGTTCGCCGCCTTTTCCGGGGTCTCGATTGCCGACTCGATGTCCTTGGCGGCGCGGGCAACGCTGTCGAGCTTCTTGCCCTCGAACTCGCGCAGATGGCTGCTCACCCATTCGTCGATACGGTCGCTGAGCAGCAGCACCTCGTAGCCCTTGGCGACAAAGCCTTCCAGATGCGGGCTGTTGCGCGCCGCCGTCAGGCTGTCGGCGGTGACGTAGTAGATGCTCTTCTGCTCCGGCTTCATGCGGCTGACGTAGTCGGCCAGCGTCACCGTCTGCCCGTCCGGATGGGCGCTGCTGGCGAAGCGCAGCAGCTTGGCAACGCGCTCGCGCTGGCCCTCGTCCTCGATCACGCCCTCCTTCAGCACCGCGCCGAAACTGGTCCAGAACTCGGCGTACTGCTCCGGCTTGTTGGCGGCGAGATCGTCGAGCAGGTCGAGCGAACGCTTCACCAGCGCGGCCCTGATCTTGTCGACCACGCGGTTGCCCTGCAGCAGCTCGCGCGAGACATTCAGCGGCAGGTCGGCGGAATCCACCAGGCCGCGCACGAAACGCAGCCAGGGCGGCAGCAGCTCCGCCGCCTTGTCCATGATGAACACGCGCTTCACATACAGCTGCACGCCGTTCTGCTCGTCGCGATTGAACAGATCGAACGGCGCGCGCTTTGGAATGTAGAGCAGCGAGGTGTATTCGAGATTGCCCTCGACCTTGTGGTGGGCCCAGGCCAGGGCATCGTCCCAGTCGTGCGAGAGATGCTTGTAGAAAGCCTGGTAGTCGGCGTCGCTCAACTCGGACTTGGGGCGGGTCCAGAAGGCCTTAGCCTGATTTATCAGCTCGCTCTTGCCCTCCTTCACCAGGTGGATCGGCAGCGCCAGGTGGTCGGAGTACTTGTGCACCAGGCCGGTCAGGCGTTCGCTGTCGAGGAATTCCCGGTCCTCGGCGCGCAGATGCAGGATCACCTCGGTGCCACGGTCCGCCTTGTGATGCGGCTGCACCTGGAAGCTGCCCTCGCCGTCGGAGTCCCAGCGCACCGCTTCGCAGCCGGTCTTCTTGCTGAGCACGGTGACGCGCTCGGCGACGATGAAGGCCGAGTAGAACCCGACTCCGAACTGGCCGATCAGCTGCGAGTCCTTGGCGGAATCGCCGCTCAGGGACTGGAAAAATTTCTTGGTACCGGAGCGGGCGATGGTGCCGAGGTTCTCGACCACCTCCTCGCGCGCCATGCCGATACCGTTGTCCTTGATGCTGAGGGTGCCGGCGGCCGCGTCCGCCACCAGTTCCACCGACGGCGTATCGCCCCCCAGCAGCTCCGGCTTCGACAGCGCCTCGAAGCGCAGCTTCTCGCAGGCGTCGGAGGCATTGGAGATCAGCTCGCGCAGGAAGATTTCCTTGTTCGAGTAGAGCGAGTGGATGACCAGCTTCAGGATCTGGCGGGTCTCGGACTGGAATTCCTGGGTCTCGACGGTTTCAGTCATGGCAGGCGGTTTGGATCGGGTATGGATGGAAGACCGGGACGGCGTTGAATCCCAGCAACTTACTGGGGTTTTCCGGCCCGGCTTCAAGGGCGCCGGACAAACGAAAGCGGGCGATGGACCTGGAGTCCATCGCCCGCTTGCTTGCAGCGGCGGTGCTTCGCGACCGCGCCCTCCGGGCCCGGCCGCGTCGCGGATTACTCCGCGCGCGGGCTCAGCTTTTCCTTGATGCGGGCGGCGCGGCCGGCCAGATCGCGGAGGTAGTAGAGCTTGGCGCGGCGCACGTCGCCACGGCGCTTGACGGTGATCTCGGCGACCTGCGGGCTGTAGGTCTGGAAGGTGCGCTCGACACCTTCGCCGTGGGCGACCTTGCGCACGGTGAACGCGGAGTTCAGGCCGCGGTTGCGGATGGCGATGACCACGCCTTCGTAGGCCTGCAGGCGCTCACGCTCGCCTTCCTTGACCTTGACCTTGACCTCGATGGTGTCACCGGGACCGAACTCGGGGATCTTCTTGGTCTGGGCCGCGATGGCTTCGGCTTCAAGCTGCTGGATTAAGTTCATGATTTAAACCTCTCAAACGTACTGCGCTATTTATCAGGCCACTGCGAGGCGTATTCGGAAAGATACTCCCGCAGCAACATATGGTGTGCTGCCTTCAACTCCAATCCGGCCAACAAATCCGGCCGTTTCAACCAGGTCTGACCCAGTGCGTTCGCCAGCCTCCACTGCGCGATCGCCTTGTGATCTCCTGACAACAACACGTCCGGCACCGGCTTCCCACGCCAGTTGACCGGCCGCGTGTAGTGCGGGTGATCGAGATGCCCGGCGCTGAAGGAATCGCTGACCGCCGACCCCGCATCACCGAGTACTCCCGGCAGCAGCCGCGTCACCGCGTCCACCATGGCCATCACGGCGAGTTCACCACCGGACAGCACGAAGTCGCCCATCGACAACTCCGCCGTCACCTCGTTCGCCAGAAAGCGTTCATCAATGCCTTCGTAGCGCCCGCATACCACAATCCACGCTGGCTCCTTGGCCAGCCGCTCCGCCCATCGCTGGTCGAAGCGTTCACCCTGCGGCGACATCACCAGGACCGGCGCGTGTGCACCGCACTCCTGCCTAGCCGCCGCCACCGCCTGGGCCAGGGGCTCGGGCTGCATCACCATGCCCGGACCGCCGCCGAAGGGGCGTTCGTCAACGCGATTCCAGCGATTGCCGCTGTAGTCGCGCAGCTGGCGCGTGACCAGGGTCAGCGCGCCACTTTCTGCCGCGATGCGGGGGATACCGACCGTGGTGAGCTGCCCCACCAATTCGGGGAACAGCGTCAGCACCTCGACCCGCACTGCCTAGCTCACCAATCGGGCTGCCAGTGCGCGACGATCTCGTTCCTGTCCAGGCTCACCGATTCGATGATCGGGCCCCGCACGAACGGAATCAGCCTGCGCAGGGGCGCACCCGTTTCATCCAGCGCCGCCGCGTCGCGCAGGACCAGTACGTCCTGGGCGCCGTTGCTGGTGACCGACTCGACCGTGCCGAGCCCCTCACCCTCGATGGACTTCACGGTCATGCCGACCAGGTCCATCAGATAAACCTCGTTCGGCCCCGCCGGTGGCAGCGCCGACCGTGGAACCGCGATTTCCAGCCCCACCAGCCGGGCGGCGCTGTCGCGGTCCTCGACCGGGGTCCCGTCCGGATTGCTGATCTGTGCGACCAGCCCCGCTCCGTGGATACGCCCTTCGAGCTGGCGTGCTTCATAGCCGTCCTGCGAGCCCGGCCGGCTGATCCACCAACGGGGATAACGCAGGATGGCTTCCAGCGGCCGGGTGGATGAAACCAGCTTCACCCAGCCCTTGATGCCGTAGACGCCGGCGATACGCCCCAGCGTCACCCGCTTTTCAGCGCGGGGCGCTTCGGCGCTCATGGCGTCTTAGGCCGCGGCGACTTCCGCGGCCTTGGGCGCGGACTTCACCAGGAAGGCCACGCGCTCGGAGATCTGGGCACCGTTCTTGGCCCAGCCTTCGATCTTGGCGACGTCCAGCTTCAGCTTGATTTCCTTGCCCTGGGCGCCCGGGTTGTAATAGCCCAGACGCTCGATGAACTTGCCATCGCGGGAGCTGCGGCTGTCGGTGGCGACAACGTGGTAGTAGGGGCGCTTCTTGGCGCCGCTGCGAGCGAGACGAATCTTGACCATGCGGTTTTCCTGCCTGTGAGACCGGGACGGAAATGACTCCCGGCCCAAAAAAGGTCGCGTAGTTTAACGACTTTCTGTCGAAAATAAAGCCACTTAGCGACTTCGACCGTTGTTTGCGGGTTATCCGGCCTCTGGCGCCGCCGGCGGCTCGGCACCCGGCTCGGCCCCGGCATCGACCGCCGCCTCGGGTTCCGGCTCGAAGCGATCCACCCCGACGATGCGATCCCCCGGCTCCGGCCGCATGATCCGCACGCCCTGGGTATTGCGGCCGGCAACACGGACCTCGTGCGAACGGGTACGGATCAGGTTGCCGCCCTCGGTGATCAGCATCAGCTCATGGCGGTCGTGGACGGCAATGGCCGCCACCAGATCGCCGGTCTTGTCGGTCACCGCCTGGGCGATCACGCCCATGCCGCCACGGCCGCGCACCGGGAACTGCTCGATCGGGGTGCGCTTGCCAAAGCCCTGCTCGGTGATGCTGAGGATGTCCACACCGGCCTCCAGCACGATCATGCTGATGATGCGGGCCGCGATCGGCAGCACGCTGCTGCCGTCCTCCACCGCCTCCTCGCTGCCCTCGCCGGCTTCGTCCTCGGCCGTTGCGGCGACCCGTACCAGGCGCATGCCGCGCACGCCGGTGGCGCCGCGACCCATGGGCCGGACGTGGCTTTCGCTGAAGCGGATGACCCGGCCGGCGTCGCTGAACAGCAGCACGTCGTCGCTGCCAGTGGTCAGGGCGACGGCGATCAGTTCGTCGTCGGCGCGCAGGTCGACCGCGATCAGACCATTGGAGCGGATGTTGGCGTAGGCGGCCAGCACGGTCTTCTTGACCGTGCCGCGCCGGGTGACCATGAAGATGAACGGCCCGGTCTCGCTGGCCTCGCTCTGTTCGGCGCTGAAGGCCTTGATCGGCAGCACCGCGTTGATCTTCTCGCCATCCTCCAACGGCAGCAGGTTGTTGAACGGCCGGCCGCGACCGCCGCGCGAGCCTTCCGGCAGCTCGAACACCCGCAGCTTGTAGGCCTTGCCGTGGCTGCTGAAGCACAGCAGGGTGTCGTGGGTGTGGCTGACCCAGAGTTTTTCGAGGAAATCCTCGTCCTTGGTGGTTGCCGCGATCTTGCCGCGCCCGCCACGGCGCTGGGCCTGGTATTCGGACAGCGCCACCGCCTTGACGTAGCCGGCATGCGACAGGGTCACGATCATGTCCTGCGGCTGCACCAGATCCTCGTGCGCCATATTGAGGGCGGCGCCGGTGATCTCAGTGCGGCGGTTGTCGCCGAACTGGTCGCGGATCTCGGTCAGCTCGTCCCGGACCACCGACAGCAGGCGGGTCTCGCTGCCGAGGATGTCGAGCAGGTCGATGATCTTCTCGACATAGCCCTTGAACTCCTCGCGGATGGAGTCCTGCTCCAGACCGGTGAGCTTCTGCAGGCGCATTTCGAGGATCGCCGTGGCCTGCGGCTCGCTGAGCTTGTAACCGCTGCCATCCGGCTGCACGCCCAGCCCGGCAGGCAGATCGACCGGACGGGTGCTGGCCAGATCGACCCGCTCCAGCAGCGAAGTCACCAGGCCCGGATTCCAGGCCCGTTCCATCAGCCCGATCTTGGCCGCAGCGGCATTGGCGCTGGTCTTGATCAGCTCGATCATCGCGTCGATGTTGGCGAGCGCGATGGCCAGGCCCTCGGCGACATGCGCCTTGCGGCGTGCCTCGGCCAGGCGGTAGCGGCTGCGCCGGGTCACCACCTCGCGGCGGTGACGCAGGAAGATTTCCAGCAGCGGCTTCAGACCCAGGCGCTTGGGCTGGCCGTTTTCCAGCGCCACCATGTTCAGCGAGAACGCGGTCTGCATCTGCGTCAGCTGGAACAAGTTGTTCAGCACCACCTCGGCGTTCTCGTCGCGCTTCAGCTCGATGACCAGACGCATGCCGTCCTTGTCGGACTCGTCGCGGATGCCGCTGATGCCTTCCAGCCGCTTCTCCTTGACCAACTCGGCCATGGTTTCCTGCAGCGTCTTCTTGTTGACCTGGTAGGGCAGCTCGGTGACGACGATGGACTGCCGGTTCTGGCCGTATTCCTCGAAATGGGTGCGCGAGCGCAGCACGATGCGGCCGCGCCCGGTGGCGTAGGCATTCACCAGCTCATGGGCGTCGAGCAGCAGGCCGGCGGTCGGGAAGTCCGGCGCCGGAATCAGCTTCATCAAGCCAGCCAAGTCCAGATCGGGATTCTCGATCAGCGCCAGACAGCCCTCGATGATCTCCGTGAGGTTATGCGGCGGGATGTTGGTCGCCATACCCACGGCGATGCCGGACGAGCCGTTGACCAGCAGGTTGGGGATCTTCGCCGGCAGCACCATCGGCTCGTGCTCGGAGCCGTCGTAGTTGTCCTGGAAGTCGACCGTGTCCTCGCCGATGTCGGCCACCATCTCGTGGGCGATCTTCGACATGCGGATTTCGGTGTAGCGCATGGCCGCCGGGTTGTCGCCGTCGACCGAACCGAAGTTGCCCTGACCATCCACCAGCGGATAGCGCAGCGAGAACGACTGCGCCATGCGGACGATGGAGTCGTAGATCGCCGAGTCGCCGTGCGGGTGGTACTTACCCATCACGTCGCCGACGATGCGCGCCGACTTCTTGAAGGGCTTGTTGTAGTCGTTGTTCTGCTCCTTCATGCCCCAGAGGATGCGGCGGTGCACCGGCTTGAGGCCGTCGCGGGCATCCGGCAGGGCGCGGCCGACGATCACGCTCATGGCGTAATCGAGGTAGCTGCGGCGCATCTCGTCTTCGAGATTGATCAGCAAGACTTCTTTGGCGAAATCGGTCATTTATCGAGTGACTAAACTGTATTTTTCGAGTGCCGGGAATGGGGCTGTTTTTAGGTGCTTTCGGTAGCCCCGCGAAACGCGCGCGATGATACCACGCCAAGGCCGCTAAAGTCCTGACGCCACTTGGTTTTGCCGCCGGGCGACAGGCCCGGCTGGCGACTGCCGGACGGGTCGCCCGGAGCCGGCTTTTTCAGCCCCCTGCCGTCGCCTGGTTTTTCGCTCGCAACAGGGCCTGTTCGACCAGAGTCAGCGCAACCCGGTTGCGCAGGTAAATCGGCGCCAGGGTCGCCGCGTCAGCGGCCCGGCCCTGGAGGAACGCCGGCATCGCCAGTTGCAGCGCTTCGACGGCATGCGGCAGCGCCGCGCCATCCAGGCCTTTCAGCGTCGCGCCGGTGGCCGCGCGCAGCGGCGCTTCATAGCGACCCCAGCCGGTGCCGACCGCCCAAGAGTCGCCGGGCTGCGGCGCCACCGCTTCGGGTCGGCAGACCAGCGCGTCGGCCTCGGCCAGCGCCAGATCGTCCGGGCCGCGCCGATAGGACGCGAAGTAGACCTCGTCCATGCGCGCGTCGATGGCGGCCAGCACCCGCTCCGCTCCGGGCTGGCGCAGGGCCGCCTGCGCCAGCATCGCCAGCGAGGAGACACCCACTACCGGCTGATCGTGCGCCAGCGCCAGTCCCTGGGTATAGGCGACACCGATGCGCACGCCGGCGAAGCTGCCGGGGCCGACACCGCAGACCAGACCGTCCAGCTGCGACCAGCGCAGCCCGGCCTCGGCCAGCAGCGCCTGCGCCATCGCCGGCAGCCGCTGGGTGTGATCGCGGCCGGCGACCTCGAAATGTTCGATCACCTGTCCGTCGAGCCAGAGGGCGACGGAGCAAGCTTCGGTAGCGGTGTCGAGGGCGAACAGTTTCATCGCGTCATCATGCCGGACGCAGGGCGCGCAGCCAGTCCTCGGCCTCGGCCAGGCTGGTCAGCACCGGCATCGCCGGCAGGCTCGCCAGCACCTTGCGGCCGTAACTCTTGCTGCGCAGGCGCGGGTCACAGAGCATCAACAGGCCGCGATCCGTCACGTCACGGATCAGCCGGCCGACACCCTGACGCAGAGTGACGATGGCGCGCGGCAGCTGGTCGTCGGCAAAGGGATTGCCGCCGTTGTTGCGGATCGCCTCCAGCTTGGCGTCCAGCACCGGATCGCCGGGGGCGGCGAACGGCAGCTTGTCGATGATCACCAGGCGCAGCGAGGGGCCCTTCACGTCAACGCCCTCCCAGAAGCTGGCGGTGGCCACCAGCACGGCGTTGCCGGCCTCGGCAAAGCGGCGCAGCAGCTCCGGCTTGGTGCCTTCGCCCTGGGCCAGCACCGGCAACTCCGGCAGGGCCATTCGTAGCAGGCCAGTCAACTGCTGCAGGGCGCGGTGGCTGGTACAGAGCACGAAGGCACCGCCGCCGCTGGCGCGGATCACCGGCAGCATGGCCTCGGCGGCTAGGCCGGTGTAGGCCGGATCATTGGGCTCGGGCAGACCCGGCGGCAGCCAGAGCCGCGCCTGCTGGCGGTAGTCGAAGGGGCTGTCGAGCCGCAGCGTCTTCAGTGCGTCCAGACCCAGCGGCCGCGAGAAGTGCTGGAAATCCTCGCCGGCGGCGAGCGTCGCCGAGGTAAAGATCCAGGCGCCGGGATGGGCCGCGCGCATCTCGGCGAAGCTCGCGGCCACTTCCAGCGGCGTGGCATTGAGCGCCCCGCCCCGCCCGACCGGCTCGACCCAGCGCACGTGGACGTCGCGCGCCTCGGTGTCGGCCACCAGATTCCAGCGCTCGCAGAGGCGCAGCGCGCGCTCCAGGCAGGCGCCGAGTTCGGCGCTGCGCTCCTCCAGCGGCTTGAGATTGGCGGTCAGGGTTTCGAGCGCCTCACCCATCGCCTGCAGACAGCCCCCGACGCCGAAGCGGCCGGCGAACTCACGCAGGCGCTGGCGGCCACTGCCGGCGAAGGCGCCTTCCAGTCGGGCCGCCGCCTCGCCGTAGACCGCCAGCGCTTCCAGCAGGCCAGCCAGATCGCCGTGCTGCTCGGCCTCGGCCAGGCAATCGCGGGCCAGGGCCTGCAACTGCTGGGTGGAAACCCGCTGGCCGAAGTGACGCAGGGCAAGCTCCGGCAACTGGTGCGCCTCGTCGATCACCACCGCATCGGCACCCGGCAGCACGCTGAAGCCCTCCTGGCGCAGGAGATGGTCGGCGAACAGCAGGCTGTGGTTGACCACCACCAAGTCGGCCGCCGCCGCAGCGCGCCGCGCCTTGACCACGTAGCAGTCACCGAACTCGGGACACTTGGCGCCCAGGCAGTTGTCGGCGGTGGAGGTGACGCGCGCCGTCAGCGCCTCGTCCAGCGGCTCACCCGGCAGCTCGCTGAGCTCGCCGCTGTCGCTGCGCCCCTGCCAGGTCTCCAGCTCCGCCAGTCGTGGCCAGTAGGGGCGCGCCCGCACGTCAATCTGCGCCTTGTGCAGCCGGTGCAGGCAGAGGTAGTTGGCGCGCCCCTTGAGTAGGCTGACGCGGACCTTGGCGTCCAGCGCCTGCAGCAGGCGCGGCAGGTCGCGGCCATAGAGCTGGTCCTGCAGGTTCTTGGTGCCGGTGGAGATCACCACCCGCTTGCCCGAGCGCAGCGCCGGCGCCAGATAGGCGTAGGTCTTGCCGGTGCCGGTGCCGGCCTCGACGATCAGGCTGTCGCCGCTGCCGAAGGCGGCGGCGACAGCCTCGGCCATGGTCTGCTGCGCCGCGCGCGGGGCGAAGCCGGGGATGGCGCGCGCCAGGGCGCCGTCCGCGCCAAAAACCGCCGCCAGCTCCTCGGCCGTCATCCGCGACCTGCCAGGGATAGACGGCCGGGCTTCAAGGCGCCAGCGGCGGCTGGATCAGCAGACGCTGCAAGTCTTCGTGGCGGGCTTCCGCCTGGGCGGCGCCGGCGGCGTTGCCGCGCAGTGATCGGGCGGCGGCGATCACCCGCCAGTTCTCGACCTCGATCCAGGGATTGCGGCGCGCCAGCGAATTGGCCTTCTGCGCCTCGCTCTCGGCCTGCTCGGCCTGACCCAGCTGCAGGTGCAGGCCAGCGAGTGCCTGCCAGACCCAGGGATTGCGCGGCTCGATCCGCAGCGCCCGCTCCAGCGAGGACGCCGCGGCCTCCGGCTTGCCAGCCTTGCGCGCATCACGGGCGCTGCGCACCAGTGACAGCACCGGCGCGGCGGCGCCGGAGGCCTCGATATTGCGCGGATAGCTGGGCAGCAGGGGCGGCTTGACCTCCGGCACCGGCACCGGCTGACCGGGGCTGACCGGCCCACCCGCCGGACCGCCCGGAACCGGTGCGCCGCCCGGCACCTGACCACTGGCCGGCGGCGGCGGATACGGCGAGCCGGGAGCCTGCGGCGAGAGGCCGGCGCAGGCGGCGAGCGATAGCAGCAGCGACAGCGCAAGCAGGTACTTCAATTGAACAGCTCCTTCAACCATTGCGCCGGCTCGTCGAGCAGGCCGCCGGCGCAGGGCGCCGACTCGCTCGGGGCGTACCCGGCAATGTAGGGCATCGTCATCGCGCCCGGGCAGCGCTCGTCGGCCCGGAGCCCGGTGGCCGGATCGACCAGGGCTTCCTCGACATCGGCGGGCGGAACCGCGTCGAGACCGCGCACCCGCAGGTCGCGCATTAGCTTGGCCCAGACCGGCAGCGCCCCAGTGGCACCGGTCAGCCCGCTGGGCTTGTAGTCGTCGCGGCCGACCCAGATCACCGCCACGTGATCGGCCGAATAGCCGGCGAACCAGCTGTCGCGCAGATCGTCGGTAGTGCCGGTCTTGCCGGCCAGCCGGGTACCGGCCGGGATGAGGTTGTAGGCGGCCCGCGCAGTGCCGAATTCCAGCACCTTCTGCATCGCCCAAGTGGTCAGGTAGACCGGGCCTTCCGGCAGGGTCTGCTTGACCTTGAACGGATAGCGCTTGAGTGGCTGGCCTTCCTTGGTCAGCACCTCGCGGATCGCCGACAGCGGCGTCTGGTAACCGGAGGCTGCCAGGGTGTTGTAGACCTGGGCAACGTCCAGCGGCGACATGTCGACCGCGCCGAGGAAGATCGAGGGCAGCGCCGGGGTCTTGTCGAAGCCGGCACCGGCGAAAGCCTGCTGCACGGTCTTCACCGACAGATCCAGGCCCAGGCGCACGGTCGGCAGGTTGTAGCTCTGCGCCAGCGCGACATACAGCGGCATGGCGCCGTGCAGCTTCTTGTCGTAGTTGGCCGGGCTCCAGACATTGCCCTTGGACAGCTTCAGCGTCACCGGCTCGTCCTGCAGCACCGTGCCGAGGTTGTAGCGGGACGGCTGCATCAACGCCGCCAGAAAGACAAAGGGCTTGGCCAGCGAGCCGATCGCGCGCCGGGAATCGAGCGCGCGGTTGAAGCCGGCGTAGCGGATGTCACGCCCGCCGACCACCGCCTGCACCTCGCCACCCTCGACGCTGGTGATGACGCCCGCCGCCTCCAGGCTGCCGGGCTTCATCTTGCGTGCCTTCTCCAGCTCCGGCAGATCGGCCAGCAGCCGGGCTTCCAGGGCTTCCTGGGCGCGCGGCGCCAGGGTGGTGAAGATGCGCAGGCCCTCGTTGGTCAGCGCCTCGTCGGGGTACTGATCCTTGAGCTGGCGCTTGACCAGTTCGACGAAGGCGGGGAATCGCTCGACGCCGCCACGCGCGCCCCCTGACAGCCCCAGGGGCTGCGCCAGCGCGCGCTCGAGTTCGTCCTCGCGCAGCAGGCCACGACTGGCCCAGGTGTTCAGCACCAGGTCCCGGCGCTCCCGCACCAGTTCCGGCCGCCGGCGCGGGTCGAACTGGCTCGGGCCCTTGACGATGCCGACCAGCAGTGCGAACTCGTGCGGGCGCAACTCGGTCAGCGGCTTGTTGAAGTAGAAGGAGCTGGCCAGCCCGAAGCCGTGCACGGCGCGGGAGCCGTCCTGGCCCATGTAGATCTCGTTGAGGTAGGCCTCGAGGATGGCGTCCTTGTCGTAGTGCGCTTCCAGCAGCAGCGACATGACGATTTCCTTGAGCTTGCGGCGGAAGGTGCGCTCGCTACTCAGGAAGAAATTCTTCACCAGCTGCTGGGTGATGGTAGAGGCGCCCTGGCGGACCCGGCCCGAGGTGAGGTTCTCGAAGGCGGCGCGGGCGATGCCGCGCAGGCTGATGCCGGAATGGCTGTAGAAGCTGCGGTCCTCGACCGCCAGCAGCCCCTGCACCAGCAGCTCCGGTGCCTCGCTGAGCTGGATCAGCACCCGGTCCTCGCCGCCGCGGCTGGGATAGATGCTGCCGATCAGCAGCGGATCAAGACGTGTGAGATCGAGCGGCAGGCCGCTGGCCAGGTCGGTGATCGATTCGATGCCGCTGGCGCCGG
>JAUYNO010000068.1 GCA_030696045.1 Stagnimonas sp. | reverse complement strand
CTGCTGGCGGCCTGCTCGCCGGCGCCAGCGCCGCCCTCGGCGGTAGCCACCGCGCCGTCGGCGGCGGGCCCGGCGCAGGCCGCGCCCGCCCGCCCCACCAGCCCCAAGCCGCCGCTGGGCAATCCCGAGGCGCCGATCCCGCCGCAGTGCTACACCCGCACCGCCGGCACCGCTAATCCCTGCTGGACCTGCCACACCAGCCGCAACGGCGACAACCTCAAGGGCGACTGGACGCTGCAGGAGGTCTACGCCTTCTCCGAAGCCGGCCTGCGCAATCACTGGACCACCCTGTTCGAGGACCCGCGCCCGGCCATCGCCGCGATCAGCGATGCCGAGGTGAGGGCCTATGTGCGCGAGGACAACCTTTCGCCCTGGCTCGCCGGCACACCGGCCGGCGCACCCGACTTCACGCTCGCCGCCGGCATTGACGCCGAGGGCTTCCTGCGCGACGGCAGCGGCTGGCGGGCGCTGCGCTACCAGCCCTTCCCCGGCACCTTCTGGCCCAGCAATGGCGCCAGTGACGACATCTATATCCGGCTGCCGGACGCCTTCCGCCGCGATGCCCAGGGCCGGCCCTCGCGCGAAATCTACAAGCTCAATCTGGCGTTGCTGGAGGCGGCCCTCACGGTCGATGACCGCGTCAGCGATGCGGCGCTGGAGCGCGAGGTGGAAGCCGTTGACGAGCGACTCGCGGGAGTCGATCTCGATGGCGACGGCCGGCTCGGCCGCGCCTCCCGCATCCGCAGCCTGCCCGCCCGCTATGCCGGCGCGGCGGCAGCGCAGCCGCTGCGGCGCTGGCGCTACCCGGCCGGCACCGAGTTCGTCCACACCGTGCGCTACCTCGATCCGGACGCGCCCGGCTGGCTGTCGGCAAGGGTCAAGGAATTCCGCTACGCGCTGAAATTCGCCGACCCGGGCCTCGAAGGCCGCGTCGCCTTTTACCAGGAGTCGGCCGAGGAAAAACTAGTCGGCCGCCTGCCCTGGTTCGCCGCCGGCGAGCACGGCGGCCTGCGCAATCCGCTCGGCTGGGAATACCGGGGCTGGATCGAGGACGCCGCCGGCCAACTGCGGCCGCAGGACCACGAAGAGACGCTGGCCTGCATGGGCTGCCACGGCGGCATCGGCATCACCGTCGACTCCGGCTTCGGCCTGCCGCGCAAGCTGCCGGGCGCTGCCGGCTGGGCCCAGCAGTCGCTCGCCGGCCAGCGCGACCGCCCCCAGGCCGGCCACCGCGAGGGCGAGGTGCTGACCTATCTGCGCCGGGTCGGCGGCGGTGACGAGTTCCGCGCCAACGAGGAGATGCTGGCGCGCTACTTCCCGGGTGGCCGCCTCGACGCCGCCCGGGTGCAGCGCGCCGCACCCGGTGGCCCGGACGATCTCGGCCGGCTGCTGCTGCCCTCGCCAGCGCGCGCGCTGGCGCTCAACAAGGCCTACTGGCTGCTGGTGCGCGGCCAGCGCTACAAGCAGGGCCGCATGCCGGTGCTGGCGCCGGCCCGGCAGGTGCACGCCGAAATCCACAACGGCGACACCGGCCTGCGCGCCGAAGGCCGCGTGTACTCGGATGGTCGACTGTGGCTGGACTGGTCGCGCCCCTGAGCGGGCGATTCGTGACGTAGGCGTCACGCCGCGGCGCAGTTCTTGCGATACCCCGGGTAGCCATTCCCCGACTCGCGCCCGCCATGTCCCTCGCCCGCCGCTTCGCTGCCTTCTGCCTGCTCGGCGCCGCCCTGCCCGCGCAGGCCGCCGGCGTGCTGGAAGCCCCGGCCGACATCGCCTGGGTGATCTGCGCCGGCTCGCTGGTGTTCTTCATGCAGGCCGGCTTCGCCCTGCTGGAAGGCGGCGCGGCGCGCGCCAAGAACAGCGTCAACGTGATCATGAAGAACTACGCCGACATGGCCTACGGCGTGCTCGCCTACTGGTCGGTCGGCTTCGGCCTGATGTTCGGCAGCAGCTGGCTGGGCTGGGTCGGTGTCAGCCATTTTTTCCCTAGCCTCGACGCCGGCTCCGACGCGACTTTCTTCTTCTTCCAGATCATGTTCGCGGCCACCAGCGCCACCATCGTTTCCGGCGCGGTAGCCGAGCGCATGCGCTACGGCCCCTACGTGGTCGGCTCGATGATTGTCACCGGCCTGATCTACCCGCTGTTCGGCGCCTGGGCCTGGGGCAGCTATGTCGATGGCCAGGGCTGGCTGCGGGCGCTGGGCTTCGTCGATTTCGCCGGCTCCACCGTCGTGCACTCGATCGGCGGCTGGTGCGCGCTGGCGGGGGTGATCGTCCTGGGCCCGCGCCTGGGCCGCTTCGCGCCCGACGGCACGCCGCGCCACATCCCCGGCCACAACCTGCCGATGGTGGCCCTGGGCGGCTTCATCCTCTGGATCGGCTGGTTCGGCTTCAACGGCGGCTCGACGCTGGCGGCGACCCGCGATGTCGGCATCATCAACCTCAACACCCACCTGGCCGGCTGCATGGGCTTTGCCGGCGCCAGCCTGATCCAGCGGCTGCTGGGCCGGCCGATCCTGATGGGGCTGGCGGTCAACGGCGCGGTCGGTGGCCTGGTCGCCATCACCGCCGGCTGCGCCACCATGAGCCCGGCCTTCGCCCTGCTCACCGGCCTGCTCGGCGGCTTCATCTCGGTGCTCGGCGTGCAACTGCTGGAAAAGCTCCGGCTCGACGACGTGGTCGGCGCGGTCTCGGTGCACGGCTTCTGCGGCGCCTGGGGCACCCTGGCCGCCGGCCTGTTCTTCAAGGGCGACCTGTTCGATCCAGGCCGCCTCATCATCCAGGCACTGGGCATCCTGGTCGCCTTCGTCTGGGCCTTCCCGATGGCGCTGCTGAGCTACTGGCTGCTCGACAAGACCCTGGGCCTGCGCGCGCCCAGCCTGCACGAACAGCGCGGCCTGGACTTCACCGAGCACTACGAGGTCGGCTACCCCGAGTTCCAGCGCGAGCTGACCCATGGCGGCAAGCAGTAGGGCCCCGGTCACCGCCGCCATCCTGCAGGCGGCGATCGCCAGCGTGCTCGATGAGCCGCGCGCGGCGGCGGCGGTCGAGTTGTGGGAGCGCGAGTTCGCCGCCAGCAAGCCGGATGCCCTGGTGGAGCTGGTGGGCCGCATCGGCGATGCCATCTCCGAAGATCCGCGGGCGCGCCACCAGGCCCGCGTCGCCCTCTACAAGGCGCTGATCGAACGCGGCCTGGACCCAGCCGCGACCATGCGCGCCACCGCCACCGCGATTGCCGCCAGCAAGGCGACGCTACTGCCGGCCAAGCCGGCCAGCCCCGCTCCCGCACCGGTGGCGGCCGCCTTCAACCCGCTGGCCACCGGCAGCTTCGGGCGCGCGCCCTCGCGCCCGGCCTATGTGGTGTTTGAGCGCTTCTGCGAAACCCTGCTGCACGGCGTGCAGTCGGAAAGCCCCTCCGCCGGCCAGCTGCTGGCGATCAGCCTGCGGGCGCAGGCCGGGCGCGCCAAGGCCTTCAAATCCCGCCTGAACGCGCTGGCCGACTGGGCCGCTGGCGGCTCGCTGGAGAGCTATCGCGAAGCCGCCGACAGCGAGCTGTCGGAAGCCGCCCACTGTCTCTACATCGCGCTCTGCGAAGCCCTCGGCCCGGTCAGCGCCGACGCCAAGCTGGCGCTGGCGGTGCAGACCACGCAGAAACTCCCGGAGGCGGCGGCGTTCCCGCCGCGCAAGCTGCTTTAGAAGCGGTCGGTGGCCGCGAAGTACAGCCCGGCATAAACGCGCGGCTCCACCCGCAGACCCTCGGCGCGCTTGCTTTCCAGCCAGGCGTGGGCGCCATCGAGCGGCACCAGATGCACGCTGATGTCCTCGTCGCCGACACCGCCGCCGGCGTGCTCGCGCACCAGGCCCTTCACCCCGATCAGGGTCAGCTGCTCGGAGGTCAGTCCGGCGGCGGTCGGACCCTGGGTCAACAGGAAGGCCTCGCTGCCGCGGAAGCCGGTTTCCTCCAGCAACTCGCGCAAGGCGGCCGACTCGAAGCTCTCGTCGTCCGGGCTGTCGGCATCGCCGACGATGCCGGCCGGCAGCTCGATGGTCTTGCCCTGCTGCGGGATGCGGGTCTGCTCCACCAGCACCAGTTCGCGCTGGTCGGTGAGCGCGATGATGACCACGGCGCCACGCGCCTGGACGCGGCTGACGTACTCCCAGTGGCGGTCTCGCTTGAGTTCGAGAAACTCGCCCTTGTGCAAGGTACGAATCATGGTTCCTGCTTGAGCCAGGTGATCAGCGAGGTCGCACGCGGCCCGACCGCCAGCTCGCGCGCCAGCAGCGCCAGCGCCGGCTCCATGTCCTCGGCGAAACGGTAGGGCGGGTTCACCACCATCAGGCCGGAGCCGCGCATCTGGCCTTCGGCCGGCGCGCCGGTATTGAAATGGAAGTCCACCACTGGCTTGCTGCTGGCGGCGGCCAGGCGGCGGCCGAAACGCACCAGCTCGTGGGTGTTCTTGAGCGGATACCAGAAGGCGTAGACGCCACCGGCGAAGCGGGCCTGGGCGCGCTCCAGGAATTCGACCATGGCGGCGAACTCGTCGCGCCGCTCGAACGGCGGGTCGACCAGGATCAGCCCGCGCTTCTCCACCGGCGGCAGCAGGCTGGCGGATTCGTAGCCGTCACGGACATGGACGGTGGCGTCGAACAGGCGCGTGCGCAGTTCCTCGGCAACCTCGGGCACCGATTCGCAGAGCAGCAGGCGGTCGCCCTCGCGCGCCAGCGCCTTCACGAACGCCGGCGAGCCCGGGTAGCGGCGCCAGGCACCGCCGGAGTTGGCGGCGCTGACGATGCGCTGCCAGCTGGCCAGCGGCTCGGGCGGGTCCTGCAGCCCCTGCAGGCGCAGGGCGCCCTCGGCCGCCTCGCCGGTGCGGATCGCCTCGGCGCTACCCAGGTCGTAGCCGCCGCTGCCGGCATGGGTGTCGAGATAGGCGTAGGGCTTGTCCTTGCGCGCCATCGCCTGGGCCAGGCCGCAGAGCAGGACGTGTTTGTGGACGTCGGCGAAGTTGCCGGCGTGGTAGGCGTGACGGTAGTGCATGGGCGGATTATCGGCGAAGGCCAGAGCCCTGAGCCCGGGGGCGGCCGGCACTGGCAAAAAAACCTCAATTCGCAGGTCGGCGTCCTCCACATGACGACTGGTTCGTTATCGACCGCTTCGCGTACTCCGCCCTTGAGCCTCCCGCCCGTGAACCGCCTCCCGCCGTCCCGATCAAGCGCCCCCTCCTCCCGTCGCCTTGCCGGCGCAGCGCTGCTGCTCTCGCTCAGCGCCCTGGCCCAGGCCCAGAGCGGCGAACCCGCCGCCCCGGTGGTGGAGACCATCCCGGTCGACAGCCTGCCGGAAACGGCCGCTGCGCCGGCCAAGACCGAGGCCCAGCCGCCCAGCGTGCGGCTGGACGCGGTCGAGGTCACCGGCTCGCGCATCAAGCGCACCGACCTGGAAACCTCGCAGCCGGTGGTGCGGCTGTCGCGCAAGGACCTGGACCGCACCGGCTCGGTCAGCGTCGGCGACATCCTGCAGGGCCTGCCGGCGGCCGGCGCGGCGCTCAACACCACCTTCAACAACGGCGGCACCGGCGCCACCGAGGTGGACCTGCGCAATCTCGGCTCCAACCGCGTGCTGGTGCTGGTGGACGGCCACCGCTGGATCTCGGGTCTGCGCTCGCTGTCGACCAATTCGGTCGACCTCAACACCATTCCCTACGACATCGTCGAGCGCATCGAGGTGCTGCAGGACGGCGCCTCCGCCGCCTACGGCTCCGACGCCATCACCGGCGTGGTCAACATCATCACCCGCAAGAAGCTCCAGGGCCTGACCCTGTCGGCGCAGTACGGCATGTTCGACCAGCGCGACGGCGAGGACGGCATCGCCTCGCTCACCGGCGGCCATGTCTTCGACGGCCTGTTCGGCGGCAACAGCACCTCCATCGCCGGTAGTTTCAGCGTGCGCGACCAGCGCCCGGTCTTCGCCGGCGACCGCGAGCTCTCGCGCCTGCCGCTGAACGGCACCGGCCTCACCCGCGGCTCCAGCTTCACGCCGGAGGGGCGCTTCCTGTTTGTGGGCTCGCCGCAGACCAATGCGGCTTTCGGCAGCGAGAAGTGCCCCAGCCTGGCGGGCGACGTCGCCCAGCCGGTGCTCGACGACAACGGCGTGCCGCTGACCCTGCCCACCCAGCTCGGCATGCTGCCGCAGGGCGTCAACCTCTGCGACATCACCCATGTCACCGGCGCGCCCACCGGCGGCGCGGCCAACTACCGCGCCTTCGACCCGGCCAGCGACCCCTACAACTACGCGCTGACCAACTACCTGACCACGCCGCTGCGCACCTACAACGGCTTCCTGTCGCTGCAGCACGAGTTCCTCGACAACCTGCGCTTCTCGGCCCAGGGCCTGTACAGCCTGCGCCAGTCGAAGCAGCAGCTGGCACCGCAGCCGATCGCCTTCGGCGACATCGCGCCGGTGATCGGCGGCCTGATGCCGGGTTCCTCACTGTCCTACAACCAGGCGACGTACATCACCCCCGGCCACAGCTTCAATCCCACCGCCATCGGCGGCCAGCCGGGTCAGTACATCGGCTACATCATCGAGCCGGAGGATCCGACCGCCCCGGGCGCGCCGGCCGCCGGCCTGCTCTACACCGGCGCCGTGCTGCGCCGCATGAGCGAGGGCGATCCGCGCATCCAGGAGCAGAACGTCCCGACCCGCTTCGTCCGCGCCGGCTTCGACGGCGACTTCAGCCTGCTCAGCCAGCGCTTCGATTGGGAGCTGGGTTACAGCTACGGCGTCAGCAGCGAGTCGCAGAACCTGCTCAACAACTACCGCATGGACCGCATCCAGCAGGCGGTGGTGGGCAATCGCGGCGCCAATGACGAGAACCCCTACAACGTCCCGCTGTGCGAGGCGCCCTGCGTGCCGATCAACTTCTTCGGCGGCCCCGGCACCATCACCCGCGAGATGCTCGACTACATCAGCATCGACGAGCACAGCAACACCCGGCATTCGCAGAGCGACATCTACCTCAATATTTCGACCAGCATCGCTGTGCCGCTGCTGCCGGATGTGGTCGGCCTCGCCGTCGGCGTCGAGCGCCGCGCCGACATCTATAGCGACAATCCCTCGATCTACCAGATCAACGGCACCACCAGCGGCCTGACCGCGCAGCCCACCAGCGGCTCGGTCGCCGCCAAGGAACTGTTCGTGGAACTCGATGTGCCGGTGCTCAAGGACCAGCCGCTGTTCCAGGAACTGGGCTTCAGCCTGGCCGGCCGCAGCTCCGACTACGGCGACTTCGGCAAGACCACCAATGGCAAGATCGGCGGCCGCTGGAAGCCGGTCGATGACCTGCTGCTGCGCAGCAGCTTCTCGACCTCGTTCCGCGCGCCCAATGTCGGCGAGCTGTTCCTGTCCAACGCCGGCAGCTACCCGGGCTTGGAAGACCCCTGCGCGGCGCCGGAAGCCGGTTCGGTCACCGCGACCAACTGCAACGCCGATGGCGTCGCGGCCTATACCCAGACGGTGCAGCAGTTCTACTCGCCGTTCACCGGCAACCGCGACCTGAACCCGGAAACCTCCCATTCACTGACCGCCGGCATCGTGCTGAACCCGCGCTTCGCTCCGGGCTTCGACCTCAGCGTCGACTACTTCCGGATCAAGATCGACAACTACATCACCCCGCCGGGCGCCCAGCTGATCCTGGACCAGTGCTACACGACCACCGGCCGCGCCTACTGCGATTTCGTGACTCGCCAAGGTGCCAACAACAACGGGCCACTGCAAAGCGTGCTCAACGCTTTCCAGAACTTCCCCTCGATCGAGACCTCGGGTATCGACTTCAACGTCAATTACCTGCTACCCGCCAGTCAGGCCCTGGGCAAGTTCAAGATCGCCGCCAATGCCACCTTCCTGTCCAGCTACAAGCAGCAGGTGCAAGGCTCCGAGGGGCCCGAGGTCGACGACTCGCTACATGCCGGAGTCCTGACCCTGCCGCGCTGGAAGATCAATCCCTCGCTGCAATGGGCCAAGGCCGCCTACAGCGCCAGCCTCAACACCCGCATCATCTGGGGCAGCACCGAGACCTGCGAGGACGGCATCCCGCCCTCGCTGTCGTCGCTGGGCCTGTGCTCGGACCCCGACCACCGCGACCGTTTCGGCAACCCCGACCCGAAGAACCGTGTCGGCTACGCCTGGAAGTCGGACCTGCAGCTGGGCTACAACGCCAAGGCCCTGAAGACCCAGTTCACCCTCGGCGTGCAGAACCTGTTCGACCAGGACCCGCCGGTGTCCTACTCGGCCTTCGCCAACAGCTTCGACCCCAGCTACTGGGTACCGGGGCAGTTCCTGTATGCCGGCCTGAAGCACGATTTCTGAGTCACTGCCGGCAAGAAAAAGCCCCGCATCGCGGGGCTTTTTTTGTGCTGCTGTCTGGAAGCTAGAAGCTGTACTTGGTAGAGAACTGCAGCCGGTCCAGATCCCCGTCGGCGCCGCTCACGACCTCGCGGCTGGCATGACGGTACTCGACACCGAAGGTGAGCTTGGCGACCGGCGAGTACAGCAGGTTGCCACTGTAGCTCCGCACGCTCTTGGTCACTGCGCCGCCGGTGAGGGCGATGTCGTTGTCGGCCTCGAAGGCCGAGGCGGTCAGCGTCGAACGCCATTGCGGCGACCACTGGTGCTTGTAGGCCAGGTAGCCGGCGGTGATGCCGATGCTGTCCAGTTCGCCGGCCGACAGCACCGCATCCGCCGAGGTGCCCAGCGCCACGTAACGGCCGATGCCGTCACCGGAGGTGAGCATGAACTTCAGGTCGTCCTTGCCGAGCGGGATGCGGCCGGAGAAGCTGAGGCCGCCGCCGGTGCGACTGTCCTTCACCGCCGCCGCGGCGCCCGCGGCCGGGTTCTCGACCCGCAGCTGGCGCAGCAGGCCGGCCAGGGTCAGTTCGGTGGCGCCGAGCTTGAAGTTGTAGCGGGCAATTGCATCCGGGATGGAGGAATCACCGTCACCGGCCACCGCGCCACCGCCGCCCGGCAGCACCGAGGTCTCCGGATTCTCCAGCGCCAGCTGCAGGCCGCCCCGGGTGTAGCGGACCTGCGGCTGGCGCACGAACACCGTGCCCTCGCTGGGGAAGGCGACGAAGTCCAGGGTCTCCGGCAGCGCGCCGAGATTCTGGAAGGTGCTCCACTCCTGGCCCAGCAACCAGTTGTCGTAGGTGACGAAGGCGCGGCGCAGGCCGGGGTTGTAGGCATTGGTCACGACCTCAGTGCCGGCGCCCTGGCTGACGATGAAATCGAACTCGATGTGGGTGCCGAGCTTGTGGCCGTCGAGCGCGGTCTCGGTCTTCAGGAACAGGCGCGTCTCCTTGGCATGGGCGTCGAAGAACTCGCGGCTGTCGCCGCCGCCGGCACTGACCGGGATGGAGTTGGGCAGGTAGAAGTCCCGACCGCTGCCCTGGGCCACCTCGCCCTCGCTGAAGCGCGAATACATGGCGTCGGCCTTCACATAGCCGCCCCAGGTCAACTTGGTGTCGCCGAGCTTGGCCTCGCCGGCCTTGGCCGGGACTGGCGGCGCGGCGGCCGTCACGGCCGGTGCTGCGGATCGGGCGGCGCGCTCGGCGGCGAGCTGGGCCTCCAGCGCATCCAGCCGCTGGCGCAGCTCCCGGATGACGGCGGTGGTTTCGGCATCCGGCGCCGCCTGGGCCAGGGGTGCCAGTGGCAGGAGCAGGGCGGAGGCGCAGAGCGCGCGGGCGGCGACGGTATAGGCAGAGGCGGCAAAGCGGACGGAAGCCATGGGTTCTCCTCGGAATTGTTCTGGGATGACGGAGCCGAGCTTGATCCCCGCGCCCCAGCCCCACCATTCGCCGAAGGTCGAAAGCCGGGCGCGCTACGACCAAAGTCTTAGCGCCCAGCGGCGCAGGCAGCCGAGGTCTAGACTCCATCCATGAACGCCGCCAGCCTGCCGCATCCGCACGTGGTGATCGCCGACGATCACCCGCTGTTCCGCGCCGCGCTGCGGCTGGCCGTCGAGCGCGTGCTACCCGGGGTGAGCGTGACCGAGGCCGACAGCTTCGAGGCCATGAAAGCCGCCGTCGTCGCCGCGCCCGACGCCGACCTGGTCTTGCTCGACCTGCACATGCCGGGCGTGCGCGGTTATTCCTCTCTGGTGTGGTTGCGGGCCGAGCACCCGAGCGTGCCGGTGGTGATGGTCTCCGCCGAGGAGGACGGCGCCACCGTGCACCGCGCCCTCGATTTTGGTGCCGCCGGCTTCATCCCCAAGTCCGCTGGCCTGGAGGTGCTGACCACCGCGCTGACCGCCGTGCTCGACGGACAGCTATGGACTCCGCCGGCCGCGCCGCCGCCGCCGGACAACGGCGATGCCCAACTGGCGCGCCGCGTCGCCAGCCTGTCGCCGCAGCAGCTGAAGGTGCTGATGCATCTCGCCGACGGCCGCCTGAACAAGCAGATCGCCTACGACCTCGAAGTCACCGAGGCCACCATCAAGGCCCATGTCACTGCCATCCTGCGCAAGCTGGGGCTGTACCGTCGCACCCAGGCCGCAGTGCTGGCGCAGCGCCTGCTGCTGAGCGAGGCGGTGCCGCTGGATGTCAGCGCGGTGGCTGGTGAGGACGACGAGAGTTAGCTCATCTCACGCGCGCTGTTCCCCTCCCCCTTGCGGGGAGGGGCTAGGGGCGGGGGGGACTTTCGCTTTTCATGCTTGGCTCTCTGCGCGGAACAACAACGTCAAAAGCGACCCCCTCCCCTACCCTTGCCGGCCATCGGCCCATGCATGGCCGATGGCGTTCGGCGGGGCGAAGCAGCGCTTCGCCGATTTCCGCCTCACCCCCGCAAGGGGGAGGGAAGAAAAAAGGGGCGAGCCGGTCGGCTAATTCCGCAGCTTGTAGCCGGTCTTGAAGATCCAGGCGATGCCGCCCAAGCACAGCAGCATGAACAGCAGCGTCATGCCGACGCTGGTGACGATGTTGACGTCGGAGATGCCGTAGAAGCTCCAGCGGAAGCCGCTGATCAGATACACCACCGGATTGAACAGGGTGAGCTTCTGCCAGAACGGCGGCAGCATGCTGATCGAGTAGAAGCTGCCGCCCAGGAAGGTCAGCGGCGTCACCACCATTAGCGGGATGATCTGCAGCTTCTCGAAGCCATCGGCCCAGATGCCGATGATGAAGCCGAACAGGCTGAAGGTGACCGCAGTCAGCAGCAGGAACAGCGCCATCCATATGGGATGCGCGACGGAGTAATCGACGAACACCCGCGCCGTCAGCAGCATCAGCACACCCAGCATCACCGACTTGCTGGCAGCGGCGCCGACATAGCCCAGCACCACCTCGGCGGTGGCCACCGGCGCCGACAGCAACTCGTAGATAGTGCCCGACCACTTGGGCATGTAGATGCCGAAGCTGGCGTTGGCGATGCTCTCGCTGAGCAGGGTCAGCATCACCAGGCCGGGGATGATGAAGGCGCCGTAGCTGACACCGTCGATGGCGCCCATGCGCGAGCCGATGGCGGCGCCGAACACCACGAAGTAGAGCGAGGTCGACAGCACCGGCGAGGCGATGCTCTGCACCAGGGTGCGGAAGGTGCGGGCCATCTCGAAGCGATAGATCGCGGCCACCGCGTGCCAGTTGATGGTCATCACGCGGTCTCCCGGACCAGATTGACGAAGATGTCTTCCAGCGAGGACTGGCTGGACTGCAATTCCTTGAAGTCGATGCCTTGCTCGCCCAGCTTCTTCAACAGCGCGGCGATGCCGTGACCGCCTGCGCGGTCACCTTCGGCTTGGTCATCGAAGGTATAGGTCAGGGTGCCGCCGTCGGCGGACAGCTCCAGGGCCTCGCCCGCGAGTTCCGGCGGGATCGCAGCAAGCGGCAGCTTCAGCGACAGGCTCAGCTGCTTCTTGCCCAGCTTGCGCATCAGCGCCTGCTTTTCCTCCACCACGATCAGCTCGCCCTTGCGGATCACGCCAATCCGATCCGCCATCTCCTCGGCCTCTTCGATGTAGTGGGTGGTGAGGATGATGGTGACGCCGCGCTCGCGCAGGCCGCGCACCATCTGCCACATGTCGCGGCGCAGTTCGACATCGACGCCGGCGGTCGGCTCGTCCAGGAACAGGATCGTCGGCTCGTGCGACAGTGCCTTGGCGATCATCACCCGCCGCTTCATGCCGCCGGACAGCGTCATGATCTTCGCGTCCTTCTTGTCCCACAGCGAGAGCTCGCGCAGCACCCGCTCGCAGAGCTGCGGGTCCGGTGCCTTGCCGAACAGGCCACGGCTGAAGTTGACCGTCGCCCACACTGTCTCGAAGGCATCGGTGTGCAGCTCCTGCGGCACCAGGCCGATCTTGGTGCGCGCCTGCCGGAAGTCCTTGACGACGTCGTGGCCGTCGGCGATCACGGTGCCGCCGCTCGCATTGACGATGCCGCAGACGATGCTGATGAGCGTGGTCTTGCCCGCCCCGTTCGGCCCCAGCAGAGCGAATATCTCGCCGCGACGGATGTCGAGGTCAATGCCCTTGAGCGCCTGGAAGCCAGAGCTGTAGGTCTTGGTCAGGTTCTGGATCGAGATGATGGAGGACACCGGGCGCCTCTCGACGATGAAATGGCGGCGATCTTAAGCCGAGTCGGCGAACGCCGGCGACGCGCTCCCCGGATCTCTGGCCGCGCCGGCGACCGGCGCGTCATCCGGAGCCGACGCTGGCCGTTAACAGGCCCCATCGGCGACACTCGCTCGGGGGTAATCGGATGGGCCTCGCTGCCCACCGACGGGAATCCAAATATTGCAAAGGGACTGACAATGAAAAAGCAATTCGTGACCGCGCTGGGACTGTCCTCGCTGCTGGCCGGCTGCGGCGTGGTGGACTCGGGCAGCTCCGGCTATTGCGCCGGCAGCTTCCAGGGCGGCAGCACCGACTGGTCCTGCCTGAGTTGCAGCGGCGTCGATGCGCTCGCCGGAGACCAGCCGTTCGACGTTGCCATCGACAACGATGCCGGCACCTCCCGGCGCTTCCAGTTGGGCGGTTCCGGCGGCGAGATGACCATTCGCGCTTTCGCCCCCAGCGATACGGTATTTCCGGCCGGGGTACGGGCGGGGCTACTGATGCGCTTCCCTGCCGGCAGCTACAACGGCGTCAGCGTGCGGTTCAACGCCTACCTGGGCTCCACCCCGGTGCTCAGCACCGGCGGCGGCTCTTTCGCCGTCAGCGGCAATGTCGACGGCGCCGGCTCGGACACGTTCTACCAGGTGAGCCCGACCGCGAACTTCGACAGCCTGGAAGCCGTCATCACCATCGCTGGCAATGCCGAGCAGGCGGAATTCAGCGTCAACGAATTCTGCGGCGACCGCTAGCCGGTTAGTAGGTCACCAGCGGCTTGAAGCCGCCCCAGAACATGCGCTTGCCGTCGAAGGGCAGGGACTGGGGCGTCATGCCGGCCAGGCGCGGGTCGGCCATGACCTTGGCATTGACCTGATCGCGCTGCTTGCGCGACTTGTAGACCACCCAGGCGAACACCACGGTCTCGTCGGCTTTCAGCTTCACTGCCTGCGGGAACGAGGTGTGCTTGCCGGGCTTGACGTCGTCGGCGACGCACTCGTGATAGGCCAGTGCGCCGTGCTCCATCCAGATCTTGCCGGCCTTCCGCGCCATGCGGCGATAGGCCGCGAGGTTCTTGATCGGGACCGGCAGTACGAAACCATCGACATAGCTCATGGGGTGCTCCTGGCTGGGGTGATGACAGGGTCTGGCCTCGCGGCCTCTGCTCTTCACGTCGAACGAGGCCGGCCGGATTCGACATCCGGCCGGCCCCGGTTTCCGGATTTCAGGCTTCCAGCAGCTTCTGCAGCAGCGCCCGCAGCGCCGCCGGCTTCACCGGCTTCTGCAGCAGCGAGTAGCCGCGCACGGCGGCAGCGTCGCGGGCGGCGCTGGTGGGATCGGCGGTGACGACGACGCAGCTCAGCTCGCGGCCCCAGTGCTTGCCGAGCGCGGCGGCGACCTCGATGCCGCTCTCGCCGTCGTCGAGGTGATAGTCGACCAGGGCGAGGTCGGGCGGCGGCAGCGCGCCGTGGCGGGCCAGGGCCTCGGCACCGCTCCTGGCGCTGAGCACCTCGTGCCCCCAGCGTTGCAGCAGCGCCGCCAGCGCCGCCAGCGCCAGCGGTTCGTTGTCCAGCACCAGGATGCGCGAGCGACGCTCGGTGGCCCGCACGCGCTCGGTGGCCGGCGCCTGCGTGCACAGGTCGGCGGCCACCCCCAGCGGCACCGTGATGGCGAACACCGAACCGCGCCCGACCCGCGAGCGCAGGCTCAAGCCATGCCCCAGCAGCCGCGCAATGCGCTCGCTGATCGCCAGGCCCAGGCCCAGGCCGCGCTCGCCGACGGCGTCCTGGGCGTCGAGCCGGCGGAACTCCTCGAAGATTTCCCGCTGCTTGTCGGCCGGGATGCCAGGGCCGCTGTCCCAGACCTCGATGCGCAGCGCGCCAGCCACCCGCCGCACGCCCAGCAGCACCCCGCCCCGGCGGGTGTAGCGCAGGGCATTGCCAAGAAAGTTCTGCAGCACCCGGCGCAGCAGGGCGGGATCGGTGTGTAGCAGCGCCCGGGTCGGCCGGTGGCGGAAGCGCAGGCCGCGGGTGGCGGCGAGCGCCTCGAACTCGCGTGCCAGCGGACCCAGCACCTGTTCGGCGGCGAAGGTCTCGCGCTGCACCGGCAGGGCGCCGGCGTCGAGCTTGGAGATGTCGAGCAGGCCGGACAGCAACTGCTCGGCGGCGTGCAGGGAATCGCCGATACGCTCCATCAGCACGCCGGTATCGGCCGGCACCGAGCCGCGATCCACCGCAGCCAGGAACAACCGGGCGGCGTGCAGCGGCTGCACCAGGTCGTGGCTGGCGGCGGCCAGGAAGCGGGTCTTGGCGGCATTGGCGCGCTCGGCCTCGGCCTTGGCCTCGGCCAGTTCGGCGGTGCGGTCGGCGACCCGGGTTTCCAGGGTGTCATTGGCCTCGCGCAGCGCCTGCTGGGCGCGGGTGTAGGGCGTGACATCGGAATAGCTGGTGACGAAACCGCCGCCGGGCATCGGCATGCCGTGGATCTCGATCACGGTGCCGCCCGGCAGCGCCCGTTCGTGCACATAGGGCGTGCCGCGCTGCAGATGCTCCATCCGGCGCGCCACCAGGGTCTCGGTCTCGCCGGTCCCGAGCAGGCCGCGCTCGGCGTTGTGGCGGAACAGGGTCTCGATCGGCTGACCGACGTGAATCAGCTCCGGCGGATAGGCGAACAGCTCCAGGTAGCGCCGGTTCCAGGCCACCAGGCGCAGATCCTTGTCGACCACGCTGACGCCCTGCGACAGGTGCTCCAGGGTCGCGCGCAGCCGCTCCTGGCTGAACACGATGGCGTGACTGGTCTCGTCCAGCAGGCGGATCACGTCCTCCGGCTGCATGTCGCGGCCGCGCAGGGTCGAGGCCAGCAGCAAGCGCGCGCTCGATGCCCCCAGCGCACCCGCCAGCAGATGCTCGGTGAAACGCAGCAGTTCGCGGTCGGCGCGCTCGCTGCCGGCCGCCTGCGCCAGGCCGCGCTGCTGCGCGAACTCGCCCATCAGCTCGCGCGCGCGGCCGGCGCCGAGGAAGCGCTCCAGCAGGGCCAGCAGATCGCCCACCGTGGCCGGCGTCGCGGTCGGCGTTTCGGAAACACTGCTGGGCGTGCCAACCGGGGTCAGGAACTGCACCGCCTGCAGGCGCTCGGCCAGGCGCGGCTGCAGCAGCCAGGAAATCAGCGTGTAGAAGAAGACATTGGCGGCCAGGCTCCAGAGCGTGCCATGCGCGACCGCGTCCAGGCCGGCGAAGCCGAACAGCGCCTGCGGCCGCAGGCCGGCAATGCCGAGCGGCCCTTCGGCCAGCAGCTGGCTGCCGCCGCCGGAAGCACCGAGCAGCGAAGGCAGCAACAGGGTGTAGGCCCAGACCGCGAAGCCCGCCAGCAGGCCCCAGACCGCGCCGCGATAGCTGCCACCGCGCCAGACCATGCCGCCGATCATGGCCGGCGCGAATTGCGCCACCGCCGCGAACGACAGCAGGCCGATGGCCGAGAGCGTGCCCGGCCCGGTGAACAGCCGGTAGTACAGATAGGCCGCCGCGACGATGGCGACGATGGCGGCGCGGCGGATCAGCTTCAGCAGCCCACTCAGGTCGCCGCGCTCGCCCAGCCGCAGCCGCCGCGAGCGCAGCAGCACCGGCATCACCACCTCGTTGCTGAGCATGGTGGACAGCGCGATGGTCTCGACGATGACCATGCTGGTCGCCGCCGAGAAGCCACCCAGGTAGGCGGCCAGGGACAGCAGGCCGTGGCCCTCGGCCAGCGGCAGCGCCAGCACATAGGTATCGGCCGCCGTGCTGGCCGGCAGGCGCGCCAGGCCGGCAGCGGTGATCGGCACCACGAAGGCGCTGATCAGCAGCAGGTAGAGCGGAAACACCCAGCGGGCGCGTTGCAGGTCCCGGGGCGAGGTCGATTCCACCACCGCGACGTGGAACTGCCGTGGCAGGCAAACCATGGCGATGGCGGCGAGCAGGGTCTGGGTCCAGAACCCCAGGTGCCAGTCGGCGCGGCCGAGCGGCTCGCTCATCTGCGGCAGCTTCATCGCCTGCCCGTAGGCATCGCCGAAGCCGTCGAACACGCCGTAGCAGGCGTAGAGACCGACCGCGAGAAAGGCCAGCAGCTTGATGACCGACTCGAAGGCGATGGCCAGCACCATGCCATGGTGGGACTCGCTGGACACCACCTGGCGGGTGCCGAACAGGATCGCGAACACCGCCAGCAACAGGGCCACCACCAGGGCGCTGTCGCCATAGTGCTGACCCAGACCATCGTCGAGCCGGAGCGGCGAGGCCAGTACCTCGAAGCCGAAGGCGACCGCCTTCAGCTGCAGGGCGATGTAGGGCACCACGCCGATCACCGCGATCAGCGTCACCCACATCGCCAGCGGCTGGTGACGGCCGTAGCGGGCGCCGATGAAGTCGGCGATGGAGGTGATGTTGTGGCGCTTGCTGACCTCGATGACGCGCGCCAGCAGCGGCCGGCCGAGCACGAACACCAGCAGGGGGCCCAGGTAGATCGGCAGGAAGTCCCAGCCACTGGCGGCACTGCGGCCGACCGCGCCATAGAAAGTCCAGCTGGTGCAATAGACGCCCAGCGCCAGGCTGTAGATCCAGGGCTGGTGCGCCGGCGCGCGGCCGAAGCCACGGGCGCGGTCGCCGTAGTGGGCAATGCCGAACAGCAGCGCCACATACACCGCCGATATCAGGAACAGGGACCAGCCTTGCAGCATGGGGTTGCGACGCTCCTCGTCCATTCGCCCCGGCGAACCGGGGGCTATTGCTGCGGCGATTAGACCAAAGTCCTAGCGCCCACGCCGGCCCGATGCGACCAAAGTCGCGTTCCCAGCGGGTAGCACCGCTCCTACAGTGCGATCACCCCACCAGGGCCTGACCATCAGGAGGAGAACATGAGCATGACCGCCGCCATCCCTGTCGTTGCCAGCAAGGGCATCGACACCAATAACAGCAGCAACCCCCTGCCCCCGGACCTGCAACGCATCGCCGACAGTCCGGCCTTCAAGACCCTGCAACGGCGCCGCAATGCGCTGGCGCTGCGCCTGAGCCTGGCGATGTGCGCGATCTACTACGGCTTCGTGCTGATGATCGCCTTCGGCAAGGAGACCCTGGCGACTCCGCTCGGCGGCGTGATAACGCTCGGACTGCCGCTGGGCCTGGGCGTGATCCTGTCGGCCATCGTGCTGACCGGCATCTACACCAGCCGCGCCAATCGCGAGTTCGACCGGCTCACCGCCGATTCCATCCGCGCCGCGCAGTCCAAGACCGCCTGAGGGCCCTGACCATGAAACGCATTCTCTTCTTGCTCGCCGGCCTGTCCGCGAGCCCGGTGTTCGCGGCGGCGCTGGAAGGCGAAGCCGTCAAGCAGGCGACCAATTGGACCGCCATCATCATGTTCTTCGGCTTCGTCGCGCTGACCCTGGGCATCACCTACTGGGCGGCGCGGCGCACCAAGTCGCGGGCGGATTTCTACGCCGCCGGTGGCGGCATCACCGGCTTCCAGAACGGCCTGGCCATCGCCGGTGACTACATGAGCGCGGCCAGCTTCCTGGGCATTTCCGCCCTGGTGTTCGGCTCCGGCTTCGACGGCCTGATCTACTCCATCGGCTTCCTGGTCGGCTGGCCGGTGGTGACCTTCCTGGTCGCCGAGCGCCTGCGCAACCTCGGCAAGTACACCTTCGCCGATGTCGCCAGCTACCGGCTGGAGCAGAAACCGATCCGCTCGCTCGCCGCCATGGGCACCCTGACCACGGTGGCCTTCTACCTGATCGCCCAGATGGTCGGCGCCGGCCAGCTGATCAAGCTGCTGTTCGGCCTCGACTACTCCACCGCCGTGGTGGTGGTCGGCGTGCTGATGATCGTCTACGTGATCTTCGGCGGCATGCTGGCGACCACCTGGGTGCAGATCATCAAGGCGGTGCTGCTGCTCGGTGGCGCCAGCTTCATGGCCTGGATGGTGATGCACAAGATGGGTTACTCCTTCGACACCCTGTTCTCGCGCGCCATCGAAGTGCACAAGGACCACGCCGCGATCATGGCGCCCGGCAAGCTGGTGAAGGACCCGATCTCGGCGATCTCGCTCGGTCTGGCGCTGATGTTCGGCACCGCCGGCCTGCCCCACATCCTGATGCGCTTCTTCACCGTCAAGGATGCCCAGGAAGCACGCAAGAGCGTGTTCTACGCCACCGGCTTCATCGGCTACTTCTACATCCTCACCTTCATCATCGGCTTCGGCGCCATCGTGCTGGTCGGCACCGATACCTTCTACCTCGATGACAAGGGTCTGCGCGGCGGCAACAACATGGCGGCGATCCATCTGGCCCACGCGGTCGGCGGCGACATGTTCCTCGGCTTCATCTCGGCGGTCGCCTTCGCCACCATCCTGGCGGTGGTCGCCGGCCTGACCCTGTCGGGTGCCAGCGCGGTCTCGCACGACCTCTACGCCAGCGTCTTCCGCAAGGGCCAGGTCAACGACAAGGACGAGATGCGGGTGTCGCGCTACGCCACCCTGGGACTGGGCGTGCTGGCCATCGTGCTGGGCATCCTGTTCGAGAAGCAGAACGTCGCCTTCATGGTCGGCTTGGCCTTCGCGGTCGCGGCCTCGGCCAACTTCCCGATCCTGCTGGTGTCGATCTTCTGGAAGGGCCTGACCACCCGTGGCGCGGTGCTCGGCGGTGGTATGGGCCTGGTCTCGGCGGTGGCCCTGACGGTGATCGGCCCGGCGGTGTGGGTGAAGACCTTCGGCTATGCCGAGGCGATCTTCCCCTACGACAACCCGGCCCTGTTCAGCATGGCCCTGGCCTTCTTCGGCTGCTGGCTGGGTTCGGTCACCGACTCCAGCGTCCGGGGTCGCATCGAGCAGAGCCGCTTCCTGGCCCAGTCGATCCGCTCGGAGACCGGCTACGGCGCCGGCACCGCCGCGGCGCACTGAACGCTTGCTGGCGCACCACCGGCCCCGGGGAAACCCGGGGCCGTTTTGTTTCCGGTGCCGGCGCGACGTGGCGAGCAGGAGCGGCTTAGCCCTTGGTCGAATTCCGTCCCGGCGCCGCTTTGCCGCACAATCAACCGCGCTTTCGCACCCACAGAAAAGCCGAGGAGAACACATGAGCGACATCGCATCCGTGCTGTCGGAGACCCGGGTCTTCCCGCCCTCTGCCGACTTCGTCGCCAAGGCCCGCCTGAACGCCGACCAGCTCGCCGCCCTGAGCGCCGAGGCCGCCGAGGATTACGTCGCCTTCTGGGGCCGGCTGGCCAAGGAGAACCTGCACTGGCAGACGCCGTTCCGCCAGGTGCTGGATGACAGCGCCGCACCCAACTACCGCTGGTTCGCCGACGGCAAGACCAATGTCTCGGTCAACTGCCTGGACCGCCACCTGGGCGCCAAGGGCGACAAGATCGCGATCCGCTTCGAGGGCGAGAAGGGCGACGTCCGCACTTACACCTACAAGCAGCTGCACGCCGAGGTCTGCAAGCTCGCCAATGCCCTGAAGTCGCTGGGCGTGGCCGTTGGCGACCGGGTGGTGATCTACCTGCCGCATACCGCCGAGGCGGTGATCGCCATGCAGGCCTGCGCCCGCATCGGCGCCACCCACTCGGTGGTATTCGGCGGCTTTTCGTCGTCCTCGCTCAAGGACCGCATCGAGGACGCCGGCGCCAAGCTGGTCATCACCGCCGACGGCGGCTGGCGCGGCGGCCATATCGTCGACCTGAAGAAGGCGGTCGACGAGGCGCTGGCGGCCGGCGGCAAGAGCGTGACCAAGGTGATCGTGCTCAAGCGCACCGGCCACGAGGTCGGTTTCGTCGCCGGCCGCGACCTCTGGTGGCAGGAGCTGCTGGCGACCCAGTCGGACCGCTGCGAGCCCGAGTGGGTCTCGGCCGAGCATCCGCTGTTCCTGCTCTACACCAGCGGCTCCACCGGCAAGCCCAAGGGCATCCAGCACTCCACCGGCGGCTATCTGCTGGGCGCGCACCTGAGCGCGCAATGGGTGTTTGATCTCAAGGAAGACGACGTGTTCTGGTGCACCGCCGATGTCGGCTGGATCACCGGCCACAGCTATGTCGCCTACGGCCCGCTCAGCAATGGCGCGACGGTGATGATCTACGAGGGCGCGCCCACCGTGCCCGACGCCGGCCGCTTCTGGAAGATCGCCCAAGAGCACGGCGTCACCATCTTCTACACCGCCCCCACCGCCATCCGCGCGCTGATGAAGCTGGGCGAGGAATGGCCCAACAAGTACGACCTCTCGAAGCTGCGCCTGCTCGGCAGCGTCGGCGAGCCAATCAATCCGGAAGCCTGGATGTGGTACCACCGCGTCATCGGCAAGGAGAGACTGCCCATAGTCGACACCTGGTGGCAGACCGAGACCGGCGCCATCATGATCGCGCCGGTGCCGGGCGCGGTGCCGACCAAGCCCGGCTCCTGCACCAAGCCCCTGCCCGGCATCTTCACCGCCATCGTCGACGAGCTCGGCGAGCCGGTGACCGCTCCCGGCCAGGGCGGCTATCTGGTCATCACCAAGCCCTGGCCCTCGATGCTGCGCACCATCTGGGGCGACAACGCCCGCTACCAGAGCGCCTACTGGGGCCAGTTCGGCAACAAGTACTACGTCGCCGGTGACGGCGCCCACATCGACGCCGACGGCTACCACTGGATCATGGGGCGGGTCGACGACGTGCTGAACGTCTCCGGCCACCGGCTGGGCACCATGGAGGTCGAGAGCGCCCTGGTCAGCCATCCGCGCGTCGCCGAGGCCGCCGTGGTCGGCCGGCCGCACGAGATCAAGGGCGAGGCGGTGTTCGCCTTCGTCATCCTCAAGGGCCCGCGCCCGACCGGCGCCGAGGCCGATGCCCTGGTCAAGGAACTGCGCGAGCACGTCGCCAAGGAGATCGGCGCCATCGCCAAGCCCGACGACATCCGCCTGGCCGATGGTCTCCCGAAAACCCGCAGCGGCAAGATCATGCGGCGCCTGCTGCGCTCCATCGCCAAGGGCGAGGAGATCACCCAGGACATCTCCACCCTGGAGAATCCGGCCATCGTCGCGCAGCTGGCGGCCAAGCCCTGAGATGAAGCCGCTCAGCCCCGGGGCGGAACCTTCGGCCCGGAGTTGCGGACTCATTAGCGGGCACGGCTATACACTGGCTTCCGTGCTAGAACAGCGGAGACGGGGCGGCCGGTAGAGCGGCCCCGTCCGCGCAACCGGAGCGGGACGCGATGAAGCTTGGTGGTCGCCAGAGACTGCTTGCGGGGTTTGCCCTCGGCTGGGTCGCGGCGACGACGGCTGCGGCCAATGAGCTGGACGGCCGCAGCTTCCATCTCGGTGGCTTTGGCACCCTGGGGGCGGTCTACCACGAGGACGAGGGCCTGCGTTACCGGCGCTCGGTGTCGCAGCCGGCGGAGGCCGAGGCCGGCGAGCTGGATTTTTCCACCGACTCGCGACTGGGCCTGCAGCTCAACGCCAGCTGGAACCCGCAGCTGGAAGCGGTGGTGCAGGCCGTCAGCAAGCTCACTGAACACGGCGACTGGCAACCGCAGCTGACTCGCGGCTTCCTGCGCTACCGGCCCAATGAATCGCTGATGCTGCGCGCCGGCCGCCTCGGCTATGAGCTGTTTCCGCGCGCCGACTCCATCGACATCGGCTACTCCTACCCCAACATCCGCCCGCCGGTGGAAGTGTTCGGCCAGATCCCGGCCGACTACTCGGACGGGCTGGACCTCACCTATACCCGCCCGGTAGGCCCGGGCCTGATCAACCTGAAGCTCTACGGCGGCCAGACCTCCGGCGCCTTCGTCGGCACCGACGGCGCGGTCCGCGACCTGTCCGACTCCAAGATCTGGGGCACCAGCCTGGATTATCTGCAGGGCGCCTGGCAGGGCCGCATCGGCGGCGGCATCTACATGGTCAATGAACCGACGCGGGTCCCCGCCCTGTCCCAGGGCCTGCGGCAGACCGGCGATCCCCAGGCCCAGGCCCTGGCCGACGAATTCGATGGTGCCGGGCGGCGTATCGGCTTCCTGGTGGCGGGGCTCAGCTATGACGAGGGGCCGCTGCAGGCCCGGCTGTTCCTGGGCCGGCTGCAGCCGGACAGCCTCACCGGACCCAGCCTGAACATCGGCTCGCTGATCGCCAGCTACAACCTGGGCGTGCTGACCCCGTACCTGGGTGTCGCCGCCTCGCACAGCTATAGCGAGATCCAGCCCACCGGCCTGCCGGACAGCAATCCGCAGTACGTCGCGCTCAACCAGGCTTCGGTTCGGGCACAGAGCAGCTTCCGCAACGACCAGACCAGCCTGACCGGCGGCCTGCGCTACGACTTCGCCCGTAATCTGGCGCTCAAGTTCCAGATCGATCATCTCTGGCTGCGCGGCAGCAATCTGGTGGTGGACGACAACCAGCCGCCGCTGGACGACCCGGAGATGACCGTGTTCGGCCTCGCCCTGGATTTCATTTTTTAATGCGCTCACTACTCGCCATCCCGCTGTTCTGCCTGGGCCTGGTCGCGCCGCTGCTGGCCTACCCGCAGAAGCTGGTGGTGATCGTCAATCCCGCCAGCGGGGTCGAGCGCCTGAGCCACGACGAGGCGGTGAACATCTTCATGGGGCGCTACCGCAAGCTGCCCTCCGGCCTGGTCGCCTACCCCATCGACATCGGCACCCAGAGCACCGAGCGCAAGCAGTTCTACCAGCTGCTGGTCGAGAAGAATCTGTCCGAGATCGACGCCTACTGGGCACGGCTGGTGTTTTCCGGACAGACCTCGCCGCCGCTGCAGGCGCCGGACAGCCGCACCGCCGTGCTGCTGGTGGCGGGCAACCGCAATGCCATTGCCTATGTCAGTCCCGAGGCGGTGGACGACAAGGTCCGGGTGGTCTTTGAACTGGCGCCCGAATAGCCTGCGCGGTCGGCGCCTGCTGCCCAGCAGCATCGTCGCGCGCACCACCCTGTCGATCATCGTCTTCGCCCTGGTGGTCGGCGCCGGCTTCACCGGTTTCGCGGCCTGGCTGGTACAGCGCAACGAGGAGGCCCAGCTGCGGGAACGGCTGGGCGAGCTGCTGTCCACGGTCGAGAGCACCGCGCGCATCGCCTGCTTCGTCAACGACACCGCGCTGGCGCGCGAGATCGGGCTCGGGCTGATGAGCAACCATGCGGTCGCCGGCCTGCGCATCCGTACCACCGATACGCTGCTCTACGAGCAGTTTCGCGGCGAGCGCCAGCGGCAGCAGCCGATCACCCGCGCGCTGTACTCGCCGTTCAACGCCGGCGACCGGGTCGGCAGCATCGAGCTCTGGCCCTCGGAAGCCGAGATCGTCGCCCAGGCCTGGGGCTATACCCGCTTCATCATGCTGGTGCTGGGCCTGGAGGTGCTGCTGGTGGCACTCGGTGTGGCGCGGGTGGTGTTCAAGCTCATCACCCGTCCGATCAAGGGCATTTCCGATGAACTGCACCGGCTGGAGGTCCGCAGCGGCGTGCGCCTGCAGGTGCCGGATGGCAACCAGCAGGACGAGATCGGCCGCCTGGTCAGCGACGTCAACGGCCTGATCGCGAAACTCACCAGCCTGCTGGAGACCGAACGAGGACTGCGCCTGGAGCGCGAGGCCAGCGAGCGCCGGCTGTCCCAGATCATCGAGAAGGTCGACGCCGGCATCTTCGAGATCGACGGCGGCGGCACCCTGCACTCCTGGAACCCGGCCTTCGTCCGCACCATCGGTCAGCCGCCCGAGCCGCCACGGCTGGCCGAGTTGATGCCAGGGCACGGTGGCGAGCTGAAACAGCTGTTGCAGGACAGCCTCGCCCATGGCGACCTCCGCGAACGGGACTTCGAGTTGGCGGCGCCCGCAGGCGGGACCACGCGCTGGGTCGAACTGTCGCTGACACCGGTGGAAAACTGGCTGCTGCAAGGCGTTATCAACGACATCACGCCGCGCAAGCAGGCCGAGCAGGCGGCGCAGGAGCTCGCCGCGCGCGACAGCCTCACCGGCCTGCTCAATCGCCGTGGCCTCGACCTGGGCCTGACGGCGGCTTTCGGGCAACGGCAGCGCGATCCCGGCATGCTGATCGCGGTCATGCAGATCGACCTCGACTACTTCAAGGAGGTCAACGACCAACTGGGCCACGAGGCCGGCGACCAGGTGCTGCGCTCGGTCGCCGCCAGCATCGAGCACACGGTGCGGCGCAGCGATCTGGTCGCCCGGCCGGGCGGCGACGAATTCACGGTGGTGCTGCCCGGCATTGACGGGCTCGACAAGGCCGAAGCCCTCGGCAAGCAGCTGGTGGCCAAGCTCTCGCAGCCCATCACCCTCGACGGCGGCGAACTGGCCCAGATCGGTGCCAGCATCGGCATCACCCTGGTCGCTGCGGACGAGGACAACGCGACCGCCGCCCTGGCACGGGCCGATCAGGCCATGTATGCCGCCAAGCAGGCCGGGCGCTGCCGGGTCTGCGTGGTGGCACCGCCGGCGGCTTGAGACTGGCGCCAACCAGCGGGCGCCGATCAGCCGGATTGAATCACCCCTTGTCTCCTTCCCCTGCTTGCGGGGGAGTCAGAGCACTGCTCTGACGGATGGGGGCGAGTGAGCGCAGCGAATGTTTACGCCGAGGTTTGGCCTCAGCGCATGCTCGCTCCGCTCGCCGCCCCCACCCTAACCCTCCCCCGCAAGCGAGGGAGGGGACTGGTTCGCGTAGCGACGAACGATGTCGCCATTTGAACCAAAAACCGCCCTAGCGCCGCCGGCGGCGCAGGGCCAGCGCCAGCAGCGGCAGCAGCAGCACGCCACCTAGCGCACCGCCGAAGCGGCCATCGCTCGGGGCCGGGCCGGATCCCGGCGGCGGCACCACCGGGCCACCGCCGGGCGGCGGGTCGATCACCGGCGGCAGCACGATGCCGCCCTTGGCGCAGAAGTCATTGCCCTGCAGGGTGTAGTCGAAATAGCCGGCCTCGTCGGTCAGGGTATTGCGCTGCTGCGAGGTGGCGAAGCTGCGGCCGTTGACGCCGAGCAGCCGGTCGCCGGTCTTCAGGCCGAGCTTGTCCTTGTCGAGCACGAAGCGCACATAGCCGTCGCTGGTGAAGCCGCTGCCGGTCTCCAGGGTGCCGGCCGAGGTGTAGACCCGCTGCTGGTCCAGGGTGTCGTCGGTCGGTTTGGTGGTGCCTTCCCAATAATCGAGCGGCATGCCGTCGGCCGAGAAGCGGGCGCGGTAGGTGCGGTCCTTCTGCACGCTGGTGTCGAAGTGCACGAAGAAATAGGCGCCGGCCTGCTGCGGCGCGGACTGGGCGATCTTCTCGGTGATGACGATCTTGCCCGGCATGTCCTCCGGCTCGGCGATGAACATCTGCTCCAGATCGCGGGTCAGCGGCGGGGCCTCGTATTCGCCGACCAGATCGGTGGCCACCTGCAGGCCCGGCAGGGCGCAACCCAGCTCCGGCGTCGGGGCCTTGTCGCCCACCGCGAGCGCCAACTCATTGCCCATCGCGCCCTCACCCTGGGCGTTGACCGCGCTGACCCGGTAGTAGGCGGTGCCGGCCGGCGGCGCGGCATCGACGAACTTGCCGTTCTTGCCGGCCTTCCCGAGCATGGTCAGCGCGCCGCTGGCGCTGCCCCGATACACCCGGTATTCGCTGACCTCGCTGCCGCCGGTGTCCGGCGTCGGCCATTCCAGGTAGACGAAGTTGGCGGTGCGGTAGCCGTCCAGACGCGGCGCGCCGGCCTTGGCGGGTTCCGCCACATCGTTGGCGGCGAACAGGCCGCGACCGCCGGACTGGCGGGCAATCACGGCCTGGTCGGTGTACTGGCTCATGCCACCGGTCACGCAGCCACCGACGCAGCCGTCCTCGTAGGCGATGACGATGCGACCCTGGGGGTCGATCACCGCATCGAAGAAGTCGAGCAGGTTGCGGCAGTAGTTGCCGCCGCAGATCGGGCCGCGCTGGATCGGGTCGTTGGGGGTCAGATCGACGACGTGATAGGTCGCGCCACCGTCGTAGGTCGCGGCGAGGTAGAGGTGCCAGCTGCCGCCAAAACCCTCGGCGTTCTCGGGGTCGGAGCCGTCCTGCAGGGTGCTGCCGAAGAAGGCCACCGCCGCGCGGTCGGGGTCGCCCGCCACCACCGCCGGGAACTCGGCCTTGGTGATGCCGGCCAGGGCGCCGATGTTGACGTCATTGGTCCAGGTCACACCCTTGTCGGTGGACTTGACCATGTGCAGGTTGAAGTTCTCGTCGGCGTAGGAGAAATACACGGTGCCGTCGGTCGCCGAGGCAATCGAGGGATCGGCGCCGCCGCCGCTGGTGGCCTCGCCGACGAAACGCACTTCCCAGGTCAGGCCGGCGTCTTCGGAGACCATGGCCGCCGGCCGGTTGGCCAGCAAGCCAGCGCCGCCGCCCAGCGGCGTGCACTTGGAGTTGGGCACGTAGACGGTGCCATCGGCCGCCACCTTCACATGGCCGTGCAGGCCATTGCAGTTGCCCTGGGTGTAGATCGGTGTGCTGGGCGCGAAAGTCACGCCGCCGTCGTCGCTGCGCGAGCAATAGGCCAGCGCCACGTCCTGCGAGCAGTAGTAGACCGCGTTCGGGTAGGTCGGATGCGGAATGCTGCTGCCGGCCGGATATGGCCCGACATCCATCGCCTGGTGGTCAGCGCCGGAGCGCAGCAGCGCCCCCGCCATGCCCGGCGTGTAGCTCTCGCCATCGTCGTCGGTGTAGTCCATCGCGCTGGTGCCGGCGCCGGCCAGCAGCTGGGTCGCGAAGATGCGGCCGGTGTCGCGGTCGCCGACAAGGATAGGGTCGGAGGTCGCCTTGTCGGTGGCGATGGTGCTGTTCTTCTCCCAAGTCTGGATCGCCGGCGAGGTGCTGTCGTCCAGTCGCAGGCGCAGGGTTTCCAGGAAGCCGAGGTAGAAGATGCTGCCGGTCTTCCAGTTGACGTCGAGCGTCGCCTCGCCGCCGTACATGCCGAAGCCCTGGGTCTTGTAGTCGGGCGCGTAGTGGTGGAAGCGCGGCGGCAGGCCGCTGGCGTCGCCGGTGCCGGCCGCCGGCGAGGGCGCGCCGCTGCCGCCGCCGGTCTTGGCGGTGGCGGTCAGCGTCAGGCGGCCGCGATAGGGGGTATCGACGACGGCGGTGTAGGGGCAGGCAATGGCGACGAAGACACCGGCGCCGGGATTGTTGGCGCTGACCACCTCCTGCGGCTCACCACCGTCGCTGGTGCCGATGGTCTCGCCATCCTTGGTCACCGCCAGCGCCTCGTCCTGAATGCCGTCGTCCCACTCGATCCGGAAGTCGGCGCTGATGTTGATGCTGTCGTAGGCGCCCTCGGGCACCGCGAGATTGATGGTGTGGCTATCGGAGACCAGGGCCTGCGGCGCCGAGCAGTCGGCGCCGACGCCGGCGGTGGCGCCGGCCGGGATGGTGCCGGTCCACTCCAGCACCACGGTCTGGCCGGCGCTGGTGGGGATCGTCACATCGTGCGAGGTCGGCTCCGAGGCCAGGCTCAGCAGGGTCAGGGAGGACAGCCCGGCAAAGCTCAACAGCAGCCCAGCATGCAGACGGTTGCGACGGGTGAAGTTCATGGCCAGCGCTCGTTCGGGGCGGGCGCCCAGGGGCGCCGCGCGGGGGTCGTCAAGAAAGTGGATGCCGGCCATGAACAAACTGTCAGGGACGGGACCAGACAGCAACGCGGCCTGGCGCCAAGGGTTTACCGCTGCCGGAATTTTTTGCGCGCGCCGCTGCGGTGCAGGGGCGGATCACCTACCTGACTCCCTCCCCTGCGAAGCGGGGGAGGGTTGGGGTGGGGGCGGCTATCGGCACCGGCGCAAATCGGGTTCCAGCAGGCGCCACGCCGGGGCTTCTGGCGTCCGCGACTCGATGCTCGGTGCTCGGGCCGGGGACCGCCCCACCCCAGCCCTCCCCCGCCTTGCGGGGGAGGGAGACCAGCTCCGCGCCAGCGAGTCAGCGCCGCTCCAGCCGCGCTGCCTTGGCCGCCGCCACCCGGGCATAGAGCGCCAGCTGCGAGGCCGCCCCGCGCGCCTCGATCTCGTAGCGCACCCGCCCCAGGCGCAGGCCCAGATACTCGCCGGCCTCGGCGCCGGGATAGATCCAGGCCTCGTCACCCACCGCCAGCGGGCGGGTCGCCGCCAGCGACTGCGGATGGTGACGCTCGCGGTAGTCGCGGCCGGCCGCCTCGGCATCCTTGAACAGCATCAGGTGCACCTTGAGGATGCCGCCGTCCGGGCCACGCAGATGCACCCGGTAGCGCCCGCTGGCGATCAGGCCGAGGTCGCGCATCACCGGATCGACCGCCTCGCCGCCCCCGCCTTCGGCGATCTCGGCACGGGTGTCGATGCTGGCGACCTGGGCATAGTCCTTGGCGCCGGGCAGGTAGTCGATCAGGGTCGGCTCCGGGCGCGACCGGCAGGCCGCCAGCAGCAGCAGGGGCAACAGCAGCAGCAGGCTCAGACCGGAGCGGCGCTCACAGCGGAAACCAGCGGTCCTTGAGTCGGAGCAGCGGACGTTCATAGAGTTCACGAATCAGCAGACAGAGGCCCAGCAGCAGGCTGAGATACAGCGGCAGGAACAGCCAGGTGCTCCACAACAACGGCGCACCGGTGATTTCGTGGATACGGTAGATCGCCGGGCTGCTCAGGTGCGCCAGCGGAAAATGCAGGATGTAGCCGCTGTAGGACAGCCGCCCCAGCCCCGCCAGCCAGGCCTGCCCCGGCAGCCCGCCAGCGCCGCTGCCGCGAACCGCCGCCAGCCCCACCGCCAGCGCCGACACCGCATTTATCAGCGTATAGCCCCAGAGGAACTGCCCCTGCTGCGGCAACGTGTTCGGATAGCCCAGGCTGAACCAGGCCCCGCGTGGCACCAGCGGCGCCAGGCCCCAGCCGTTGACCAGGGCCCCGGCCAGCCAGGTCAGCAGCAGCGCGATCAACAGCAGCGCCAGCGGCGCCCGCAGCCGGCGCAGGGGCTCGGCCAGGAAGCAGAGCAGGCCGCCGAGCGCGAAGGCATCCAGCTGCGACAGCGTGCAGACGCCGACCGCGTAGGGCAGCGCGCCGGGGTCGGCGAGACCGGTCAGCGGCCAGCTCCGGTGCACCAGCCAGCGCAGCAGCGGCCCGGCGAGCGCGAGCGCGGCCAGTAGATACGGCAGGCCACGGCGCGGCACCAGGTACAGCAGCAGCGGCCAGACCAGATAGAACTGCTCTTCCACCGCCAGCGACCAGAAGTGGTCCAGGAACCAGGTCGGTTCGTGGTGGCGGGTCATGCCGCGCCAGTTGTAGCTGAAGCTGGCGGCATAGGGCCATTGCGTCGCCACCGCCTCGTGCTGGCTGGCCGGCAGCAGCGGCAGGCAGGCCAGGAGGACCAGCAGGTACAGGAAATAGACCGGAAAGATGCGCAGCAGCCGCCGGCCGTGGAAGCGCTTCAGGTACTCGCCAAACGGCCGCCGCGCCCGCAGTTCCAGCAGCTGCCGGGTGATGAGGAAGCCGGACAGCACGAAGAACAGCTGCACCCCCACCCAGCCCACCCCCAGCAGGTTGAGGTGGTACAGCAGCACCAGCGCCAGGGCGAGGCCGCGCAGGGCGTCGAGCCGGGCGCTGCGTTGCTCGGTGATCGTGGCGACGGCGGACATTCGGAAGGCGCGGGTCTCTGCTCAGGGTTTTGCGGCGCCGCCCCGCTCGCGACAGCGCCGGAACCTCTGCAGCAGTGACTCGTACGCCACCTCGTCTACCGGGCCGGCACGCACCCACTCGATCGCCAGCAGGTCCAGCTGGCTCTCATCCGCCCTCAGACGCTGGCCCATGCCCTGCACCAGGCGTTGCAGCTGATAGTCGCGACGCAGGGCCTGATCCTCCGGCGGAGTCGGCAGGTCCGTCAGTATCTCGGCTCGGATGCAGAGCAGCTTCAGCGCCGCCTCGTTCGCCGCAAGATCCGAGGAACCCTCATCGACGAGCGCCTGCTGGAGAGCTTCGAGACCGCCCTTGGGCCATTGCTGGACGGAGGCCATGCAGGTTTCGGCCGCCGCTTTCAAGGTATCGAGCTGCGCTGCGTCCAATCGGCGTGCCACCGCGAGCCGGTAGGCGCGGATCTGCTTGGCGGCCTCGAACAGATCGCTCCAGGCAAGCTCGGCGTCGCGTGCATGCTGGCGGGCAACGGACTTCTTGCAGCGCTCCAGACCCTGATCGAATCGGTTGCGAAGCTCGCGCGTGTCGGCGCGCGGAAACTCGCCGAGCGCCTCGAAGGCAGTGCGCAGTTCGCCCAGCGCTCCGGCACGCGCCAGCAACTCGGCGCCTTCGAGAGCGGCGATGTTCTCCAGCTGCTCGCACAAGGCCAGGGCCTGCGCCTTGTTGTTCTCGAGCCCGGCCGCGTAGGCGGCAAAGTCCTGCTGGCGCTTCTGGAACACGGCATCGCAGTGCTGGCGGAATTCCGCCCATAGGCGTTGATCCACCTCGCGCGGCACCGGGCCCACGGTCCGCCACTGCTGCTGCAGCTCCTTGGCCGTGTCGATCGCCTTGCGACCATCGTCGCTCGCCAGCAGCTGGCGAGCCCGCTCGATCAGCGACTCTCGCTGGCTTACGTTGCGGGCGTACTCGGCATCCAGTCGAGCTTGCAGGCTCGCGGTGAGGCTCGCGAATCCCTCCTGCTGCGGCTTGGCGGCCTGGGCGTCCACGGGCGAGCAGCGGCGCCATTCCTGCTTCGTCTCGCGCAGGACCCTGACCACGGCCAGCCAGTCCGGTAGCTCCCGGTTCGTCGCCCGCTCAAACGCCGTCAATTTGCCGAGCAAGGCATCGCGCCGCCGCAGGTTCTCCTCGCGAACGAGGGCCTGCGCAGCGAAATACTCGCTGCACGGCTGGTAGGCCTTCTTGGTCGCTTCCTGAAAGCGCTGCCAATCCGTTTCGATGTTCTCGCCGGCACCCTTGCCCAGCGTGCGCCACTCATCCTGCAAACTCTTGATCCTCTCCGCGAGTGCCAGAGGATCCAGGCTCGCTTCGAGGAGCAACTCCATTTCCTCGATCAGCTCGGAGCGCTTCGGCGCCACCGAGAAACTCTTCCAGTCCTTCAACTCGTCAAGCTGCTGGTCGAGTTGCTGCAACTGACTGAGGAGATTGGCCGGCAGCGGCGGCGCTGCCGCCAGCTTCTCCTCGATGGCCCGCCGCATCCCGGCTGCGCGCGAAGTGCTCCCGTCGCCCAGCGCGGCGCGTGCCTTTCGAATCGAATCGCCGACCTGGCGGAGGGCCTGTTGCTCCGCCTCCTGCTTTTCGCCCAGCGCCTGCTTCTGCTCCGCGAGAATCCGGGCGTGCTCAGCGGCGGCAGCAGCCGCTGCCTGCGCCTCCTCTTCGCGCAGGCGCCGTGCCTCTGCGGCGGCATGGGCGGCCGCCTGCTCACGCGATGCCTGAGCCGCCACCTGACGCAAGTGCTCGGCAAGGGTTTCGCGCGCGCGGGCTATCCATTGCTGGACTCTGCCGCGCAGCGCTGGGTCCGCCTGCTCAGCGACGGCACCCCAACGAGTCTCGAGCTGGTCCAGTTGCGAGCGGTAGGAGGCGTCGTAAGCGCGTTGGCTGTGGCGCTCGATGGCGGCCGAGGCCGCGTTGATCTCGGCCTGCAACTGCTCCAGCCTGCGGGTCTGCTCGAGCTGGGCATCGCGCTTGAGCGTCAGGACCTTGTAGACATTCTTGTCATTGCCACCACGGACATCGCGGATCAGTTGCCGCAGCACGTCCGGATCCTCGATAGCCTGGGCCGCCGCCTGGCGCACCCTGGTCGATGTCCCTGCCACGACCAGCCGCGCCACTGCCTGGACGTCGCGGGCATCGATAGCCGTCTGCAAGGCCTTCTCCTCGGCAAGAGCGGCCAGCGCGCGATCAACTGCGCGCGGCTGCGGAACTGCCTTGCCGGCTTTTCCGGCGGGTGCCAGTGGCGACGCGGAGGACGGAACTGGCGAAAGCGATGGCGCTTTGCGAAAAAAGCGCGAGAACAACGACATGATTGACCTGCACAGCACTGGGCCGGCCGGCATTCTACATGCGCTGGACTGGCGGCTTCATTTGCTTTTGCTTGGGCTTTCCCTTGCTATTAAAGGGGCTCCCGTTTCTGCTCGGGGCGTTTGCATTTTCCAGCAGGAACCTCATGCGAGCAGGGAGAGCGCCCTGTCTGCTCCGCCGCGTGCACTCTGCGACGCGAATCTCGTGACCCCGGATGGGCGGAATCCTGCCAGGAGCGGTTGATCGAAAGTGGGCGCACGCGATCATTTATCCTGCGACGTGACACATCACGGCCAATCTGGACGGTAAATGCTCCCTGATTTTCCTACTCTCAAGAAGGACCTTGACGATTTCTTCAGCGCCTACCTGAGTCGAGAGACCCAGCGCAGATCCGGGGAGTTCGGCCAAATGGCGCGACACCGATTGTTCGAGGGGCGCGCGAACGCGATTCAGCGACAACGCGAAAAACCAGAAGCTGTCGAGATAGTGTCGGCGTCAGAAGAGCTGAACTTCTCGGCCGCAGAGGTTGCAAATCTTGGAGTGCAGGAGATTTGGAGCTACCTTGATGAAGTCGCGCAAAAAATGGCTGACCAAATCGTGGCGCACTTCTATAAAACCTTGTCTGAGCAGTGTGAGCAATCCGGGCAGGTCACAAAATCCGAGGGAGGACTGGTCACAGCAGACAAGCTGCTCGAAGCTTTCGGAAAGCTACAGATTGACTTCGATTCCAGCGGACATCCACGTCTGCCAAGTATCCATATTGGCCCCAGCCAAAGTGCGGCAATGGCACTAGCGCTGCAGAAGCTAGAGACAGACGCTGAACTCCGGCTTAGATCCCAAGAACTCATTGCACTCAAGCGGAGAGAATGGCTTGATCGAGAGGCTGCTAGAAAACTGGTTGGATAACGCCTCTGAGAAGAGCTATCAAGGTCCATTCCTGCAGATGCTCATTGGTGAGGGTTATGCGTTGTTGCATAACACGCGCCATACCCCTATTGAGTTCGGCAAGGACGTAATCGCTCACGCAGCAGACGGCAGCCTCATTGCGTTTCAGCTTAAGGGCAAGCCCGGCGGGACGATGTCACTCAATGAGCTTCGGGACATCTACCCTCAACTGATGGAGCTGAGCACATTCGTAGTCCGGTATCCGGGCATCGAGCCCAAGTGCCCTCGACCAGTTTTGGTAGTCAATGGCGAACTGGACGAAGCCGCTCAAAAAGCGCTGGACGACTACAACGCGGGAGCCCTCAAAGCGAACCCTGTGGCTGTGTGGTCTCGGGGGAGTCTGCTTGACATGGCGAAACGGATGTCCTTCAACCTGTGGCCATCCGAATTGTCTGATATGTCTGGGTTACTAAAAACACTGACTGCCGACCCTCGGGCGTCCTTCCCGATTAGGATGGTAGAGCCCTTACTCATTGAAATGCTCGGTCTTGGCAACACGCCGATGCAAGCTTCCAAAGCTGAATTTCAGCGTCGGGTTGCCAGTAGCGGACTGCTTGTCGGGCTGTGCGCACAGCGATTCGTGCAGGAAGAAAATCACTGGGCTGTAAGTCAGGCCTGGACCATGCACTTCGGCTTGGTATCGGCCTGTGCCGAGAGATACGGCCTAGCGCTCAGTCCCAGTATTCGTGAGACGTTCAATCTCAGTGTGAAGCTGCTGGACCAATCGTTGAAAAACCTCGCTGACGAGGTTGCTACAGCTCGGCATTTGACTATCCCAAACTCTCTTGCAGAGGGACTCGTCTACAGCGCACGGCTCACCATATTGAGAGGCCTACTCTCAGCGCTGTGGCATAGAGGACGCTCTGACTCTGATACTCAGACTTCCGCGCGGGCGACATCTGCTCTTTCAAAAATTGCTGGTGAAATGGAGTTCTGGGGTGAGTCGGCCGCTCCTCACATCCTTCTTTGGTTGTGGATGCTTGATCACACTTGCCCCGGCAATACACCAGAGGCGACCAGAGTTGAACTGCTGAGCTACATCCTGCAGAACAATCGCAAAGGCAGCTCCACGGCTTTGCCCCCGCCATATTTTGATTACGAAGAGACAATGCGGGCGAAGATCGATGTTCTCCGTTCCCAGCACTCGAAGCCGTTTGGAGGCGACACAATCGACGGCGTGAGCTTTATTGCGTACCCATTTTTCGAAGAGCTAGTGCGTCAGAACCTCAAAGTGTCAGCAAAAAATGCTTGGCCAGCACTTACGAGACTGACTCACCACCAAGTCAATGTTGAACTGGCTTGGCAGTTCCCTCTGAATCGAGCCGAATCGGCACAGAACCTGACGCGCGTGCTTGATCTAACAACGACATGGGATGCTGAGCTAGCGTCAGCGTACAGCAATGTAGAGCCACCTCTCCCTGCCCTAATTGCCAACAGACCGGATTTAGTCGCACTCATCCTCCTGCTATACCCACATCGCGCGTCGCCAATAGTTCTGAGATTTCTAAGTCTGCGGCTCGGCAAGGCGTGGTTGTCTCAGCGCATGTAATTGTGCATGGTCGTTATGCAGCATTGATTGGCGGATTTAGAAGACTCAGTAATGGTCTGCTTTGGGCTGCAAGCCACCACCCATGCCGCCGGCACAAGTCCTTGATCGGCACCCCAGCATCTGCGTCCTCCGTCGTCGGACCAGCTCCGATGGCCGCTGATGACCGCGACTCCCTTGAGCGGCGTCGCACGCGCCTGCCACTTCTGCATGGCCGCGCTCCAGCGGCTGCTGAAGGCGGCGCAAGCCCCGATGGGCTTTGGCACCGCGAACCAAATCGGGGCTTACGTCCCTCCTACAGATTGGCGTTTCGGGTTACATCAGTGCGCCGATGCGCGACCCGGCCTGCCGCAGTGGCACCCGGTAACTTAGCGAGAAGATCACGTCGTAGAGCCCGTTGGTGGCGTCGCTCAGTTGCTCGGCAGGCGGCAGGGTCAGCACCAGGCCGGGCAGCGTGGTGCCGGCGCCGAACAGTTCGCTGAGCAGCGGCGCGTTGGGCGGGCTGGCGATAGGCGTCATTTTCAGTCGCTGCGGCAATGGCAGGCTGCCGCCGCCGGCAAAGCCGGGCAGCAGCCGATCAAGCGGCGCGGTGGCGGCGAGGCGCAGGTTGAGGGCATCCACGGTGTCGGGGTCGGCTTCGCCGCGCACGGCACCCGGCATGGGGATCACCGCCACGCCCAGCGCCACCAGGCGGGCTTCGGCCAGCAGGTTGCGGCCGGCGCCGAGCACGCCGGCATCGAAGCCGAGATCGCCGGGGCCGATGCGCAGGCGCTGCACCAGGCCGCGCAGGCCGGGGCCAGTGCTGGCGAGCGGCGCATTGCCGAGTTCGAGCGTGAAGCTGCCCAGGGCTTCGAGCGGCTGGAAGGGCTGGTCGCGGCCGAGTGCGGTCTTGCCGGCCGCGAGCGGGCCGAGCAGCGAGGCGAGCGCTGGCTGGGCGGCGATGGCGATGTTCCAGATCTGCAGGGTCTTGTCGCGGTGCGCGCGCAGGCTGTAGTGCACGGTGCGCAGCTCGCTCACGCCCGCATCCACGCGCGGCAGCGCGCCCGGCTGCGCGAGGCTCAATCCCGTGGCACCGGCCACCATGCCGAGTGCGGCGGCGGTCTGGCGGCGGCTGGCGCGCACGGTACGGGCCAGGCTTTCGTCGTAGCAGCCGCGCACGGTCACTTGCAGTACGAGGTCGCTGAGGGTGTCGGAAAGCTGCGGCAGCAGGTCGTCGCCCAGCCCTTCCATGCGCAGCTGGATCGCGCCCGCGAGGCCGCGGTTTTCCAGCGGCCGGTATTGCAGGGTGCTGGGCGCGTGCAGCGGCGGGCCGTCGCTGGGGCCGAGGCCGGGGTCGGCGCGCAGCGGCGCGGTGAGGCCATCACCGGGCAGCAGGTTGAACACCGTGCTTTCGGGGGCCTCGCGCCGCACCAGGGTGGCGAAGCCGAGCGCGCGCACCTGCGGGTCGGTGTCCTCCTCCAGCGTGGCGTCGCCCCAGCGGGCGATGCGCTGGCGGAAGGCGGCCGTGCCCTCCTGCCAGGCGTCGATGGCGATGGCGCGCAGGCCGCGAACCAGCAGCACGCGCAGGTCGAAGGGTGGAAAGCCGGGCCGCACGCGCGCCGCGGTCGAGAGCACCGGCAGGCCGAAGATGCCGTCGCGCAGGATGGCGGCGATCTGCGCGGCCATGCCGGCGATATCCACTCCGGTGGCGGTGAAGCCGAGCAGCGGTCCGAACTTGATGCGCTCCAGCAACGTGCTGGCACCGGCTTCCAGCGCGGCGGTGGGCACCACGCCGAAGGCATTGGCAGCGGCCAGCCGGCCGACGGCGGCGGGCACCTGTTCGAGGCAGGCCTGGCGGTAGGGGGCGGCCAGCGCCTCGATGGCAGCGGTGACGGCATCGGTGACGCCGAGGATGAGCAGCAGCAACAGCAGCAGGAAGAACGCGGCCTGCAGCTCCTCGATGTCGGCTGTGGGCACGGTGTCGAGCGCGGCGGCTACTTCGCGGGTGAGCAGCTCGCCAGTGATGAGCGCCGCCCAGGCTTCGGCAGTGAGTGCCAGCCCCACGGGCAGCGCCAGCGGCGGCGCGCCGGGGTTGCTGCGCAGGCGGATGCGCGTGCGCGACTCGCCCAGGTGCGTGAGTGTGACCGGCACGCTGCCGAGCAGTGGCGCGCCGCCCACGCCCAGGCCCGCGAACACGCCGTGCACGCGCACGTCCTTGATGAGTGCGCGGTAGACGCCGGGGAAGCTGCGGTCGATGAGGTCGAGCTGGGTGAGCTCCACCACCGCTTCGCGGGCGAGGCGGAAGGCGGTGAACTCGGTGGCGCCGCCGAGCAGCCGGCTGAGCGAGATGCGGTGGGTGAACTCCAGCTCCTTGCCGTCGAGCAGGCCGGTGCGCTGCTGCTCGAGCCGGTTGAGGTCGCGCAGCAGCGCCGAGCCCGCCAGCCATTCGGGGTGCGCGCCGCCGGGGGCCGGTGCGGGCGACACGCCGCCGAGGTAGCCGGCCTTCAGCACCTCGAAGGCGGTGGCGTTCTCGCGGCCCAGCGCCTGCTCGGCGGCCAGCCCGAGCTGGTTCGCGGCGTTGACGATCACGGAGCGTGCTTCGGCGAGCAGCGCGGCCGATTCGTCGAGGAAGGTCTGCGGCAGGAAGTCGCGCAGGTTGCGCAGCTCGCTGGCGACCATCTCCAGGATGTCTTCCGGGCTGGAGTTGCGCACCAGTTGCGATTGCAGCGCGAAGAAGCTTTGCAGCCGGCCGATCTGCTCCATCAGCTTGTTCTTCAACTCGGTGACCTTGTTGAGCAGCGGCCCGGTGAGCCAGCGCACCAGCAGGCGGATCAGCTCCTCTGCCGCCACCAGCACCACCGCCGCCAGCAGCGCGGCACTGAACGGCCCGCCGGCCAGCGAGATGATGAGGATGGCGAGCAGCGGGATGCAGATGAAGCCGATGATGAGTTTGCGCAGCAGGCCGTTGTCGGTGGCATCGAGCACCTTGTTCAGGGCCGTGTTGATGTTGGCCTTGATGGTCGCTGCGAGCGCATCGACCTGGGCGTTGAGCCGCTCGTAGAGGCCGCGGAAGGGGTCGACGTTGGCGACGTCGGGCGCGCCGGGCGTGGCCGACACACTCTGCGTGAGCGGCAGGTCGAAGCCCTCGAACACGTCGGCCATCGCCTGGCTGGTGCCCGAGGTCACCGCCGCCACTGCCGAGCGCAGCGGCGCGACCATCGCCTCCACCTCGGCATCGAGGCGCGAGCGGATGTCTTCCACCGCGCTCACCAGCGTCGAGCGCAGGCCGTCGAGGTCGCTGTCGAAGGCGCGACCGAGGTAGCTGCCGGTGCGGCCGAAGGTGGTCGCCGAGCCGAAGATCGGCACGACCGCGGCGAGGTCGCAGAGCATCGCCTCGAACAGGCCAATCCAGAAGTTGAGCGGGCCTTTTTCCACCAGCCAGGCGAGGAACAGCGGCAGCACCAGCGACTGCGCGGCAGTGTCGCCGAGCTCTTTCAGCACGTCGTCTATGGCGGGCGCGGTGGCGGCCTGGCCGACGAGGTCCGCGGTGTTCTTCAGGTAGCCCGCTGCGGCGAGCAAGGTGTCGTTGAGGATGCCTTCGGCCGCACCCAGCTTGGTGGTGGCGAGCTGCATCAGCCGCGCAATCTGGGCGTCGAAGGCCAGCGACTCGCGGGCGGCGATCAGCGCCTGTGCCTTCAGGTGCTCGTAGCGCCAGGTGCTGGCGGTGTTGGCGGCACCGGCGGCGAAGTTGCGGGCGGCCTCGGCGAGTGGGTCCATCAGCAGCGCCGGGGCGCTGGAGAACAGCGGCAGCGACAGGTCGAGCGGCACGCCGGGCGTGGGCACCGGCAGGCCGGTGGGCGTGACACTGTTGGAATCGACCGATTCGGCCGACAGGCCGGCGAGGTTCGCGGCGCGCACGCGGAAGGTGTAGCTGGTGCCGGGCGTGAGGCCGGTGATGAGCGCGGTGTGCGGCGGCGTGCCGGCCACGGTGGTGGTGGCCACGGTGTTGCCGCCGATGCGGGTGAGCACCTTGAAGCTGGTGGCGAGCGCGTCGGCGGGCGTCCAGTCCACCCGCGCCGACAGCGGCAGCGGTGCGGCCGTGGGGTTGGTGGGCGTGCCAGGGACGCCGGGCAGCGGCAGCAGTGGCAACGCCGGTGCGGCCTTCGGCGGCGGCAGCGCCTTGAGTGCGCGCAGCTTGCCGGCGATGTTCGGCAGCTCGCGCGCCAGCACGGCGCGGAACAGCGCTTCGTCGGAGTTGCGTTGCAGGCTTGCCGTTTCGCCGCGACTCAGCCCGAGGCGCGTCGATTGCCCGCGCAAGGCACGCGCATTGCGCAGGGCCGCGGCCTGGGCGGCTTTGAGGGCGGCCTTGCCTTCGGCGCTGTTCAGATCCTTGACCAGTGCCAGCCGCAGCAGGCTGTCGACGTCGCCGCGCGGTGGCCGCGCGGCCCGGTCCGCCGAGCGGCGTCCGACCGCGGGCTGCGCGCCGACTGCGGGGCTGGCCGTCGCCCGCTCGGTCGTCATCGCCGCGCCAGCGCGTTGCTTGGCGGCCGACTTCGCAGCGGCTTTCGTGGGTGCCGGTTTCGCCCGGCTCTTCGCCGCCTTCACCTTGGAACCAGAACCAGCGCGCGCCGCCGTCTTCTTGCCGACCTTGCTTGCCATAGCTGCTCCCCTTCGACCGGACCGCCCTTTCCGGGTGAACGCCGACGCCCCCCGGCCTCGTCACGCCCGGCGACTTTACGCCCGGGTTCCGGGGTCGAGAAAGTGCCGTTCGGCGGTCGGTGCGGCTCCGGATTGCCAGCGGCGTGATGCCGCCGTGGGGGTCGAACCTCACCCATGCACAGCGGACTTAGGTGCTCTCAGCGCAGCAACCGCCGCCCCGCCGCTGCGATCAGTGCCAGGCTCGCCAGCATCACCACAATGAACGGGCCAGCCGGCAGATCGAAGGGCACCGATAGCCACAGGCCCAGGAAATAGCCGGCGGCACCGACGCCGTAGCCGACCATCAGTCCACGCTTCTCGCCCAAGCCAAAACTCGCCAGCGCCGGCAGGATCAGTGAGGCGAACACCAGGTAAACGCCGACCAACTGCACCGAGGCCGTGACGATGATCGCGAACAGGAAGTAGAACAGCGCCGGCCGCGAGCGGGCCCAGAGGAACCATGCTGCGAGGATGGCGGCATACAGCGCCGCGACCGGAACCAGCGCGCTGTAACCGACCCACAAAATCTGCCCGGTGAGCAGCTCCTGCATGTGCTCGGCACCGTGCGGATTGCCGGCCAGCACCAGGATGCCGACGCTGGCGGTGAGCACGTAGAGGCTGCCGATCAGGGCTTCCTGCACGCGGCGGAAATGGCGCTCGGTCCAGGTCAGCAGGGCCGCCGCCAGCAGCGCGGCGATGCCGGCGGCGAGCTGGGTGCGCCAGTCGCTGCCCTCCTCCGGCGCCCAGCCCAGCGCACCCACCGCGATCACGCCCAGCGCCGCGACCTGGGCGATGGTGAGGTCGATGAAGATGATGCCGCGCTCCAGCACCTTGCGGCCGAGCAGCACATGGGTCGAGACCACCAGCAGGCCCGCCAGCAAGGGCGGGCCCAGCAGGGACCAGTCGAAGGCGAAATCGGCCAGGCTCATGGCGCCGCGCCGGCCGCTTTCAGCAGACGATCAATCGTCACCTCGAACAGACCGAACAGGTCCTCCGCACCGCTGGCGCCGCCGACCGAGAACGGCAGTTCGACCGCCGGAATGCCGGCGTGCTCGGCCATCCACTCGGCGGGCCGGCGGTCCTGGTAGGCGGCGAAGATCACCATCCTGGCCGGCCGCGTCTTCAGGCCCGCCAGCACCTCCTGCAGATGCGCGGCGCTGGGCGGGATGCCGGGCTTGGGCTCCAGGGTCGCCAGCTCCTGCATGCCCAGCCAGCGGTAGAGGTAGGACCAGCTCCGGTGTCCGCTGATGACCGCGACGCCCTGGAGCGGCGCCGCGCGCGCCTGCCACTTCTGCATGGCCGCGCTCCAGCGGCTGCTGA
>JAUYNO010000062.1 GCA_030696045.1 Stagnimonas sp. | reverse complement strand
CCGCCGCCGCCGCCGTCTCGATCAGGCGGCCCAGCTTGTCATCCTCGACCAGGATCGCCTCGGTGGTGAAGCCGGTGGCGAACTTGAACTCGTCCAGGGCCTGGATGTTCATCGGGTCTGACACCGCGACGAACATCTTCTTGCCGCGCTTGAACAGCGGCAGAGCCCGGTGCTTGCGCAGCAGTTTTTCGCCGACATCCTTGGCGGCCTGCATGTCGAGGTCGATGGCGCTGATGTCGATCAGCGGCGAGCCGAATTCGGCGCTGGCGATGTCCGCCACCTGGACCGCTGTGACCTGCTTGGATTCGACCAGCACCTCGACGAAGGACCGACTGCTTTTCACGGCCTTCTGTTGCAGGTCGCGGGCGGTCTCCTCGGAGATCACCTTGTCGTTCAGCAGACGTCGTGCGAGCCCACCCAGGTAAGGCTGGGCGACGTTGGGAGCGTTAGGATTGACTGCGGACACGGGGGTTCCCTCGAACGGAAGCGGGGTATCGACTAGACCCAGTGGACAGGATACTAGCCGGAGTCGATTTGAACCTGATCTTTTGTCGCTATGGCTAGTTCCGCCGTCCTCTTGGTTACCCGCAACCTGCCGCCCCTGGTGGGTGGCATGGAAGCGCTGCTGCATCGCCTGCTGCTGGCCTTGTCCGAGCGGGTACCGGTGGAGCTTATCGGGCCCTCGGGGGTGCGGGCCTGGGCGCCCAGCAACTGCCGGGTGCTGGCCGAGTTGCCGTTCGCTGCGGGGCGGTTCCTGCCAGCGGCGGCCATGCTGGTGCTGCGCCATGCCGACCCGCGGCGGCATCAACTCTGCTTCGGCGGCAGCGGCCTGATGGCGCCGGTGCTGAGCGTCGCCCGTTGGCGCGGAGTGCGCACCGGTGTGTACCTGCATGGGCTCGATCTCGTCTACCCCAACCCGGTATATCAGCGCCTGTTCGTGGCGCGCTTGCCTGCGGTCGACTGTGCCATCGCCAACAGCCGCCATACGCGGGACCTGGCCCTGGGACGTGGATTGCCGGCGGCACACCTGTCCGTGGTCAACCCCGGGGTCGAAATGCCATCCGGGGACCTGGTGGGGGCTCCGGTCCTGCAGGGCCTGCGAGAGCGCTGGGGCCCAGGCCCCATCCTGCTCTCCGTAGGCAGGCTGGTTGCCCGCAAGGGAGTGGCGGAGTTCATAGAGCGGACCATGCCTGGGTTGCTGCGCGAGCTGCCCGGGCTGCGCCTGCTGGTCGCCGGCGGGGAACCGCCGGGCGCAAGCGGTGAGCAGACCGCCCGCATCCTTGCGGCCGTACACGGCGCTGGCTTGGAAGCATCGGTCGGCCTGCTGGGGCGCGTGTCCGCCGCCGAGTTGGCCGCCCTGTACCAACTGGCCGATCTCCACGTGCTGCCCCTGGTCGAACGCAGGGGCGATGTAGAAGGGTTCGGCATGGTGATACTGGAAGCAGCCGCCCGGGGCGTACCGAGCGTGGCATTTGACTTGGGTGGCGTAGCCGACGCGCTGGACAGCCCGGAGGGGGGCGCCCTGGTTGCAGCTGGAGACTACTCCGCGTTCGCGGCGGCGGTCCGCAAGCAGTTGGATCGTGCCTGCCCCGAGGCGCGTCTGCATCTGGTGGAGCGGATCCGAGCGCGGTCCTGGCGCCGCTTTGGCGAAGAGTCGATCACGGCGCTCGGACTGCTGCCTTAGCCTGGTGTGCTGCCGAACCCTGACTACCGCAATCAGGTAGAACCGGGTTGGGAGCGCTTGCCCTGGCGATCACCAAGCACCGTGAGTTGCCCCTGTTGCACCTCGGCGATGAAATCGCAGTATTCGAGCGTGGAAAGCCGATGGGCGATGACCAGCGTCGTGACCTTGCCGTGCAAGGCGCCTAGAGCCTGGATGACTTCCTTTTCGGTTTGCGGATCCAGCGCCGAGGTCGCTTCGTCCAGGACCAGCAATTCCCGTTGCCGGTAGAGGGCACGGGCGATCGCGACTCGCTGTCGTTGGCCTCCGGATAGCTTCACGCCCTGATCGCCCAGCCGCATCTTCACGCCTTCGGGCCAGCTACGGACCAGGGGGGCGAGTTGCGCCGCCTCGATGGAGTTCCAGAGTCGCTCCTGATCGATTTCCTGTTCTGGCTGCCCATAGGCGATGTTGCGGGCCAGGCTTTCATTGGCGATGAAGGGGTTCTGGGGTACGAACCCGACCCGCGACCACCAATCAGAATTGTTCAGCCCCCGAATCTGTCCGTTGACGCGGATGGTGCCGCTCTGCGGATCCAGGAGTCCAAGGACGATGTCGCCCAAGGTGCTCTTGCCGGCGCCGGACCGCCCGATCAGTCCGACGGACTGTCCACGCTGGATGCGCAGGTTCACGCCGTCGAGGATTGGCGTCGATGGTGTGTAGCCAAACCGAATGGAGTCCAGTTCCAAAGTCTCGATGGCCTGCCCGAGTGGCAGGCTTGCCGGTTCGGCCGTCCGGTCGGCCACATGCTTGGCGGTTCTGCGCATCTCCGCCGCCAGAATCTCCGTTACGGCGCGGCCGGCACGTAGCATCGATACCCCAACCATGCTTTGGGCGAACGCCGGTAGCAGGCGCATTCCCGCGAAGGCGAGTGCACTCAGATTCGACACCACCATCGCCTCGCTGTGGCCGCGACCGATGGTGAAGGCCATGTAACCGACCGCGATGAGGATCAGAACCAATTCGCCGAGTGCCCGGGGCAGCCAGTAGATGGCTCCGAGTCGGGCCTGCGAATGTGCCAGTGCATAGAGGGTGCGGCTGATTTCACTGGAGAAATAGTCCTGCGCGCCGTAGACACGTACCTCGCGGCCTCCTTGCAAGGCCTGCGAGACCTGCCCGTGAAAGACTCGCTCCAAGGATGCGACACGACGGGAGTGTTTCTCGCTGGAGCGCCGCACCACAGCGGCGTATAGCAGGGCGGTGGCGCCGAGAACCAGGGCCACGCCTGCCGTCGGCAGCGGGGCTAGCCAGGCCAGGAATCCGAGCAAGATGACTATGGTCAGCAGGTCGGTACCCAGTCTCAGCAGCGGGATCACCACCGAGTTGGAAAAATGATTCGTGTGCGACGTCACCGTGGCAACGCACTCGGAAACCGAGCGCTGCAGGCTGTCCAGGAAAGGGGCTTGTAGGTAGCCTGAAATTACCCGCCGCGAGACGCGTTCCCGGATATGTTGGCCTAGGTGTGACAGATAGGCGCCGAGCAGAATGGCCAGGCCGGCTCGTAGGGTGAACAGGCCGACGACCGCCAGCGCGACGGCCAGCAGCGGATCTACGCCCAGTTCGCGCGGAACCACCAGGGCGAGGCCGCCCGGTGGGGCGCGGGTGCCAGCCGTCAGAGCCCATCCGACAATCACCGGCAGCAGCAACATGGAAATCAGATCCAGAGCCGCCGACAGAACCGACAGGAGCAATGCCAGCCGCAGCGCCCGGCCGCTGCCGCCCAGGAGCAATCGTAGGTCGTGGAGGTATCCCGCAGCGGTCATCGTTTTCGCCATGGGTCGGCCAGGTTGGCGACGGCGGCGGGATTCCGGCGAGGGATGAGGGGCGGACAATTCATTGCGGAGCGGTATGCGCCAGTAAAAGTGATCGGGACGGTGCGGGCTGCGGGGCCGCGGGCGCCATACGGCCGCTCGGAACTTTACTGGAGCGGCGCCCCCGGCGCGCGCGGCCGGCGGACCTCTTATCATCAACAAATACCTTGTGACCGTTCGTTTGCCTTCCATGAGAGTGTGGTTGCCGGCCCTGCGTGTAGGAACTGGGACAGATACCTTCACCGTCCGGCTTGCCGAGGCGCTGCGGGAGCAGGGGATCGAGGTGAGTCTCCAGTGGTTCCCGGCGTCCTGGGAATACCTGCCCTGGCGTGGCCGGGTGCGCCCACCGCCGGGTTGCGATCTGGTGCACGCGAATACCTGGCATGCGACGGCGTTCGCGGCCGATCTGCCGCTGGTGACCACCGTGCATATTTGCGTCCACGACCCGCTGCTGAGCGCCTATCGGACCGGGGCCCAGAAGGTCTACCACCGCTGCTGGATAAAGGCGCAGGAACAGGCGGCACTGCAGCGCTCGGCCGCAGTCACCATGGTCAGCCGCTACACCCGCGCCCGGGTGATCGAGGCCTTCGGAACCTTCCTCGAGCCGAAATCCCAGGTGATTCACAACTGGGTTGATACCGAGGTATTCACGCCAAGTGTTTCGCCGCGAGACGAGCATCGACCGTTCCGCTTGTTGTTCGTGGGCAATCCCAGTCTCCGCAAAGGCTTCGATCTTCTGCCCGGGCTGATGCGCAGGCTGGGCGATGAATTCGAGCTTCTGTATACCGAAGGACACGCAGACGGGCCTGGCCAGCGGATGGCGCCCGCCAATATGCGCGCGGTCCCTCGCCTCAGCGACGAAAATTTGATGGCCAAGCTCTACAGGGACTGTGATGCCCTGTTGTTTCCCAGTCGCCTAGAGGGCTTCGGTTACGCCACCCTGGAGGCCCAGGCTTGCGGTCTGCCGGTGATTGCCTTCGACACCTCGTCCACTCCAGAGATCGTCATCAATGGCGAGACGGGCATGCTGCTGGCGCTGGACGATGTCGATGGCCTGGAGCGGGCATGCCGCCGCTTGCAGGCGGACCGCCCGTTCCGCAGGCGCCTGTCACAGGCGGCGCGGCAGAATGCGGAGGCGGTTTTCAGGAAGGAAGACCTAGTAGCCCGCTACATTGAGGTTTACCGCAAGGCCAGCCGTGGTCAGGGACAGGGCGATGAACAAGTCAGTTGAAGCCTGCGGTGCAGGTGATGGCTACCAATTGAGCCTCTGCATCGCCACGCTCGGCTCGCCGCAGGCCTTGGACGCCCTATGGCAGAGTCTGGCCCGGCTGGAAACCGGGCTCCGCTGGGAGCTGATCCTGGTGATCAACGGCTGTGCCCGCCCAAAGCTGGATCCGGCATCGTGGCGGTCCTTGTCCTGTGTTGTGCGCGTATTGCACGAGCCGCGGCCCGGCAAGAGCCGTGCATTGAATCTGGCGCTCGCCCAGGCGCAAGGCGAGCTGCTGGTCTTCACCGATGATGACGTGCTCCCGGACGAGCGCTGGCTGGATCGGCTCGCGGCTGCCGCTGCAGCGCATCCGCAGGTCGCCATATTCGGTGGGCGGATACGGGCCCGGGGGGTGGTGCCTGCCTGGGTGCGCGACTCATCCAATCTGCGACAGGCTCTGTTGTCGGAGCACGACTATGGCGAGGTCGATGGCTACTATCCGCTGGGTCACTACCCGATCGGACCGAACATGGCCGTGCGCCGCGCTGCTGTCGCAAGCCACGGTGCCCGCTGGATCGAGTCCATCGGCCCGGGTACCACTCTGCCGGTGGGCGACGAATCGAGCTTTCTCGCCCAGATCAGCCGACCCGACGCCCAGGATCGCTACTACGTGGCCGACGCGGTAGTCCATCACCTTGTTGACGGCCGCTACTTTCCGCTGCGCCGCGCCACTCGAAGGGCCTTCCAGATTGGCCTTTCGGCCGGAAAGCTTTCGGCCAACCGTCCCATGGGGCGCGCGGCTGCCCGAGCGGTTGCTCTCAGCCTGCCAGTGCGAATCGCGCAGCGCATCTGCGGGCTCCGCAGCACCAGGGAATTGATCTGCGTGCTCGCCCGAGCGGTGGGCGTGATGATTGGCTCGCGAATGCAGTCGCGCTACTAGGGCTGCGTTTGCGTGGAGCTGGCGTGTTCTCGAGGGTGCTCGACATGCCAGCGGACGGTGTCATGCAGCCCTTGGTCGAAACCAAGACGGGGCTGCCAGCCCAGTTCGGCGCGGCTCGCCGAGTCGTCCAGCGCGTAGTGGCGGTCATGCCCGGCGCGGTCGGCGACGTGCTGAATGAGCTCTGCGTGGGATTGCCTGCCACCGGAAGCCGGCTGCAGCCGATCCAGCGCGGCGCAGACCTGCCGCACCAGATCCAGGTTGCTTAACCTGTTGCCGCTGGAGAATGCGTAGGTATGGCCCGGCTGGCCTCGGGTCAATGCCGCCAGCACGGCGCGCGCATGGTCGTCCACATGGATCCAGTCCCGCGTCTGCTGGCCGTCGCCATAAATGGGCAGCGCGAGGCCGGCCAGGGCGCGCCGGATGGTGAGGGGCACTAGCTTTTCCGGGAACTGCCAGGGGCCGTAATTGTTGCTGCAGTGGGTTACGAGCGCGGGCAGGCCGTGGGTCCGGATCCAGGCCTGTACGAGATGGTCACCGGCGGCCTTGGACGCGGCATACGGCGAGCTCGGTCGGTAGGCGCAGCCGACGGAGGCGGGTGGCAGGCCGTCGCGGTCACCATAGACCTCGTCGGTCGAGACCTGCAGATACCGGAATCGGGCGGCCTCGGTAGGGCCGAGGCCGCGGTGGTAGTCGGAGGCTGCCTTCAGCAGGCTATGGGTGCCCAGGACATTGGTGTGTAGGAAGACGTCCGCCGACGTGATGGAGCGGTCGACATGCGATTCCGCGGCGAAGTTGACCAGGGCATCGGGACGGAAGCTGTCGAGCGCGGCTTGAATGGCCGAGGTGTCGACAATGTCGAGCTGCAGCAGTCGGTAACGGTCGGGCCCGCTCCGTCGCGCCAGCGCATCCGGGTTGGCGGCGTAGGTCAGCCGATCCACGTTCAGGATTTGGTGGCCCGGCGACCCGAGCAGCAAGCGAACGAAGGCGGATCCAGCAAAGCCGCAACCGCCGGCAACCAGCAGCCTCACGAAGGCTGCTTGCCCTGGCTGGCCGCCCCCCCGGCCTGCGCGGTCGAAACATACAGCAGCTGGGTGATCTGCTCCGAGACCAGGCCGATGAGGAAGGCCAGGATCGAGGTGGTGAACAGCAGTGCCCCGGCGTTGGTGAAGCGACCTTCGGTGATGTAGGTGTAGGCGTAGTACCACGCGCTGGCCGCGAACAGAGACGCCGCCACGGTGCCGAAAATCTTCAGCGGCGAATACAGGGTGGCGATCTTGAGAATGATGATCACGAAGCGCCCGCCATCGCGGAGCGGGCGGATGTGACTGGTGCTGCCGGCGGCGCGTGGCAGGACCGTGACCGGTTCAAAGTGCACGCCATAACCCGCGCGGATCAGGCACATGGTGCTGGTCGTCGGGTAGGAAAAACGGTTCGGCAACAAGGGTAGGAACTGCACGAAAGCCTCGCGACGGACCAGGCGGAAGCCGGAGGTCAGGTCCAGTATCGGCTGCCCCGTCAGCCAGCTGGCGAGGCGATTGTAGAAACTGTTGGCTAGGCGGCGAGGCAGGCTGGCATGCGCGTCCGGCGAGCGAGCGCCCACCACTAGGTCATAGCCCTCGTGCAGTTTCGACAGCAGCCGATGGATCTCCTTGGGCTGATGCTGCCCATCGGCGTCCATGAACACGAGCAGCTCGCCCTGAGCCGCGCGCGCTCCGCTCTTTATCGCGGCTCCATTGCCCCGAGAAACCGGGTGGCGGACCAGTCTTGCCCCAGCGCTGACGGCAAGCGCGCCGGTCTGATCAACAGACCCGTCGTCGACGACGATCACCTCCGCATCGGGGAACTGCTCGCGCAATTCCGCTACCAGTGGGCCGATTGAGCGAGATTCATTGCAAGCGGGGAGAACGATACTTAGCGCTGTCATGGGCTGGGCCGAAGTTCACTGCTCGAATTGTCGCCTTTTTACGGCTGCCGGCGCGCCTCGCGCAGCTCCCGTGAAAGCAGCTCCAGTCCCTCGTTCAGTTCGCCACGGTCCAGCCTTTTGGCCAGCGCCAACAGCGTTTCGGCCTCATCGAGCCGTCCCAGCTGGAGCAAGGAGACCGCCCGATTGAGTGCGAGGTAGGCGTCCCAGGGCCTTAGCTGCTGGGCCTCGGCCATTGAGGCCAGCGCCAGATCGTGCTCGCCAGCCCGCCACAACAGATTGGCTCGGTCGGCGAGGACGGTTCCTCGGCGGTCTCCGCGCAAGCGGGGATTTGCCAGCAAGGCGTTGACCGTTGCCAATCCCTCTCCTTCGGGCACGGCAAGCTCATCACGCAAGATCGAGCGCACGAAGTCGTCGGTGGCAACGATGGTTCCGGCGTGGGGAGGCTCCTCGCGCAGGCGCCGGAACAGCTCGTCTCTATGTGCTTGATCTGGTGGCTGCCCCTGCTGGTAGCTCCGTATCAGTACTTCAAAGAGGCCAATGGTTTCGCTCGGGTCGAGTGCCGCGGCTCGGAGGTAGTGGCCGTTGGCGAGGTCGCGAAGGCGAGCGACATCCCTGGGGGCGGCGCGTTCCGCCATAAGCTTGTAGACGTCGCCAGCCCAGAGCTGGGTGCGGACCGAGCGCGGGTGGTATTGCAGGCTGTGTTTGAGCAGCAGGAAGTCGTCCGAAAAGAGCCGGCTGCGCTCCGCCAGCAGGATGGAAAACAGCAGGAGCATGGCGACTGCCAGCCCCGCCGCGAGCCGCCGGCGACTGGCGGCGAGCTGGAAAATCAGGCCGGCTGCCAGGAGTGCCAGTCCGGCGCTGGGTGCGTAGTTGCGGTGCTCAAAAACCAGCTCCAGCGCGACGACGCTGGATTCGAGCAGATGGCCAACAAAGAAGAACAGCACCGCGAAGCTGTACAGCGCTGCCCGTTTCCGGAATATCAGAGCGCTTGCGACCATTGCAGCAAGTGCGGCAAGGGCCAGCATCGTGATGGGCGGAGTGTCAAAGGCGGTCGATAGGGGAATATCGTCGTGATATAGGTTCATCTCCGCGAGGTTTGGCACCACGAGGAGTTGCAGATACCAGCACAGCACCCGCGCTTCCGTGAGCAGGCGGGTCTGCAAATCAAAGGGGCGATCCGCGAAGCCGTTCAGTACCGCCGACCAGATGGCGGAGCCCCAAAGAATCGCTGCGGAACCGGCCAGCGCGATCAGCAGCAGCGCGCCGCCGCGCAAGGCCCGTCTGATTCCCTGTGTCTGCGCCTGCAATCGAAAAAAGCAGGCTTCGCAGACCAGGCAGAGCAGCGGGGTCAGCAGTCCGTTTTCCTTGCTCAGCGCTGCTGCCACGGTCATCAGCGGCATGGCCAGAAGGATGCCGGTCCATCCCGACTGTCCCTGCAGCTGGCGATAGCGGCCGTTGGCATAGGCCCACAGGCCAAGGAAGCCGAACAGTGCCGCCAGCACCGCCATTCTTTGCACCACGTACAGGACGGTCGATACGTGCAGCGGATGCAGCAACCACAGCGCGGTTGCCAGGGCCGCTACGGCGCGCGCTCGTGACCTGAGGGAGTCCGGCAGCGTGCCCGCCAGCGAGCCGGCCCTGAGCAGGGCGTTCAGGAAGCCGAACAGCGCCATGCCGCACAGGACATGGAGGACGGTGTTGGTGACTTTGTAGCCGTAGGGCTTGAGTTCGCCGGCCAGGGCGAAGTCGAGAGCGAAGCTCAGCGAGGCAATGGGTCTGCCCAGGGGGCCCGAACGGTTGCCAGACCAAGCCGCAGCAAGCGACTGCGCATCCAGATGCTCCGGCTGGACTGCCGGATTGAGGACGATGCTGGAGCGGTCGTCAAAAAGGAAAGGGCCGGAAAGGCCCAGTGAATAGAGGCCCAGCGTCAGCAGGGCAGCTAAGAGTAGGCCGTATCGCCAACCGGCCAGCCCGAGGGCTATCGGCATGCTTGAGGCAGGTAAATGTCGGCTATCGGCGCAGTCGGTCCGGCACCGCAGGACCAGCGACCGGTTGATTCGCGCGTGAAACGCATTTCCCGACCCTGAATCGGCTTCGACACATTGCTGCTGCGAAACTGTGCCAGCAGGTCGCCGCCGCCGAATCCGGATCGGCTTCCTTCCACAGTGGATACAAATTTGCCCGAGGTAATGACGCCCAAGACCTCAAGGTCTGCCAGGGAGTTTGGAAAGTCGCCGGTCTGACTCACGTACTCATCGACGGCGGTCTTCGCGCCTTCCAACAAAACAATACCTTCCGCCGCCTGCGCTCTCGCGACGTAGCGTTGATAAGCCGGCAGTGCAATCGCAGCCAGGATGCCAACGATGGCAACCACGATCATCAGCTCAATGAGCGTGAACCCGTATTGCTTCGTTCGCATGTGGCAACTCCCTTGCTCAGCGTTCTCTGTGGACTGAGTTCAGATCAGAAGCAAATAGGCCCGCTTGCGCGGGCCTATTTGTGCAATCAGGATCGCTGCGTTAGCGGCAGGCCTGCGGAACATACTTCGAAGCGAGGGTGCCGATGGCGCAAGACCAGGCGCCGGCGCTGGTGCGGGCCATCGTCAGGGTCTTGCCCTTGATGCCGTTGCTGACGCCGGTGCTCTTGATGGTGCTGGTCAGGGTGCCAGAACCGTCGGTGCCAGCGGTGGTCACGGCCACGTCAGACACGTACTTGCCGCTGGTGACCACGCCGAGATCATTGAAGGCGGCGTCGGTCGGGAAGGTGCCGGTCTGCGACACGTTCTCTTCGGTCGCCGTCTTGGCGCCGTCGAGCAGGGTGACCGCTTCGGAAACCTGCGAGCGGGCGATGTAGTCCTGGTAGGCCGGGATGGCGATGGCGGCGAGGATACCGATGATCGCGACGACGATCATCAGTTCGATGAGGGTGAAGCCTTTCTGAAGCTTGGTCATGGATAACTCCAATTGGGTTGAGGTAAGGGGTGATCACGCCCCCCGGCCAAGTACAAGCATTTCTCGGGCCGATGCTCAGGCAACTGTTTACAAATGAAAATTTTGCATGTGCGAGTGCGCCGATGCGCGCACACCGCGCGTGACTGACAATTGTTGTCAGCGACTGACAGCGTCCAGGGCGCGGATCCAGGCGGTCAGGGCGGTGCTGCGGCGCTCCTGAGGGATTTCCCGCAAGGCTTGGTCGGCGCCAGCGCTGTCACCGGCTCGCCTGCGGGCCAGTGCCAGCAGGTAGCGTACGGAATCATCCGGCGCGCCCGCGCCCTTGATCGCGATCAGGGCTTCGGCCCTTGGTCCAATCACGGACCAGTCCCGCTGCGCCAGGGATTCGGACAGATCCAGCCAGGCGGTGGCGGCGGTCGGCAGCGGCGCTGGGCATGCCGAGGGCCGCAGTCGCCGGACCAGCGTTTGCAATGCCTGCGGCCGCAGGAGCAGGCCGTAGCGGGCATGAAAGGCGGCGTACGCAGCGGGCCATTGGATTTCCCGGAACCGCCGGTCGCAGCGGCGCGGCAGCGCATTGACGGTATCGATCAGGCTCGAAACTTCCGGGAGCAACAATTCCCCCCCGTCCTCGCCCTGTTCCCCGGTCGGCGTAGCCAGTGCGGCTTCGATGGCCGCCGCCGCATAGAGGTCTTCCAGGTGCCAGGCCGCCCTGGTGGCAGTCAGCCGCCGGGTATCGATCTCGTCGCCGTGGTAGAGCGCCAGGTAAGGCCGGATCTCAGTCAGTTCGTTACTGCGCAGCCGCAGGAACCGCGAGCGGGAGGCGCGCTGGTCGAGTAGCGGGAAATAGTCCGAGTTGGCGCGCGGCGCCTGCTGGGCGATCCAGGCCGCAAGGCTGGCCTTGTCGCCCATCGCGCGCGCCAACAAATCTTCGGGCGCCTTGATCTCGACCGAGGCCAGCAGACGGCGAATCTCGTCGTTGCTGCCCACTATCGAGTAGTCCAGCGGCGCCAGCGGGCCGTCTGGGTCGGCGACCACGATCCAGTCGCCCTGCAGGCTGAAGTAGATGCGGAAGTCGGCGAAGGTCTCGTCCAGGGCTTTCAGCACGGTGGCCAGCGAGGCCATGTCCAGCTCGTAGGCATGCAGCCATTGCACCAGCACGCCTTTCTCGCTCAAGTGCGTCTTCAGACGGCGGTAATACTCCACCGAAAACAGCCCGGAGACGCCGCTCACCCAGGGGTTGGAGGGCTCGGAGACGATCACGTCGTAGCGCCGCTGGCTGCGGGCAAAAAAGGTCTTGGCGTCCTCGTAGTGGATATGCGAGCGCGGGTCCTCGAAGGCGGACCGGGCCATGCGGCCCATCGCCTTGGCACCCTCGACCATCACCGGCTCGATCTCCACCGTATCGACCCGCTGGATATCCGGGTTCTGCAGCAGCACATGGGTGCTGCGGCCAGAGCCGAAGCCGATCACGGCGACCTCGCGCAGATCGGGTACCGCCAGCTGTGGCAAGGTTCCCAGCAGGATCATGGTGTAGTCATCAAGGCTGGCCGGCGACTCGCGCAACTGCGCGTCTGGCTTGCCATTGGTGGAAATCATCACGCTGCCATCCAGCTCCTTCAGCACGCTGACGGTCGCGGTCTTGCCATCGCGGTGATAGAGCACCTTGCCACTGCCTACGGCCTCGCCGGTGCGGAAAACCCCGGAGGTCAGCCGCTGCGGGTCAAGCCGGAACAGGGCCCCGGACAGGAACACCAGCAAGCAGGCCAGCGTCACCAGTTGCATGATCGCGGGCCGGGCCACAGGGCGGCCACGCAGCAGCCAGAAGCCCAGCCCAACATCGATGGCTGCCCCCAGCAGTAGCGTGTTCTTGACGCCGATCCAGGGCATCGCCAGATGCACGGCCACCAGCACCCCGAGGATCGCGCCGAGCGTGTTGAAGGCGTAGACCCGACCGATGGCAGATTCGCCAGCACCGCCACGCAGCAGGCTGTGGGTGATCAGCGGCAGGGTCATGCCGGCGCAGACGGTGGCGGGCAGCATCACCAGGCCGCAGATCAGCCAGGAGCCGGCGTTGAACAGGCCGTAGCCCTGCGGCGTGCGGGCCAGCGCCGCCAGCAGCCAGGCCATCAGATCGAACATGCCGATGTAGGCGAAGGCACTGCCCACAGCAAGCAGCCCCATGGCGACCTGGATCAGCCCCAGGGCGCGGACCGGATCGCGCAGGCCCTGGATGCGGCCACGAATGGCGAAGCTGCCGAGCGCCAGGCCGAGAATGAACGCGGCCAACATCAGCTCGAAGGCGTGGGTCGAGGAGCCGAGCACCAGACTCAGCATGCGGATCCAGCCGATCTCGTAGAGGAAGGAGGCGGCGCCGGTGAGCAGTGCGGTCCACAGCAGCAGCCTCGGCGGTGCAGCGACCGGCGGGGCTGTCTCTGAGGGATCGGTTTCGATGGCGCCGACGCCGGTAGCAGCCGAGGGTGCCCGCGTGCGCGCCAGCACCCAGACCGCCGCAGCCAGGGCGATATTGACCAAGCCGGCAGTCAGGCTGGTGCCGGGCAGGCCGACCAGGGCAATCAGCACGAAGCCGCTGGTCAGCACGCCGAACACCGCGCCCAGGCTGTTGCTGAAATACAGCCAGGACAGCGCCCGGCCGGAGATGCTGGGGCTCAGGCGGAGAATGCCGGCGCTCATCAGCGGGAACGTGGCGCCGAGCAGGATGCTCTGCGGCAGGATCAGGCTGCCGGCGGCCGTCCACTTGGCGAGTTCGATCAGCGTGCCGGACTCCAGCGTGGGGATTACCGCGTCGTAGATCCAGTCCTGCACGCCCCGGAAGCTGCGGTCGAACAGCAGGGCCATGACGCCCAGCAGCAGTTCCACCGCCGCATAGGCGAGCAGCGGTTGTGGCAGGCGCTCGGTGTACCTGCCGACCAGCCAGGCACCCAGGGCCATGCCGCCCATGAAGATCATCAGCACCAGGGTCTGCGCGTAGGCGGCGTGACCCAGGAACAGCTTCAGGTACTGCGCCCAGACCGATTCGTAGATCAGCCCGGCAAAGCCCGAACAGGCGAACAACAGGTAGAGCAGGGCGCGCAGGCGCGAGTCGCGGTCGGTCATGGTCGGAAAAGCGTTTGGGACAGCAGCGTCAGTCGGACGTGGATCAGGCTCGGACAATCTGGCCCTGGAGGCCACGCAGCACGCCACGGGTGTCGATCACCAACGGGCAGTGCCGGGCGATCAGGGCCGGATCGAAGGCGCTGTGGGCGGTGGCCAGCACGGCCACGTCGCAGGCCGCCAGCGTTGCGGCGTCGAAGGGCAGGCCGACCTGTTCGTAGTGACCGCGCCGCAGCGGCGGAATGCGCGGGATGTAGGGATCGCAGTAGCTTACCGTCGCGCCGCCGGCCTCGAACCGCTCCAGCAGTTCCAGCGCAGGGGACTCGCGCAGGTCGTCGACATCCTTCTTGTAGGCGATGCCCAGCAGCAGGATGCGCGCGCCCTTCAGGGCCTTGCCGCGGGCGTTGAGCGCTTCGACCGTGCGGCTGACCACGTACTGCGGCATGCCGTGATTGATCTCGCCGGCCAGCTCGATGAAGCGGGTGTGCAGGCCGTACTCGCGCGCCTTCCAGGTCAGGTAGAAGGGGTCGATGGGGATGCAGTGACCGCCGAGACCGGGGCCGGGGTAATAGGCGGTGAAGCCGAAGGGCTTGGTGGCGGCGGCGTCGATCACCTCGAAGATGTCGATGCCCATGCGCTCGGCCACCAGCTTCATCTCGTTGACCAGGCCGATGTTGACGGCGCGGTGGATGTTCTCCAGCAGCTTCGCCATCTCAGCGACGCGGGTGGAGGACACCGGCACCACCTGGTCGATCACCCGCGAGTAGAGCGCGACGCCGGCGGCGAGGCAGGCCGGCGTCAGGCCGCCGACCAGTTTGGGGATGTTGTGGGTGCCGTAGCGGACATTGCCCGGGTCCTGGCGCTCGGGCGAGAACACCAGACCGAAGTCGACGCCGGCCTTGAGGCCACCGCGTTCCAGGATCGGCTGCACCACTTCATCGGTGGTGCCGGGATAGGTCGTGCTCTCCAGCGACACCAGCTGGCCCGGGCGCAGCGTCCTGGCGATGGCCTCGGCGGTCTGCTCGACATAGCTCAGATCGGGCTCTCGGTGCTTGCCCAGCGGCGTCGGCACGCAGATGACCAGGGCATCGCATTCGCCCAGCCGGGTGAAGTCGGTGGTGGCGCTGAAGCCGGCGCCGGTGGCTGCGTGGATCGCTTCGGCCGGGATGTAGTTGATATAGCTCTCGCCGGCCGCCAGTTTTTCCGGCTTGCCGGGATCGACATCGAAGCCGGTCACCCGCAGTCCGACCTCGGCGAAGCGCAGCGCCAGCGGCAGACCGACATAGCCCAGGCCGATGATGCCGATATGCGGCCGGGGAGCGAGCAGGGCGGATTCGTACGGCGTCATGGTGGCGGGTCGGTGGGGTCGCGGCATGATGCCGCATCGGCCTGGTGAAAGGCGCGTCCCGGGGCGGCCGGGTAAACTCTCGCCCCCTGCTCGAACCTGCTGGCTGCCCGAAAATGCTGTCCGAATACCGCCCCGCCGACGCCGAACGCGAAGCCCAGTCCTATTGGGCGACGAACGACAGTTTCCGCGCTCGCGAAGACGCCGGCCGCGAGAAGTTCTACTGCCTGTCGATGTTCCCCTACCCGAGCGGCAAGCTGCACATGGGGCATGTCCGCAACTACACCATCAGCGACGTCATTGCCCGCTATCAGCGCATGCTCGGCAAGAGCGTGCTGCACCCGATGGGCTTCGACGCCTTCGGCCTGCCGGCCGAGAACGCGGCGATCAAGTCAGGGGTGCCGCCGGCGGAATGGACCTACGCCAACATGGACTACATGAAGCGCCAGCTGAGCCAGCTGGGCTTCTCGTTTGACTGGAGCCGCGAGCTGGCGACCTGCCGGCCCGAGTACTACCGCTGGGAGCAGTGGCTGTTCCTGCAGCTGTACAAGAAGGGTCTGGTCTACCGGAAGGATTCGGTGGTGAACTGGGACCCGGTCGACAACACCGTGCTGGCCGACGAGCAGGTAATCGACGGCCGTGGCTGGCGCTCGGGTGCCCTGGTCGAGCAGCGCCAGATTCCGCAGTGGTTCCTGAAGATCACCGACTACGCCGACCAGCTGGTCGATGACCTCAAGACCCTGGACGGCTGGCCCGAGCCGGTGCGGACCATGCAGGAGACCTGGATCGGCCGCAGCCAGGGCGTCGAGATCGATTTCGCGCTGGCCGACGGCAGCGGCGACAAGCTCACCGTCTACACGACGCGGCCCGACACCCTGTTCGGCGTCAGCTTCATCAGCGTCGCCGCCCAGCACCCGCTGGCGCTCGCAGCCGCGCAGCGCGATCCCAAGGTCGCCGCCTTCGTCGAGGAGGTGAAGCAATCGAGTGTAGCCGAGGCGGCGCTGGCGACCCAGGACAAGAAGGGCGTTGCGCTCGGCATTGACGTCGTCCACCCGCTGACCGGCGAGAAGGTGCCGGTCTGGGCCGCCAACTTCGTGCTGATGGGCTATGGCACCGGTGCGGTGATGGCGGTGCCGGCGCATGACCAGCGGGATTGGGAGTTTGCCGGCGCCTACAGCCTGCCTAGGAGGGTTGTGATCGCGACCGCGCAGGGCCTGCCCGACATCAGCGCCGGCGCCCACACCGAGCACGGCCCTCTGGTGAACTCCGGTGCCTTCGACGGCTTGGATTTCGACGCCGCCTTCGAAGCCATCGCCAGAGCCCTGGAGCAGAAGTCCGCCGGCCGTCGCCGCACCAACTACCGCCTGCGCGACTGGGGCGTCTCGCGCCAGCGCTACTGGGGTTGCCCGATCCCGATCATCTATTGCAGCGACTGCGGCGCGGTGCCGGTGCCGGACGCGCAGCTGCCGGTGGTGCTGCCGGAAGACCTGAAGCCGGACGGCGCCGCCAGCCCGCTGACCAAGACGCCGAGCTTCTACCAGTGCGTCTGTCCCAGTTGCGGCAAACCGGCGCGGCGCGAGACCGACACCTTCGACACTTTCTTCGAGTCGAGCTGGTACTACGCCCGCTACGCCTGCCCGGACCAGGCCGGCGCCATGCTCGACGAGCGTGCCCGCTACTGGTCGCCGGTGGATCAGTACGTCGGCGGCATCGAGCACGCGGTGCTGCACCTGCTGTACGCGCGCTTCTTCCACAAGCTGATGCGCGACAGCGGCCTGCCGGTGGCGGGCGACGAGCCCTTCACCCGTCTGCTCTGCCAGGGCATGGTGGTGGCCGGAACCTACTACCGTGAGCTGCCGGGCGGCAAGAAGGACTGGATCAATCCGGCCGATGTCGACGTCAAGTACGACGAGCGCGGGGCGCCGCTGAGCGCGGTCCTGCGTGCCGACGGCGGACCGGTGCAGATCGGCGGCCGCGAGAAGTTGTCGAAGTCCAAGAACAACGGTGTCGATCCGGAGACCATCATCAACAGCCACGGCGCCGACGCCGTGCGTCTGTTCATGATGTTCACCTCGCCGCCGGAGCAGAGCCTGGAGTGGAGCGATGCCGGCATCGACGGCGCGGCGCGCTTCCTGAAGCGGCTGTGGCGCATGGTGTCAGAGCAGGTCGCGACCGGCCCGGCGCCGGCGCTGGACGCCGCCGCGCTTAGCGGCGCGCACAAGGACCTGCGCCGCAAGACCCACCAGACCATCGCCAAGTTCGGTGACGACGTCGGTCGCCGCTACCAGTTCAACACCGCCATCGCCGCCGCCATGGAGCTGGTCAACGCCCTGCAGAAATTCGAGGGCAGTGGCGAGCAGGACCGTGCCGTGCGGCACGAGGCCCTCAATGCCCTGGTCGCCTGCCTGGCGCCGATCACGCCGCATATCAGCCATGTGCTGTGGACCGCGCTCGGCAATGCCGGTGCCGTCATCGACGCCCGCTGGCCGCAGGCCGACCCGCAGGCCCTGAGCAGCGAGGCGATCAAGCTGGTGGTGCAGGTCAACGGCAAGCTGCGCGGCCAGATCGAGGTGCCGGTCGGCAGCGCCAATGAGGCCATCCTGGCCGCCGCCAAGGCCGAGGAGAATGTCGCCAAGTTCCTCGGCGGCAGCACGATCCGCAAGGAGATCGTGGTGCCGGGCAAGTTGGTCAACTTCGTGATCTAGAGACCGAGCCTGCCATGCGCCTCACCCTCATCGCCCTGCTGAGCCTGCTGCTGGCTGCCTGCGGTTTCCATCTGGCCGGAACCCTGCCCCTGCCGCAGGTGCTCAAGCGCGTCTACATCGACCTGTCCCAGCCCTACCAGGTGTCCGAGCCGCCGCTGGAAGTGGCCTTGCGGGAGCGCCTGGTCCAGCGCGGCGCCAAAGTCGTCGCCAAGACCGAGAAGGCCGAGACCCAGCTGCGGATCTGGAACCTGCTCGAGCGCCGCGAGGCGCTGTCGATCGGCCCCGACGGCAAGGCCCTGGAATACCGGCTGCTGGTCTCGGTCAACTACGAGGTGCGGCGCGGCGACCAGGTGCTGCTGCCGGTCGACAGCCTGTCGGCGTCGCGGGACTACAGCTTCGAGGCGGGCAGCATTCTCGCCAAGGAGGCCGAGGAGTCGCAGCTGCGCGATTTCATCCAGGGCGAGCTGGCCGAACTGCTGCTGCTGCGTCTGGAAATCCGCCTGCGCGATCAGCCGCCGGTGCCGGCCGGGGTGGTGCCCGCGATTAAGCCAGAGCCCGCGCCAGCAGGCTGACCGGGTGTAGCACCTCCGCTACTAGTCCGCGCTGATGCAGGCCGACGGCCAGATGCATGGCGCAGCCGATGTTGGCGGAAACGATCACTTGCGGCGCGCTCGTGGCGGCTGCGTCCAGCTTGGGTTCGCGCAGGCGGTCGGCCTGTCCCGGCTGAGTCAGGAAGCCGAGACCGGCCGCGCCGCAGCAGCCGCTTTCCGGCGCCAGTTCGACCAGCTCGATCTGTGGGACGCGCGCCAGCAGCCGCCGCACGGCGTCCTTGGCGCCGAACACATTCGCCTGCGTGCAGGCGGTGTGGATCGCCACCCGCAGCGGCATGGGCCGCAGCAGGGGTGGCCGCGCATCGAGTCGCTGTGCCAGCACGGTGCAGAGATCGCGCACGCGGCCGGCCAGCGGCGAGCTGCCATCGGTGGCCGCGCCGCCGAGATCGCGCAGGGCCGCGCCGCAGCCGCTCGCAAGTGGCAGCACCTGGGCGCAGCCGGCAAAGGCGCGCGCGTTGCGCGCGGCCCGTTCGTCGGCCTGCTCCGGCAGGCCACAGTGTTGATGCAGGGCGCCGCAACAGCCCTGGTCGGGCGGAATCGCCACCGCGACCCCGGCTGCCGCGAACAGTCGCTGGGCATCGCGCAGCACGCCACGCTCGACCACGTCACCGACGCAGCCGGTGAACAGTGCGATCTCCGCCTGGGGCGGGGCCGGCACCGCGCGCAGGCGGTCGATGCGCGGCCGATACGCCCATAGCCGCGCCAAGTCGCTGGTGCTGGCGTAGCCGCCTGACCGCGCGGCGGGCAGCAGCCACAGGCCAGCGCGCAACAGTGTCCGCGCCCAGGGGCGATCCAGCAGTGCGCCGAGCCAGCGCGTGCGCCGGCTGCGCGCCGGTGTCACCAGCCGTGCGCGCGCGGCGTCGGCGATGGCGCCATAGGGCACCTTGGCCGGGCACACCGCCTCGCAGGCACGGCAGGACAGGCAGCCGTCGAGATGAGCCTGCAGACGGGCGCCAGCCAGCAGCTGGCCGCTGGCCAGACCCTGTGCCAGCGCGATGCGGCCGCGCGGGCCGTCGGCCTCGTGGCGGCTTAGCTGATAGGTCGGGCAGTGCGGCAGGCAGAGACCGCACTTAACGCAAAGGTCGGCGGCGGCGAGCAGGGCGCGGGAATCCATGTTCCATCGTATCGCGGCCGGCTGGCATACTCCGCGCCCGTCCAGAACACGAACTGGCCGGTGTTCGCCACGAGACCTGCATGAGCCAGTCGGAACCCCATTTCAAGCAGCACATATTCTTCTGCTGCAACCAGCGCGACGACGGTCGCGAAAGCTGCGCGGAGAAGGGTTCGGTAGAACTGCGAGACTACTGCAAGCAGCAGGTCAAGAAGCGCGGTCTCGCCGGCACCGGCCGGGCGCGGGTGAACATGGCCGGCTGCCTGGATCGCTGCGAACTGGGACCGGTGGCGGTGGTGTATCCGGAGGGCGTCTGGTACCGCTACCAGACCCGCGAGGATGTTGACGAAATCATCGACAGCCATCTGGTCAAGGGCCAGCCGGTGGAGCGGCTGAAGATATAGCGCGGCTTCATGCCTCCCCTGCGTGCAGGGGAGGTGGCGCCGAAGGCGACGGAGGGGTTGCCGTTGTACGCGCGGGGGCAGGACCCCTCTGTCGTTGGCTTATCCTCGATGGGGCCAACGACCTCACGCGACATCTCCCCTGCACGCAGGGGAGACAAGGAACCCTCAGGCCGTATAGGCGCGCATCAGCGCCTGCGCCGCCTTGCTCAGGCTCGCGGTCGGGCCCTTGGGGCCCAGGCTCAGGCGGCTGAAGTAGCCACCGTCCATCAACAGCATCAGGCCATCGGCCAGTTCTTCCGGATTGCGGGCGTTCATCGCCACGCAGAGTTCGCGCAGGCGGCGGCGCTTTTCGCGGCTGTAGGCTTCCACCACGGCGCGGCCGGGATGGTCCTCGTCGGTGATCTCGACCGAGGCATTGCCGATCACGCAGCCGCGCTTCTCGCAGGTGCCGGCCTTGGCGCTCATGCCCTTGAACAGGGCCAGCACGGCAGCCTCCGGATTCTTCGCGTGCGGTGCGACGGTCTCGTCCCACCAGACAAAGAAATCGCGCTCGGACTGCTTCAGGCATTCCGCCACCAGCTCGTCCTTCGACGGGAAGGCGCGGTACAGGCTCATCTTGGTGGCGCCGGCTTCCTGGGCGATGGATTCGACGCCCACCGCCCGGATGCCCTGCCGGTAAAACAGCTCCCGCGCGGCCGCGAAAATGCGGTCCCGCGCGCTCAATTTGACCGAGGAACAGGCCGCCTCGGGACTCGCCTTGGCGGCAAATTCCTTTGCGGCTGAAACACTTGGGCTGGACATCGGGCTCTCCTCACACAATTTGCTTGAAATGATACTGACCGGTCACTAACATCATTCGCAGATGTTACCGAACGGTATAGTCACATCAGCATCATTGAGGTGTGAGGCCGCAGTGTCAAGCCAGAGCCGATGCACGGCAAGACCAGCGCCAGCCGACGGTGACGACCGATCTACCCGTTTTCCAGCAGGGAGTACCGACATGTCCACCTCCACCCGCTCCGCAACCCGCCTTGCCGTCGCCGGATTGTTTGCCATCAGCGCCTTCGCGCTCGCCGCCTGCGGTACCTCGTCCGCCGAGGAGGTGGCTGCAGCCAAGCTGCCCCAGGTCAGCGTCGCCGCCGTTCCCTTCAAGACCCTCAATGACTGGCACGAGCTGACCGGCCGCATCGAGGCGGTGCAGCAGGTGGAAATCCGGCCCCGCGTCGCCGGCTTCATCGAATCCACCTCCTTTACCGAAGGCGCCTTGGTGAAGAAAGGGCAGTTGCTGTTCCAGATCGACGCCCGTCCCTTCGCCGCTCAGGTCGAGCGCCTGGAGGCCGAACTGGCCCGCGCCCGGGCCCAGCACCAACTGGCCCAGGCCAACCGTGCCCGCTCCGAGGCCCTGATCGAGCAGGGCGCGATTTCCCGCGAAGAGCACGACCGTCTCGGCTCCGGTGAGGCGGTCGCCGCCGCCGAAGTCGCCGCCGTGCAGGCCAACCTGCGCGCCGCCCGCCTCGATCTCTCCTACACCCGCGTCACCGCTCCGGTTGATGGCCGCGTCTCACGCGCCCTCATCACCGCCGGCAACCTGGTCAGCGCGCAGAGCCTGCTGACCACGGTGGTCAGCGTGAACCCGGTGCGGGTCGCCTTCGACCTCGACGAGCAGACCTATCTCTCGGCCCTGGGCCAGGACCAGAAGGCCCAGGTCTACGTCGGCCTGATGGACGAGCAGGGCACGCCGCATGCGGCGAAGCTCGACTTCGTCGACAACGCCACCCGCAACGGCCTGATCCGCGTGCGCGCCACGGTCGACAACGATTCGGGACGCCTGACGCCCGGCCTGTTCGCGCGGGTGAAACTGGTCGCCGGCCAGAGTTTCGAGGCGGCGCTGGTCGATGACCGCGCCATCGGCACCGATCTTGGTCGCAAGTACGTGCTGGCGATGACGCCGGACCACGTCACCGAGTACCGCGCCATCACTACGGGCCCGCGCGTCGATGGCCTGCGGGTGATCCGCGAGGGCCTGCGTCCGGGTGACGTGGTGGTGGTCAACGGCCTGCAACGGGTGCGCCCGGGGCTGGAAGTCGAGCCCCAGCGGGTGGCGATGGGCGAGGGCCGTGACGGCCTCATCCAGGTCTCGGCCGCCGAGCCGGCGGTGAAGCTGGCCTCGCTGGCCGGTGCCGTCCGCGCCGCGAAGTAAGGAGAGCCGGTCATGAACTTCTCCCAGTTCTTCGTCAACCGGCCGATCTTCGCGGCGGTGCTGTCGGCGATCATCTTCATCGCCGGCGCGCTGTCGCTGAGCCAGCTGCCGATCAGCGAGTACCCGGAAGTGGTGCCGCCCACCGTGGTGGTGCGCGCTGCCTATCCCGGCGCCAACCCCAAGGTGATCGCCGAGACCGTCGCCAGCCCGCTGGAGCAGAGCATCAACGGCGTCGAGGGCATGCAGTACCTGTTCTCGCAGGCAACCTCCGACGGCGCGATGACGCTGACCATCACCTTCGCGCTCGGCACCGATGTCGACAAGGCGCAGGTGCTGGTGCAGAACCGCGTCGCCCAGGCGTTGCCGCAGCTGCCGCAGGAAGTGCAGCGGCTCGGCGTCACCACCCAGAAGGCTTCGCCCGACCTGACCATGGTCGTGCACCTGCTGTCGCCCGACAGCCGCTATGACGATCTCTACGTCGCCAACTACGGCCGCCTGCGCGTCAAGGACGAACTGGCCCGCATTGACGGCGTCGGCGACGTGCAGGTGTTCGGTGCCGGTGCCTACTCGATGCGCGTCTGGCTCGATCCCGAGAAGGTCGCCGCCCGTGACCTCTCGGCCAGCGAAGTCATTGCCGCCATCCGCGAGCAGAACCAGCAGGTCGCCGCCGGCCAGCTCGGCGC
>JAUYNO010000059.1 GCA_030696045.1 Stagnimonas sp. | reverse complement strand
CAGCGCCTGCTCGACGCTGGGCTACTACACCCATCTGGGACAAGGCCAGTGGCAGCTGCTGCAGGCGCGCGAGCCGATCCGCGACATCCTCGCCGATCCTGGGCGCGATCCGGAGCTGCGCCGACGCCTACAGCTGAGCCTCGACGCCCGCGCCTGGGCCAGTCAGACCCTGGGCCTGCCCGATAATGGCAGCTACACGCGCTACGCCGACCTGCAGCGGCCCTACGTGGTCTGGAATGTGTTCGCGGCGCCGGAGCTGTCGCTGGAGGCGGTCGAGCACTGCTTCCCGATTGCCGGCTGCGTGGCCTATCGCGGCTACTACCGCGAAGATCTGGCACAGGCCGAGGCGGAGCGACTTCAGGCGCAGGGCTACGAGACCTATGTCGCCGGCGTTCCCGCCTATTCCACCCTGGGCTGGTTCGACGACCCCTTGCTTAACACCATGCTGCGATGGAACGACGATCACCTGATCGACACCCTGTTCCATGAGCTGGCGCACCAGCGGCTGTATCTGCCGGGCGACACCGCCTTCAACGAGTCCTACGCCAGCTTTGTCGGCGAGGAGGGCCTGCGCCAGTGGCGCGCCGCGCGCGGCCTGCCACCGGAGGCGCCGCTGTTCGCGGCGCGCGAGCAGGCTTTCGTCAGCCTGGTCGGCGAGACTCGCGAGCGGCTCCAGGCTGCCTACCGACAGGCCGGCGACGAGGCCGGCAAGCGCGCCGCCAAAGCCGCCGCGTTCGAGCGCCTGCGGCAGGACTACGCCGCCCTGCGCGCCGGTTGGGGCGGCTGGTCCGGCTATGACCGCTACTTCGAGACGCCGCTCAACAACGCCAAGCTGCTGCCGTTCGCTCTGTATCATTCCCAGGTCGCCGCCTTCGCCGCGCTGTTCGCGCGGGAAGGCCGCGACTGGTCGCGCTTCCATGCGGCCGCTCAGCAACTCTCACGGCTGGACGCCGATCGTCGTGAGAGCCGACTCGCCGAACTTGCCGCGCATGCGCCTCCGTCCTAGTTTCGTCCTGCTGATCAGCCTGCTGCCGCTGCTGCTGGCCTGGGGTGGCGACGCCAGCACGCAGGACCGGCGCGAGCTTCGGGTGTTCATCCTGGAGACCTTGCGCAAGCAGGAAGGCCCGACCTGGGACCGGGTCGGCCAGTACCTGCTGTGGAGCTATGCCTTCGACCGCTCCGGCTGCGAACTGCGGGTCAGCCGCAGTGCCGAGTTCAGCGATCAGTTCGAGCAGTTCATCCCGCTGGCGGAGGCGCAGCCGGTCGGTGGCACGGCCACCGAGCTGGCCTTCCAGTGCCGCTACAACCGGCCCTGCGTGCGCTACCAGGTCGCCAACCCGCGCGACAGCGATGTCAGCGGCCGGGCCCGCACCAGTCTGCTAGTGATGGACCCGGACGATGTGCGACCGCTGCAGAATGCCTTCGCCGAACTGCACCAGCTCTGCCGTGATCCCTATGCGGCGGAGTGGCATGGGACCGTCAGGGACCCCTGATGGTCTTTGTAAACGTCGGGTAAAACGGCGCCCTTGCGTCGAGGGCAGCCTGCGGTTCCGCAATCGCGAAGGCGGCGGCTTCGAGGTGGAGCAGCACCTGCCGCTGGCCGGGCCGGGTGCGGGGGCGGATAATCCGGTCACTGCGAACGAGGAGAGTTCCCTTGCTGATTACCAATGCCCGCATGATCAACGAGGGTCAGGAGTTCCAGGGGGACCTGCTGATCAAGCGCGGTCGCATCGAGAAGATTGCCGCTTCGATCAGCGCGCCGGCCGGGACCGTCATCCACGACGCCGGCGGCAAGCTGCTGATGCCGGGCATGATCGACGATCAGGTGCATTTCCGCGAACCGGGCCTGACCCACAAGGGCAATCTGGCGACCGAGAGCGCGGCGGCGGTGGCGGGCGGCATCACCAGCTTCTTCGACATGCCCAATACCAACCCGACCACCACGACGCGCGAGCGGCTGGACGAGAAGTACGCGATGGCGGCGGGGCGCTGTCACGGCAACTACGGCTTCTATTTCGGCGGCGCCAACGACAATCTCGAGGAGATCAAGCGCCTGCCCTCGGGCATCTGCCCGGGCGTGAAGGTGTTCATGGGCGCCAGTACCGGCAACATGCTGGTGGACGACCCCACCGTACTGGACGGCATCTTTGCCCACGCCCAGGTGCCGGTGATCACCCACTGCGAGGACACCCCCACCATCAAGCTCAACGAGGCCCGGGCGCGCGAGCGCTGGGGCGAGGATGTGCCGTTCTCCGAGCACTGGCGCATCCGCTCGCACGAGGCCTGCTACAAGTCCACCGAGCTGGCGATTGGCCTGGCTCGGCGGCACGGCACCCGCCTGCACGTGCTGCACCTGACCACGGCGCGGGAGATGGCCCTGTTCGAGCCGGGGCCGATGGCGGCCAAGCAGATCACCGCCGAGGTCTGCGTGCATCACCTGTACTTCGACGAGCGCAGCTACGCCGACCGCGGGCCGCAGATCAAGTGCAATCCGGCGGTGAAGACCGGCGCCGACCGCGAGGCGCTGCTGGCGGCGGTGGCCGAGGGGCGCATCGACATCATCGCCACCGACCATGCGCCGCATACCCTGGCCGAGAAGGCGCAGGGCTACTGGAAGGCGCCGTCCGGCCTGCCGCTGGTGCAGCACGCGCTACCGGCGCTGTTCAGCCTGGTGCGGCGCGGTGAGCTGGACCTGCGGACGATGGTGCACAAGGTCTGCCATGCACCGGCGATCCGTTTTGGCGTGCAGGAGCGTGGCTTTCTGCGCGAGGGCTACTGGGCCGACCTGACCCTGGTCGATACCGAGGCCAGCACCGAGGTGCGCCGGCGTGACGTGCTGTCGCTGTGCGGCTGGTCGCCGTTCGAGGGCCTGAGCCTGGGCGCGCGCATCGAGGCCACCTGGGTCAATGGCGAGCTGGCCTGGAATCAGGGCGAACTGCGGGCGCCGCGCGGGCAGCGGCTGGACTTCCTGGCGCGCCGCTGAGGCCGGGCGGGGCGGGGCGCTAAAATGCGCGCTTCCTCCGCCCATCTGAACGAGCCTTTGTGAGCCAAGCCCAAGCTGCCGATACCAGACCCGTGCTGCTGACCGGTGCCGCCGGCTTCGTCGGCCTGCACGTTGCCCGCGCCCTGCTCGCGCGTGGCGAGCGGGTGGTGGGTATCGACAACCTCAACGACTACTACCCGCCGCAGCTCAAGCGGGACCGCCTGGCGACGCTGAAGGACCAGGCCGGCTTCGTGTTCGAGCGCGGCGATCTGGCCGACGCCGCCTTCGTGCGCAGCTGCTTTGCCGACTACCAGCCCAAGCGCGTCGTGCATCTGGCCGCGCAGGCTGGCGTGCGCTACTCGATCAGCCATCCGAACGCCTATGTGCAGAGCAATCTGCTCGCCTTCGGCAACCTGCTGGAGGCTTGCCGCGATGCCCGGGTGGAGCATCTGGTCTATGCCTCGTCCTCGTCGGTCTACGGCGCCAACACCAAGCAGCCGTTCTCGGTCGGTGACAGCGTGGATCACCCGATTTCGCTCTACGCCGCCACCAAGAAGGCGAACGAGCTGATGGCGCACACCTACTCGCACCTGTTCGGGGTGCCGACCACCGGCCTGCGCTTCTTTACCGTCTACGGCCCCTGGGGCCGGCCGGACATGGCCTATTTCAAGTTCACCAAGGCGATCCTGGCTGGCGAGAGCATCGAGGTCTACAACCACGGCCAGATGCAGCGCGATTTCACCTACATCGACGATATCGTCGACGGCGTGGTGCGGGTGCTGGACCAGCCGGCGGCTCCCAACCCGGCCTGGGACGGCGAGCGGCCGGATCCGGCCAGCAGCACCGCGCCGTACCGGGTCTACAACATCGGCAATCACCACCCGGAGTCGCTGGAGGACTTCATCGCCGAGATCGAGAAGGCCACCGGCAAGCGCGCGATCAAGAACTACCTACCGCTGCAGCCGGGCGATGTGGTGCGCACCTATGCCGACGTCGACGCGCTGAACCAGGCCGTTGGTTTCGAGCCGAAGACGCCGATCAGCGTCGGCATTCCGCGTTTTGTTGACTGGTATCGCGGCTATTACGGCGTGTAGGGTGGGCGCAGCCCACCGTCATCGTCGGCCGCGTGGGCACGGTGGGCTGCGCCTACCGGGCTGTCGCCAATGCATTGGTAGGGTGGGTGCAACCCACAAAAACCCGCCGGATACCCGTCGCGGTTCTGCAAGCACCACCGGCAGGACGAAAGTGCCGCTGGGTAAGCAAAATGCGAATGTGTTCGACGTGGGCTGATCCTCCCGATGGACGTGTGGTGGGTTTCGCTGCGCTGTACCCACCCTAACGAGCTACGACACACTTTGCTGTGCATTGCGAATAGTCTCGTAGACACTGCGTGCCCCTTGGATCTGGTCGAAATGCGGGCCGAGCTGGCTGCCCATGCCCAGCCAGCTGGAGAAACCACGAAACATAAATGAGAAGGGAGAGCCGCCTCCGAAGTAGATGGACCCAAAGCTTGAGTTGCCCTCTGAAAGCGATAAATCGGAAAGGGTGCGTAGATTGAGCGACTTGACGTCGCGAGAGAACAAGCCGGAAACGATGATGATTCTTTGATTCGTCACGGCGTAGTGGGTGCTGGCTCGCTGCTGGGCTTCAATGAAGAAGCGCCTGAAGATGAGATATAGGCCGATACCAACGAATGGAAGACCAAAGAGACAGTCCAACTCCGACTCCACCCACAAGGGGGGAGGGGTTCAAGGACGGTTTAACGATGTAGTTCCCCAACCCCCTAGCCCGGCGCCAGCAGCCGGTAGCCGACGCCGGCCTCGGTGAGCAGCCAGCGCGGCGCCTCGGCGGTGTCGCCGAGCTTCTGCCGCAACTGGCGCACGTAGACGCGCAGGTACTGGGCGTCGGCCTCGCCGCCTTCCGGCCATAGCCGCTCCAGCAGCTGCCGATGGGTCAGCACCTTGCCGGCGTGGCGCGCCAGCAGCTCTAACAACAGATACTCCTTGGGCGACAGGTGCAGGGGCTGGCCGTGCAGGCTGACCTGCCGGCGCAGCACGTCCACCACCAGGCCGTCGCGCTGGTAGTGCGGGGCGTCGCCCTCGGCGCGCAGACGGTGGCGCAGGGCCACCCGCAGGCGCGCCATCAGCTCCTCGGCGCCGAAGGGCTTGGTGATGTAGTCGTCGGCGCCCAGGTCGAGCGCCGCCACCTTGGCGCTCTCGGTGTCGCGCGCCGACAGCACCAGGACCGGCAGCTGGCTTTCGGCGCGCAGCTCGCGCAGCAGGTCCAGGCCGTCGCGGTCGGGCAGGCCCAGGTCGAGGATCAGCACGTCTGGTTTTTCGCTGCGCGCCAGGCTCAGGCCCGCGTGGGCGGTGGCGGCTTCCAGCACCTCGTAGCCATTGGCGGCCAGGGTCGCGCGCAGAAAGCGGCGGATCGCCGGCTCGTCCTCGACGATCAGCGCCAGCCGCGTGGGCGCGCTCATGCCGGGGGCAGCCTCATGGGCCGACCGGGGTTGTGCGTGAATGCCTTGAATGGCATTCGCGCCCGGTCGGCGGGCGGCCATGGAGGGCCGCCCCGGGGTCCGTTACGAAAGGATAGGGCTGCGCCAGGGATGGCATCGCGCTCATGGCCCCATCACGTCCTCGGCGCGGGTTTCCACGATCAGCCGCGCCGGAAAGTCCAGCTCGAACACCGCGCCGCCGTCCTCGCGGTTGCGGGCGCGCACCTCGGCGCCCATGGCCTGGGCGAAGCCGCGGCTGATCGCCAGCCCCAGCCCGGTGCCGGCGCGGTTGCGGTCGCCCTGGCGCACGCGGTGGAACAGGTCGAAGATCTTGCCCAGCTCGTCGTCCGGTATGCCCGGGCCGCGGTCGCGCACCTGCAGGCTGACGCTGAAGCGGTGGCGCACCGCGAGCAGCTCGATCTCGCTGCCCTCGGGCGTGTACTTGGCGGCGTTGTCGAGCAGGTTGGACAGCACGTGCTCCAGCAGCGAAGGGTCCAGCCGCAGCTCCGGCAGGCTGTCCGGCACCTTCACGCTGACGACATGCCGCGCCAGCACCGAGCTCATTTGCGCCAGCACCGAGCGCACCGCCTCGGCCAGCCGCACCGGCTCGGTACGCGGCGTCAGGGCGCCGGCGTCGAGGCGGGTGAGGTCGAGCAGGTTGCTGACGAAGCGCGACAGGCGACGGGTCTCGTCCTCGGCGCCCGACAACAGACTGTCGCGCTCGCCGGCCGGCATCTTCTCGCCATAGGCGCGCACGCTCGACAGCGCGCCGAGAATGCCGGCCAGCGGCGTGCGCAGGTCGTGGCTGACAGCGGTGAGCATGGCGCTGCGCAGGCGCTCGGTCTCGGCCTGGGTCTTGGCCTGGTCGACATCCTTGGCGAGACGCACGCGCTCGACGCCGATGGCGGCGAGATCGCAGATCGACTCCAGCAAGCGCCGCTGCGGCGAGGCCAGGGTCTGCTCCGGGTCCTCGGCGCTGACGCCTGCCACCGCCACCACGCCATTGGGGGTGCGCACCGGCACGAACAGGCGGCGTGCGCCGGGCAGGGTGTCGGAGCCGCGACCAGTGATCTGGTTCTTGTCGTGCGCCCATTGCGCGGCGGCGAGGTCGGCCTCGTTGAGGTCGGTGATGGTCGGGGCCGAGGCGCGCAGCAGCAGCTGGCCCTGTTCGTTCGGGCAGAGCAGCACCGCCTGCACGCCGAGCAGGTTGCGCAGCTGCTGCGCGGTGCTGCCGAGCAGCTCGTCGATCTTGCGCAGGCCGGCCATGCGCCGCGCAAAGGCCAGCAGCGAGGCGGTGGCATCGGCCTGTTCGCGCGCCAGCAGGGTCTGCTCGCGCAGGCGTACGGTCAGCCGGCTGACGATCACGGCGATGGCGCCGAAGAAGCCGAGGGCGACGACGTTCTCCGGGCTGGCGACGTGCAAGGTGAACACCGGCTCGGTGAAGCAGAAGTTGTAGGCCAGGGTCGCCAGCAGGGCGGTGATCAGCGCCGGCGTCAGTCCGTAGCGGGTGGCGGTGAGCAGGATCACCGGCAGATAGGCCAGCGAGATATTGGGGATGTCGATCAGCTGATCGGCGAAATAGGCGACCAGGGTCACCAGGCCCAGGCCGCCGAGCGCCTGCGCATAGGCCCGGGCCGGGCCGGGCTCGAACGGCAGCGGCAGCAGGGGCTCGGGCGCGGCGCGTGTGGCCTCGCCCTCGGTGAGCACCTGCACGGTCAGGCCGCTGGCGTCCCGCACCAGGCGGTCCACCACCGAGCCGTGGCGCAGCTCGAAGAAGCGCGAGCGTCGCGACTTGGCGACCATGAGCTGGGTGAAATTGTGCTCGCGGGCGTAGCTGAGCATGTCCTCGGCGAGGTCGAACCGCGCCGGCAGCATGCGGGTTTCGGCGCCCAGTTCCTCGGCCAGGCGCAGGCTGGCGGCGACCCGGTCGCGGGCGCTCTCGCCGAGCCGGCGCGAGCGCTCGGTTTCCAGGTAGAGCACGGTCCAGGGTGCGTTGAAACGGTCGGCCAGACGGCGGCCGGCGCGCACCAGGGTTTCCGAGAACGCCGATTCGTTGATGCAGACCAGCACGTTCTCGCCGGCGGCCCAGATGTCGCGCACGCCCTGGCGCAGGCGGTGCTGCTGCAGCTGGTCCTCGACCCGCTCGGCGGTGCGGCGCAGCGACAGTTCGCGCAGGGCGGTGAGATTGGCCGGGGTGAAGTAGCCGGCCAGCGCCCGCTCGCCGCCTTCGCCGCCGTAGACCTTGCCCTCGCGCAGGCGCTCGATCAGCTCGACCGGCGTCAGGTCCATCAGCTCGATCTCATCGGCGGCGTCGAGCACCGCGTCCGGCACCGTCTCCCGCACCCGCACGCGGGTGATCGAGGCCACCACGTCGTTGAGGCTCTCGACGTGCTGGACGTTGAGCGCGGTGTAGACGTCGATGCCCGCGGCCAGCAGCTCCTCGACGTCCTGCCAGCGCTTGGGGTGGCGCGAGCCTGGGGCATTGCTGTGCGCCAGCTCGTCGACCAAGGCGATCTGCGGCTTGCGGCGCAACATCGCGTCGAGGTCGAACTCCTCCAGCACCCGGCCCTGATGCGGCAGCTGCCGGCGCGGCAGCAGCTCCAGGCCCTCGACCAGGGCCTGGGTCTCCTTGCGGCCGTGGGTGTCGACCACGCCGATCACGACGTCGATGCCCGCATCGCGCTTCTTGCGGCCGGCGGTGAGCATCTCGTAGGTCTTGCCGACGCCCGGCGCCATGCCGAGGAAGATCTTCAGCTTGCCGCGATGCTCCTTCTGGGCTTCGGCCAGCAGGGCGTCGGGGTCGGGGCGTTGGGCGTCGGTCATGGACGGCTAGTGTGTCAAATCGGAATGCCGAAGGCCGCCCGAAGGCGGCCTTATTTGCGGCAGGGCATTCACGGCGCGGCCGCAGACGCGTCCAGCGCGCGATTGAGCGCCAGCACATTCACCGCCGGCTCGCCGATCAGGCCGATGAAGCGCGGGCGCGTGTGCCGGTCGATCAGCGCCTGCAGCTGCATGGCGCTGAGCCCACGGGCGACGGCGATGCGCGGAATCTGGAACTGCGCCGTGGCCGGCGCGATATCGGGATCGAGGCCGGAAGCCGAGGCATAGACCAGTTCGGCCGGCACCGGCGCGCCCGGGTTCTCGGCCTTCAAGACCGCGACGCTGGCGGCGATGCGGTCTTGCAGCGCCTTGCTGCTGGGGCCGAGGTTGGAGCCCGAGGAAACGCTGGCGTCATAGCCATTGGCACCGGCGGCGGAGGGGCGGCCGTGGAAGTAGCCGGGCTGGCTGAAGTTCTGGCCGATCAGCTCGGAGCCGATCACTTTGCCCTCCTGTTCGATCAGGCTGCCGGCGGCCTGTGCGGGAAAGGCCAGCTGGGCGATGCCGGTGACGGCCAGCGGGTAGGCGACCCCGCAGAGCAGGCTGAACAGGGCGAGCAGGGCAAGGGCGGGGCGGAAATGTTCGCGCATGGGTTGTTCCTCAGACCAGACCGACAAGGTTGACCAGCACATCGATGAGCTTGATGCCGACGAAGGGGACGACCAGCCCGCCCAGCCCATAGATCATCAGGTTGCGACGCAGCAGGCCCGCCGCCGGACCGGGCCGGTAGCTGACGCCGCGCAGGGCCAGCGGGATCAGGGCGATGATGATCAGGGCGTTGAAGATGATCGCCGACAGGATCGCCGACTGCGGCGAGCCCAGGCCCATGACATTGAGCGCGTTCAGCTGCGGATAGATCGCCACGAACAGCGCCGGGATGATCGCGAAGTACTTGGCGACGTCGTTGGCGATGGAGAAGGTGGTGAGCGCGCCGCGCGTCATCAGCATCTGCTTGCCGATGCCAACCACCTCGATCAGCTTGGTCGGGTCGCTGTCGAGATCGACCATGTTGCCGGCCTCGCGCGCCGCCTGGGTGCCGGTCTGCATGGCGACACCGACATCGGCCTGCGCCAGCGCCGGGGCGTCGTTGGTGCCGTCACCGCACATCGCCACCAGCTTGCCCTTGGCCTGCTCCTCGCGGATCAGCTTGAGCTTGGCCTCGGGTGTGGCCTGGGCCAGGAAGTCGTCGACGCCGGCCTCGGCGGCGATGGCGGCGGCGGTCATGGCGTTGTCGCCGGTGATCATCACCGTGCGGATGCCCATGGCGCGCAATTCGGCGAAGCGTTCGCGGATGCCGCCCTTGACGATGTCCTTGAGCTGCACCAGGCCGAGCACGCGGCCGTCGCGCGCCACCGCCAGCGGGGTGGCGCCGGACTTGGCGATCTTCTCGGTCTCCAGGCCGAGTTCCGCCGGTACCGACTGGCCGGACTGGCGCAGATAGGCGACCACCGAATCGACCGCCCCTTTCCGAATCACATGGCCCTCGACATCAACGCCGGACATGCGCGTCTGCGCGGTGAAGGGCACGAAGACGGCGTTGGCGTGGGCCATATCCCTGCCGCGCAGGCCGTATTTCTCCTTGGCCAGCACCACGATGCTGCGGCCTTCCGGCGTCTCGTCGGAGAGGCTGGACAGCTGCGCGGCGTCGGCCAGTTCTTCCGGGCTGACGCCGGGCATGGTGATGAAGGCCACGGCCTGGCGGTTGCCCAGGGTGATGGTGCCGGTCTTGTCGAGCAGCAGGGTGTCGACGTCGCCGGCCGCCTCCACCGCGCGGCCGGACATGGCCAGCACATTGAAGCTGACCAGGCGGTTCATGCCGGCAATGCCGATGGCCGAGAGCAGGGCGCCGATGGTGGTGGGGATCAGGGTGACGAACAGCGCCACCAGCACGATCAATGAAATGCTGCCGCCTGCATACGCTGCAAAAGCAGGAATCGTCGCCACCGCCAGCACGAAGATCAGCGACATGCCGGCCAGCAGCACGTTGAGCGCCAGCTCGTTCGGCGTCTTCTGGCGCGCCGCGCCTTCGACCAGGGCGATCATGCGGTCGAGGAAGCTCGAACCAGCCGCCGCGCTGATGCGGATCACCAGGGTGTCGGAGAGCACCCGGGTGCCGCCAGTGACCGCGCTGCGGTCGCCGCCCGATTCACGCACCACCGGCGCGGACTCGCCGGTGATCGCGGACTCGTCCACGGTTGCGACACCGGCGACGATGGTGCCGTCGCCCGGGATCACGTCGCCGGCCTCGCATTTCACGTAGTCGCCGACCTTGAGCTGGGTGGCGGGCACCTGGGTCGTCGTCACCGCGTTCTCGCTGGCCAGCTTCTTGGCGATGGTCTGCGAGCGGGTCTTGCGCAGCGAGTCGGCCTGGGCCTTGCCGCGGCCTTCGGCGAAGGCCTCGGCGAAATTGGCGAACAGCACGGTGAACCAGAGCCAGGCCACGACCTGGGTCGAGAAGGCCAGTGCTGGCGCATGGGTCGCGATGTCGCGCACCAGCAGGGCGGTCGCTAGCGCCGCCACCAGGGCGGTGATGAAGATGACAGGATTTTTTACCAGCGAGGCCGGGTTGAGTTTGCGGAAGGAATCGACGATGGCCGGGATCACCAGCTTCTTGTCGAACAGCGATTGCGGTTTGGTTTTCATGGGGGCTCCACAACATTTGGTCCCCTCTCCCGCAGGCGGGAGAGGGTTAGGGAGAGGGCATCTCAAGCCGAGAGCCCCTCTCCCCAGCCCTCTCCCGCGAGCGGGAGAGGGAGGCAATCAGTAGGACTGGCCGGCGTGCAGCGCGAGCTGCTCGACGATGGGCCCCAGCGCCAGCGCCGGGAAATAGGTCAGGCCGCCGACGATCAGCAGCACGCCGATCAGCAGGCCCACGAACAAGCCGCTGTTGGTCGGAAAGGTGCCCAGCGAGGGCGCCACCACCGGCTTGGCCGCCAGCGAGCCGGCCACCGCCAGCAGCGGCACGATCATCGCGAAGCGACCGACCAGCATGGTGATGCCCAGGAAGGTATTCCACAGCGGCGCGTTGGCGGTGAGGCCGGCGAAGGCCGAGCCGTTGTTGCCGGAGGCGCTGGTGAAGGCGTAAAGCATCTCGCTGAAGCCATGCGGGCCGGCGTTGGCGAGACCTTTCAGCATGGTCGGCGAGACGCTGGCATAGGCGGTGAAGCCGAGCAGCACCAGGGGCAGGCAGAGCACGGCGAGCATGGTCAGCTTCACCTCGCGCGCCTCGATCTTCTTGCCCAGGTATTCCGGCGTTCGGCCCACCATCAGGCCGGCGATGAACACCGTCAGGATGGCGTAGACCAGCATGCCGTAGAGGCCGGCGCCGACGCCGCCGAAGATCGCCTCGCCGAGCTGGATGTTGAGCATCTGCACCAGGCCGCCGATCGGCGTGTAGCTGTCGTGCATGGAGTTCACCGAGCCGTTGGAGGCGGCGGTGGTGGCGCCGGCCCAGATCACCGACTGGGCGATGCCGAAGCGGGTCTCCTTGCCTTCCAGGTTCGGGCCATCGACGCCCATCGCGGCGACGGCGGGATTGCCCTGCGATTCCGCCCAGTAGCTGATGGCTATGCCGGCGAACAGGACGATGGCCATGGCGCCGAACAGTGCCCAGCCCTGGCGCTCGTCCTTGACCATGCGGCCGAAGGTGTTGGTGAGCGCGGCGGCGATCAGGATCAGGTACAGCGACTCCAGGAAGTTGGAGAGCGCGTTGGGGTTCTCGAAGGGATGTGCGGAGTTGACGTTGAAGAAGCCGCCGCCGTTGCTGCCGAGCTGCTTGATGGCGACCTGCGAGGCCACCGGGCCCTGGGCGATCAGCTGCTGGGCGCCTTCCAGCGTCGTGGCCTCGGTGTACTGGGCGAAGTTCTGCGGCACGCCCAGCGCCACCAGCGCCAGCGCGCTGAGGATGGCCAGCGGCAGCAGCACGTAGAGCGTGGCGCGGGTCAGGTCGACCCAGAAATTGCCCAGGGTGTCGGCCTTGCGACGCACGAAGCCGCGCACCACCGCCAGCGCCACCGCCATGCCGGTCGCCGCCGAGACGAAGTTCTGCGTCGTCAGGCCCAGCATCTGGCTGAGATAGGACAGCGTGCTTTCGCCGCCGTAGGACTGCCAGTTGGTGTTGGTGACGAAGGACACCGCCGTGTTGAAGGCCAGGTGCGGCGATACCGCCGGCAGCCCCTGCGGATTCAGCGGCAGGACATTCTGCAGACGCAGCAGGCCGTACAGCAGCAGGAAGCCGGCCAGATTGAAGACCAACATGGCCAGGGTGTAGCCGAGCCAGCCCTGCTCGCGCTGGGCGTCGACGCCGGCCAGGCGGTAGAAGCCGCGCTCGACCGGACCGAGCAGGGGCGACAGGAAGGTCTTCTCGCCCTCGAAGACCCGGTACAGGAAGCCACCCAGCGGTCGCGTCAGCAACAACAGCGCGAGGGCGTAGATGAAGATTTGCAGCCAGCCATTCGCGCTCATGTCAGAACCGCTCCGGCTTGACCAGGGCATAACCGAGATAGCCCAGGAGGATGACGACGGTCAGGCCGCCGAGCACAAGATCGAGCAGGGACATGGCATCAGTTCCGGTTGCAGAAGTAGACGTAGGCGACCAGGGCGGCGAAGCCGGCCAGGCCGAGACCAAGGAAGAGCAGATCGTGCATGGGGCAGCTCCGGCCGCCGGGGCGGGGGTGGTGGATGCCGGGCATTAGGCGCCGGACGCCGATAAAGGATCGAGAGCAGCCCGCGCGCTCCGGCATAAAGAAGCCATAAAGGCGCGTCGCGCCCGCGACCCGGATTGCTACACTCGACGCATGGTTCGGGTTCGGGCGTTGACATGGGCGGGAGTGGCGGCGCTGGTGGGCGCGACGCTGCTGGCGCCGTTCGCCTGGATGCTGATCGGCAGCCTGCGCACGCCGGGTGCGGCGATCCCGGTGTCGCCGCTGTCCTGGCCGGAGGCGCCGAGTTTCGTGGCCTATCAGCGGGTCTTCGAATGGGTACCGATGGCGGTCGGCCTGGCCAATTCGGCGGCGATCACCGTCGCCGGGGTCGGCCTGGCGGTGCTGGCGGCGTCCTTCTTCGGCTTCGCCATGACCCGCCTGAGCCCGGCCCGGCAGATGCGCGCCGTCGCCTGGCTGGTGGTGGCGGCCAGCATTCCGCTCACCGCCATCTGGGTGCCGCGCTTCGTGCTGTTCGAATGGCTGGGCCTGTCGCGCAGCGCGCTGCCGCTGGTGGCGCCGGCCCTGTTCGGCGCCAGCCCCCTGTTCGTGCTGCTCTACTTCGTGGCCCTGCGCCGGCTCGGCGACGACCAGTTCGACGCCGCCCGGCTGGAAGGCCTGGGGCTGCCGGCGCAGTGGTGGCGCGTCGCCCTGCCACAAGTGCGGCCGACCACGGTGGCGGTGGCGACCCTGGCCGCGATGCAATTCTGGGGCGCCTTCCTGGAGCCCTTGCTGTACCTGGAACGCGAGCGCGAGCTGACCGCGCCGCTGATGCTGCATGCCCTGGACCTGCTCGGCCCCACTCAGTGGGCGGTGCTGATGGCCGGCGCCGCCCTGCTCACCGCGCCGGTGCTGCTGGCCTTCGTCGCCTCCCAGGGCCTGTTCCGTAGTCTTGACCGGAGTTCCTGATGCTGGCCTGCTGGAAATACGCGCTGCCCCTGGGCGCCGCCTTGCTGTTGACGCTGACGGCCTGCAATCGCTCGGGCGGCAGCGCCGCGACCGGCGCCACGGCCGAGGGCGAGCGGGTGGTCAAGCTGCAGGTGTTCGGTGACACCGCCGAGTTGAAAAGCTATCGCGAGCTGATCGCCGCCTACGAGGCCGGACACCCAGGCGACCGGGTCGAGCTGCTGCCGGTCGGCAAGCAGGCCGATCACATGACCAAGCTGTCCACCGCCTTCGCGGCTGGCAACCCGCCGGACCTGTTCATCCTCAACTTCCGCCGCTTCGGCCAGTTCGCCGCCAAGGACGCGCTGGCGCCGCTGGGGCCGCAGATGAGTGCCAGCGGCCAGTTCAAGGCGGAAGACTTCTACGAGCCGGCGCTGGAGGCCTTCCGCTTCCGCGACACCCTGATGTGCCTGCCGCAGAATGTCTCCAGCCTGGTGGTCTATTACAACCGCGCCCTGTTCAAGCAGTTCGAGGTGCCGGAGCCCAAGGACGACTGGACCTATTTCGGCGACTTCCTCAGCGCCGCAAAGCTGCTGACCCGCGATCTCGACGGCGACAAGCGCAACGACATCTACGGCGTCGGCATCGACCCGACCCTGATCCGGCTGGCTCCGTTCATCTGGGGCATGGGCGGTTCGCTGGTCAACGACCTCTACGCGCCCAGCCTGGTGACCCTGGACCGGGGCCCGGCCCTGCTCGGCCTGAACGCGGTGAAGATGCTGATGACCCGCTACCGGGTGACGCCGAAGCTGGCCGAGTACCAGGCCGAGAACAACGATTCCCGCTTCGCCCGTGGCGCCCTGGGCATGCTGCTGCAGAGCCGCCGCTACACCGCGACCCTGCGCGAGCTGGAAGGGCAGGGCAAGGGCCTGGACTGGGACGTGGCGCCGCTGCCGAAATTGCAGAAGGAGGTTGGCGTGCTGCATGCCGATGCCTATTGCATGGCGCGCGATGCCCGCCAGCCGGAAGCGGCGCAGCGCTTCGTCAGCTACGCGCTGTCGGAGGCGGGCGAAAGCATCCTGGCCCGGAGTGGCCGCACGGTGCCCTCGCGCAAGTCGGTGGCGACCTCGCCGGCCTTCCTCGATCCGCAGCAGAAGCCGGCGCGGGCGCAGGTCTTCCTCGACGCCATTCCCAAGCTCAAGCGCACCCCCAATATCGCGGTCTGGCACGAGGTCGAGAGCAAGGCTGACGTGCTGCTGGAAGAATGGTTCTACGAGCCGCCGCTGCCCGGTGAATCCGACTTGGACGGCGCCGATACCCTGATCGTCACCCGCCAGCTGCGCGATGCCGTGCAGCCGCTGCTGGTCGAGGACCTGGCCCGCGAGCAGGCCGCCAAGGCGGCCCCGGCGGCCGGAGCGCGCTGATGCTGGAACTGGATCAGGTCAGCGTCGCCCTCGACGGCCGGCCGGTACTGCACGGCGTCTCGCTCCGCGTCGCCGCCGGTGAGCGGGTGGTGATCGCCGGGCCGTCCGGCTCCGGCAAGTCCACCCTGCTGCGGGCGGTGGCGGGCCTGGTGCCGCTGGCGGCGGGCCGGCTGCGCCTGGACGGCCGCGAACTCGGCAGCCTGCCGCCGGGCCAGCGCGACGTGGCGATGATGTTCCAGAGCTATGCCCTGTTCCCGCACCTGAGCGTGCTCGACAACCTCTGCTTCGGCCTGACCGCGCGCGGCATGGCGCGGGAAGACGCGCAGGAGCGCGCCCGCGCCGCCGCCGGCACGCTCGATCTGACGCCCCTGCTGCAACGGCGCCCGCGCGAACTGTCCGGCGGCGAGCGCCAGCGGGTAGCGCTCACCCGCGCCCTGCTGCGCGAGCCCAAGGCCCTGCTGCTGGACGAGCCCCTGTCCAGCCTCGACACCCAGCTGCGGGTGCGGGCGCGGGCCGAGATCGTCAAGGCCCATGCCGCCAGCCGTGCCGCGATGCTGCTGGTAACCCACGACCAGTCGGAGGCGATGTCGCTGGCGGATCGGCTCGGGGTGCTGCACGAGGGTCGGCTGCTGCAGCTCGCGCCGCCGCGCACCGTCTATGCCGAGCCCGCCAACCTGTTCGTGGCACGCTTCCTCGGCCATCCGGCGATGAACACCCTGGAGGTGCAGGTCGGGCTCGACGGCGCGCTCTGGTGGGGCAGTACCCGGCTGGCGGCGCGCTTGGCGACGGCGGTCGCCGAGCCGGGGCGCCGGCTGGTGCTGGGCCTGCGCCCGGAGCAGCTAGCGCTGCCGGGCTCGCGCTGGGACAGCGGCGATCCGCAGGCGGCCGAGATCACGGCTGTGGTGGAGTCGGTGGAGCCGGCCGGCGAGCAGCAGATCGTCTGGCTCAATGCCGCCGGCCAGCGTCTGGCCGCGCGCGCCGAGCCGGAGCTGCGGCTGGTGGTGGGCGTGTCGCTGCCGCTGCGTCTGGCGCTGTCGCGGGCCTGCTGGTTCGACCCGGACACTGGCGAGGCGCTGCGGCCGGCGGCCGGCGCGGGTGAGGCGATGGCGTGAGGCGGCTGCGCGCCCTGCTGCGCGACTGGCACTGGTCGCTGCCCGGCTTCGCCCTGCTCGGCCTGCTGGTCGGCCTGCCGGCGCTGATGGCGCTGCCGCTGGCCTTCAGCCACTTCGACGGCCTGCATGCGCCGCGCTTCGCCGGCCTGACGAATCTGGCGCGGGTCGGCGCCGATCCGCTGTTCTGGACCGCGCTGGGCAATTCCCTGAAGGTCGCGCTGTGGTCGGTGCCGCTGCGCCTGCTGCTGGCCCTGGGCTTGGCGCTGCTGCTGCACCGGCCGCGCCGGGGCGCCGGCCTGCTGCGCGCCGCTGCCCTGGCGCCCAGCGTCACCCCGGACATCGCCTGGGCTCTGCTCTGGCTGTGGATCCTCAATCCCCTGTACGGGCCGGTGGCCTGGCTGCTGTCGGGTTTCGGCATCGCGCCCGACATCTGGCTCACCGACCCCGCCGCCGCGCGCCGGGTGCTGGCGCTCATCAGCCTCTGGCTGATCGGCGAGCTGGTGGTGGTGCTGATCGCCGCGCGCAAGGAGATTCCGCAGGAGCTGTACGACCTCTGCGCGGTCGAGGGCGCCAGCGCCTGGACCGTGTTCCGCCGGCTGACCCTACCGATGCTGATGCCGGTGCTGCTGCTGCTGGCCTGCCGCGATGCGGCGCTGAGTTTCCAGACCAGCTTCCTGCCGGCGCTGATCATCACCAAGGGCGGCCCGCAGTACGGCACCCTGCTGTTGCCGGTGTACGTCTACCAGAACGGTTTCGAGTACCTGCGCTTCGGCTATGCGGCGGCACTGGCGCTGGCGATGTTCGCGGTGACCCTGCTGATGATCGCGGTGCAGTTGTTCTGGTTGAGGCGCTGGACGCGGCGCGGTGCCTGATGTTCCGTTCTCCCCTTGTGGGAGAGGGGTTAGGGGAGAGGGGTGCTGTTGACGTTGCCGTTTTTTGTCGCGCTTGCGCGCTCGGCGTGGGTTCCTTCCGAGCGTTGAGGTGGGTCGCCTTCCGCGGGACCTACTTTTCTTTGCTTGTGCAAAGAAAAGTAGGCAAAAGAAAGCACACCCTGTTCGGCGCCCGCTGCGCGGGTCCCCTGCGATGCTCGGAGCCCGGGGGACGCGTCCGAACTCAGCGCCCTATAGGCGCTTCGGACAGTCGGACGCTTCCATACCCCCCGTCTCCTGCGCTTCTCGGCGCCTCTCAAGGGAGAGCACGTCAAAGGCCACACCAAAAGCCAGACGGCTCGTCGGCTACGCCGACATCGCGCCTGGTCTGGTTCCCCTCCCCCCTCGTGGGGGAGGGGTTAGGGGAGAGGGGGGCTGCGCGCAGCGCAGTGCCGTGGACTTGCCCGCCACCTTGGAAGCGGCGACCCGGAACTCCAAGCTCGGGAGAACCAAAGCCGAGCGCGCTAGCGCGACTACGCGCAAGGCCCCCCAGACCAAGCGCGTAAAATAGCCAGCAATCCCGATTCCCTTCGTCCCCCAATGTCCGTCTTCTCCCACCCCGAATACGACGCGCACGAGCACGTCGCCTTTCATCAGGATCCCGTCACCGGCCTCAAGGCCATCATCGCAGTGCATTCCACCCGCCTGGGCCCCGGCCTGGGTGGCTGCCGCATGTGGCCCTATGGCTCCGATGCCGAGGCGCTCACCGATGTACTGCGCCTGTCGCGCGGCATGACCTACAAGGCGGCACTGGCGGGGCTGCCGCAGGGCGGTGGCAAGAGCGTGATCCTGGGCGATGCGCGCAAGGACAAGACGCCGGAACTGATGCGCACCATGGGCCGCTTCGTCAACAACCTGGCCGGCGCCTATATCGCCGCCGAGGACTCCGGCACCAGCGTCGCCGACGTCCGCCTGATGGCGCAGGAGACCGTCCACGTCGGCGGGCTCGCCGATGCCCAGGCGCAGGCCGAGGGGCGCACCGGCGATCCCTCGCCGGCTACCGCCTACGGCACTTTCGTCGGCCTCAAGGCAGCGGTGAAGTTCCAGCTCGGCCGCGAGGACCTGAAGGGGCTCAAGGTCGCGATCCAGGGCGTCGGCAATGTCGGCTACCGGCTGGCCAGGTACCTGCACGAGGCCGGTGCGCAGTTGTGGGTGACCGACATCCACTACCCGGCGGTGGATCGCTGCGTGCAGGAATTCGGCGCCACTGCGGTCAGCATGGAGCGCATCTTCGGGCTCGAGGTCGATGTCTTCGCGCCCTGCGCCCTGGGCGCCATCCTCAACGACATCACCCTGCCCGAGATCAAGGCGACGGTGATCGCCGGTGCCGCCAACAACCAGCTGCTGCAGCCCCGTCACGGCCAGCAGCTGCTGGAGCGCGGCATCCTCTACGCGCCCGACTACGCGATCAATGCCGGCGGCATCATCGAGATCTACCACGAGACCCACGGCTACGACGAAGCCCGCGCCAAGGCCCACCTCGACCGCATCGGTGACACCCTCACCGCGATCTTCCAGCGCTCGAAACTCGAACGGCGCCCGACCGGCGCGATCGCCGACGTGATGGCCGAGGAAATCTTCCGCCGGTGAACGCCGACCCGGTGGTCGCGGCCATCGCCGCGCGGCTGCTGGCGCGTGGCGAGTGGCTGGCGACCGCCGAGTCCTGCACCGGCGGCCTGATCGCCAAGTGCTGCACCGATCTGGCCGGCAGCTCCGGCTGGTTCGAGCGCGGTCTGGTCAGCTATTCCAACCGCGCCAAGCAGGAGCTGCTGGGCGTGCCGGAAGCGATCCTGGCGAGCCAGGGCGCGGTCAGCGAGGCGACGGTGCTGGCCATGGCCCGGGGCCTGCTGGCGCGCGCACCGGTGCAGCATGCGATCGCGGTTTCCGGCATTGCCGGCCCCGGCGGCGGCAGTGCCGACAAGCCGGTCGGCACGGTCTGGATCGCCTGGGCCGATGCCAGGGGCGCCGAGGCGCGGTGCCTGCGCTTCGAGGGGGATCGCGAGGCGGTCCGCCAGCAGGCGGCTGAGCTGGCCCTCGAGCAATTGCTGGCGCGGCTCAGTGCGCCTGACCCGGCTTCGCCCCCCTGATCGCCCGCGCCAGCGCGCGCAGGATGGGCAGCAGCAGCAGCGGGATCAGGAACAGCGTCACCGACACCACCTTGGGTCCGTCGCCGAGCACCGCCCAGGAGCGGCAGGGCAGTTCGAAGCCCAGCTTGGGCAGCTGGCTGCGCACGCCGGCGGCGCAGAATTCGTTGGTCTGCGACAGCTGCTCGCCGGTCACCAGCACGCAGTCCAGGCAGGCGGCGGCCGAGTAATCGGCAGCCAGTTCCGGGAAGATGGCGCGGGCCCGGCCGTCATTGGTGACGTGATAGAAGGTGCCCTCGACATCCCGCATCACCATGCCCGCGCCCGGGATCACCGACAGGTCATTGACGCGGAATTTCATGGTCTCGGCCATCTTGTCGCCCAGCACCGCCGAGGCGAAGGCCCAGATCAGCACGCACAGCCAGTAGACGCGCCGAGCGCTGAGACGGCTGGGCGGGGTACGGCGGCGTTCGGTCATCCGGGGCTCCCTTGAGTTGGCCGGATTATAGCCAGCCAAGTCTGCCTGCCCTCGGGGCGCTGGCATACTCGCGCCATCAACAAGAATGCCCACGCCGGCATCTGGAGCGAGACATGTCGAAAACCACCGGCGCCGATCCGGCGCCTGCCCATTCCACAACATTGACGGAGCAACTGGCGGCGCTGGCCGCTGCCGCCGGCGCCTCGGCGCCACCCACCGCCTTCCTCAGCCGCTACTTCGAAACCGCCTCCGGCGACGCCTTGCGGGCACGCGCGCCGCAGGCGCTGTTCGCGCTGGCGCAGGCGCATTGGGCGCTGGCGGCGCAGCGGGCGCCGGGCGAGATCCGCGTGCGGGTCGAGCCGCCGGCCGAGGGCCATGCCCTGGCGCGGGTGCAGACCGTGATCGAGGACATGCCCTTCCTGGTCGACAGCGTGATGCTCTGCGTGCGCGAGGCCGGCGGCGTCATCGACTGGGCGGTGCACCCCATCCTCTACATGGTGCGCGACACCAGCGGCCATCTCGACGTGCAGGCCTCCGAGACCCGGCAGGGGCCGGCCGAGTCGCTGATCCACATCGAGTTCGAGCCGCTGGCCGACGCCGACAGCTATCGCCGCCTGGAGGCGACGCTGCGCACCACCTTGGCCGAGGTGCGCACGGCGGTCGCCGACTACGCCGCCATGCGCGAGCGCCTGCTGGCGCTGGCCGGCTCGCTGGCGGTGCTGCCGGCCGGTGCCAATCCGCAGGAGTTCGCCGAGGCACGCGCCTTTCTCGACTGGCTGCACGAGCGTCACTTCACCTTCCTGGGCCTGGCCGAGAGCCGCGCCGAGCCGTCCGCCGACGGCCGCACCACGCTGCGCACCCTGGCGGAAGCCGGCCTCGGCCTGCTGCGCGCCGGCGCCCGGCTGGCCAGTTCCGACGAGCTGATCGCGCCGCAGGAAGAACTCGACAAGTACGCCGGTTCGGCGCGACTGCTGGTGATCACCAAGGCCAATGTCCGCTCCAGCGTGCACCACGCCGAATTCCTCGACGTGATCTCGGTCAAGCAGTTTGCCGCCGACGGCAGCATAGCCGGCACCGTGCGGCTGATCGGCCTGTTCACCGGCGACGCCTATGCCGAACGGCCGAGCGAGATTCCAGTGGTGCGCCGCAAGGTGGCGGAGGTGATCGAGCGTGCCCGGCTGCCGGCGGATTCGCACTCGGCCAAGAACCTGCGCGAGATCCTGCAGGCCTGGCCGCGCGACGAACTGTTCCAGACCGGCGAGGAGGAACTTTTCACCGCCGCCATGAGCGTGCGCGCCCTGCGCGACCGCCACCAGCTGCGCTTCCTGATGCGCCGCGACCGCTACGGCCGCTTCTACTCCTGCCTGGTATTCGTGCCGCGCGAGCGCTACTCGCGGGAGCTGCGCGAAACCATTGCCCGCGAGTTGCTGGGCCTGTTCGGCGGCTACTCGGTGGAGCGCAATGTCGAGTTCCTGCGCGGTGGCTTCACCCGCATGCACTTCATCCTCCGCACTCCGCCTGGCACCCGCACCGGCCACAGCGCCGAGGAGATCGAGGCCCGGCTGGTGGTGGTCACCCGCTCCTGGCGCGAGCAGCTGCGCGAGGCGCTGACCGGCGCCGACAGCGACGGCCGGCTGGCGGCGCGCTTCCTCGACGCCTTCCCGCTGTCGGCGCAGGAGGTCATCACCCCGGCCGAGGCCGCCGCCGACATCGCAGTGCTGGCCAGCCTCGGCGCCGGGCAGAGCCTGGGCGTGCGCCTGCTGCTGGATCCGCAGGGCCAGGTCGGCGGCCTCAAGCTGTACCGCGAGGGCGGGCCGGTGGCCCTGTCCGACGCGCTGCCGCTGCTGGAGAACTTCGGCCTGCGGGTGCTCAACCAGGACCCGACCGAGTTGGTCGCCAGCAGCGGCGAGCGGCTCTGGATCCAGAGCTTCGCGCTGGCGCCGGTCGGCGCCAGCGAGCTGACCCCGGAGGCGCTACGGCGGCTGTTCGAGACCGCCTTCCTCGCCACCTGGAACGGCGCCTGCGAGAACGACGGCCTTAACAAATTGGTCCTCGCCGCCAGCCTGTCGGCACGCCAGGTCACCGCGCTGCGCACGCTCGCCACCTATCTGGTGCAGACCGCCTTGCCCTATGGCCCGGTCTACATCCAGACCACGCTGGCGGCGCACCCGGCGAGCTGCCGCCAGCTGGTGCAGCTGTTCGAGGCCCGCTTCGATCCCCGGCTGAGCGAGACCCAGCGCCGCGACCAGCAGCTGCTGGTCGGCCAGGCGCTCGACAACGCGCTCGACAAAGTTGCCAGCCTGGATGCCGACCGCATCCTGCGCGCCGCGGTCAACGTCGTCCGCGCCGGCCTGCGCAGCAACTACTTCCAGACCCTGCCGGACGGCAGCTACAAGCACTACGTCAGCCTCAAGCTCGACCCCGCCAAGATTCCCGACCTGCCGCTGCCGCGGCCGATGTTCGAGATCTGGGTTTACGCGCCGGAAGTGGAGGGCGTGCACCTGCGCGGCGGCAAGGTGGCGCGCGGCGGCCTGCGCTGGTCCGACCGCCGTCAGGACTTCCGCACCGAGGTGCTGGGCCTGATGAAGGCGCAGATGGTGAAGAACACGGTGATCGTGCCGGTCGGCGCCAAGGGTGGCTTCGTGCTCAAGACCGCCAATCCAGGAACTGGTCCCGCCGAGCGCGAGAGCTGGGCCAAGCTGGGCGTGGAGGGCTACAAGACCTTCCTGCGTGGCCTGCTCGACATCACCGACAACCGGCGCGGCGCGGCGCTGATCGCCCCGACCGACGTGGTGCGCTACGACGAGGACGATCCCTATCTGGTGGTCGCCGCCGACAAGGGCACCGCGACCTTCAGCGACATTGCCAACGGCATCTCCGCCGACTATGGCCACTGGCTGGGCGATGCCTTCGCCTCCGGCGGCTCGGTGGGCTATGACCACAAGAAGATGGGCATCACCGCCAAGGGTGCCTGGGAGAGCGTCAAGCGGCATTTCCGCGAGCTTGGCAAGGACATCCAGACCAGCAGCTTCAGCGTGGTCGGCATCGGCGACATGTCCGGCGACGTGTTCGGCAACGGCATGCTGCTGTCGCCGCACATCCAGCTGCTGGCGGCCTTCGACCACCGCCACATCTTCCTCGACCCGCGCCCGGATGCGGGCGCCAGTTTCGCCGAGCGCGCGCGCCTGTTCGCGCTGCCGCGCTCGTCCTGGGACGACTACGACAAGAGTCTGATTTCCAAGGGCGGCGGCATCCATCCGCGCAGCGCCAAGTCAATCGAGCTGAGCGAGGAGATCCGGCAGGTGCTGGACATCAGCGCCAAGCGGCTGAGCCCCAACGAGCTGATGAACGCCATTCTCAAGGCGCCGGTGGACCTGCTCTGGAACGGCGGCATCGGCACCTATGTGAAGGCGAGCAGCCAGGCGCACCCGGAAGTCGGCGACCGCGCCAACGATGGGCTGCGGGTCAATGGCAAGGAGCTGCGCTGCAAGGTGGTGGGCGAGGGCGGCAATCTCGGCTGCACCCAGCTCGGTCGCATCGAGGCGGCGCTCCAGGGCGTCAAGCTCAATACCGACGCCATCGACAACGCCGGCGGCGTGCACAGCTCGGATCGCGAGGTGAACATCAAGATCCCGCTCAACCAGCTGATGGCCGAGGGCCGGCTCGACCGCGCCAGCCGCGATCCGCTGCTGATCTCGATGACCGAGGATCTGGCGCGCGCGGTGCTGCGCGACAGCACGGTGCAGTCCGGCGCGGTGTCGCTGCTGGAGTCGCAGGCGGCGTCCCGGCTGGACGAGCACCGCGAGCTGATCCGCACGCTGGAGCACGAGGGCCTGCTCAACCGCGCGGTGGAATTCCTGCCCGACGAGGAGGCGCTCAAGGAGCGCCAGCGCCAGGGCCTGGGCCTGACCCGGCCGGAGCTGTCGGTGTTGCTCGCCTACGCCAAGATGTCGCTCTACAACGCCACCCTGGCGAGCGACATGCCGGACGATCCCTTCTTCGTCCGCGACCTGCTCGGCTATTTCCCGCCGGCCCTGGTCGAGCGCCACGGCGAGGCCCTGCGCGGCCACCAGCTCAAGCGCGAGATCATCGCCACCATCCTCAGCAATGCCGTCGCCAACCGCATGGGCGTCAGCTTCGCCCACCGCCTGGCCGCCGACCACGGCCATGACCGGGGCGAGGTGCTGAAGGCCTACGCCACCGCCCACGAGATCTACGAGGGCGACCGCTACTGGACCGCCATCGAGGCGCTCGACAACCGCCTGCCGGCGGCCCTGCAGACGCGGCTGATGGGCTATGTCAGCGGCCTGCTCAAGCACGCCAGCAGCTGGCTGGTGATGTCCGGCCACGCCCGCCGGCCGGTGCTGGAGGCAGTGGACCGCTTCGCCGCCGCCATCCGCGAACTGGAAACCCTGCTGCCGGCCCTGCTGCCGCCGAGCTATCGCGAGGACTGGGACCGCACCCTGGCGCAGCTGGAGGGCGAGGGCGTGCCGCCCGAGCTGGCGACCCGTCTGGCCGCGACCCGGGTGCTGGGCGCCGCGCCCGACATCACCGAGCTGGCGCTGGAAGCCAAGCTGACGCTCCGGGAGGCGGCGACCGCCTATTTCGCCGTCGGCGAGCGCTTCCGCCTGCTGGGCCTGTATGCCGCCATCAACAGCCTGCAGGTGCGCGGCAAATGGCCGGCGCTGGCGCGCGGCAACCTGCGCGACGACCTTTACCACATCCACCGCCTGCTGACCGGCCGCGTCCTGCGCATGGCCGGCCCGGGCGCCGAGCAGCGGCTGGAGCAATGGTCGGCCAGCAATGCCGGGCCGCTGCGCTTCGCCGAACAGCGGGTTGCCGAGCTGCGGGTCGCCGGGGCGATGGATTTCGCCGGCCTGGTGGTGGCGGTGCGCGAACTGCGCAAGCTTCGGGCACTGTGACGCGGTTGCTGTCGGGCCACCCCTCCGTCGCCTTCGGCGCCACCTCCCCTGCCAGCAGGGGAGGCAAGGCCGTGCCTCCCCTACGTTGTAGGGGAGATGTCACGCCAGTGACAGAGGGATTGTCACGGCATTGAACTTGAGTCCGCCGCCCCCAGTCAGTAGGGTGCGGTTACCCGCTTATCGACAGGAACTAGACATGGCTTATCAACCCTCGCCCGTGCGCACCGGTGGCTACGCCCCCAGCGCCGGCTCCCTGCTCGCCACCCACAAGGTGCTGCGCAACACGTACATGTTGTTATCGATGACGCTGCTGTTCAGCGCCGCGATGGCCGGCGTGTCGATGGCGATCAATGCCCCCTACGGCCTCAGCCTGGTCGCCTCGCTGGTGTCGATGGGCCTGATCTGGTTCGCGCTGCCGCGCACCGCCAACTCCGAGAAGGGCCTGTACGTAGTGTTCGCGATCACCGGCCTGCTCGGCTTCGGCCTGGGCCCGGTGCTGAACATGTATCTCAAGGCCCTGCCCAACGGCGGCCAACTCATCATGACCGCCCTCGGCGGCACCGGCCTGATCTTCGCCACGCTGTCCGGCTATGTGCTGACCACCAAGAAGGACTTCTCCTTCATGGGCGGCTTCCTGATGACCGGCGTGATGGCCCTGCTGCTGTGCAGTGTCGGCGCCATGGTCGCGAGCATGTTCGGCGTCGCCGTCAGCGGCGTGTTCCTGGCGCTGTCGGCGGTCTCGATGCTGCTGTTCTCCGGCCTGCTGCTGTACGACACCAGCCGCATCATCAACGGCGGCGAGACCAACTACATCATGGCCACCATCGCCCTGTACCTGGACATCTACAACATCTTCACCAGCCTGCTGCACCTGCTGGGCTTCGCCAGCAGCGACGACTGAGTCCGGCCCCAATGCCGCAAACGAGCCCCGCCACGGCGGGGCTTTTTTGTGGGTGGCTCTGTTACTCCCGCGGCCTGAAGAACCGAGGGTGGAAGGCGCCTTCCGCGCCTGCGCGTTGGGCGAAAATTGCCGCAGCCAACTATTGACGATGAGGTTCCATGAGCAACGAGCACAAATCATCTACGCTCGGCCGCCGCACCGCCGTGTCGGAAGGAGTTCCTTTCCCTGGCGGCTACGCGGATTACGCCGATGCTTTTGAGATCGGCAGAAATCGGTCGGACCATCGTCATGCTGAGAGCTGGGTGCGAGATGCCTTCGGGCATCTGCCGCTGACATCACGCCGCTTCGGAATGCTGGCACACCGTCATTTGCTGGGGTTTCGCCTTGGCCCCTGGTCCTCGCCGGATCACATCTTCGGCTGGCACATCGCGGAATCGCGGCCTGATGTCCTCCATCTCGAAGCCAGTGGAAACATCATGGATGGCCGCATGATCTGGCGACTGAAGGACGACCGGCTGGTAATGACTACCTTCGTCAAATACAACAGGCCCAGGCTGGCAGCTGGCATTTGGGCGCTCGCTGGGCGCATCCATCGAGACGCCGTTCCGGGGCTTCTGGCAAATGCGACAAACAAGGCCAAGCTAGTCCGGTAGCGGTCCGCGCTGTCCAACCAAGCTCCAGCGGGCGACCCACGATCTCCAATCGGGCACTCTCGGCCGAGCCCATCAGCGCGGCCAGCAGGCCGCTACGACGCCTCCATCTCCGGCGTCAGCGCCGCCACGTCCGCCAGCGAGGTCAGGCCGGTGACCGCCATCCGCGCCCCCGCCAGCCGCAGCGGCACCATGCCGGAGGCGCGGGCCTTGCGGTGCAGCGCCAGGCGATCGGCAGCGGTGTCGATGGCGGCGCGCAGCAGGTCGTCGACGGTGAGGATCTCGTACAGCCCGACCCGGCCCAGATAGCCGGTCTCGCGGCATTCCAGGCAGCCGACCGGCTCCTGCACCTGGCCGGGTGCCGGCAGCGGCAGCAGGCCACCGGTCAGGCGCTGCCAGTCGACCGGGTCGACCGTGGCCGGCCGCTTGCAATGCGGGCAGAGCTTGCGCACCAGGCGCTGCGCCATCACCCCCAGCACCGTGGCCTTGATGAGGTAAGGCGGCACCCCGAGGTCGAGCAGGCGGACGATGGCGCTGGGGGCGTCGTTGGTGTGCAGGGTCGAGAACACCAGATGGCCGGTGAGTGCCGCCTGGATGGCATTCTCGGCGGTGTCGAGATCGCGGATCTCGCCGACCATGATGATGTCCGGGTCCTGCCGCAGCAGGGCGCGCAGGCCGTCGGCGAAGCCGAGATTGATATTGGTCTGCACCTGCATCTGGTTGAAGGCGGGCTCCACCATCTCGATCGGGTCTTCGATGGTGCAGATGTTGACCTCGCTGGTGGCCAGCAGCTTCAGCGTCGAATACAGGGTGGTGGTCTTGCCCGAGCCGGTCGGGCCGGTGACCAGCACGATGCCGTGCGGTGCCTCGATCAGGCCGCGCCAGCGCGCCTGCTCCTCGGGCGCGAAGCCGAGCGCGCTGAAATCCTTGACCAGCACCTCGGGGTCGAAGATGCGCAGAACCAGTTTTTCACCGAAGGCCGTGGGCAGGCTGGAGACGCGCAGCTCGACTTCACGGCCCTCGGGCGAGCGGATCTTGATGCGGCCGTCCTGCGGCTTGCGCTTCTCGGCCAGATCCATGCGGCCCATGATCTTCAGCCGCGAGGTCACCGCCGGCATGACGCTGGCTGGCACCTGGTAGACCTCGTGCAGCACGCCGTCGATGCGGAAGCGGACATTGCCCTGCTCGCGGCGCGGCTCCAGATGGATGTCACTGGCGCGCTGGTCGAAAGCGTATTGCAGCAGCCAGTCGACGATGCCGACGATGTGCTGGTCGTCGGCACTGAGCTTGCCGAGCTTGCCCAGCTCGGTGAGCTGTTCGAGGTTCTGCAGGCTGCCGCTGCGGCCGGATTGGCTGGCGCTGGCCTTCACCGAGCGGGCGAGGGCGTAGAACTCCACCAGGTAACGCTCGATGTCGCGCGGATTGGCGAGCACGGCGGTGATCTTCTGCTTCAGCCGCGGCGTCAGCTCCTGCAGCCATTCGCGGGCATAGGGGTCGGCCACCGCCACCGTCACCTCGCCGGCGGTCACTTTCACCGGCAGGATCTTCAGCCGCGCGGCGTAGGCGTAGGAGATCAGGGTGGTGACTTTCGACACCTCGATGCCGAGCGGGTCGATGCGCAGATAGGGCAGGCCACTGCGCTGCGCCAGCCACTGCACCAGGGTCTCCAGCGTCAGCTTGCGCTGCGGCTCGGTGGCATGGCTCAGATCGGCGTCGGCGATCACCGTCAGCGGATGCAGCGGCGTCAGCTCCGGCACTTTGGTGAGCAGGTTGGCGACCTGCTTGGCATTCAGCCAGCCGTCGGCGACCAGGGCGTCGAGGGTGTTGCGCAGGCTCAGGCGCAGCGGTACGGAAGCATTCATTACCCAACCTTAGCACCGGCTCCGCGCCGGGTTAAGCTCGGTTCAAATCAGAAGTATCAATACGGAGGAGAACCGTATGGAGGCAGATTACGTCATCGTCGGTGGCGGCTCGGCGGGCTGCGTGCTGGCCAATCGCCTCAGTGCCGACGGGCGCTACAGCGTGGTGCTGATCGAGGCCGGCCCGCCCGACAAGAGCCCCTTCATCCACATGCCGGCCGGCATCATCCCGGTGATCCGCAGCGACACCTACAACTGGAAGTACTGGACTGCGCCGGAGCCGAACATGGGCAACCGGCCGATGCACTGGCCGCGGGGCCGCACCCTGGGCGGCAGCAGCTCGATCAACGCCATGTGCTACATCCGGGGTCACGCCTGGGACTACGACCACTGGGCGAGCCTGGGCTGCACCGGCTGGAGTTACGCCGATGTGCTGCCGGTGTTCCGGCGCATGGAAAACTACGAGCCCTGTGCCGGCGCGCCGGATGCCTTCCACGGCGTCGGTGGCCCGCTCAACGTCGCCAGCGCGCGCTACATGAATCCGCTGATGACGGCCTTCGTCCAGGCCGCGCAGCAGGCCGGCCACCCGCTGACGCCGGATTTCAACGGCGCCCAGCAGGAGGGCATTGGCTACTACGACGTGATGCAGCGCGGCGGCGAGCGTTGCAGCAATGCCCGCGCCTACCTGGACCCGGTGCGCGCGCGCGACAACCTCAGCGTGCTCACCGAGGCGCACGTCACCGGCGTCCGCTTCGAGGGGCGGCGGGCGGTGGCGGTGAAGCTGCAGAACGCGCCCGGCGAGGTGCTGGCGCGGCGCGAGGTGATCCTCGCCGCCGGCGCCGTCGGCTCGCCGCAACTGCTGTTGCTGTCCGGCATCGGCCCGGCCCAGCATCTGCGCGAGATGGAGGTGCCGCTGGTGCAGGAGCTGGCCGGTGTCGGCGAGAACCTGCAGGACCATCTCGACCTCGCCGTCTGCGTCAAGGAAAAGACCCGGCACGCGGTGTCGCTGAATCCGCTCGGGCTGCCGCGCTCGGTGCGGGCGCTCTGGCAGTACGCGCGCCGGCGCGAGGGCGAGATGACCAGCAACTTCGCCCAGGCCGGCGGCTTCATCAAGAGCAGCCCGGAGCAGCCGATCCCGGACATTCAACTGCACCTGGTGCCCTTCCTCTACACCAACCACGGCCAGGACCTGCTGCCGATCATCAAGCACTGGGGCTATACCCTGATGGCCTGCGACCTGCGGCCGAAAAGCCGCGGCCGCATCCGGCTCGACAGCCGCGATGCCCTGGCGCATCCGCGCATCGAGGCCGGTTACCTGCAACACGAAAGCGAGATGCAGCGGCTGCTGTCGGCGGTGCGCAAGGCGCGCGAGATCCTGGCGCAGCCGGCCTTCGACGCCCATCGCGGCAGCGAGCTGATGCCGGGCGCGGGGTTGCAGGACGAGGCCGCGCTGCGCGACTGGATACGGCGCACCGCCGAGACCATCTATCACCCGGTGGGCAGCTGTAAGATGGGCGTCGACGCGATGGCGGTGGTGGACTTGGAGCTGAAGGTCCGTGGCGTCGAGGGTCTGCGGGTGGTCGATGCCTCGATCATGCCGACCCTGATCGGCGGCAACACCAATGCGCCGACCACCATGATCGCCGAGAAGGGCGCCGAGGCCATCCTGGCCGATGCGCGCAAGGGCTCCTAGTAGTACGGATTCAGGGATTGGACATGAGCGGTTTGCTGGGACGCGCGGGACTGCTGTTGGCGGTGGCCGGACTGGGTGCCTGCGCCCAGGTGGTGCCGGTGGCCGAAGGCGTGGCGCAGCTGCCGCGCAAGGCGGTGGAGGGCACCGCCGGTTTCTTCGGCTTCATCTTCAGCCGGCCCGAGCTGAGCGTCGAGGTGGTGGAAGTGAGCCGCCTGCAGCACTGCCAGAGCAGCGGCCGCGAGGCGACCCTGGAAGTGCTGGCCAATCCCATCGCCCTGGCGGCCTGGGAGCAGGCGCGCGGCCTCAAGCTGACGCCGGCCTCCGGCGAGCTGCCGGTGGGGCTCTACGCGGTGGCCGAAATGGGCGAGCGCAACACCGGCGGCTACGCCCTGGTGATCAGCCGCCAGGGCGCGGTGAAGGACGACACCCTGTATCTCAAGGCCACCTTCCTCAGCCCCTCGGTCAGCGGCATGGCCAGCCAGGCCCTGACCAGCCCCTGCACCCTGGTGGCGCTGCCCACTCGCAGTGATTTCCACCGGGCGGTGCTGGTGGACCAGTCCGACCGCGAGCGTGCCCGCTGGGCACCGCTGTCACCCTGACGGCGGCGACCATGCTCGGCTTCCTGCGCGGTCCCGTCCTGGGTGGTCTGATGGCGGTGTTGTTCACCGTCAACACGGTGTTCTGGTCGATCCCGGTCTATGTCTTCTCCCTGCTCAAGCTGCTGACGCCCAAGGGTGCGGCACGGCGCGCGGTGGCGCGCTGCGCCGACTTCTGCGCCCAGACCTGGGTCGGCTGCAACAAGCTGCTGTCCGACGGCCTGCTGCCGACCCGCTTCGAGGTGCGCGGCGTCGAGCGCCTGGATCGGCGCGGCCAGTACTTCATCTGCAGCAATCACCAGGCCTGGACCGATATCCATGTGCTGCAGAAGACCTTCTACGGCAAGGCGCCGTTCTTCAAGTTCTTTCTGAAGCAGGAGCTGATCTGGGTGCCGGTGCTGGGCCTGGCCTGGTGGGGGCTCGATTTCCCGTTCATGAAGCGCTACACGCAGGAACAGATCGCGAAGGACCCCTCGCTGCGCGGCAAGGACATCGAGACCACCCGCAAGGCCTGCGAGAAGTTCCACGGCATTCCGGTGTCGATCTTCAACTTCCTGGAAGGCACCCGCTACACCCGGGCCAAGCACGACCGCCAGGGCTCGCCCTACCGGCACCTGCTGAAGCCCAAGACCGGCGGCTTCGCCTTCACCCTGGCGGCGATGGGCGAGCGCCTGCACGCCATGCTCGACGTCACCATCGTCTATCCGGGCGGCGCCCAGACCTTCTGGAACTTCCTCTGCGGCCGGGTCGATCAGGTCATCGTCGAGGTGCGGCAGTTGCAGATTCCCGCCGAGCTCTTCGGCGGCGACTACGAGGCCGACCCGGTCTACCGCAAGCGCATGCAGGACTGGATCGGCCAGCTCTGGGCCGACAAGGACGCGCGCATCGCGCAGCTGCTGGCCGAGGCGAGTGCGGCGTGTCCAACGGAGCGTCGAGTATAAGAACCGGAGATCGCCGTGTTGCCAAATCCAGAAGCTGTCAAGTCACGATCCGATCTCGCAAAGTTCTTGGTGGAGTTTCGGGCAGACCTTCTCGCAAATCCGGAAAAAGGTGACTGCGAGACGCTGGAAGGGTTTCTCAGTGCACTCTCTGCCTATCTAGAAGATGTCCCGGGTTACTTGAAGAACTCCGGGTCATCAGTTCATCCAGAGAATCCGAGCTGGCAACTTTTCGCCATCGCGTTGTGTGGCGCGCGCGTCTATGAATGACTGTGTAGTGCCAAACCATCATTCAAGCCAGTGGGGCTTCGCTCGCCGATTCACCGAGCGCCGGGCGCTAAAGGCAATGCTCCTTCGAGTTCTTCTTGCTCTGACCTTCCTCCTCGGCGCCCCTGTCATGGCATGCGAAATCACATCACTGCAACTTCAGGCTGAGGCGTTAGCCCTACTGAAAAAGGAATATCCAACCCGTCCATTCACTCGTGGACCGAACCTTGATGTCGTGCTGATGGGCGAGGTCGAGTTTGGACTACAGAACCTGCGCTCCAGGATCTGTCTCGCAGAGCCGCCGCTAACGGCGGCTGCGCGAGAAGATGCGATTCGTGAGCACTTCACGGCAATGATGGCTCTCGTCAAAGAGCGAGAACCGAAGCTGCCTCATAGTTGGAAAGAGGCAGAAAGTATTGTCTCTCTCCAGTTCATGTCCGTCGACTACCTCCGCCCCTTCAAAGGCGCGCGCGTGCTCGTTACTCGTCCCTTTGTTGAGGACGTCCTGCTCGCGGTTGTGTTGGTCCAGAAGAACGGTTATGGCTACGTTCGGGAAGAAGACAGAGTGCGGTGGAAAGTAGATGAAAAGGTTCTGTTCGAAACGGCGCTGAAGAATCTGGACCTTAGGAACACAGACGCGAAGCTACAGGGTGGAGGTGGACCCGATCGGTTCCTCGCGCTGGAAGAAAAAGATGGCTATGACGCAGTGCGACTTCTCGTTCCGTGGGTTCGCCAAGAGGCAGCCAAATATCTCGGAGAGCCTTTTTTTGCCGTCATTCCGAACCGAGATTTTCTGGTCATGTGGAGCACGAAAAACGGCTCCGGGTTCCAGAGCTTCGCTAGAAGCAGAGCAGAAGATGATTTCAAGACCCAACCATTCCCGCTTACAGCGGCAGTCCTCAAGGTATGGGCTGACGGTCGCATGGAGCTTGTGCCGTGAGTAAGTCCGTACTCAACTAACGGTCATGCCGGTACGCCCCTTGAAGGCGACCCGGCCGCACCTCAACAATTGCGCGGTCGCATCTCCATCCGAGTGTCGCCATGCGCTGGAACCGTCGTCTGCTGTTCACCAAGTTCAAGGCCCTGGGCACCCACCTGGGCATCAGCGGCCTGCTGGTTGCCGTCGCGCTCTGGCTGATGCTGGTGCGCTGGTTGCCGACGCCGCTGTTCCACACCGACGGCGGTGGCATCGGCCTGAAGCTGATTGTGCTGGTCGATCTGGTGCTGGGCCCGCTGCTGACCTTCGTGGTGTTCGATCCGGCCAAATCGCGCCGGGCCCTGGGACTGGATTTCACGGTCATCGCGCTGGTGCAACTGGGCGCCTATGGCTACGGCCTGCACAACGTCCACGCGGTGCGGGTGCAGGCGTTGGCCTACTACGAGGGAGCCTTTCACACGGTGACGCCGGCGGTCCTGGCGGAGCAGGTGATCGAGCCGGGCGGCTGGCAGCCCCTGGGCGCGCGCGCGCCCTATCTGGTGGATACCCGCGAGCCGGCCAATGATGACGAGGCGGGCGGGGTCGGCTCGTACGCCCTGGTCAGCGGACTGGAGCCCTACCAGCTGCACTTCCTGTATCGGCCCTATGCCGAGGCGGCGCGCCAGCACTGGTCCCGGGGCTGGAGCCTGGCGGCGCTGGAGCGGCAGCAGCCGGAAGTCGCGGCAAAGGCGCGCGCCTGGTTGCAGGACCGGGACCTCGCGGCTGAGTCGGTGCGCTTCTACCGGGTCGAGGGCTATTTCGAGAACGCCGCCCTGGTGATCGATGCCCAGGGTCGCTGGCTGGGCGGCTTCGCCGCCGAGTTGCCGGTGCTGCCGCCGCCCTGAGGCGCTCGCCGCCGGTCGCCGCCACCGCTACAGTGCCGGCAGCAGAGCCGCCGAACGAGCGGCCGAGGAGAATCCGATGGCAGTCCTGTTGCCGCGCCGCTGGCTGGCGCGTTCCGGCGTGGTGGCGGCCTGCTGCCTGCCTGCGCTGCTGGCCGGCTGCGGCAGTTCCGAGCCCGCCGCCGGCCCGGTAGTCGACCCTGCCGCCCTGGTGCTGAAGGCCGAGACCGTGCTGCCGCCGGGGCAGAGCGGGTTCGTCAGCCTGGCCGGTCAGGCCCAGGGCATGGCCACCGGCGTGCCGGCCGACTACGGCCCCCACCTCGACGACCAGCGTCCGCTCTACTGGAGCTTCGGGGCCAAGCCTGCGGTGCTGGGTGGCAAGCCCGGTGCCGCGAGCAGCCCCAAGGCCGGCGTCGAGGTCTATCGCGACGCTTACGGCGTGCCCATCGTCTACGCCGCCAGCGTGCGCGACCTCTGGTACGGCGTCGGCCATGCCATCGCCGAGGACCGGCTGTTCCTGATGGACGCGGTACGCCGCACCGCCAAGGGCACGCTGGCCGAACTCACCGGCTGCGGCGCGGTGCCGGCCGACCTGCAGCAGCGGGTGATCGGCTACACCCAGGCCGAGTACCAGCAGTTCTTCGATGCCCTGTCGCCGGACGCGCGCGACGCCATCGAAGGCTATGTCGAGGGTGCCAATGCCCGCATCGCCGAAGTGCAGGCCAATCCCAGCCTGCTGCCGGCCGAGTACGCCTTGCTGACCAGCACCCCGGCACCGCTGACCCCGCTTGATGTGCTGGCCTCGGGTGTCTACATCACCCGCTTCGTCGCCAGCGAGGGCGGCAACGAGTTCCTCAACATCCGCCTGCTCAAGGCCCTGAGCCAGCGCTATGGCTCGGCGCGCGCGGGCAAGGATGCCTTCCTCGACCTGACCTGGCTCGACGACCCCAAGGCGGTGACCAGCGTGCCTGCCAGCGCCGGCCGGTTCAGCAACCAGGCGCTGCCGGCCGAGGGCCGCGACGCGGCGTTCGAGCCGATGGCGGACTGGGCGCTGACGTTGCCGGAGACGATCTGGAAGGGCGAGGGCACCGGGCATGCAGCGGCGCCGTTCCCCTGCGCGCAACCCAGCCTGCCGATGGCGGCGACCGCCTCCGATGGCCTCGGCCGTGCGGCGCGGCGGGAGCTGGCGCTGGCGGCGCGGACCCCTCTGTCGCCTGCGGCGACATCTCCCCTATTGCATAGGGGAGACAAGGCTGTGCCTCCCCTGCGTGCAGGGGAGGGTGTTTGGCGGTCTGCCGGAGGCGCCAGTGGCGCGTCTGGCAAGGCCGAACACCGGAGCACCGGAGGGGTTGCTCGCGGCGCCCGCGCCGGCTTCGCCCAGCGCCGCATCGTGCAGGCGCTGGCCGAACTGCGCGCCTATCTGCACGGCGGTTCCCATGCCTACGCCCTGGCGCCCTCGCGCACCCGGGACGACGGCACCCTGCTGGTCAGCGGCCCGCAGCTGGGCTATGGCTATCCGCTGCTGCTGGTGGAGTACGAGATCCACGGCGCCGGCTACCACGCGCGCGGCAGCTCGGTGCCGGGCCTGCCGGTAGTCGGCATCGGCTACACCGAGCACGCCGCCTGGGGGCTGACCACCGGCTACTCCAAGACCGTCGACAGCTTCATCGAAACCCTCTGCTCCACCGCGCAGATCGCCGCCGGCAGCTGCGGCGCCGACCAGTACTTCCACCAGAACCAGTGGAAGCCCATGGACTGCCGCAGCGAGCTGCTCAACTATCGCGCCGCGCAGCAGGGCGTGCCGGTAGGGCTGCCGGTGCTGAGCGCCACCGCCAAGGTCTGCCGCACCGTGCACGGTCCGGTGGTCGCGCGCGACGATGCCGCCGGCCTGGCCCGCAGCCTCAGCTATGCCATGTGGGGCCGCGAGATCGAGACCATCGAAGGCATCCGCGAGTGGAACCGCGCCAAGAGCTTCGCCGAGTTCGACGCCGCGATGCGCAAGGTCACCTGGAACGAGAACACCACGGTCGCCACCCGCGACGGGCACATCGCCTTCTACCACCCGGGCCTGCACGCCCAGCGCAATGCCCACACCGACCAGCGCCTGCCGATCCCTGGCAGCGGCGCCTACGACCATCTGGGACTGCTGCCGTTCGAGCAGACGCCACAGCTGCGCGATCCGGCGCAGGGCTATCTCGCCAACTGGAACAACAAGCCGGCCCTGGGCTGGCTCGATGGCGAGGGCCTGGGCAACACCTCGCGACCGGGCGGGCCGGGGCAGCGGGTGACGGTCATCCTCGACCGGCTCGCCAGCCGCAGCGACTGGAGCTTCGCCGACCTCCAGGATCTGGACCGCCACACCGGCACCACCGATCCCCGCGCCCGCGAGTACCGGCCACTGATCGCCGCCTTCCGCGCCAGCGCCGCGACCCAGCTGTCGGAAGTCGAGCGCGCCGCGCTCGACCGGGTGCTGGCCTGGGACGGTAGCCACTACGGGCCGGATATCGACATCGCCGACGCGGCGGCCACCGACAGTCCCGGCGCGACCATCTTCGGCGCCCTGGTGCTGGCCCTGCGCGACGAGCTGTTCGGCGCCCTGCGCGAGGACGTGCTCGACAGCGGCCTGCCCGATCCCGACCCCAACAATCCCAATGCCGAGGCCGGCCTGAGCGCCTATGGCCGCATCGCCGGCGTCGGCAGCCATGTGTTCGACCAGAGCGTGATGGACAACCTCACAGTGCGGGTGCTGGACCCTACCAGCTCCGGCCTCGCCAACCGTCGCGACTGGGCGCAGGGGCGTGATCGCAATGCGGTGATGCTGGTGGCGCTGCGCACCGCGCTGGCGCGGCTGGCGACGGACTACAACGCCGGTGCCGCGCTCACCGTTGCCGATCTCGACCGCTGCCGGCGCCTGCACCCGCGCAGCCGCCTGTGCTCGCTCAGCGGCGTGATCGGTCCGGGCTCGGACACGGTTCCGGGGACCAGCTGCGTCACCATGCCCTACCAGGATCGCGGCAGCTGGGTGCATCGGGTCGGGTATGAAAAACCCTAGGCTCCGGTTGCACCTTCGTCAGGGAATCCGCAGGCTTGGCGGCTGCCAGCGCCGCCCCGCATTGCCATGACCCTGCCGCCACTCGCCCAGACCGCCGCCCTGCTGTTGCTGTCCAATGTCTTCATGACCTTCGCCTGGTACGGCCATCTGAAACGGGCCGAGCACTGGCCGGTCTGGCTGGCGGTGCTGATCTCCTGGGGCATCGCCTTTTTCGAGTACGCGATCATGGTGCCGGCCAACCGCATCGGCTTCTCCGGGCAGCTGTCGCTGGCGCAGTTGAAGATCCTGCAGGAGGTCATCACCCTGCTAGTGTTCGTGCCGTTCGCGATGCTGTTCATGCAGCAGCCGCTGAAGCTGGACTTCCTCTGGGCCGGGCTCTGCCTCTGCGGCGCGGTCTATTTCGTGTTCCGCGGTTGAGCCCCCGCACACCACCCGACCAACCAAGATGAGCGCCGACCACGACAGCAGCCTGCCCCCCCGCATTGGTCCCTACCGCCCCTTGCGGGTGCTGGGCGAGGGCGCCCAGGGCCGGGTCTACTTGGCCGAGCAGGACGAGCCGCGCCGCGAGGTGGCGCTCAAGGTGCTGCGCCGGGGTGCGCGCTCGGCCGACGAGCGTTTCCGCCGCGAGATCGCCCTCCTGGCGCGCCTGGAGCACCCGGGCATCGCCCGCCTCTACGCCGCCGGTGAGGCCGAACTCGCCGACGGCGTGGTCGCCTGGTTCGCGATGGAATACGTGCGCGGCACCGGCCTCGCCGACCACGCCCACACGCTTGATGCGAGGCAGAAGCTGGCGCTGATGGCGGCGGTCGGCCACGCCGTCCACCACGCCCATCAGCAGGGCGTGGTGCATCGCGATCTCAAGCCCGCCAACATCCTGGTCGACGAGCACGGCCAGCCCAAGGTGCTCGACTTCGGCATGGCCCAGGCCAGCCAGGCCGAGGCCACCCGCATGACCGCCGCCGGCCAGGTGGTCGGCACCATCGCCTACATGGCGCCGGAGGCCCTGGCCGGCGACTCGCGCGGCGGTGCCCGCGCCGATGTCTACTCGCTGGGCGTGATCGCCTACGAATTGCTGAGCGGCGAGCTGCCGTATCCGGGGCTGTCGCGCAGCTCCCTGGTGGCGGCGATCCAGCGGGTCCACGGCAGCGCGCCGAGACCGCTGGGCGAGGCTCTGCCGGCGGCGCGCGGCGATGTCGAAACCATGGTGATGAAGGCCATCGCGCCCGAGCCCGGGCAGCGCTACGCCAGCGCCGCCGAACTGGCCAGTGACATCGAGCGCTACCTCGCGGGAGAGGCCATTGCCGCCCGGCCGCCGACGCCCGGCTATCTGATCGGCCTGTTCGTGCGCCGGCACCGCCTGGTGTCGACGCTGGCCGCCGCCCTGGTGCTGGCGGTGGTGGTCGGCGCTCTGGTGTCGGCGCGCTACGCCCTGGCCGAGCACAGCGCCCGCCAGCAGGCCGAGGCGCAGGCGAGCGAGCTGCTGGCCGTCAACGGTTTCCTGCGCGACATGCTCACTGGCGCCGATCCCTTCCGCACCCGGGGCCGCGAGCTGACCGTGCGGGAACTGCTGGACGGCGCGCGCGCCTCGCTGGAGCGTGATCGCGGCCTGTCGGCCACCGCCCAGGCCAGCCTCTACGACGCCATTGGCGGCACCTACGCGGCCATCGGCGAGACCGGGCTCGCGAGCAGCCTGATCGGCGCCGGCCGTGCACGCCTGCAGCCTCTGCTGCCCGCTGGCAGCGTCGCGACGCTGGACCTGGAGCGCGCCGACTTGCAGGCCCAGTACGCCAGCGGCAAGGCCGCCGAGCTGCTCGACGCCGCCAGCGCCCTGGTCGCGCGCTGGCCGGATGCGCCGGCGGCGCCGCCATCCGAGCAGCGGGCGCGCCTGCTGGCGGTGAAGCTGCAGGCGGCGCTGCTGGGCGAGCTGTCGCGCTACGAGGAGGCGCTGCCACTGCTGCGTGCCGCCAGCGAGCGGGCGCACCGGGTACTGCCGGCGCAGGACGTGCTGATCTATCAGATTGGTCAGGACGAGGTCTCGCTGCTGCGCTTCATGGGCAAGGGTGCCGAGAGCACGGCTGCCGCCGAAAAGCTGCTGGCCGAGGAAGCCGCCGCGCTCGGCGCCGACCACCCGCTCAGCTTCGCGGCGCGCCACGAACTGGCCTGGATCAGCCAGGAGCAGGGTCGCAACGAGGACGCCGAGCGGGCCGTCACGGTGCTGATCGCCGATCTGCAAAGGGTCTATGGCCGCGAGCACTACGCCACCCAGCACAGCCTCAACCTGCTGGGCCTGATCCGCCTGCGTCAGGAGCGTTTCGCCGAGGCCGAGCAGATCGCCCGCGAAGTAGTGACGACCAATACCACGCGGCTGGGCGCCCAGCATCCGGAGACCCTGGCAGCAGCCGGCAACCTGGCCACCGCGCTGACCCGGCAGAACCAGTTCGTGGAAGCCGAGGCCCTGTACCGGGCCCTGATCCGCAGCCACGAGGAGACCGGCCACGGCGAGCAGAGCGATGCCATCATCGCCCGCAACAACCTGGCGCGACTGCTGGCCGCCACCGCGCGCTATGGCGAGGCGGAGCAGTACTTCCAGCAGGCGTTGCTGCTGGTCCGCAAGCTGATGGGCGAGGAACACCCGCACTACAGCATCATCCGCAGCAACCTGGCCGAGACCCAGTATTTCCAGAAGAAGTACGCCGAGGCGCGCGCCAACCTGGAGGCGGCGCGGCCGAAGATCCTGGCCGCCACCGGCCCGGATTCTCCGTTCAGCAAGCAGGCGGCCGAGCGCCTGCTCAAGGTCTACGCGGCGCAGGGCGAGACCGTGCTGGCGGCGCAGCTGCGGACCGAGAGCACCGCGCCGCCAGCTGCGGCCGCGCCCTGAGACTTTCGCCCCCCACTGGCGGGGGCGGTGCGCCTAGCCCCGCTCCAGCAGCCGCAGCTTCTCGCGGATGAAGACCTCGTGCGGGACATGGATGAGGTCCGCCATCCGGCGCAGCAGTGCCTCCTCGTAGGCATCCAGCTTTTCGTCGGCATAGGCCACTTGCCAGAGTGCGTGCATCAGCCCGGCCTTTTGCTGCGCGTCCAGCGTCTCGTTGACGCGCTTCACCGTGTCGTAGAGCGAGGTGGCGGCATCAACCGCCTGGCTGGCAGCGGCGACCAGGGCATCCAGCTGCCCGCTGCTCAGGTCGTAGCCCTGCGCCAGGTGCTGGCGTACCACCGCCAGTTCTTTGTCCTGCACCTTCAGGTCGGAGCGCGCGATCTCGATCAGCAGTTGGGCGACCGCGAGAGCTGGAGACTGCACCGGCGGGGGGCTGCGCGAGGTAAGGCCGTACAGGCGGGCGAGGATGAATTTCACGGGTCGATTCCAGTGTTGCGGACTCAGCGCGCCCCGTAGCCGCCATCCACTGCGAGCAGGTGCCCGTGGATGTAGCGGGCCTCGTCCGAGCACAACCATACTGCCGCCTGCGCGACTTCCTCGGCGGTGCCGGCGCGGCCGGCGGGGTGCAGGGCGAGGGCGGCATCCAGCTGCTGCGGGCTGCGTTCCATGAAGCGGGCGCCCATGCCGGCATCGATCAGGCCGGGGCAGACGGCGTTGATGCGGACGCCCCTGCCGGCATAGCTCAGGGCGGCGGAGCGGGTCATGCCGGCCAGCGCGTGCTTGCTGGTGGTGTAGGCGGCGCTGATGCTGCCGCCGAGCCCGAAGATCGAGCAGTTGTTGACGATGGCGCCGCCGCCCTGTTCGAGCATCCACAAAATCTCGTACTTCAGGCACAGGAAGCTGCCGGTGACATTGGTGCGCAGCACCCGCTCCCAGTCGGCTTCGTCAACCTCGGCCAGCGGCGTGCGCAGGGCGTTCTGGCCGGCGTTGTTGAAGGCGGCGTCGAGGCGGCCGTAGCGGGTGCGGATGGCGGCCATCAGCGCCTGCACCTGGGCCGAATCGCCGATGTCGGTGGCAAGTACCAGGGCCTCGCCGCCGTCGGCGCGCACCGCCTCGGCCGTGGTCCCGGCGCTGCCGGCGTCGATATCGCACAGCGCCAGGCGATAGCCCTTGCGGCTGAATTCGAGTGCAGCGGCGCGGCCGATGCCGCCACCGGCGCCGGTGACGAGGGCGACGCGGGAGCCGGGGTTGCGGGGATCGGGGTTGGAGTTCATCCAGACAGCTTAATGGCGCTGGAAGAACAGCACGACCTGCCGTGAGGCATTGAAGCGCGTGGTGTTCTGCCCCAGCAGCCCCGGCAGCAGGGTGCGGCCACCGGCCCACTGGTGGCCGACGCCACCGAGCCCGCACCAGCTCAGCTCGATACCGCCCGGACAGCCCTGCACCGTGGCGCAGCTGCTGCCACCGTCGGTGTAGGTGGTCTTCTGCTCCTTGCCGCAGCCGTTCCGCTGGCCGAGCTGATCGACGATCTTCAGCAGGCCGGGCCGGTAGTTGCCCTCGAACTCGCCGCCGTCGAAGGGGATGCGCGGGTCGGCGCGGCCCTGGATCAGGTAGGCGGAGATCGGCTGCGGCGACTGGCAGCCCTCGAACATCGGCCCGCCCGACACCGGGGCGATGGCCTTGAACAGGCCCGGCGCTTCGCAGGCGACCCGGTACAGCATCATCGCGCCGTTGGAGAAGCCGGTGCCGTAGACGCGCTGACGGTTGATTGCATGGCTTTTCGCCACGTCCTCGACCACCGCCTTGATGAAGCTCACGTCGTCGATCTGCTTCTTCATCGGGGTCGCGCAGCAGCTGCCGGCATTCCAGGCGCGCGAGACGCCGTCCGGATAGGCGACCAGGAAGCCGGCGGCGCCGGCCGGGGCGTCGAGGGCGCTGAGGTCCTGCATGTTCTTGCCGGTGCCCCAGCCGCCGTGCAGGGCGACGATCAGCGGGCGTGGCTTGCTGGCCTCGCCCGCTGGAACGAACAGTCGGTAGCTACGCTTGCCGATGTCGTGTTCGACCGTCTGGCCCGCCGCGTCGGCTGCCTGCGCGCTGGGCAGGGCGCCACGATCCAGGCAGGCACTTACGAGCACGACGGCCAGCAGGGCCAGCGCCTGGATTCTGTTGTTGGACATTCCTTGTCTCCTCAATAACGCGAGTAAGCCGTGCCGATCTGCTCAGGCTTCAATTCGGGTATGGCCTCGGACTGGCCGGCGGCGGTGAAAAGTTCCGCATTGGCCTCGCCCAGGTCGGGGCCGCGCGCGCCTACCGCGCCGCCGCCGCGCGCGAGCCGGAACGGCAGGCCGGGCAGGCGCAGCGTGCCGACGGTCTGGAACCAGCCGCGCGCCGCCAGCTGTGGGTCGGCGGCGAGGTCGGCGACGCTGGCGACCGGCGCGGCGGCGATGCCGGCGGCGAGCAGCTGCGCGGCGGCCTCCTGCGGACTGCACTGGCGGCTCCAGGCCGCGATGAGTACGTCGAGTTCGTCATGGTGCTGCCGTCGCGCCTGGGCGCTGGCGTAGCGCGGGTTGGTCGCCAGCGCCGGCTCGCCCAGCAGGGCGGCGAAGGCGCGCCATTCGGCCTCGCTGCGCACGGTCAGCGTCAGCCACTGGTCCTCGTCGGCGCCGGCATAGCAGCCCTGTGGGGCGAAGCGCGGATGCCTATTGCCGAGCGGCGCCGGCTGCTGGCCCGTGCGTGCTGTAACGGCAAACAGCTCGCCAACGAACCAGGCCGTGGTCTCGCATTCGGACACATCGATCCACTGGCCGAGGCCGTCGCGCTCGCGCAGCAGCAGGCCCAGCGCGGCGGCGCAGGCGCCCATCAGGCCGTTCATCACGTCCATCTCGCGCACCCGGTAGGCCGGGCCGTCGGCATCGTAGGCGGTGAGCGATTGCAGGCCGCTGGCGGCTTCCAGCGTGCCGCCGTAGCCGGCGTACCGCGCGTGCGGGCCATCGGCGCCGAAGGCCGACATGGCGACGGTGACCAGGCGTGGATTGAGCGCATGCAGCCGCTCCGGGCCGTAGCCCTTCTTCGCCATCACGCCGGGCCGGGAATTCTCGATCAGCAGATCGGCATTGCGGACCAGCGCGTCGAGCACGGCGCGGTGGGCGTCGAGCTTCAGGTCCAGCGTCAGCGAGCGCTTGCCGCGATGCAGCTGCCAGAAGCGTGGATGCTCGTTGACCTTGGCCGGATAGCCGCCACGCATGCCGTCGAGGCGCCTGGGGTATTCGATCTTGATGACCTCGGCGCCATGGTCGGCGAACAGCCGCGCGGCATGCGGGCCGGCCCAGTCGTGGCTGAAGTCGAGTACCCGCAGGCCGGCGTAGGGGGCGGCGTTGCTGCGCGCTGCCGTCGGGGCACTAGGCGTCCAGCCCGCTGCGGTGCGCGGCGTTTCAGACCAGGTGCAGCGCTCGGGGCGAAACGGTGCGGCAGGCAGGACGCGTTCGACGTCGTCGGCGCCTCGCTGCGGCTGAAAGAAGCCGCGCGCCACGTGCTGCGGGTCGGCCAGGGCTTCCGCCATCGAGCGCAGCGGCGCCCAGGCCAGGCCCTGCTGCTGGCCCCAATGGAACAACTGCTCGCGGGTGCGCGTCGCCAGCCAGGGCTTGAACAGCGCCTCGGTCTCGGCGCGGTGGGCAATGCGGCCGCCCATGTCGGCCAGCGTCTCGCCCAGCAACTCGGGTGCATCGAACTGCGCGGCGGCCTTCAGCCAGTGGCGGATCGGGCCGCCGATGGCGGCGATCTGGCCGTCGGCACAGGGGTAGGTGCGCCAGGGCACCATGGCGTGCTGGTCGCCATTGCGGCGGGCGATCTTGCCGGTGGCGAGGTATTCGGCAATCGCGACTTCCAGGTTCTCCATCGCCGACTCGCGCAGCGCGAGGTCGATGAACTCGCCGCCGCCCTGGCGCGCGCGGCGCAGCAGCGCGGTCATAACGGCGAAGAAGGCGTTCATGCCACCGGTGAGTTCGACGATGCGCGGCCGGGCGTTGAGTGGTTCGCGCTCGCCACTGCCAGTGCTGCGCATCAGGCCGCTGGCGGCGTACAGCGTCAGGTCGCTGGCCGGGTCGGCGCGGGCCGGGCCGGTCTGGCCCTGCGGCGTGATCTGCACGCAGACCAGGCCCGGGTTGAGCGCTTGCAGACGCTCGGTGCTCCAGCCGGCCGCTGCCAGAACGCCGTGGCCAGCACCGTCGATCAGCACGTCGGCCTGCGCCAGACGCGTGGCGAATTCCTCGCCGTCGAAGGCGAGAGCCGCCGTCGGCTTGTGGCCGTGGTACCAGGCCTGCTCGTCGGCATCCAGCCCGAAGCCGGGGCCTTCGACCGGCACCCGCAGCAGCTGTGCACCGAAGCCGCGCAGCAGCTTGCCGCAGAAGGCAGCGGCGACGTGGCCGCTGAGTTCGAGGACTTGCAGGTGGGCGAGGCGGCTCATCGGGCCAGCAGCCCGCAGACCGCAGCGGCGGTGCGCTCGGGATGGGTGATGGGGAAGAAGTGACCGGCGCCATCGAGCTGCTGCGAAGTCGCCTGCGGCAAGGCTTGCGCCAACACCTCGGCCGACCGGAGTGCGCGGCTGGGCTGGGCGTAGAGCAGCAGGGTCGGCATCCTGGCCTTGGCGTATTCGGCGACCTCGGCGCCCGGCTGCGGGAAGTCTTGCGGCAGGCTGGTCTGATCGAGCAGATCGACGAACTGCTTGGCAGCGCGTCGTGCACCGCGACCCTCGCCGAAGGGCGTGAACTCGTCGCGGAGTCCCTCGGCGGGCGCGGCCAGCATCAGGCGCGCGGCGGCCTCGATGAAGCGCAGGCCGACTTCGGTTTCGTTCTCCCAATCACCGCCGGCACGCTGCGCGACCTGCTGTTCATAGGCGGATAGCGGCTCGACCTCGCGCAGGCACATGGTCGGTTGCAGGCGCTGGATACGGCTGTCGAGCAGGGCCAGGTGGCTCACTCGCCCCGGCGCGCGCAGGGCGAGCTCGAAGGCCACCGAGCCGCCCAGGCTGTGGCCGATCAGCGCGGCGCGTTCGATGCGCAGCTCGTCGAGCAGGCCGAGCAGGTCGTCGGCGTGATCGCTGACGCGATAGCCGCTGGCCGGTCGCTCGCTGTAGCCATGTCCGCGCAGGTCGTAGATCGTCACCCGGTGTGTCGCTGCCAGGCTCATCGCCAGGCGCGGGAACCAGAAGGCGCGGCTGGCGCCCAGGCCGTGGATCAGCACCGCGTCCGGGCCGCTGCCCCATTGCTGATGAGCGAGTCGGATCATCCGGCGCCTACACTAGAAACCCAGGCGGCCGGGACCGCCCGAAACGACATGGAGTCGAGATGTCCGCAAGCCTGAGCAGCCACACCCAGGACGTGGTGAGCCACTACACCCGCCGCCACACCGAGCGCGGCGATCTGTTCGGCAACCAGCCTTTCGCCAACTACGGCTACTGGACCCGCGACGGACTGAGCCTGGAGCAGGCCAGCGAGGCGCTGACCGAGCTGGTGGCGGCGACGGCGGGACTGGCGCCGGGCGATGCGGTGCTCGATGTCGGTTGCGGCTACGGCGCCGGTGCGGTGGTGTACGCCAAACGCTGCCGGCCGGCCTCGATCACCGGCATTGACGTCACTCCGGTGCGCATCGAGGAAGGCCATCGCTACGTTGCCAGCCACGGACTCTCGGACCTCATCACCCTGGGGCTCGGCAATGCCACGGCGATGGACTTCGCCGATGCGAGCTTCGACAAGCTGGTGTCGGTGGAATGCGCCTTCCACTTCGATACCCGCGTCGCCTTCCTGCGCGAGGCGGCGCGGGTGCTCAAGCCCGGCGGCACGCTGGCGCTTACCGACATGATTCCGCGTCGCGGCGTCGACCCCGCCGCCTACCTGCGCGGCGAGAAGACCGTCAACAGCGGCGTGGTGCTCGACAACGCCGGCAATGCCTATGACGCCGATGTCTACGTTCAACACCTGCGCGAGGCGGGCTTCACCGACATCCGCATCGACTCGATTGTCGACTGGACCCGCGCGCGCTTCGTCGAGGCCCTGCACGGCGTCGCGGCGCGCGCTGGTGGCGAGAAGGGCGAGGCGATCCTGCGCTCGGCCCGGCGCATCCAGCAGTTCATCGACCTGGGTGAGGACTATGTGCTGGTAGCGGCGCGCAAGGCGCGCTGACGAATGTTTCCCCTCTCCCCTTGTGGGAGGTGAGGCGGAAAGAGGCGAAGCACCGCTTCGCTCCGCCGAACGCCATCGGCCATGCATGGGCCGATGGCCGTCAGGGTAGGGGAGAGGGGGCTGTCTCAAGTTGCGCCCCCGCTCGAACGCATGCGATGACGCCGCATGCGCCCCCTCTCTCCTAGCCTCTCTCCCACGAGGGGAGAGAGGAACGGGGAGTTCTTTTTCGGCGAGGGCGCGCAAGGCCGTTGGCGGCGATTAGCCCGCCGCCTGCGCCGCCAGAAAATCCGCGATCTGCCCGATCGACAGATCATCGACATAGCGCCCCTCGCGCATCAGCAGCTTCTCGAACGGAACCTTGGCGCGCACCACTTCCTCCTGGATCGCGACCACCAGCTGGATGATGTCGATGGACTCGAAGGCGAGATTCGCGAACAGCCGGGTGTCGCGCGTCATCGCGCCCTGGAAGTCGTGGTCCCAGTCCTGGGTGAAATCCTCCAGCAGGGTGATGAGCTGGGTGGTGTAGGCCTCGCTGGTCAGCGGCATGAATCGGTCCGGATTGGCATTCAGGGTTCAAGCGTAGAGCGGATCGCTCGGCGCCATGGCGTAGTAGCCGCCGCGCAGCGGCGTGACGGTCGCGGCGCGCACTGGCAGCGGCTGCAGCTGGCCCTCGGCCAGCAGTTGTTCGAGTTGATCGAGCGCGGCCTCGATGTGCTGGAAGTCGATGCGGGCCTTGAACGGCGCCAGATCGTAACGCCACCACTGGAGCTTGAGCAGGCGCTCGATGCTGCGCGGGTCGAAGCGCTCGCGCAGGACCTTGGCCGGCTGCCCCACCACCAGGCTGTAGGCGGGCACGTCGTGGGTCACCACCGAGTGCGCGGCGACGACGGCGCCATCGCCGATGCGGACGCCGCGCTTGATGAAGGCGCCACTGCCGATCCAGACGTCGTGGCCGATGCGGGTCTTGAGGTGTGGCTCCACCGGCGGCGGCTGGGGTGGCGCCAGTGCCAATCGCGCGAACTCAGGCTGGCGCAGGAAGGCCTTGTACTGCTGCGGCTCGGCGAACAGGAAGGGATGCGAGCTGAGCCAGCTGGTCGGGTGCTCGTAGGCACCGGCAATCACACCCTCGGCGATAGAGGTATAGCGGCCGATCTCGCAGTCGTAGAGGCTGGTCGTATAGAGGCCGTTGACGTAGCTGAAGGCGCCGAAGGAGCAGTCCTTGACGCGTCGCGGGTCGAACAGCCAGACCGGCCGCTCGTAGCGCAGCGGCGTCAGCAGGCCACGGCCCTCGCCGACGTAGAGACCCTGCTCCGCGAGTTCAGCGCCGCTGAACTCGGTTTGTGGGCGACTCTTGGCGCTTGCGACTGCCATGCCTATTCCATGTAGCCCAGCATCTGCAGCTGCTCGATGATCTGCTGTTTTTCGCCGGCATCCATTTCCTGTCCCAGCTGACGGCGTTCGGTGAGCCTGGTGCGCGCGCCCTTCTTGATCGGCCGCGCGGCCAGCTGCTCCGGCGTGAAGAAACTCTCTGCGGTGGCGCCCTCGAAGTCGGATGGAATCGGCAGCCCGGCGCTGTAGAGCAGGGTGGGCGCGACATCTACGATATCTTGCAGCTCGACCATGCCGGCCGTCGGGATGCCCGGCCCCACCGCCATGAAGATGCCGTCCGGATGATGGGTGCCGATTGGCTGCGGCCGTTGTGCCACGGCGGGAAGCAGATTGCGGATCGACACGAAGCCGTGGTCGCGCAGCACCAGCGTCAGATCGCAGGCCCGCCGCATGTGCTGGCCCGGGAACCAGTCCTCGCGCTTGAGCACGTCGACGATCACCGGCTTGCCGCTATCCGGATCGCGCAGCGACATCAGGTCGGCGATCAGGCGCTCGCGGAAGCTCTCGTAGTCCTCCGGCTGGATACCCGGATCGCCGGGCTTCGCCGCGACCCGGATGTGGATGCCATTGCTCGACGGCGTGCGGCAATAGGCCGTGGTCTGGCTCCAGTCGAGGTTGGCGAAGTCGCTGGCCTCGCGGCGGATCGCCTGCTCGCTGCCGTCGTTGACCGCCCACTTCAGATAGCCCTTCTGCTCCAGGTAGGCGTTGATGCGCAGCACGAAGGTGCTGGCGGTGAAGCCGTGATCGCTGGCGAAGAACACCTGCGCCTCGGGGCCGGCGAGCGTCACCAGCTTCTCGATGTAGCCGTCGAGATTGCGGAAGTATTCCAGGCAGACCTCGCGCATCTCCTTGTCGTGGCCTTGCGGGTTGGCCTTGAGCAGGGCCGCATCCAGCCAGGGCCAGGCCTGGTGCTGGATCTTGTCGGTGCCATCGAACATCACCGCCATCACGTCCGGCTTGTCGTTCTTGAGGATGAATTCCGCGACCTTGAACCACTGCTCCTCGCGCGGCAGGTGGTAGCGCACCCACTTGGCGGTCTCGTCGGCGGAGAGCGACTCCATCGCTTGTTTTTCCTTGTCGAAATCCCAGGCCAGTTCCTTGGGATCGAAGCCGGGGATCTGCTGCTTGATGCGCTCGAACAATTCACGCGGGTGGGTGTTGCGGCGCAGGTGCTTGGCCGGGATGAAGCCGGGCACGATGGAGCCCTTCAGGTCTTCCGGCGCCGGCGCAGTGAGCGGGAAGTTGAGCGCCGCCACCGACTTGCCCTTGCGCGACAAAATGGACCAGATGGTCTCGCTGTCGATGTCGCGGGCGTCGTAGAGCGTCCAGTAGACCTCGCCGCCGTGGTCCTCGGCGCGGATGAAGTCGAACACACCATGCTCGCCCGGCCCCTTGCCGGTCATGATCGAGGTCCAGGCCGGCGGCGTCAGCGGGTTCGGCGTGGAGCGCAGCTTGGCGCGCACGCCGCGCTCCATCAGCGATTTCATGAACGGCATGGTCAGGCCTTCGCCTGGCAGCTCGCGGGTCATCTGGTCGAGCACGGTGTAGGTGCAACCGTCGAGGCCGATGAAGAGGGTGGTGGTCATGGTGGGCTCAGGAGCTTGGAAAGTTGAGAGACGCGCGGCGCGCGGCCTGGCGCACCCAGTCCCCTCTCCCTTGGTGGGAGAGGGTTAGGGAGAGAGGGGGACTTTTGCTGTTTGCTTGCTTAGCCAATCGCGCTTGCGCGCTCGGCGTGTTCTCTCCCGGTTTGCAGTCGGGGTCGCCTTCCGCGGGAGTCCCTTTTCTTTGCTTGTGCAAAGAAAAGGAACCAAAAGAAAGCACACCCTGTTCGGCGCCCGCTGCGCGGGTTCCCTGCGATGCTCGGTCTCCGGGGGACGTGGCCGAACTCACCGCCCTATAGGCGGTTCGGACAGTCGGCCACTTCCATACCCCCGGAGCCCTGCGCTTCTCGGCGCCTCTCAAGGGGCCCGGGCACATCAAAAGCCACATCAACAGCGTCAGGCTCGTCGGCTTCGCCGACATCGCGCTATCAAGAAATTCTTTCCCCTCTCCCCTTGTGGGAGAGGGGTAGGGGAGAGGGGTGCTGCGCGGAGCGCAGTGCTTTTGACGTACAGGGTTCCCTTGAGAGGCGCCGAGAAGCGCAGGACCCAAGGGGGATAACAGCGAGCGCTTGTTTGAGGCGCCTATAGGGCGCCGAGTTCGCGAGCGGCCCCTTGGGGCCGAGCATCGCAGGGCAGTCCCGCAGGGACCGCCGAACAGGGTGTGCTTTCTTTTGGTTCCTTTTCTTTGCACAAGCAAAGAAAAGGGACTCCCGCGGAAGGCGACCCAGCTAAACGCCCGGAAGAAACCCAGGCCGAGCGCGCAAGCGCGATAAGGCGAGACAACATCAACGTCAAAAGCCCCCCTCTCCCCTAACCCCTCTCCCACAAGGGGAGAGGGGAACCGGCGCGATGAGCAACTGGGGGCGATCAGCAACATGGCCATGCTCAATTCGACACCGCCACGGCCGGCACCGTGTCGGTGGTTACGCAGAGTGCGAGCACGGCAGCGTCGGACTCGAAGTGCAGCGCCACGTCGTAGTCCTGCTCGCCGTGGCGCACCCGCGCCACCGTGGGCGAGCCGCCGCGCGGGTCGAGCTGGGCGGCGACGACGACCCAGTCCTGCGGCCGGCCGCCGAGGCCGGTGCCGGCGGCCTTGGCGGCGGCCTCCTTGGCGCACCAGAGGGCCGCGGTGTGGCGTCGCCGCTCGCTGCCCGGCTGGGCCCCGGTCAGCAGCAGTTGCTCGGTGGCGGAGAAGGTGGCGGCCAGGCGCTGCTCGTCGTCGAGGCGGTCCAGGCGCTGGTAGTCGATGCCCACGGCGACGCCGGGATCGCTGGCCGCCGCGCAGGCCCAGCGCTGGCTGTGCGACAGCGAGATCGCGGGCGGCAGCCGGTCGCCCAGCGCCGCGCAGCGCACCCGGGGCTGGCCGCTGGCCAGGGCCAGGATCTCGATATCGGCGGGGGCCAGCGACAGTCCGTGGCGCAGGCGGATCCAGTCGAGCGCGGCGTCCTTGGCGGCGAGCCGGCCCATCAGCCATTCCTCGCGACGCGGACCCTGTGCCGGCAGCGCATACCAGCAGGCGCGCTCGGCCGCGCTCAGCACCTGGTGGGCGGTGACCCGCTTCCAGATCGCACCGCCCTCGTCGAGCAGGCCTTCGGGCAGCGGCGCCAGCCGGCGCAGGCAGAGCTCCGGCGGTAGCTGCTCGCGCAGCACGGGCTCGCTCAGCGCCGTGGCCTGCTGACGGAAGGCGTGCAGGCGGTCCGGCACCGTGAACACCCGGTCCTCCCAGCCTTCGGCCGACATCAGCAGGCGACCGTCGCGGCCGGTGATATCCCAGCGCGCCTCCAGCTGGGTCTCGCCGTCCAGGCGGATGGCGCCCTGGCAGCGCAGGCCGGGGCCGGCGGCGGGCGGCGGGCCGTACAGGCGCAGGCTGCGCACCCGGTAGGGGAAGCAGTTCAGCACCTGCTCGGGGTACTGCTCGCGCAGCCAGAAGCCGGCGAGCTGGCCGGCGGCGTCGAGCAGGGCAGCGTCGAACTGGAAGCTCGGCGCCGGCTGGTCGCGGAAGTAGTCGTGCACCGGTAGCGCGCTCAGTTCGGCATCCATGCCCTCGGCGTTCCAGCCCTCGATGCCGGTGCAGCCCTGCAGGCGCGGGCCGTGGAACATGCCGTGCCGGTAGATGCTGCCCGGCCGGTGCAGGCGCGTCGCCTGCAGCGGCTGCCGGCGCGCGGCCAGCGGCGGTGGCGCCGGATACTGCCTGGCGAGTAGTACCTCGCCTTCGAATACCAGCAGTCCGCCGGGCGCATTGCCCTCGTCGGGGGCGTGGATGCGGCAGGCGATGCGCTGGTGGCTGCCGTGCTCGCCGGCGCGACCGGGCAGGCGCTCGGCGCGGATGCGCAGCCGCAGGCGGCCCGAGTCCAGCGCCAGCCAGCGGCTGCCACGCGCCTGGTCGATGCCGATGACTTTCAGTCCCTCGCCCTCGCAGAGCGCGGCGGCGGCCTCGGCGATCAGCTCCATGCTGAAGGTGAATGGCAGTACCGGCAGTGGCAGCAGGCCGGGGTCGCGTGGCGTCGGTGCGGTGCCGATGGCGTGGTCGCGCAGGAACAGGTCGCTGGCGAGATCGAGCACCCGCTCGGCGTCGAGGCCCTGCTCCGAGCGAGCGGTGATCTCGCCGAGCAGGGGATAGCGAACCGCGCCAGAACCATTTCCCCCTCCCCTCGTGGGAGGGGGTAGGGGGAGGGGGGACTTCGCTGAGGGGGCATGGTCGGCGAGCGCATCCCCGCGAGGGGGAAGGACTAGTCCGGCCAGCCCCAGCACCCGCGCCTGCGAGTCGAGAAACTCCTGCATCAGCGAGAAGTGCATGCGCAAAGCGGCGTTGCGGGCGTCTTCGCTGCTGGGCACCGGCTCCGCCTGTGCATCGTGCACTGCCGCCGACGGTGTGGCAGCTGTTGTCGGCAGCGGCCGGCGGAATTCCTCCGGCAGCTTCAGCTCCGGCATCAGCAGCTTCAGCTGCATGCCGGATTGCTTCAGCACCGGCGGTGGCGCGGCTAGATCAACTTCGGGGAGCGCGCGCGCCGCGAACAGCGCGGTGCCATCGAAGGCGATGCCGGCCGCGAACAGCTGCGCCAGGGTTTGTTGCAGTTGCAGCGTGCCGGACTTGCGGCGGCTGTCGCTGGCCAGGGCCAGCAGGCCGGGCCGACCGCGCAGCGTGTCCTCGACGAAGGCGGTGAGATTGGCGCTGGGACCGACTTCCAGGAACACCCGGTAGCCGTCCTCGTAGAGGCGTTGCAGCGTCTCGCTGAAACGCACCGGCCGCCGCCATTGCTCGGCGGTGAGCGCGACGATGCCGTCGAGCGCGCGCGGAAAGGGCGCGACGCTGCAGGCGCTGTAGAGGCTGATGTCCTCGCGCGGCTGCAATTGCAGCGTCGGATAGTAGGCGCGCACCGCCTCGGCCATCGGCGCGAACAGCGGCGTGTGGTAGGCGCGGCCGAAGGGCAGGGCGGCGCAGATCGCGCCTTGCGGCGACAGTCGCTCGCGCACCGCCTCGGCCTGCTCGGCGCTGCCGAACAGCACCAGCTGATTGGGGCAGTTGTCCATCGCCACCAGCATGCCGCCCAGGTCGGCGAGCAGCGCGGCGCGGCTTTCGGCGTCGAGGGCGCCGACGGTGAGCAGCGTGCCCTGGGCGATGCGGCCTTCTGCTTCCAGCGCGCGGTAGCGGGCATTGACCTCGCGGATCGCGGCCACCACCTGCGCGCGGTTGTGGCGGTGGCTGTCGCACCAGGCCGAGAGCGCGGTGTTCTCGCCGGTGGAATGCCCCAGCATGGCCTGCGGCACCAGGCCCAAGGCGTCGTAGAAGGATTGCAGGCCCAGGCTGGCGGCGAACACGCTCTCGGCGGCGGTGTCGCCCTCGTAGAGCTGCGCTTCCAGCGCCTGGCGCGCCTCGCTGCTCAGCACGCTGGGCGGCGGGAACAGCGCCTGCGCCCGCGAGGGCGCGCCGCGTTCCATCGCGCCGGCTTCGATGATGTCGAACCACTCGCGCACCACCGGCCACTGCGAGCAGACCTCGGCCAGCATGCCGGGGTATTGCGAGCCCTCGCCGGGGAACAGGAAGCAGAGCTTTCCCGGCGCGGCACCGACTCCGTAGTGGATGCCGTTGCGGGTCTTGAACGGCTGGCTGCCGTCGCCGAGTTTTTCCAGCGCGGTGGCTAGCTTGCCCAGCGCCTCGGCCGCATCGGCGGCGACCAGCGCCAGCCTATGGCTGCCCGCTGCGTGCGCGGCGCTGGCCTGGGCGATGGCGGCGAGCTCAGCGCCGGGTGCGGCCAGGTGCAGGTGCAGCAGGGCGACGCGCTCGCGCAGGGCCGCGACCGAGTCGGCGGCGACCAGCAGCAGCTCGCCGCCGCTGGGCCGGTGCAGCACCTGCGCCTGTACCGGCCGGGCCGGCACATACTCCTCCAGGACCACATGGCTGTTGATGCCGCCGAAGCCGAAGGCATTGACGCCGGCGCGGCGCGGCGCGGGTCCGCCGTGGACCCAGGGCCGGGCCTCGTTGAGGATGTAGAACGGCGTCTGCTCCAGCTTCAGTGCCGGGTCCGGCCGCTCGCAGAGCATCGGCGGCAGCACGCGGTGGTGCAGGGCCAGCGCGGCCTTGATGAGCGCCGCCGAGCCGCTGGCGGGCATGCAGTGGCCGATCATCGACTTCACCGCCGAGAGGCCGATGTGGGCGCCGGCACCGCGATGGCCGAAGACCTCGGCCAGGGCCTGCACCTCGGTGGCATCGCCGAGCGCGGTGCCGGTGCCGTGCGCCTCGATGAAGCCGAGGCTGGCGGGGTCGATGCCGCTGCTCTCGTAGGCACGGCGCAGCGCCAGCACCTCGCCTTCCAGACGCGGCGCCAGCAGGCCCTTGGCGCGGCCATCGCTGGCCGAGCCGATGCCCTGGATCAGCGCATAAATCTTGTCGCCATCGCGCTCGGCGTCGGCCCGGCGCTTGAGCACCAGCAGGCCCAGGCCCTCGCCGAGCAGGGTGCCGTCGGCGCCTTCCTGGAACGGCCGCAGCTGGCCGCGCGCCAGCGCATTGATGCGGCAGAACTGGATGAAAATCTGCGGCGGCGTGTGGGCGTGGATGCCGCCGGTGATCATCAGATCGCAATGGCCGTGGCGCAGCTGGTTGATCGCCTGTTCCAGCGCGATCAGCGAGGAGGCGCAGGCGGCGTCGACGATGCAGCTCGGCCCCATCAGGTTGAAGCGGTTGCAGATCAGGCCGGCGATGGCATTGGGCGTGAGCACGCCGATGTGCTCGGCCTGGAACGGCGGCAACTGAGCCTTGAAAGCGTCCTTCAGCCGCACGAGATCGGCGCCGCTGAAATCCGGCCGCAGCCCCTGCACCATCGCCATCGCCTGGTCGAGGAACAGGTTGCGGGTCATGGTGCTGGCCAGCGCGCGGTTGCCGTAGGTGCCACGGCCGAGCATCACGCCGGCGCGCTCGCGCTGGAAGTCGCGGTGCAGATAGCCGGCATCGGCCAGCGCCTCGCCGGCGTAGTGCAGGGCCAGCAGATGGTCGGGATCGGCGCCGGCGGCGACGCTGGGCATAACCCCATGGGCGAGCGGATCGACCCAGGCGAGATCGCGCAGGAAGCCGCCACGGGTGGTGTAGATGCGGTCCTCGGCCTGGGTGTTCTCTTCGTAGTAGGGGCCGATCCATTCCGGCTCGGCCTCGGCTACCGCATCGACCTTGTCGAGGATGTTCTGCCAGTACTGACGGATGCCGCGCGCACGCGGGTAGCAGCCGGCCATGCCGACGATGGCGATGTCGAGCGCCGGGCTCATGGCCTAGATCTTCGGCCGCCGGCGGGAGACGGGCTCGGCATCCAGCGGAGCCGCGAACGGGGGCGTCGCGTCGCCTTCGCTGATCTGAGCCACCAGTCGCCGGCCGCCGAGCTTGCGCCGGTAGTGGGCGATGCGAACCACGGTCTCCTCCGGCGGTCGGCTGCCGACCTCCAGCGGCTCCAGCAGTTGGCTGGCGGCCAGTTGGTCGCCGGGCTGCAACATGGCGGTGACCCGTACCAGAGTCTCGGCGTCCGCGCCCAGCAGTTCCAGGCTGACGGCTTGCTGTCCCGGTTCGGAATGGCTGGCGGCGCGCGCGCGTAGCTGCACCGGCTGCCCCGCGACCGGCGACAGCAGCAAGCGGGCATCGGCCAGTTCCATCAGCATCCAGTGTGGCCAGGCGGCGCTGACGAACTGCGCCAGCAGCTCCAGCGCGGTGACCAGCGACGGGTTGCCGTCACCGACCGGAAACGCCTGCCGCAGGCTCACGGTGCCGCCGCTGCCGAGTTCGGGGACGCCGACCAGTAGCGGCCACTGCGGTGCCTCATGGACTACGGTCGCCTCGGCGCCGCCAAGCTGCGCCGGCACCGCATCCTGCCCCCAGGTGCCACGACCGGCCACCACCTCGACCTCGCCGATGGCGCCGCAGCGCAGCTCGTCGAGGAAGTAGCGGCAGCCGTCGGCGAGCGGGATCGGCTCCATGCCGCGCGCGCGCAGCTGCGCCTTCACCGGCTCGCTGGCCATGCCGGCGTCCCAGGGGCCCCAGTTGAAGGCGATCACCCGGGTCGCGGGCCAGCGCCGCTGCAGCTGCCAGGCCAGGCGGTTGAGGCTCTCGTTGGCGGCGGCGTAGTCGCCCTGGCCAAGGTTGCCGTAGCGGCCGGCGACCGAGGTGAAGAAGCTGAGCAGCTTCAGCGAGCCGGGCTGGAGCTTGCGCGCCAGGGTCCAGGCCGGGTCGAGCTTGGTGCCCAGCACCCGCGCGAAGGACTCGGCGCTCTTGTCGGCGAGCCGCCGGTCCTCGATCACGCCGGCGGCATGAATCACCGCGTCGATGCGGCCGTGACGGCCGTAGAGGCCGTCGATCAGGGCGCCGAAGCCGGCCTCGTCGCGGGCATCGCAGGCGAAGTAGTCGAGCTGGGCGCCGCTGGCCTGGAGCCGCGCGAGGTTGTGGCGGATCTCGCGCTCGGTGAGCAGGCGCCGCAGCTCGCGGTCGATGTCGGCCGGGCGCGGCTGCTCACCGCGCGCCAGCGCCTCACGCAGCAGTTGCTGCTTGAGCGCGCCGGCATCTGCGTGGCGGGCCGTCTCGGGCGGCTCGGCCCCGGGTGCCGGACTGCGGCCGACCAGCACCAGGCGCATGCCGGGCCGCGCCATCGCCAGCAGCAGCTCGGCGGTGATGCCGCGCGCGCCGCCGGTGGCGAGCACCACCCAGTCGGCGGCGGGTTGCAGGCCGGCGCTCGAGGTCGCCGACAGGGGCGCCTCGACGGTGACCCCGCGCAGGCGGCGGTCGTCGCGATAGCCGGCCTCCGGATCGTGGTTGTCGGCGAACAGTTCTTCGACCAGGCGCTCGGCGATGTAGCCGTCCGGCTGGTCGCCGAAGTCGACCGCGCGCAGGCGGCCCTGCGGGAATTCGTAGCGCAGGCAGTTGAGCAGGCCATTGCCGGCCCCGGCGGTGGCGGCGGCGCGACCCTCGCCCTCGCGGCCGAAGGCGCCGCCCAGGCGGCTGGCGATCAGCACGTGGGCGGCGGCGAGATCGCCGTTGACTTCCTGCAGACCGTGGAACAGGTGCAGTACCTGCGCCTCGGTCTCGGCCCGGTCGGCGTCCGCGTTCGCGGCCAGGCCGTGCAGGTGCAGCAGCGCCCGCAGCGGGCCGTGGCTCTGGCGCAGGGCGGCGATGGCGGCGCGCAGGCTGGCGGGGTCCTGCGCTTCCACCAACACCGCGTGCAGGCCGCGCGCGGCCAGGCGGTCGCGCAGCAACTGGCCGAGACTGCCGCTGCCCAGCACCAGGGCCAGGCCGCTGAGGGCGACCGTGCGCTCGTCCAGCGGCGCCGGTCGGGTGCGGATCAGGTAGCGCGGCAGTGGCAGGTCGACGGCCGCGCCCGGCAAGGGCGGCGGCGGCGCGCTGGCCGGAGCGGTGACTGGGGCGGCGGTCGGCAGCGGCTGCGACTCCAGTCTGTGCAGGATGGCGCGCAGGGATTTCGCCTTGCTCAGGGCTTCCATCGGCAGGCCGGCGGCGCCGGCGTGCAGCTTGCGGAAGGCACCGAGCACTTCGACCCGCTTGATCGAGTCGATGCCGAGATCGGCTTCGAGATCGGCATCGAGTCCCAGCATTTCCACCGGGTAGCCGGTGCGCTCGGCGACCAGGCTGAGCAGCAGGCCCTGGGCGTCCGCGCTCGGGGTGCTGGCAGCCGGCGGCGGTTCCGCTGCCGCGACCCGCGTGGGCACCGGCGTCTGCGCCGGCAGCGCGGCCAGGATGGCGCGCAGGGACTTCGCCTTGCTCAGGCTCTCCATCGGCAGGCCGGCGGCGCCGGCGTGCTGCTTGCGGAAGGCACCGAGCACTTCCACCCGCTTGATCGAATCGATGCCGAGGTCGGCTTCGAGATCGGCGTCGAGCCCCAGCATCTCCACCGGATAGCCGGTGCGCTCGGCGACGAGGCCCAGCAGCAGGGCCTTGGCATCCACGCTATCGCTGCTGGCAGCCGGTGCCGGAACTGGTGCCGCGACGCTGGCCGCCGCTGCCGCTTGCGCCGGCAGCGCAGCCAGGATGGCGCGCAGGGATTTCGCCTTGCTCAGCGCCTCCATCGGCAGGCCGGCGGCGCCGGCGTGCGCCTTGCGGAAGGCGCCGAGTACTTCCACCCGCTTGATCGAGTCGATGCCGAGATCGGCTTCGAGATCGGCATCGAGTCCCAGCATCTCCACCGGGTAGCCGGTGCGCTCGGCGACCAGGCCCAGCAGCAGGGTCTGGGCGTCGGGCCCGGCGCTGACCGCCGCCGTCGCGGGCGTGCTGGCGATGACCGGGGATGCCTGCGGCGCCGGCGCTGGCACCGCTGACAGGCTGGCGACGGCGACGGGCAGGGCTGCAGCCCCGGTCGGTGCGGCGAGGCCGCCGAGGGCCTGCTGCATCACCCGCTCCTGCAGGCTCAGGAACTGCCGCATGGTCTGCTGATAGGCGATCAGCGCCTCGCTGCTCAGGGCTCCGGTCATGGTCGCTCCGGTGGTGATGGTGGGCGTCGTAGTCAGCGGCGCCATGACGGTCGGGGCGGGCGCCGTGCTGACCAAGGCGGCGCGCGCGGCCTCGCGGCTGGCCAGGGTCAGCGCCGGCTGGGCCCCGGTGCGGACCAGGGGATCGCCGACCGGCCGGGCACAGCCACCGCTGACCATCCACAGGTGGCGCGGCGAGGGCAGGGCCTGCGCCAGTTCGGCCCGCTGCGCGCTGCTGAGCGGCCGCAGGCCGCGCCCGGCGAACAGGGCGCTGGGGCGCCAGGCGGCGCCGGCGACGAAGACTTCCGCCAGTCCCAGCAGCAGGCCGCGCAGGCCGCCGCCATTGCCATCCAGCGACACCGCCTGGGCCGGGCGGCCGGCCAGGGTCTGGCGTGCCATGTTGGCGCAGATGCCGCGCGGGCCCAGTTCGACGAACAGCGCGCAGCCGGCGGCCTGCATGGCCTCGATCTCGGCGACGAACTCGACGCTGGACAGCAGGTGGGCGTCGAGCTGCTGCTGCATCTCGGCCGGCCGGTCCGGGTAGGGCCGGGCCGTGCTGTTGGAGTAGACCGGATAGCGCGCCGGCCGGAACGGCGTGGCCTGGATGGCCGCCGCCAGCGGCGCCTTGGCCGCCGCCACCAGTTCGGTGTGGAAGGCGCCGGATACCGCCAGCGGCACCGCGCGCAGGCCGGCCTCGGTGAGCGCGGCCACGGCGGCCTCGACTGCGGCCCGGGGGCCGGAGATCACGCTCTGCTCGGGGGCGTTGTGATTGGCGATCAGCACGCCCGGGAAGCGGACCAGGTGGGCGGCGATCTGCTCGCGCCGGCCCTGCACTGCCGCCATCGCGCCCGGGCTGCCGGAGGCGGCGGCGGCCATCGCCGCGCCACGCGCCGCCGACAGGCGCAGGAAGTCCTCGGGCGCGATCACGCCGGCGGCCATCAGGGCGCTGTATTCACCGTAGCTGTGGCCGGCGCTGGCGCTGGCCTGCAGGCCCAGGCGCTCGGCCAGCCGCAGATAGCCCAGCGACAGCGCGCCGATGGCGGGCTGGGCAACGCGGGTGTCGGTCAGCGCCCGCTGCTGCTCGGCCTCGCGGGTCGCGTCGTAGGCGCTGGGCGGCAGCATGTGCTGGCTGAGACCGGCTGGCAGCTCCAGCCGCAGGCAGTGGTCGGCGAATTCCAGCGCCTGCCGCACCTCCTCGAAGTACAGCACCGCCTCGCGCCCCATGTCGAGCTGCTGCGCGCCCTGGCCGGGGAACAGGAAGGCGATCTGCGGCTCCGTCGCCGGCACCGCCAGATTGAGCCGGATGCCCAGAGAAGAAATCTGAGGCAGCGGCTTGCCCTCGCGCAGGTGCGCGAGCACCGCGTCCAGCGCGCGCGCCAGGGTGCCGCGGTCGGCGGCGACCAGGGCCAGCGCGACCGGCAGGCGACCGCGCGACTCGGCCTGGCTGGCCAGGCTCAGCGCCAGTTCGGCCAGGGGGATGCGGCTGTGCTCGCCGAGCTGTGCCAGCAGCGCGCCCAGCTCGGTGACCAGCGTGGCGGCATCGCGGGCCCGGAACAGGAACAGCTCGCTCGGCCAGCGCCCGGCCCCGGGCGGGCCCGAGGCCTGGCCGGCGGGTGCGTATTCCTCCAGCACCGCGTGGAAATTGGTGCCGCCAAAGCCGAAGGCGGATGCTGCGCCACGGCGCGGATGCCCGACCGGCGTCAGCCAGGGGCGCGGCTGGCGCAGCAGGTAGGCGGGCGAGGCGGCATCGGCGAGGGTGTCGATGGGGTTCTCGACCCCGGCATGCGGCGGCAGGCTGCGGTGGTGCAGGGCCAGCGCCACCTTGACCAGACCGGCGGTGCCGGCGGCGGCCTTGGTGTGGCCGAGCAAGGTCTTCACCGAGCCGAGCGCGACGCTCTGCGGCCTGGCGCCGCTGGTTTCCAGCGCCCGGCGGATGGTCTGTGCCTCGGCGCGGTCACCGACCGCGGTGCCGGTGCCGTGGGCCTCGATCAGCCCCAGGCTGGCCGGCGCGAAACCGGCCTTGGCATAGGCGCGATCCAGTGCGCGTACCTGGCCCTCGCTGCGCGGCGCGGTCAGGCCCAGGGCCTTGCCATCGCTGGAACCGGCGACCGCCTTGATGACTGCGTAGATGCGGTCGCCATCCCGCTCGGCATCGGCCAGGCGCTTGAGCGCCACCATGGCCACGCCCTCGGAGATCACGATGCCGTCGGCGGCCTGGTCGAAGCTGCGTGCCTGACCACTGGCCGACAGCGCCGAGGTCTTGGCGAAGGCGGTGTAGGCATAGGCCGACTGGGTGGTGTCGAAGCCGCCGGCCAGCACCAGAGAGCTGTTGCCGTTCTCCAGCTCCTGCACCGCCATCGCGATGGCAGCCAGCGAGGAGGCGCAGGCAGCATCGACCGTGCAGTTGATGCCGCCGAAGTCGAGGCGGTTGGCGATGCGACCGGCGGCGACATTGAGCAGGGTGCCGGCGAAGGATTCCTCGGTCCATTCCGGCAGCCGGTCCCAGGCTTCGGCGCTCAGGTTCTCGACATAGCGCGGCAGTTCGGCGCGCAGCGCGTACTGCGCGCCGAGATCACCGGAGCCACCGCTGGCGCCGAGCACGATGGAGGTGGTCTCGCGGTCGTAGCCACCCTGCGCGAGGCCGGCATCGGCCAGCGCGCGGCTGGCGGCTTCCAGGCTGAGGATCTGCGCCGGGTCGATGGACTTCATCGACTTCGGCGGAATGCCGAAGCGGGTGGGATCGAAGCGGATCTCGTCGAGGAAGCCGCCCCAGCGCGAATAGATCTTGTCGCGCGCCTTGGGGTTCTCGTCGAAGTACAGGCGCCAGTCCCAGCGCGATTCCGGAACCTCGCGGATGACGCTGCGCTGTTGCAGCAGGTTGTCCCAGTACTCGGCGGCGTCGTTGGCGCCCGGCAGCACCAGGCCGATGCCGACGATGGCGACATCCGAGGGCCGCGCGGCGGGCTTCGCCGTTCGCGCCGGCAGCGCGCCGGCGAGCAGGGCCTGCGACTCCTCGCTGACCTCCCGGTGCAGCACGCCGATCGACAGCACCCGCTCGCGCAGGGTCGCCACCTGGCCGATCATGTACATGCCCTCGCGGCGCTGGGCCGCGTCCGCGACCGGCGCGAGTGCCCCATCGCGGCCACGGTCCAGGCCCTTGCTGGCGATGCGCAGGCGGCCAAGATTGAGCGCTTCCAGGGCGTCGCGCACGGCCTCGACGCTCTGGCCCTCGGCCAGCAGGCGGCGCCGGGTGTCGAGGAAATCACGGGCGAAGTCGGTGTCGACGCAGCGGGTCGCATGGCCGGGGCCGGATTCGAGATTCACCGTGCGCTGGCAGCGCAGCGCCTCGGCCTGGAAGCCGGGCACCACGGCGCCGCTGGCGACGATCTCTTCGGTGAACAGATAGGCGGTGCCCATCAGCACGCCGACCTTCATGCCGCGCGCCACCAGGGGCGCCGCCATCGCTGCCACCATGGCCGAGGACAGGGCATCGTGGATGCCGCCGGCGAACAGCAGCTGCACTTCCTGCTCGGCGCCGGCGGGAACCTCGGCCAGCAGCAGCTCGATCATCTGGCCCCAGAGCGCGAAGCTGGACAGCGGTCCGACATGGCCGCCGCATTCGCGGCCCTCGAACACGAAGCGGCGCGCGCCCTGTTCGAGATAGAGCTTGAGCAGGGCCGGCGCCGGCGCGTGGATATAGGTGCGGATGCCGCGTGCCTCGAACTCCGCCGCCTGATCCGGCCGGCCGCCAGCGATCAGGGCGAAGGGCGGTGGACAGTCCCAGATCGCCGCGCATTGTTCCTGGCGCAGCGCTTCCGGAATGAAGCCGAGCAGGCCGACCCCCCAGGCCCGGCCGCCGGCTTGCGCGCGGGTGGTCTGCAGCAGCTCCGCGACCTGCGGGCCGCGCATCAGCGCCAGTGCCAGGAAGGGCAGGGCGCCGCCCTCGGCGACGGCGGCGGCGAAGCCGGCGTGGTCGGAAACCCGGGTCATCGGCCCCTGGGCGATGGGATAGCGGCAGCCGTGCGCGCGTGCCAGGGCGCCGCCTTCGGCCAGCGCGCCCTGTTCGGCGGCCAGTGCGATTTGCCGGCTGCTGGCGCGGCGCACGGCGGCGACCAGTTCGGCCAGGCTGCCGTGAATCGCGGCGGCACCGGCGGCCAGGCCGATGGCCTGGCCCAGGGGCAGCAGTTGCTGCTGGCTGTCCTGCCAGCCCAGCAGGGCCGAGCGTTGGCAGGTGTAGGCGGCGTGATCGAGCGCGCCGGTCTCGAAGGCCTGCTGGAGTGCGTCGGCGGCTTTCAGCGCCGCCGAGCCCGGGCGCGCATAGGCGCGCAGGGGGCGTCCGGCTGATTCGCCGAACAGGCGGCATTCGGCTCCGTTCAGCCGCGCCAGCTCGGTCTTGTGCGTGGCTGGCAGCGGGCTTTCCGGCAGCAGCAGGGCGATGTCGTCGAGCAGCACGCCGGCCGCTCCCGCGACCCGGCAGGCGGCGGCGCTGTGCACGCCGATGCCGCCCTGGGCCAGGATCGGCAGCGCGGTCCGGCCGCGCAGCTTCTGCAGCAGGATGAAGCTGCCGTCGTCGCCGATCTCGCCACCGGCCTCGTGACCGCGAGCGACCAGGCCCTGGAGTCCGTGCGGCAGCTCGGCGAGTTGCTCGACCGCCGTGATCTCCGCCAGCAAGCGCGGGCTCGCCAGCCCCGCGAGCGAGGTCTGCACGGCCCGAATGATGGCGCTGCCACCGCTGAGGACCAGGGTCAGTGCGCGAGCGCCGACCTGGGTCTGCAGCGCCGGCCAGGCTTCGAGCTGCGCCGGGCCCAGGCGCAGGCCGACGGCGCCGGTGGTGGCCCGCAGCAGGCTTTCGAGCGCGGCCGCGCATTGCTCCGCCGGGGTATCGACGAGGTCCAGCAGGCCGAGCGCGCCGGCGCGACCGGCGGCCACTGCCAGATCCGGCGCGCCGAGTCCCGCCGGTGACACCACCACAATCTCAAACTGTCCGCTCATGGCCTGTGCTCCCTGCGTGGCCGCAATCGAAACTAACGCTTCCGTCCTTCCAGGAACGGTACTTCCATCACCTTCTCGTGGACGATGGGTCCGTGGCCGAAGTAGCCGCCCTCGCCGAAACACTCGCCGTGATCGGCGGTGATGATGAAATGGGTGCCGACCGGTGCCTTCTCGATCAAAGCTTCGAGCACGGTGTCCACATGTTCCACCGTGCGGACCTGCTGGGCATGCAGATCGCGCATCTGGTCGTCGTCAAAAAACTTGTCAACCGTGCCCTGGCCCAGCTCGTCGTCCATGCGCTTGAACACCCCGTGCACGCCGGAGATGTGCGGCAGGCTCTTGGGGTCGAGCATGTAGGGGTAGTGGGTCTCGCCCAGGTTGAGGAAATGGAAGCTGGGCTCGTCGGCGTCGAACTCGATCTCGCGGATCATGCCGCCGAAGTCGTTGTGGTTCGCCATCAGCTTGTAGTCGTCGAAATGGCGGTTCAGGTGCGAGAGCGGGTTGAGCACCGGCAGCGAAACCTTGGCGCAGGTGCGATAGCCCTGCTGCTGCAGTACATGGGGCAGCGACAGCTGCGGCACGAAGCTCTTGAACGACAGGTCGTCGATCCCGAGCCGATCCACCCACTGCGCGAATTCCTTCTTGTAGACCTCGCTGGCGAACACGCCGCGCGGGCTTTTGTGCGGCACCATGCCCATCAGGTAGGTGTAGTGCGAGGGCGAGGTCCAGGACGCATAGGAGTAGCGCTGTTCACCAACGCCGATCGCATCCATGTTCGGGCGCTTCGCACGGGCATAGCTGTCATAGCGGCAGCTGTCCATGACGATGAAGACCAGGTTGTTGCTCACCGACCGCACTCCAGCCAGGTGCGCACTGACGGCGGGGCGAACGGACTGATCGAGTCAGCGACGTGAAACATCCACACTCCTTTGCGGTGGCCAGTTCTGGTAATGGACAGGGCCTGGCTCCCTGGCACCTGGATCGGCGGCATACAGCTGCCGACGCATTCAGGCACGCCGATATGTATGCCTGATAAGTCCTTGTAGGAAAAGATTTTTAGTGAGTCATGCGTCAGTATGGATGCGAGCCGCTCGCGGGGATGGAGCAGGCCTACGGTGAGGCTGATGGGCGCAGCCCGCGTCCCGCAGTCGGACGAGCCGCGTCCGGGGGCGGTTCAGGCGCCGAGGCTCAGCGTCTCGCCGACCGGGCGGTCCTGCGCGTCGACAGTTTCCAACCGGACCGCGAAGCCCCAGAGCCGTGACAGGTGCTTCATCACCTCGCCGGTCTCGCCATGCAGCGGCCGGCCGCGATGCTGGCGGTGGCGCAGGGTTAGCGAACGGTCGCCGCGCCGCTCGTAGCGCAGCACCTGGATGTCCGGCACCTGATTGTCGCGGTTGTACTGGGCGGCCAGCAGGCGCCGCAGGCGGCGGTAGCCGTCCTCGTTGTGGATGCTGTCGATGCGCAGCTGTGAATCACTGGCCTGGTCGGCGACCGCGAACAGGTGGAACTCGCGCATCAGCCTGGGCGACAGGAACTGGCCGATGAAGGACTCGTCCTTGTAGTTGCGCATCGCGAAGTCCAGCACCTTGCGCCAGTCGCCGCCGGCGATGTCCGGGAACCAGTGGCGGTCTTCCTCGGTGGGCTGCTCGCAGATGCGGCGGATGTCGCTCATCATCGCGAAGCCGAGCGCATAGGGATTGAGGCCGCCGTAGCCGCGCTGGTCGTAGCCACGCTGGGTGATGACATTGGTGTGTGATTGCAGCACCTCCAGCATGAAGCCGGAGTCGACCAGGCGGTGGTCGTACAGGCGGTTGAGCAGGGTGTAATGCCAGAAGGTCGCCCAGCCCTCGTTCATCACCTTGGTCTGGCCCTGCGGGTAGAAGTACTGCGCCAGCTTGCGGGTGATGCGCACCAGCTCGCGCTGCCAGGGTTCCAGCTTGGGCGCGTGCTTCTCGATGAAGTACAGCAGGTTTTCCTGCGGCTCCTCGGGGAATGGTGACTCGCCGCGCCGTCGCTCGGCCGGGCGTTTACGCGGCACGGTCTTCCAGATCTCGTCGTAGCGCTGCCAGGCATGCTCCTCGCGGTCGCGCTGGCGGTCGCGCTCCTCTTCCACCGACAGCGGTGTCGGGTGGCGATAGCGGTCGACGCCGTGACTCATCAGGGCATGGCAGGAGTCGAGTACCTCCTCCACCGCCGCATGGCCGTGGTGCTCCTCGCAGTCCAGCACGTAGCGGCGCGCGAACACCATGTAGTCGACGATGGCGTCGGCATTGGTCCATTGCCGGAACAGGTAATTGCCCTTGAAGAAGGAGTTGTGGCCGTAGCAGGCATGGGCGATCACCAGGGCCTGCATCGGCATGCTGTTCTCCTCCATCAGGTAGGAGATGCAGGGGTTGGAGTTGATGACGATCTCGTAGGCCAGGCCGCGCGCGCCCTTGCGGTAGAGATGCTCGTTGCGGATGAACTCCTTGCCATAGCTCCAGTGCGGATAGCTGATCGGCAGGCCGACCGAGGCGTAGGCGTCGAGCATCTGCTCGCTGGCGATCACCTCGATCTGGTTGGGATAGGTGTCGAGCCCGAACTCGTTGGCGGCGATGGCGTGGATGGCCTCGTCGTAGCGGCCCAGCAGCTCGAAGGTCCACTCGCTGCCGGTGGACAGCAGGCGGCCGCCACCGGACAGCGCCAGCGGCAGCTGCGGCGTGTTGCCGTCAGCTGGCCCGTTGCCGGCGGCTCCGGGCAGCGTCGCCGGGGTTTCAGTGACCAGGATGCTGTTCATGCCGCCGCCTCGCGCCGGAACAATTCGCGCAGCACCGGGTAGACCTGGCTGCGTTCGGTTACGGAGCAGGTCGCGAAATGGCCGGCCTCGATGCGCGAGTAGGCATGCATCAGCGGGCTCACCCGCTGCGGGTCGTCCGGGGTCTCGATATAGGCGTAGTAGCGCAGCTGCGGCAGCAGCTGTTCGACCAGCAGGGCGCGGCTCTTCTCGGGGTCGGCGCCGAAGGCATCGCCATCGGAGACCTGGGCGCCGTAGATGTTCCACTGCCCGCCCGGGTAGCGGGCGGCGATGATCTCCTGCATCAGCTTGAGCGCCGACAGCACCACGGTGCCGCCGGACTTGGGGTCGTGGAAGAAGGTCTCCTCATCGACCTCCTGGGCGTCATCGGTATGCCGGATGAAGACCAGCTCGACCTTTTCGTACTTGCGGCTCAGGAACAGGTAGAGCAGGGTGAAGAAGCGCTTGGCGAGGTCTTTCTTTTCCTCGTTCATCGAGGCGGAGACATCCATCAGGCAGAACATCACCGCCCGCGAGATCGGCTGCGGCACCCGCACGCGGTGGCGGTAGCGCAGGTCCAGCTCGTCGAGAAAGGGGATCTGTTTCAGCCGCTGGCGCAGGCGGACCCGTTCGGCTTCCAGTGCCGGGTCCAGGCCCTCGGCCGCGATGCGCTGCTCCAGCAGGTCCAGTTCGCGGCGGATGGCGCTGCCAAGCGCGATGCGGCGCCCCAGCGCGGTGCGCAGCGAGCGCAGCACCGAGAGATTGGCCGGCACCCCACTGGCGGTGTAGCCGGCACGCTGCCATTTGTGGTCGCGCGCCTCGCCCAGGAAGTTGCGGACCAGGTGCGGCAGTTCCAGATCGTCGAAGAACAGGCTCAGGAATTCCTCGCGGGTTAGGGCGAAGGTGAAGCTGTCTTCGGAGTCGCCACCCTCGCCACCGCTGCTGCCGCCACCGCCGCCCTGGCCATCGCCGGACGGACGGGGCAGGCGGTCGCCCGGCTGAAAGCTGTGGTTGCCGGCGTGCACCGATTCCTGGTCGCCGCCGGCACCGTGGCGAAAGCTGGGCTCGGCAATGTCCCGGACCGGGATGTTGACCGAGCCGCCACGGTCCATGTCGGTGATCGAGCGCTCGCCGACCATGTCGGTGACCGCCTTCTTCATCTGCTCCTTGTAGCGGCGCAGGAAGCGGGCGCGGTTGCCCGCGCTCTTGTTGCGATCGTTGAGCCGGCGGTCGATGACGATGGACATGTGCTTCTACGGGAGACGGGAGATGAGAGACGGGAGACGGAACGGCGAGAGGGTGGTGGCGCCCGGCCGATCACCTTGTCGTCTCCCGTCTCTCATCTCCCGTCTCCCGGCCTTCACGCCGACTTCCGGACCCGCAGATACCACTCCGACAGCAGGCGCACCTGCTTTTCCGTGTAGCCCTTCTCGACCATGCGGCCGACGAAGTTCTCGTGCTTCTTCTTGTCGTTCTCCGAGGCCTTGGCGTTGAAGCTGATGACCGGCAGCAACTCCTCGGTGGAGGAGAACATCTTCTTCTCGATCACCTCGCGCAGCTTCTCGTAGCTGGTCCACTTCGGATTCTTGCCGCCGTGCTGGGCGCGGGCGCGCAGCACGAAGTTGACGATCTCGTTGCGGAAGTCCTTGGGATTGGCGATGCCGGCCGGCTTCTCGATCTTCTCCAGGTCGGCGTTGAGCGCCGCGCGGTCAAAGGATTCGCCGGTTTCGGGATCGCGGAAGTCCTCGTTCTGGATCCAGTAATCCGCAAAGGTGACGTAGCGGTCGAAGATGTTCTGGCCATACTCGGAATAGCTTTCGAGATAGGCGGTCTGGATTTCCTTGCCGATGAACTCGGCATAGCGCGGCGCCAGCCAGGACTTGATGAACTCCAGGTAGCGGCGCTGCTGGTCCTCCGGCAACTGCTCGCGCAGGATGCGCTGCTCCAGCACATACATCAGGTGCACCGGATTGGCGGCGACCTCGGCCTGGTCATAGTTGAACACCGCCGACAGCACCTTGTAGGCGAAGCGGGTCGAGATGCCGGTCATGCCCTCGTCGACGCCGGCGTAGTCGCGGTATTCCTGGTAGGACTTGGCCGAGGGATCGGTGTCCTTCAGGGTCTCGCCGTCGTAGGTGCGCATCTTGGCGAAGATGCTGCTGTTCTCCGGCTCCTTGAGCCGGGTCAGCACCGAGAACTGCGCCATCATGTCCAGGGTGCCGGGCGCGCAGGGTGCTTTGGCCAGCGAGCTGTGCTTGAGCAGCTTCTGGTAGATCCGCATTTCCTCCGACACCTGCAGGCAGTAGGGCACCTTGACGATGTAGACGCGGTCGAGGAAGGCCTCGTTGTGCTTGTTGTTGCGGAAGGCCTGCCATTCGCTCTCGTTGGAGTGGGCGAGGATCACGCCGTTGAAGGGGATGGCGCTAAAACCCTCGGTGCCCTTGAAGTTGCCCTCCTGGGTCGCGGTCAGCAGCGGGTGCAGCATCTTGATCGGCGCCTTGAACATCTCGACGAATTCGAGCAGGCCCTGGTTGGCCAGGCAGAGGCCGCCGGAGTAGCTGTAGGCATCCGGGTCGTCCTGCGAATAGGCCTCCAGCTTGCGGATGTCGACCTTGCCGACCAGGCTGGAGATGTCCTGGTTGTTCTCGTCGCCCGGTTCGGTCTTGGCGATGGCGATCTGCCGCAGCACCGAGGGCTGGATGCGCACCACCTTGAAGCGCGAGAGGTCGCCTTCGAACTCGGCCAGGCGCTTGATCGCCCAGGGGCTGGCGATGCCGGTCAGGTAGCGGCGCGGGATGCCGTACTCGCTCTCCAGCATGGCGCCGTCGCGCTCGGGGTTGAACAGGCCCAGCGGTGATTCATTGATCGGCGAGCCCTGCAGCGCGTAGATCGGGTAGCTCTCCATCAGCGCCTTCAGACTCTCGGCGATAGAGGACTTGCCGCCGCCGACCGGGCCGAGCAGGTAGAGGATCTGCTTGCGTTCTTCGAGGCCCTGGGCGGCGTGCTTGAAGAAGGCGACCACCTGGGCGATCACGTCCTCCATGCCGAAGAACTCGCGGAAGGCCGGATAGCGACGGATGACCCGGTTGGAGAAAATCCGCGACAGCCGTGGATCGTTGCGGGTGTCGACGACTTCCGGCTCGCCGATGGCGGCGAGCATGCGCTCGGCGGGCGAGGCATAGGCCATCGGTTCGCGCTTGCACAGATCCAGGTACTCGGGGAGTGACAACTCCTCCTCCCGCGCTTTCTGGTACTGCTGCCGGAACGATTCGAACAATTTCATGATCAGGCTCCTTGCGTGGTCCGCAATTGCCACGCACCGGTCATACCAATAGACCACAAGCTTGGCGAGTTTGCGTCAATCAGGCGCGCCGAGGGCGGCCGGGCTTTAATGCCGGTTCGCCCGGCGGTGGGGCGGATGGAACAGTCGTTTTGCTGCACCTTGTCCTCCGGTGAGGGTTTGGCGTTCGTGCTCGGATTCTGCAAGAACCGGCCCATGCTGCGAGCCCTGGCAGGCCGGTCCCGCGACGGCCGATGATCGGTGTCGCCGGAGCGGTCGGGTGGGCCTTCCGAGCCCGCTGGCAGCCGCAACCAAAGACTGCTGATCGGACGGCCCCCTGGCGGCCAAAAGCCTTACACTGCGCGCCATCCAGCCGACGCGGTGGGCGCAGTCCCGGCGTCGCCTTTCCGCCACCCTCAGGATGCCTACCGATGCAAGTCAGCCGTCAGACCTTCAACGAGGTCATGGTCCCCAATTACCAGCCCGCCGAGATCATTCCGGTGCGTGGCGAGGCCTCGCGCCTCTGGGATCAGCAGGGACGCGAGTACATCGACCTCGCCGGCGGCATTGCCGTCACCGTGCTCGGCCATGCCAACCCGGTGATGGTCAAGGCACTGACCGAGCAGGCCGGCAAGCTCTGGCACCTGTCCAATGTGATGACCAACGAGCCGGCCCTGCGCCTGGCCAAGAAGCTCACCGAGGCGACCTTCGCCGAGCGGGTGTTCTTCTGCAATTCCGGCGCCGAAGCCAACGAGGCCGCGTTCAAGCTGGCGCGTCGCCATGGCAACCAGCTGGCGCCGGGCAAGAACAAGATCATCTCCTTCTTTAACGCCTTCCACGGCCGCACCCTGTTCACGGTCAGCGTCGGCGGCCAGGCCAAGTACACCCAGGGCTTCGAGCCGATTCCGGCCGGCATCGAGCACCTGCCCTTCAACGACCTGCCGACGCTGGAGGCGGCGATGAGCGACGAGGTCTGCGCCATCGTGCTGGAGCCGGTGCAGGGCGAGGGCGGCATCCTGCCGGCGACCAAGGAATTCATCGAAGGCGCCCGCGCGCTGGCGACGAAATACAAGGCGCTGCTGGTGTTCGACGAGGTGCAGTCCGGCAACGGCCGCAGCGGCACGCTCTACGCCTACCAGCAGTTCGGCGTGACGCCGGACGTGCTGACCACCGCCAAGGGCCTGGGCGGCGGCATTCCCATTGGCGCCATGCTGACCACCGCGAAGATCGCCGAGACCCTGGCCTTCGGCACTCACGGCAGCACCTACGGCGGCAACCCGCTGGCCTGCGCCGTGGCGGAGGCGGTGTTCGACGTGGTCAACACCCCGGAGATCCGCGCCAACGTGGCCGCGCGCGGCGCCCAGCTGCGCGAGGGCCTGAAGGCCATCGGCCAGCGCTACGGGCTGTTCGAGGAAGTGCGCGGCCTGGGCTTGCTGCTCGGCGCGCCGATGGCGGCGGCCTGGAAGGGCAAGGCCAAGGAAGTCGTCAATGCCGGCCTCAGGCACGGCGTCTGGACCCTGGTCGCCGGCCCCGACGTGCTCCGGCTGGCGCCAGCGCTGAACATCACCGAGGCCGAAGCGGCCGAGGGCCTGAAGCGGCTCGACGCCGCCTGCGCCGAGCTGACGGCGCCGGCCAAGGTGGCCTGAGCTTGCCGTAGGGCAACAAAAAAGCCCGGCTCAAACCGGGCTTTTTTGTTGGCCGGACTCCGATCTAGCCGCCGAAATCGCAATTGCCGAGCGTGCTTTGGCTGACCGTCTGCTTACTGCCATCGCCGGCGGTGATCTCGACCTGACCATCACTGCTGAACAGGTAGGTGGCTGTCCCGCCGCTGCCAACGAGCTGCAGCTTGCCCTGGATGCCGTTGTCCACCAGTTGTATCGGCGTCGGTGTCGAAACGGTAAAGGTGCCGGACCCGCAGTTGGCCGCGAACGACGCGGGTTGCGACAGCAGGCCCACGGCAAGGGTGCCGGAAACATTCAGCGCGCCGGCCTCCAGCACCGTCACCAGATAGCGGCTGGTGGTCGAGCTGCCTTGCTGGAGCGCCAACGCCCCGCCGTAGGCGTTGCCAGAATCGAAGCCCGACAGCTGCCCGAGGGTGCGTGTGTAGAACTCGCCGCTGATGATGTCGTTGTTGCTGTTGTTGCGGCGATGCGTCAGCCCGAAGGTTTCTAGCAGCAAGGTATCGGTGTAGCTCCGGCCACCCTCGCTGTAGCGGTACTCCTCGGAGATCCGGAATGGAGCCGACGCCGATTCACCGCGCTGCGCATAGCTGATGCGCTGGCTGCCTTCCGGAACTTCGCCGTTGCGACTGCTGAGGCCATTGACGGTGATGGTGTAGGTGTCACTGCCGGACTGCTGGACCTGCCTGCAGTTGGCATCGGTGACCAAGGCAAGATTGAACAGCTGGTCGCTATACGGCGACATCACGTTGACGCCGTTCTGCTGGCCAGTGGTTTCGGTGCCACCGCCGGAGCAGGCCGCCTTGGGATCGGCCGCCTTCTGGCCGGTCGCCGTAAGCGCCTTGGTCATCGGACCCTGGGGCTGGGCGGCTTTCGCCGTGCTGCCGGACTTGAACGGCAGTGGGATGGTGCCCGGTGGTCCCACCAACAGCAGCAGCGAATTGACCGCATGGCGGGCCTCGGTGAACGTGCCGACCTTGCCGCTCTGGCTGGATGCCGCCAACGCCTGCGCCACTGTGGGCATCTCAGGTGTGCTGTCCTCGTCCAGGCCACCGCCACCGCAGCCGGGGAGCAGCAGCGTGGTGGAGATCAACAGGGCGAGCGCTCCTGCGGAGCCTGCTTGGGTCTTCATGAATGGCCTCCTCGAATTTATAGGGGTTTGGAGCCCTGATCGCGGTTTCGGTTTTCGCGCTTCAGCGCGGCATTTCCAGCAGCACCCGGGTGCCGCGCTGTTCGAGCACGATGCCGTCCTCGACGATCTCGACCAGCTGCGGACCTTCGACCAGGGTGTCGGTTTCGCGGTACTTCTTGCCGTTGACCAGCACGAAGCGGCGCAGCGGGTTGGGGTCGTAGACGTGCACCTGCACGCTCAGCGCCGGGAACTCGCTGCGAAAGCTGGGCGGCATGTCCTTCAGCGGGCGCGCGGCGATCGTTTTTGCTGCCGGCGCGGCCTCGGCCTCGACTGCTGGGGCGGGAGTGGCATCCACGGCCGGGGCATCGAAGGCAGGCGCCGCGGTGAGCTCTGGCTCGGGCGTATCGTCCAGCAACTCGTCGAGACTGGCGGCATCGGGGCCGAGATCAGCGGCGGCGACCGGTGCCTGCAGGCGCTCGGGATCGATGCGCAGGGCCGGCCCGGGTGCGGGCGCCGGTATCGGCGGCAGGTCCGCCCCAGGGGCGGCCGACGGCGCTGGTGCTGCCGCGATCACTGGCGGTTCGGCCGGCGCCGCCGAGGAATCGGCGGCATGGCGCGACAATAGCCACCAGGTCAGGCCCGCGATCAGGAACACCGCGCTGACGATCAGCGCGGTACGGACGACCAGGGCCATCTCGTCATTGCGGCCGCGCCGGCGCGGCTCGGGCAGCGGCCGGGTCAGGGCTTCGTCGATGGCCGGCGCCTGGCCGGCGTGGCGTTCGCGCTCGGATTTCTGCAGGGCGTCGAGGATGAAGCTCATGGGCGCGGACTCAGCAGCGGGGCGCCACGCCGGTCGGCAAGCGCCAGCAGGGTGCGGGCGCCGGCGATGCCGTCGGGCCGGATGCCGTGGATGGTCTGGAAGCGCTGTACCGCCTCGCGTAGCTCGGCATCCCAGCGACCGTCGGCGGGATCGCCGACCGCCTTCTTGAGGCGATCCGCCAGCCGGATACGCAGCCACTGCACCGGCTCGCCCCGGGTTTCCGGGCCTATGCTCAGTTCGTCGGTCTCGCGCTGCCACAGCAACAGGTACTCGCCGGTCCAGAGCGGGTCGAGCGTGCTCAGCTGCAGGCTCTGCTTGCCCTGCTCGGTCAGCAGCACCGCCTGGTCGCGGCCGAGTTCGCGCAACAGCACGTAGCGCAGTTCGCCCTGCACCGACAGGGTCAGGATCGCTGGCAGGTTCATGGCCGCCAGGTCGCTCCATTCGGCATTGCCCTTCAGGCATTCCAGGCGCAGGCGGTGCAGGGCGCGGCAGGCTTTTTCATTGCCGGCCCGAAAGTCGCGCAGCCAGAGCCGGCCCAGGCGCAGCATCAGCTGGTTGAGTGGGGCGCTGGCGCCATTCAGGTCGAGCCCGGGCGCGGCAGCCGCGACGATGGGTGTGGCCGGTGGCGGTACTGCGGCCGTTGGTGCGGGCGCGACGACCACGGCAGCGGGCGTCGCCATCGCCACCTCAGCCGCCGCAGGCGCTGCCACCGGCTCGGCAGCGGGCGGCGCCGGCATGCTGGCCGCCACGGCCGATGCGGGCGCGGGGTCGCTGACCGGCCAGCGCTCGCGCAACAGCAGCGCCGCCACCGCCAGTCCGACCACGGCCAGGCCGATCTCCAGGCTGCGCAGCGTCGGGCGCGGCAGCTTCAGCGCCGCGCGCAGGGCGGGCTGCTGCAGCGCGCCCAGGCCCAGCACTTCGCCGGCCGCTACCTGCACGATCTCCGGGCTGACCTGGCGCAGGCTGCGCGAATAGGCGCCGAGCAGGGCGCGGTCGCAGATGATGTTGACCAGGCGTGGCACGCCGCCCGAATACTTGTGGACCAGCTTCACCGCCGCCGGCGAGAACAGGTCGCGGGCCCCGCCGGCGACCTGCAGGCGATGGGCGATGTATTCGGCGGTCTCGCCGGAGTCCAGCGGCGTCAGGTGGTAGCGGGCGGTGATGCGCTGGGCCAGCTGGCGCAGGTCCTGGCGACCCAGCAGCTCGGCCAGTTCCGGCTGGCCGATCAGCATGATCCGCAGCAGCTTTTCCTTGGTGGTCTCGAGGTTGGTCAGCAGGCGCACCTGCTCCAGCACCTCGGGCGCCAGTTGCTGCGCCTCATCGATGATCAGCACGGTGCGGCGGCCAGCGGCGTGCTGATCGAGCAGGAAGGCATTGAGCGCGTCCACCATCACCTTCAGCGTCGCGCCGGCCTTCACATACTTCACGCCGAGCTCGTCGCAGATGCTCTGCACGAACTCCGGCTCGGACTGGCGCGGGTTGTGGATCATCGCCACGTCGACGTTCTGCAGCTTCTGCGCGAGCAGGGTGCGGACGATGGTGGTCTTGCCGGTGCCGACTTCGCCGGTCAGCTGCACGAAGCCGCCGTACTGGCCGGTGCCATACAACAGATGGCCGAGCGCCTCCTGGTGGCGCGGGCTCATGTAGAGGTACGCGGGGTCCGGGGCGATCGAGAAGGGGACTTCCCGCAGGTTGAAGAAGCTGGTGTACACGGCGCAGTGCGGAAGGAAGACGGCTGATTCTATGCGTTCAGCACCATCTTCACGTGGAGAATCCCGTCCTCCAGTTCCGGCTCGGAGATGGTCACGAAGCCATAGCTGGCATAGAAGCCCTCCAGCCGCTGCTGCGCCCAGAGCAGGATCGGGGTGGCCGGATAGCGCTCGCGAGTGCCACGCACCGCTTCTGCCATCAGCCGCCGGCCAGCGCCGGTACTGCGCACCGACAGCGGCACCACCACACGGCCGATCGAGCACTCCGCGTACTTCTCGCCCGGCGGCAGCAGCCGCGCATAGCCGAGCAGCGCGCCGGCGCCATCGCGCATCAGCAGGTGCTCGGAGTTCTGGTCGTGATCGTCGAGGTCGAGGAACACGCAGTTCTGTTCGACCACGAAGACCTCGCTGCGCAGCTTCAGCAGGGCGTAGAGGTCGGCGCCGCTGAGCTGGTCGAAGCGGTACCAAGTGAAGGTTTCGGTCATGGCGGAGGCGGCAACAAAAAAACGGCGCAGACCTGAAAGTCCGCGCCGGGGTGGGGTGCCGCCAGTCTAGCGCCTCAGAAGCGGTATTCAGCGCCCGCGTGCAGCAGGCCGATGGCTCCACGCTGATCCTGGTCGTACCAGTCGGCGCCGAGGCTCAGGCCGACGGCCGGAGTCACCAGCACCGTGCCGGCGAGGCCGAACATCCAGCCCAGATCCTCGTCATCGACCTTGGTGGTGCCCAGGCCGTTGTTGATCTTCGACTCCTGGCGCCAGCCGATCAGGGCGCCGCGGGCGGTCAGCGCCAGCTTGCTGGTGATCGGCAGGTCCTGGCGCAGGCCCAGGCTGACGAAGCGGCCACCGGCCGGCTTCTGCTCGATCAGATCTCTGGACAGCTGTGCCGCGTCCGGGCTGGTGCCGCTGGCCGCGACCGAGTACTCGCCCAGGCTGCCCACCGAGGTCTCGATCGCGGTCAGCGCGCTGAGGCGGTAGGCCAGACTCAGCACGAAGGCCTGGTCGTGGCCATCCAGGTCGGTGCTGACCGTGTGGCCGCGTGCGGCGAGTTCGGCGTCGAGGTCGCTGGAGTCGGTCTCGGCCAGCGTGACGCCGCCGCGCAGGCCGACAATCCAGCCGTGGTCGGGCTGCCCCGCCGCTGCCAGCACCGGCAGTCCCGCCAGTAACAGCAGTGATGCACCACCTAGGAAACGCTTCATTGAGGATCTCCATTGACGCCAGCACGACGGCATCCGGCCGCCGACGCAGGCAGGTTTGACTGAGGCTGCTCGGGGGCAGACTACCGCTGCCACCGGCACCGGTGTCAAATCGACTAGGGCCTGTTAACACTACAGGGCTCGCTGC